>DASRQZ010000058.1:0-35133 GCA_035696125.1 Polyangia bacterium
TTCTTATCACGTCTCGCGAGCCGTCTCGCGAGCCGTCTCGTGGGCCGTCTGGTCGCCGGGATCCTTCACCAGGCAGGCCTGGTAGTGGGCGCTGAAACGCCGCAATGCCGACCGCTCCAGGCGCCGCTCGGCGCCGCCCAGCAGCCGCTGCAGGGCGCTGGGCACGAAGTCGGGGGTGAAGGTGAAGTACGTCCGATCGGCCGCCCACGCCGCGCCCGGCGCCGCCGGAAGATCGGACGGCAAGATCCAGCGCTCGGTGCCCTCGTCGATCTGCTTTATCAAGGGGAACAGGTATCCGACGTAGAGGCGGAACACCGGGTTGAGGGTGTTGATCTCGTGCAGGATGAAGACCCCGCCCGGGCGGAGCACGCGCACGATCTCGCGCACCGCGCGCTCCTGCGCCGCGCGCGACGGCAGGTGGTGGAACGCGTTGATGCTGTAGGCGAAGTCGAAAGAGGCGTCGGGAAAGGGCAGGGCCTGCGCGTCGGCCTGGCACAGCCGCCGCCGCGCCTCGACCGCCGCCGTCCCCGACGCGCCGACGCCGGTGTCGGGGTCGCTGGCCGTCGCCACGGCCTGGCGCGCGTTCTCGGCCGCCTTGCGCAGCTGCCCGGCTGAGTAGTCGATGCCGTGCATGCGGAAGCCAACCTCGGCCAGGGCGCCCAGGTACCATCCCTGCCCGCACCCCAGGTCCAGCCCGCGCGCCGCCCCCTCGATGCCGGCGGCCGCCAGCGACGCGCGCATGAGCCCGACCTTCTTGGCCAGCAGGCGCTCGCGGATGTGGCGCGGGATCTGCTCTTCATATTCATGAGCGATCTCGTCGAAATGGGCGATGTCCCCCGGGTGATCGGGCGCGCGCTGGCGCATGATGCGCGCCAGGCGCGGGCGCGCCAGCAGGAAGGCGACCACGCCCAGCACAACCGCAAAGAACGAGGTGCCCACCCGGTAGACCAGCACGGCGATGACGCCGATCTCGGTGGGGACGCCGGCGCCGCGCAGCTCCCCGATCATGGTCGAGCCGGTCACCGACACCCCGAGCGGAAATCCGCTGAGCCCGCCGAACAGGGTGCCGACCGAGAAGGCCTCGACGCCCACCTGGAAGGGGATCACCCGACCGGCGAGTGCCACCGTGATCACCAGCGCCATCGCCGGCAGCAGCCAGGCGGCGACGGTGGTCACCAGCGCCACCGATCCGATGGCCGCGACGTTGCGCGGCCGATGATCGTCGAGGATCAGGCGAAACAGCAGGCCGGTCAGCGCCGCGAGCGCCGCCAGCGCCAGGAGGCCCAGCCCGGGGTGGGTGACCAGCAGATAGAACGTCGTCAGGACGGCCGCGTCCATCGAGCGTTCGATGAGCCAGACCCATGCCAGGTGCGACGCCCTGGTCCCCGATTGGCGGCGCAGGATCAGCACGCGCACCAGCTCGCCGACGAAGAACGGCGTGATGATCGCCGGTAGGGTCGCCAGGTAGACCGCCAGGCTGTCACGGGTGACCAGCTGCCGGGTGAAGCGCCGGATCAGAAAATGCCATCTGAACCAGCGCACCATGAGGTTCAGCGTGGTGAGAGCGACGCACACCAGCAGAGCCATCCAGACGCCGTGCGAGAGCAGCGCCCGGCGCGGGTCGGGCAGGTGGGCCGCGCCGATCCAGAGCGCTGTGCTGATGGTGCCGGCCAATGCCAGGAACGACAGCAGGCCCACGACCCTCCGGTGCGGAGAGGGGCGGGCCGGTGGCGGCGCTTGCGCGGCCGGGGTTGGTGCGGGGTGGTTCTCGGCTGGCATGGATGGACTCTCGGCGATGACCCGGCACCAGCTTCTGGAACTGTTGAGTCGCTACCACATCGATCAGGGTCGGATCAATCGACAGCGCCCGTTCGCCGCGCCTTGCCGCCGGCCCCGGCCCTGACACAATCAAGAGCCATGGCGCGGAAGCACGTCACACCTTCAGCCCGCGCGCTGGTGGCGGGGTTCGCGTGTGTCGCGGGGAGCTTCTTGATGGCGACGGTGGCGTCGGAGTGGAGTGACGTGCGCATCCGGCGTGATGCCGCGCTCATCACCGGGACGGTCGCGCCCAGCATCGTTCACCTGGAGGGATTTCGCAGCGAGGCGCGCCGGCTGGTCGGGCTGGCAGACGACGAGATCGACCGCGCCCTGGAGCGGCAGCGGGAGCGCGCGCGGCCGGCGCCGCCGCGTCGCGGAGCCCCTGTAAAGGAGTCCGCCCAGGCGTCGGCTCCGGCCGGCACCGGCAGCAGCGCCGACGTCGGCCCCGGCGCCGCAGCCGCCGCAGGCGATGCGCTCTTTGCCTCGATCCTGGCCTCAAAGAGCCGGCTGCAGCGGGAGTGGCAGGCCTACCGCGCGATGCCGGCGCTGCCGCGCGAGCGCGAGCTCGGCGCGCTGGCCGCGGATCTACACACCGGATTCACCGAGGATCTCGACCGCGCGCTGCAGGCAGCGCGCGCCGGCCAGGCGGCGACCGCGCTCGACATCCTCGAGCGGCGGGTCAAGCCGGCGGCCGACGCGGTCGACGACGCCGTGGTCCGGCTGGTCGAGCGCAACGCCCAGGAGGCGACCCGGCTCGGCACCCGGATCGATCTCCTGGGCCGGCGTTCGATCGCGCTGGCGCTGGGGCTGGACGGGCTCAGCGTGCTGCTGACCATCGGCGCGGCGCTGCTGCTGGCGCGTTTTTTTCGCCGTTATGCGCAGCTGGTCGAACAGCGCGCGGAAGAGCTGGAGCTGTTCGCCAGCCGGGTCGCGCACGATGTGCTGAGCCCGCTGGGCGCCGCCAGCCTGGCGCTGTCCTATCTCGCCGACAAGGGGAACATCGAGGACCCGCGCGCGCGCAAGATGCTGGCGCTGGGCCGGCGCGGGCTCGAGCGCACCCGCCTCATCGCCGACGATCTGCTGGAATTCGCGAGCGCGGGCGCGCGCCCCGACCCGACCGCGCTCGCCGACGTCTCGGTCATCATCACGGCCGTGGTGGAAGAGACGCGCCCGCTGGCAGAAGAACGCCGGATCACGCTGACCACCGAGGGCATCGACGCGGGGTACGTGCGTTGCAGCCAGGGCATCCTCAGCAGCCTGGTGTCGAACCTGGTGCGCAACGCGGTCAAGTACGTCGGCGACGGACCGGACAAGCAGGTGCGCGTGCGCGCGCGCGCCGCGGGCGCGTTCGTGCGCATCGAGGTCGAGGACAACGGCCCCGGGCTGCCGCCCAACATGGAATCGGCGGTCTTCGAGCCCTACGTGCGCGGCCCGCAGAATCACCAGCCCGGCATCGGTCTGGGTCTGGCCACCGTCAAGCGGGTCGCCGAGGCCCACGGCGGGCGCGTCGACGTCCGGTCGACCCCGGGCGCGGGCTGTTGCTTCCGCGTCGAGTTGCCCGTCGCGTTCGCCGCCGTCGAGACGTCGGGCGCCACGCGCGAAAACTCGTTGCCTCGCCTGGGGAACCCCCCTAGGGTTGGGGCCGAGGATGAACACGGCCGAGTCATCGCAGCAGAAGATCAGAATCCTTCCGAGCACCCTGGCTGATCAGATCGCCGCCGGCGAGGTGGTCGAGCGGCCCGCCTCGGTGGTCAAGGAGCTGGTCGAAAACGCGATCGACGCCGGCGCGCGCCGGGTCGAGGTCGAGATCGAATCGGGCGGACGCCGGCTGATCCGGGTCGTCGACGACGGCTGCGGCATGATCCCCGATGACGCGCGACTCGCGCTCAAGCGCCACGCGACGTCGAAGATCTCCGCCGCCGAGGACCTGTGGGGGCTGCGCACCTTCGGCTTCCGCGGCGAGGCGCTGCCCTCGATCGCCGCGGTGGCGCGCCTGACCCTGGCCAGCAAGACCGCGGGTGGGGCGGCGGGTTTTCGCCTGGTGGTCGAGGGTGGCGTCGAGGTGGACGCGCGCGAGGCCGGCATCCCCGACGGCACCCAGGTCGAGGTGCGCGACCTGTTCTTCAACACGCCCGCGCGGCAGAAGTTCCAGAAGTCGGAGGCGACCGAGGCCGCCAACGTCTCGGAGGCGATGCTGCGCCTGGCGCTCGCGCACCCCGAGGTGCACTTCCGCCTGCGCGCCGGCGGGCGCGTCGCGCTGGATCTGCCCGTGCACCGTGAGCTCGGTGAGCGGGTGCGGGCCGCGCTGGCCCGCCGCGGCGCCAGCGTGCTGCACGAGGCGCAAGGCGACGAGGGCGGCCACCTGGTGCGGGCGTTCCTGGCCGGGCCCGACGAGGCGTCGACGACGCCGCGCTCGACCTTCCTGTTCGTGGGCGGTCGCTTTGTGCGCGACCGCTCGCTGCTGCACGCGCTGGCCTTCGGTTACGGGGCGCTGCTGGAAAAGGGCCGCTATCCGCTGGCGACCCTGTTCATCGAGGTGCCCGGGCAAGAGCTGGACGTCAACGTCCACCCGCAGAAGCTGGAGGTGCGCTTCGCGCGCCCGCAGGAGGTCTACGCCGCCGTCCGCCACGTGGTCGGCGCGGCGATCGCGCGTGCGCCCTGGCTGGCGGAGACCACCGGGCGTGCGGTGCGGGTCTTCACCCATCCGCCGCGCGAATGGGCCGGCGCATCTGACGACCAGGAGCGGGCCACGGCGGCCATCTCGGGGGTTGGCGTGGCCCTGCCGCGCACGGCGCAAACCGGGCTGCCGCTGCGGGCGCAGGCGCCGCGCGCGCGGCCCGGCTCGCTGCGCGACGCGCCGGCCGGCACGCGTGCCTTCGACCTCGGTTACGGCTCGGGCGCGCGCCCGGCCGAGGCACGATCGCTCGACGCGGACGGAGGGTCCGGCGCGGCGACGGCGGTCGAGCCAGATCCCGGTACCGCGGCCGACGGCCGCGAGCCCTTCTTCGCCACGCTGAACTACGTGGGCCAGCTCGACCGCACCTATCTGGTGTGCGAGGGCCCCGGCGAGATGATCCTGATCGATCAGCACGCGGCCCATGAACGCATCGCGTTCGCGCGCCTGCGCGCCGCTCACGGCCGGCGCGAGATCCGCCGCCAGCGCTTGCTGTTCCCGATCCCGGTCGAGCTCGACGAGCTGGCCGCCGCCCTGGCCAGCGACGCCACCCTGCTGGAGCCCTTTGGCTTCGAGTTGACCCTGGACAGCCCCACCGCCGCCGCAGACGGCGACGACGCGACACCCTCCCGCGCCGTCCGCCTCCAGGTCCGCGCCGTGCCCGAGATGCTCAAGGACGCCGATCCCAAACCGCTGCTGCGCGACGTGCTGGGCCAGCTCGCCGACAGTGGTGTCGCGACCTCGGCGCTCGAGCGCATCGACCACGTGCTGGCCACCATGGCCTGTCACAGCGTGGTGCGCGCCGGCGACGTGCTGGGGCGCGAGCAGGTGCAGGGCCTGCTGGCGCAGCTCGACGGCGTCGACCTGCGCTCGCACTGCCCGCACGGCCGTCCGGTCTTGCTGCGCATGGCGCTCACAGAGATCGAGCGGCGCTTCGGACGCATATGAGCGAACCGTCGGTGGCAATTCCGGTCGCAACTCCCTGCGCAATTCCCGTCGCAATTCCCTGCGCAATTCCCTTCGTTGCGGTGCTGGGCCCGACGGCGGCCGGCAAGAGCGCGCTCGGCCTCGAGCTGGCGCAGCGACTGGACGGGGAGATCGTCGCCTGCGATTCCCTCCAGGTTTACCTGGGAATGGATATCGGCACCGGCAAGCCGACGCGCGAAGAGCGCCGCCTGCGCCCGCACCACCTGCTGGACCTGGTGCGGCCCGACGAGCCCTTCCACGCCGCGCGCTGGGCGGCTCTGGCCGCGACCGCGATCACCCGTATCGCCGCGCGCGGTCGCCTGCCCATCGTGGTCGGCGGCACCGGCCTTTACTATCGCGCGCTCACCGTCGGCCTGTTCGAGGCGCCGCCACCCGACGAAACCATCCGCGAGCGCCACCGCGACGAGGCGGCCCGTCTGGGCACCGAAGCGCTGCACCTGCGCCTTGGCTCCATCGATGCGGCGACGGCGTCCACGATCTCGCCGCGCGACCTGGTGCGCATCAGCCGCGCGCTGGAGGTCTACGAGCAGACCGGCGTCACGGTGACCGATCTCAAGGCGCGCCAGCAGCGCCCGTCGCGGTGGCGTCCCTACGCGGTCGTGCTGGAGCCGCCGCTGCCCGATCTGCGCGGACGCATCGAGCGACGGGTCGAGGGCATGATGTCGGCCGGCTTCCTCGACGAGGTGCGGGCGCTGCGCGCCGCCGGGTTCGGCCCCTCGGCGCGACCGATGCAGGCCCTCGGTTACAAGCAGCTGGGCGAGCACCTGGACGGCACCGCCACACTGGAGGCGGCGGTGAGCGCCACCGTGGGCGCGACCGTCGCCTACGCGCGCCGGCAACGCACCTGGTTCCGCAAGGAGATCGCCGCCGCGCGCGTCGAGGGCGAGCCGGCCATCGGCGATCTCGTCAGCGCCTTCGGCGAGCTGCGCACGGCATGACCCCGCCGGCGCGCGCCGCCGCGGACGGCTGCCTGTTCTGTGCCATCGCCGCCGGCAGCGAGCCGGCCGCCCTGGTGTGGCGCGACGATCGGGTGTGCGCGTTCCTCGACGCGCGGCCGGTGTTCAAGGGCCACGTGCTGGTGGTGCCACGCGCGCACGTCCCCACCTTGCTGGAGTTGCCGGCGCCCGAGATCGGTCCGTTCTTCGCCGCGGTCCAGCGCGTGGCCGCCGCCGTGGAGGGCGCGCTGGAGGCCGACGGCACCTTCGTGGCCGCCAACAACAAGGTCTCGCAGAGCGTGCCGCACCTGCATGTCCACGTGGTGCCGCGCCGGCGCAAGGACGGGCTGCGCGGGTTCTTCTGGCCGCGCGTGCCCTACGCCTCGGACCAGGAGCGTGACGACTTCGCGGCCCGCATCGCCGCGGCGCTCCCGGTCGCGGCCCCCGCGGCGCCGCCGACGCCGGCGCCGGCGCCGGCATTCGAATGAAGCGAAAGCGGCGCCCGCAGATACGCTAGAATCACCCGCCCAAGCCATGTCGGAACGAGAACCCAGGGTCACCGAGGCCGCCGCGGCGCACGCGCTGGAGTTCGAGCGCCCGGTCATCGACCTGGAACGCAAGATCGAGGAGCTGGTGCGGGTCAGCGGCGACGCCCCCGAGCTGCGCCCGCAGATCCGCCTGCTGGAAGAGCGCGCCAAGGAGCTGCAGCACGAGATCTTCGCCGATCTCAGCGCCTGGCAGAAAGTGCAGCTGTCGCGCCACCCGGCGCGCCCCTACACCCTGGACTACATCGAGCGGCTGGTCGAAGGTTTCATAGAGCTGCACGGCGACCGTCGCTTCGGCGATGACCCGGCCATCGTCGCCGGGTTCGGGACCTTCGACGGCACGCCGGCGCTGGTGCTGGGGCACCAGAAGGGGCGCAGCACCAAGGAGAAGGTGCAGCGTAACTTCGGCCAGCCCAAGCCCGAGGGCTACCGCAAGGCCATGCGGCTCATGGAGCTGGCGGCGCGCATGCGGCGGCCGATCATCTGCCTCATCGATACCCAGGGCGCCTACCCCGGCATCGACGCCGAGGAGCGCGGCCAGGCGGAAGCGATCGCCAAGAGCCTGGAGGTCATGGCCGGTCTTCCGGTGCCGATCGTGTGCGCGGTGATCGGCGAGGGTGGCTCGGGCGGCGCGCTGGCGCTCGGGGTCGCGAACCGGATCCTCATGATGGAGTACGCCACCTACTCCGTGATCTCGCCGGAGGGCTGTGCGTCGATCCTGTGGCGCGACGACAGCAAGAAGCCGGAGGCGGCCGAGGCGATGAAGATGACCGCGTCCGATCTGCTGCGCCTGGGCATCATCGACGAGATCGTCCCCGAGGCGCCGGGCGGCGCGCACCGCGACCACGACCTGTCGGCGCGCAACCTCGGCGACTCGCTCCGCCGCCACCTGGCCGAGCTGCTGCTGCAGCCGCCGGAGAAGCTGCGCCAGGATCGCTACCAGAAGTTCCGCGGCATGGGCGCGTTCATCGAGTCGGGGGGCAAGGACGTCGGTCCCGCCGCCGCGGAGTGACCGTGGGCGAGTCTGAGCACGACGCCAGGTCGCTATCGACCTGGCGGCGCGAGGCGCTGCGCCTCAACGATCGCTACCTGCGCGAGGTGGTGCTGGGGTTTGGCCTTTGCCCCTGGGCCGAGCGCGCGATCGCCGACGGTGAGGTGCGGCGCGAGGTGGTGCTGTCCGCGGCGCCGTCGCTGGACGCGGCCCTGGGCTTCATCGACCAGCTGGCGCACGCGGGCCAGGCAGCCGCGGTCGGCATGCTGATTTTCCCGCGCGCGCTCAGCGCGCCCGCCGCCTTCGACCGCTACGCCGAGCAGGTCCGGCGCGCCGACCGCGAGCGCTCTCGCGCCGAGGGCCGCCAGGACTTCGTGATGGCCGCCTTTCACCCGGACGGCGCCGACAGCTTCGCCACGCCCTACCAGCTGGTCTCCTTTCTGCGCCGCGCGCCCGATCCGATGATCCAGCTGGTGCGCGCGCCGCTGCTCGACCGCCTGCGCGCCACCCGCCCGGCGCTGTCCGAGGACGTCGCGGCGCACAACTTCGCGACCGTGAACGCGCGCGGCCCCGCCGCCCTGGACGCGGTGCTGGGCGACATCCGCCGCGATCGCGAGCAGACCTACGCCAAGCTCGCCGCCGCCGATTCAGCCGTCACACGCTGACGCTGGCGAACGCGTCGACGCGGGTCTCGGGCGCGAGCTCGGCCCACGACAGCACCGCCAGATCGGGGTGCTCGACCTCGATCAGGCGGCGCACGTGCCGGCGCAGATCGACGGCGGTCACGATCACCGGTCGCGGCCCGCCCGCGGGCGCGGCCGACAGCGCGCGCCCGACGCCGGCCAGGATGTCGCGCGAGGCTTCGGGCGCCAGCGCCAGGTGACTGTCGTTGCCGCCGCCGCCGGCGCCGTCACCGCCCCGGATGGCGTCGCGCAGGGTGTCCTCGACCAACGGGTCGAGCGCGATCGCCGCCAGCACGCCGGCCTCGCCCGCGTGGGCGAAGGTGATCGCGCGCCGGAGGGCGGCGCGGGCCCGCTCGGCCAGCGCGGCCGCGTCGCGGGTCGCGGGCGCCGCCTCGGCCAGCGCGCCCAGGATCTCGGGTAGCTGGCGCAGGGAGACACCCTCGGCGGCCAGTCGGCGCAGCACGTCGGCCAGCAGCGCTGGCGACACCAGCCGGGGCACCACCTCTCGCACCAGCGCCGGGTGGCTGCGCTCCAGCGCCACCAGCAGCGCCTGGGTCTCCTGGATGCCGACCAGCTCGTGCCCGCGCCGGCGCAGCAACGCCAGCAGCTGATCGGTGATCTGGGATGCGGCGGGCGCGCCCGCGGCGACCGCGGCGCGCAGCAGCGGGATCTCGTTGAGCGCGATCCGGTAGCCGCGCGCCGGCAGGCTGTCGGCGGCGCCGGCGACGCGGATCTGAACCGGTGGTAGCGCCAGGCCGGTCTCGGCGAACAGGCGCGCGCGTGCGCCGGCGATCGCCTGCTCGGCGAAGCGCCCGCCGCCGCCGGCGGAAACCTCGAGCTCGGCGGCCAGATCGGGCGCCAGCGTGATCTCGACCGGGGTGCGGCGGGGCGCCGGCAACGCGCCGCCGCCGTCGCGGCGCGAGCTCGCTTCCGATCCCGATTCCGCCACATCGATCGGCGTCGCGCGCGCCGTGGCGAGCAGCCGCCAGGCCAGTAAGCCCAGCACCGCCGCCAGCAGCAGGAACGGGGGCGCCGGCAATCCCGGCGTCAGCGCCAGCAGGCCGAGCAGCCCCGCCGCCACGGCGAGAGCGCGCGGGTGCGCCAGCACCTCGCGCCCGATGTCACGGCCAAGGTGACCGCCCTCGTCCTCGGAGGCGACGCGGGTCACGACCACGCCGGCGCCGATCGAGATCACCAGCGCCGGGATCTGCGCGACCAGGCCTTCGCCGATGGTCAGCAGCGCGTAGGTGCGCAGCGCGTGCGACAGGTCCATGCCGCGCTGGAGGACGCCGATGGCCAGTCCGCCGATGATGCTCACCGCCAGCACCACGATGCCGGCCACCGCGTCGCCTTTGACAAACTTCATCGCGCCGTCCATGGCTCCGAACAGCTGCGACTCGCGCGCCAGCGCCGCGCGCCGGCGTCGCGCCTCGGCGGCGTCGATGTGGCCGGCGCGCAGCTCGGCGTCGATCGACAGCTGCTTGCCAGGCATGGCGTCCAGCGTGAAGCGTGCCGCCACCTCGGCGACGCGCTCGGCCCCCTTGGAGATGACGATGAACTGGATCAGCGTCAGGATGAGGAAGATCACCGCGCCCACGATCAGGTTGCCGGATACCACGAACGAGCCAAAGGCGTGGATGACCGTGCCCGCGTCGGCGCGCAGCAGGATGAGCCGGGTCGCCGACACCTCCAGCGCCAGCCGGAACAGCGTGGTCAGTAACAGCAGGGTGGGGAAGGTCGCGATCTTCAGCGCGTCGCTGACATAGATCGCGATGAGCAACAGCGTCACCGCCACCGCGAGGTTGAGCGAGATCAACAGATCCAGCAGGAACGGAGGCAGCGGCACGATCATCATCGCCACCGCGCCCACCACCATCGCCGCCAGCACCAGGTCGGCGTGGCGGGTCAAGCGCGCGCGCAGGTCGCGGGGGGACGGCGGCATCAGCCGTGGATAAAACGCGGCGGCGCCCGGCGTCAAGCGACTGCGGGGAGAGTTAAACGCCAAGACGCCAAGACGCCAAGACCGGATCTTTTGAAAATCCGGACCATGGCGTCCATGGCGTCGTGGCGTTTTTCCTTATCCGACTGGCATTGGCCCTACGGCGCCGTGCACAGATAGTCCATCCCATTCACCGCGCCATAGCCGATGCATGTCGCGTCCGGCCGTCCCTCGTGGCAATCCGAGCAGGCTGGCAGCTGGCCCTCGCGGATGATGGCGCGGTTGGGCGCGAGGTCTTGCCAGTACCAGTCGCCGTGGCCGGGATCGAATCCGGCGACCTTCTTCATGGCCACCCAGCGGTCGACGACGTTGCAGTCGCGATCGCCGTATAGCTCCTTGACCACGATCGCGCCCGCGGGCATGAGGTGCACCGCGCCACCGCCGCCCAGGATCTGGTCGTAGGTCGGCGCCGCCGCGTCGTCGACCCAGACGGTGAATCCATTCAACGCCGAATGCTCGCCGGGCGCGCGGCAGGTGCGCACCGGCTGGAAGCCCGACTGCCGAAAGGTCGCGGGAAAGATCGGCACGCCCGCCCCGCCGCTCGGGCCGCCTGGCTTCGACCAGCAGCCCGGGCTGACAAGCCAGACCCCGAGAGTGACTGCGATGATCCGCGACGCGGTTGGCCGCGTCGAGCTCATCGCGTGACGCTGGCCACGCGTGGCCACGGGATCTGGCGTCGATGACACTGCCAGGAGTCTGCGATGGGTTGTTCAATCTTGTCGAGGCCGGAGGCTTGGTGATAGAGATGATTGATGCCGGCGCCTCTACCGTCGGCGAGCTCGCCGGCGGGTCAGTTTCGGTTGGCAGTTTCGGTTGGCACTTTCGGTCCTTGGGGGGCGCAGGAGAGAGCGACATGAGATACATCCTGGCGTTTTGCCTGCTGGTCGCGATCGGGTGTGGTGACGATGGCCCGACGCCGCCACCCACCGGTCCGCGCGCGCCGGTGTCGGGCGAGATCGGCACCTGGATGGGCGACGGCACCCAGGGCTTCGACGGCGATGAGCACCCGCCGCTCCAGACCTGGCTGGGCCAGCCGATGGACCTCACCTTCGGGCCCGACGGCCTGGCCTACGTCGTCGACTGGAACAACCATCGCATCCGTCGCCTGGACAGCGACGGCAAGGTGCGCACCCTGATCGGACGCGACTTCCCCGGCGACTGGGACTGCCAGGATCCGTCCAACCCCGCCAACTGCGCGGCGCCTCTCGCGTCGACGGTCAAGGGGGCTGAGCTGGGCCTGAACCACCCCATGTCGCTCAAGTTTGCGGCCGACGGGAGCGGCTACCTGGCGGCCTGGCACAACCACAAGATCGAGATGTTCGATCCCCTCACGCTGGACGTGCACATCGTCGCCGGCCAGCAAGCGCCTGGCTATGTCGGCGATGGCGGTCCCGCCGCGGCGTCCCGGCTCAACTTCGTCGACTCGGTGGCCATCGACGGGCACGGAAATATCTACCTCGGCGACGAGCGCAATCGCCGCGTGCGCCGCATCGCCCCCGACGCCGCGCGCACCATCACCGACGTCGCCGGCACCAGCCCGGCGCCGCCCGCCTCCGGGTTCGGCGGCGACGGTGGCCCAGCCATCGCAGCGCGCCTGGGTCTCGCTCCCTACACGGTCGTCGACGGCGCCGACAACCCGCCGCCGGGCGGCGCGCTGGCGCTCGGCTCCGACGGCACGCTCTACGTCTCTGATACTTTCAACCACTGCGTGCGCCGGATCACCCCCGGCGTTGACGGCGTCGTCGGTGACGGCGATCCGGCAGAGGAGATCATCTACACCCTGGCCGGCCAGTGCACCCACGTCGGCTTCGGGGGCGACGGCGGCCCGGCCCAGGACGCTTTACTGAACCTGCCCGAGGATCTGGAGATCGGCCCCGACGGCAAGCTGTACGTCGCCGACACCGGCAACCACGTGGTCCGGCGCATAGATCTGAGCTCCAACACGATCGACCGGGTCGCCGGCAGCGGCGAGCGCGGCTTCAGCGGCGATCTCGGCCCGCCCCTGGAGGCGCGCCTTGCCTCGCCCTACGGGCTGGCGTTCGACGCCGCGGGGAACCTGTACGTCGCGGACACGCTCAACAACCGCATCCGGGTGATCCCCCGATGATGCGGGTGGCGAAGCTCGGCGCGGCGGTGCTGGCGCTGGCCGCCGGTCTGGCGCTGCCGGCCGGCTGCGGCGGCGGGGGCGGCGGTGGCGGTGGTGGTGGTGGTGGTGGCAGCGGCGGCGCGGCTCCCGTGCACCCCGGCGACATCATCACCATCGCCGGGACGGGCGAACGCGCCACCCAGTCGAGCGACGCTGACGCCGACGGCGTGCCCGACGCGCCGATCGCGCACGATCGCGCGCGGTTCGACACGCCCATGGACATGACCGTCGACGACAGCGGGGCGGTCCTGATCCTCGACTGGAACGGCCACAAGGTGCGGCGACTGACCCTGGCCGGCATGGTCGAGTTCGTGGTCGGCACCGGCATCGAAGGCGACGCCTGCGAAAAGCCGCGCGAAGACGGCAACTGTCCCTTGATCGCGTGCGAGCTGAATCACATGACCGACGTGATCCTGGACGGCGCCGGACGACTGGTGATCGCGGCCTGGCACAACGCCAAGATCAAAGTGGCGGACCCGGTCGTCGATTCAGTGCGCGATATGTGCGGCAGCGGGACGCGTCGTTTCCTCGGTGACGGCGGGCCGTGCGTCGACGCGGCGGGCATGCCGCTGGTGGCGTTCGACCTGCCGTCGTCGGTGGCCTACGACCAGGGCGGCAACCTGTTCATCGCCGACCAGGCCAATCAGGTCGTGCGACGCCTGGGCACCGACGGCGTGGTGAAGACCGTCGCGGGCAACTGCCCCGTCACGCCCGGCTTTGGCTGCCCGATGGGGCAGGGGTATTCGGGCGACGGCGGGATGGCGACCGCGGCTCGCCTGCGCAACAGCCTGGGACAGGGGGCCGACCCGCAGGGAAAGATCGCGATCGACGGCGCCGGCAACCTGTACATCGCCGACACCGGCAACCATGTCGTGCGCAAGGTGGTGCCCGGCGCCGACGGTGTGCTCGGGTCGGGACCGCCCGAGGACGAGCTCATCACCACCTTCGCGGGAATCGGGACGGCCGGCTACGGGGGCGACGACGGACCAGCGGCGGCGGCCAAGCTCAAAGAGCCACACGACGTCGCGGTCGGCCCGGACGGCAGCGTCTACATCGCCGATACCGGCAACAACTGCGTGCGTCGCGTCGACACCGACGGGCTCATCCACACGGTCGCCGGGCAGTGCGCCGCCATGGGAATGTTCGCCGGCGACGGCGGTCCCGCCACTCAGGCGCGCCTGTACCGCCCGTACGGCGTCGCCGTCGATCGACACGGCAACCTGTTCATCGCCGATACCTCGAACAACCGGATCCGCGAGGTCATCGCGAACTGAGGGCGCCGTCCGGCGTGCGGCGAGCGGCGCGCGCGCTGCTGCCGACGCCGCCGCTGCCGGTGCGGGTGCCAGGGCCTGTGCCCCGCCCCAGGCGGAAGCGGATCGAGAGCGTCCCCTGCAGGTAAAGATCGTACGCGCCGCCGGCGACGCCGTTCGGGTTGGGCGCGTTCGGATCGACGATGAAGTTGAACAATTCGTATTCGGCGGAGCCGCCCACCACGATGTCCATCCAGTCGGTAGCGGCCACGCCGGCCTGCACGTGTGCCGACGCGGCGTACCCGCTCCAGTTCGGGAACCAGTCGGCGGTCCCCAGCGTGCCCGCGCCCATGATCCGCCGCGCGCTGGCGCCCAGCGCGAAGAACAGGTAGCGCCCGCGCAGCTCGGCGTCCAGGCCCCCGCCCACGGCGCGGTAGTCGGCCGCGGGGACGACGTCGCCGTCGACGCGATACTGGCGCGCCAGGTAGCCGAGCGCGGGTTGCAGGGTCAGCCGCCCGGTGACGATGCGCATCACCAGCTCGACCTGGTAGGCCGAGCCCTGCGTTCCCAGCTCGCGGTTGGCCACCTGCGAGCTGACCGGCCCCAGGCGGTCGTAAGCGGCGCGCAGCCCGAAGCCGGTGCTGACCCGGCAGGGTCCGCCCGCGAACGGGTAGAGAGTTCCTTCGATGCGTCCCACCGGCGCGCGGAACAGCGCGTAGCCACGCAGGGCCCCGCGCTGCTCGGCGCGGTAGTTGAACCGGCGCGCCATCACGCCCGCGCCCGGCGACAGCTCGGCGATCGAGCAACGATCGGTCGGGGGCGGCCCATGCGCCTGCAAGGCCGGGATCTCGTCGGTGCCCGGTTCATCCGGACCGGGCCGGCGCTCGTGCGCCTCCACCGTCGGCGGCTCGACCGAAGCCTCGCCGTCGCCTTCCGCCTCGCCCTGGCCTTCGCCCGGTGGCGCGACCGGACCCGCCTCGGTCCCGATCGGGGAGGTCTCTGACGCTTCGCCGGCTGGCCTGGGTTGCGGCGGCCGGATCTCCGGCACCTCGCCGGCGGTGCGGGGGCGCGGCGGCTGGCGCTCTGGCGGGGTCGCCGGCAGCTCACCGCCGGCAGTCGTGCCCGGTTCAGCTTCCGCGACGGGCGTCTCGCCCGACTCCGGGCGGCCAGGTGAGGCCGCCTGGTCGATGAGCCGCCCCAGCTGCGACCACAACCGGGCCTTCAACTTGGCCCGCAGTGCGCCCAGGGTGCGCGCCTCGAAGGTCAGCTCGCCGACGATCCGCCCGTCCTCCCCGTTGGCCAGCAGCAACGACAGCCGGACCTCGCGATTTGTCTGCTTGATTGTGCCGTACAGCACGGCGGTCAGATTCAGGCGCCGGGCCAGCCCGGCGGTTTTCTCGCGGCCGTACTCCGTGCCGAGGCGCATGGCGTCCGCCGGGCGCAGGGGCACGACACGCATCGAAGCCACCGGGCGCAGGGCGTTGGCCGCCGCGGCCCGGGCCGCCTGGGCGCCCCGGCCGTCGAAGCCGACGATCATCAAGCGTCGGGGGATGAGGTCGGGGGAGGTGGGGGTATCGGCGTGAGCGCCACCCGGGGTGCGCGCCCTGCGCGCAGGCCGCTTGGCGACCGGACGACCCGACACGGCGGCCGCCGCCGGATGGGCACGCGTCCTGAGCTTGCGGCGGCGGGTCTTGCCTTCGACGTCGTCACCGGTAGCAACCAGGATCGCCGACGCGAGCGCAATCAGCGCCAACAAGAAGCTCAGGCGTCGCATCGGAGACGCGTCATTTACTTACTGCTTGCTGCTACGTGTAGCCGCCGGCCGCCAGTCAGGAATTGTGTGCAGGGAGCGGCACGGGAACAGGCGCGGGTCGTGACCAGATCCAGTCGAATGACCATGGTATCGTGAGGAATAGCGATGGTCCACCGATTCCTGGCCAGACGTAGCCGTGCGCTGGCCGGCGTACGGCAGGCCGATCAGGCCGTCGTCGTCGGGCCGTCATTCGGATCTTCATGCGGATCTTGATGCGGATCTTCATGCGGATCGTCGTTCGGGTTCTGTTCGGCGGCGCCGCGCCGAAGCTGGCCGTCTCGCTGTCGTTGCTGCTCCTGCTGGTGCTGTCAGGACAAAGGGCGTTCGCCTTCTGTCGCACCACCACCTGCGCCGTCAAGAAGCCGCCGCCGTCCTGCATGCGCGATCCCGACACCGGGTGCTGGGCGACCGGAATCCCGCTGTCCTGGAACGACCAGTGCATCTCGTTCTCGGTCAACGTCGCGGGCTCGATGCGTCTCGGGCTGGACTATGACGCCGCGCGGGCGATCGCGGAGGAGGCCTTCTCGAAGTGGCCCGCCGCCAGCTGCTCCGACGGCGCGCCCTCGATCGCATTCGCGCACCGCTCCGGGCTGACCTGCGATCGCGTGGAATACAACCCGAGCGGACCCAACGCCAACGCGATCATCTTCCGCGACGACACCTGGACCCACGACGCCTCCGCGCTGGCGCTGACCACCGTCGCTTTCAACGTGCGGACCGGTCAGATCCTCAACGCTGACATGGAGATCAACACCGCCAGCGACGAGCTGCGCCTCATCGATCTCCCGTTCGTGATCACCCACGAGGCCGGGCATTTCGCCGGCCTCGACCATTCGCCCGATCCCTCCACCGTCATGTACTTCAGATACAGCGGCGTTCCCCCCACGGATGTACAGCTGAGCGACGACGACGTCGCCGCGATCTGCGACGCTTACCCCCAGGGGCGCGCCGTTCCCGCCTGCGACTTCGAACCGCCCAAAGGCTATGCCACCGATTGCGGCGGCGACGTGCAGGCCGCGTGCACGGTGGCGCCCGGCGCGGTCGCGGGCGACCGTCGCTCGCGCTGGTGGGCGGTGGCGCTGGCCCTGGGCGCCTGCCTGACCCTGCGCTGGCGCGCACGCCGCCGGCGCCGCGTCGGTCAGGACAGCCAGAGCGGAAAGCGCGCGCGCAGCGCCTGATCGACGCCCAGCGCCCGCCCCGGCGGGACCAGCACGAAGGTGAACATGATCGCGCCCATCAGCATCGCCGGTCCCGTCGGCGCCAACCGCTCGCCCGAAGCAAAGGCGAAGGTCAGGAACACCAGCGTGCCCATGATCGACGCCAGGCGGGTGAACAGGCCCAGCACCAGCGCGCTGCCGATGACCATTTCGCCTAGCGTGACCAGCGTGCCGAAGATCTTGGGGTGGGCGTACGCCGTCTTCACCACCGACACGATGAAAGGGTAGGTCCTGTGATCGCCCAGCCACCCCTCCAGGATCGCCATCAGCGCCGTGCCGTGCAGCCAGCCGCCCTGGAACTTCTGGTAGCCCGATAGCACCAGCATGACGCCGACCAGGACGCGCAATGGAAACAGGCACAGGAGCGGAAACCGCTCTCGCATCCGTTCACCTTGAACGACCGCGGCAGCCGTCGCAAGTTTTGACCGAGCTCCATGTTAAGTTCGCCGGCGTGTCGGCCGAAACCACCAAGCGCCCCGTGAGCCGCGACGCCGAGGAGATCCTCGGCCTTTATTTCCCCGTGCTGGACCACGGCTTCGTCTGCCTGGTCGATTATATGGGCACCGACGAGTGCATCGAGCGCGCCGCGCGCGTCAGCTACGGCCACGGCACCCGCAAGCGATCGCAAACCCGGGGCTTGCTGCGCTACCTGCGTCGGCACAAGCACACCACGCCCAGCGAGATGGTCGAGCTGAAATTTCACTGCTGCATGCCGATGTTCATCGCGCGCCAGTGGATACGCCACCGCACCGCGAACGTGAACGAGCTCTCTGGGCGTTACAGTTTGATGCCGATGCTGTTCTACACCCCGGACGAGGCGCAGCTGCAGACCCAGAGCCGCCAGAACAACCAGGGACGCAGTGGCGAGGCGGTCGCGCCGGCGCTGTACGCCGAGGCGGTGCAGCGCTGGAACAGCGTCCGTCGCGAGAGCACCGAGGCGTACGAGTGGATGACGGGGCACGAGATCGCGCGTGAGCTGGCGCGCATCGACCTGCCCCTGTCGACGTACACCCAGTGGTACTGGAAGATCGATCTGCACAACCTGCTGCACTTTCTTACCCTGCGCGTCGACGCTCACGCGCAGTGGGAGATCCAGGAGTACGGTCGGGTGATGGCCGGCATGCTCAAGCGCGTCGCGCCGCTGTCCTACGAGGCGTGGATTGACTACGACGTGTGCGGCGCGCACCTGGGGCGCGGCGAGCTGCAGGCCCTGCGCGCGCTGATCAGCGGCGGGGACGACGGATTGACGGCGAAGGCCGGGACCGTCACGCGCGCCGAGCTGGCGGGATACAGTCTGTCGACACGCGAGATCGAGGAGCTGCTCGCCAAGCTGCGCCCGTCGGCGCCGCCCGACTTCGAGCTGGACCTGTCCAGGGCCAAGAGCGGCGAGGACTTCGCGCGCCGATTCGAGGCTGCGGTGCCCAGCCAGGACCGCAAGGCGGCCGCGGCGGCGACGACGACGCCGGGGGGCGATTGATCGGGGGGACGGGCATTGGCGGCGCCGGAGTCGGCGCTGTGCTCACGGTGGTGGTCGCGAAGGGGTTGGCCTGGTTGTTCGCGGTGCAGAGCGCGCCGGTTGCGGGCGCGCCCGACGCGGGCGCCGCGGAAGAGACCGCGCCCAACCGCAATTGCCTGGACGGCCTGCGCGAGCGCCACGTCGAATTCGTCGAGTGGCCGGCCCGGGGGGTGCGCTCGCCGGTCAAGATCCTGGGTCCGCTGGGAGGCCTGCGGCTGCGCTCGCATGACCCGCGCTCGACCAGCAAGACCTTGCTGATGGACTGCGAGCTGGCGCGCGCGCTGGTCGACGCAACGCCCGCGTTTCAAGCGCTCGGCGTGCGCGAGCTGCTCTACTCGGGCGCGTATCAGTATCGCACGCGCCGTCGCTCGACCAGACTATCGGAGCACGCGCACGGGCTGGCGATCGACATACACGCGTTCGTGATCGATCCCAACCCGCGGCGCGCGGTCGGTCGCGGCGCCAGCGGGGTAGGGGGGGCGGGCGCGGTTGCCTCAGCAGAGGATCCGACTCCCGGGATCGTCATCGAGGTCGCGCGCGACTTCGAGCCCAACGTCGGCAAGTGGGCGGTGACCGAGCAGGACGATTGCATTGGCCAGCCCCGGACCGACGTCGGCCGGACCTTGCGAACCCTGGCTTGCCGCCTGCGCGCCAGCAGCATCTTCCGCGAAGTGATCACCCCCGACGACAACCCCGATCACCACGACCACTTCCACCTGGAAGCCTTTCCAGACGTGTTGACCCGGACGCGCGCGGTCCTGGCGCGCAAACCGTTCGTGACCGACGATTGAACCGACCGGGCCGGCTCGAGCTCGGCTATCGCGTGAACAGCGTCAGGTCGATCGTGTCGGCCATCTTCTGATATCCGGTCGGGTTCAGGTGCAGGTGGTCTCCGGTGTCGTAGGCCGCCGCCAGGATCGACGGGTTCAGCGGGTCCCTGACCGCGGCGTCCAGGTCGATGACCGCGTCGAATCGTCCGCCGGTGCGGATCCAGGCGTTGACCATGGTGCGCGCGCTCTGGTGCTCGACGCTGTCGTAGCCGTGGCCGCCGAAGGGCAGGATGGGGACGCCGTAGACCAGGATGTTGCGGGCGTGCGCCATGTCGATGAAGCTGCCGTAGGCGTTGATCAAGGCGGTGGCGACGGTCTGGCCGGCGCCGGTGGACTCGCCGATGTCGTTGACGCCTTCGAGGACGATCAGGTAGCGCACGCCGCGCTGGTCTAGGACGTCGCGCTGGAAGCGGGCGACCGCGGTGGGGCCGAGGCCCCCGGTCACCACGGCGCCGCCGCCGATGCCCTGGTTCAGCACGGCTACCTTCGCGGTGGGGGTCGAGGCGCGCAGGCGGCGTGACAGGTCGTCGGGCCAGCGGTTGTTCAGGTCGGTGGTGGTGCCCCGGCCGTCGGTGATCGAATCGCCCAGGGTCACCACGGCGGACGTCGCGGCGTCGGCCATCACGTCGATGCCGGTGATGTAGTACCAGTGCTCGGCGCTGACCGGCGCTGGCAGGGTCGCCGCCGCGACGACGTCGCCGCTGGCCAGGTATGACGTGGTCCGCGATCCGGGGTGGCCGGTGATGTTGGTGGGGGCCGCGGTGAAGTGGATGGTGAGGGCCATCCTGGTCAGCGCTGCCAGCGCGTAGTCGAAGGCGTCGGAGAAGACCGCTTGCCCCGCGGGGATGGTCACGTTCGGCGATCCCCCGAAGGCGAGGCCGATATCGGTACGAGTGTCGATGGCGCTGGCGCCGGTCGACACCGCCAGGTGGACGGCGCTCATGGTCACCGGACCGTTGCCGAATACGTTGGAGAGCTGCACCCGCAGTCGGCTGCCTCCGATCGAGGTGTAAACGACCTGGCGCAGGGTGTTGCCGCCGAGGCCGGGCGCCGGGGGCACGTTAGCTGGCTCGGTCAGCTGTGGACCGCAGGCCCAGGCTCCGACCCAGTGCGTCTGGCCGTCGCCGCCCGCGCCGCCGGTGCCGGTGCCGGTGCCGGCCGCGCCGCCGCTGCCGGCGCCAGCCGCGCCGCCTCCGGCCCCATTCACACCCCCCGATCCCGACCGCCCGCCGCTGCCACCGGCGACACCGTCGATACCGCCGCCGCCGCCGCTGCCGGCCCCACCGGAGGCGCCACCATCCGCCGGGCCGCCAGTTCCTCCTCCCGCGGCTCCGCCCAGGCCACCGCCGACCCGGGTCGACATGGCACAGCCACCAAGCGACGCGCTGCAGGCGATCAGCGCGAAGATTCGAAAGGCAGGAATGGCGTGCAAGGAAACCCTCCGATTCCCGGGCGAGTCACAGCCGATCATGAGCGCGCCCGGATCACTGTGCGCTCGAGCACCTGCAAGTAGCATGGCGCCGGGCGCGCGACGAGCCTAGATCGTCACGAACTCGCGCACCACTGCCTTGCCGTCCTTGTCGAATGCCAGGCGCCCGCCGTGATGATCGAGGTCGTGGCCCCACATCACGACCCAGTCCTCGGCGATGGCGCGCTGGAACAGCGCCCGCTTGGTCTCGACGGTGCGCGCCGGGTCGAGGTCGTAGCCCATGACGAAGGGCAGGCGGACGTGCACCGCGGTCGGCACGACGTCGCCCAGGAAGAGCGCGCGCGGGCCGCCCGGGTGGCCCAGCAGCACGGACTGATGGCCTGCGGTGTGGCCGGGCGTCGGCACGACCCGCACGCCGGGCGCGACCTCGGCCTCGCCGTCAACGATCTGAAGCAGGCCGTGGTCCTCGAGCGGAAAGATGTTCTCCGGCAGATAGCTGGCGCGGTTGCGCTCGTGGGGGTGGGTGGCGTCCTGCCATTCTCGCGCCTGCACGACGTGGCGCGCGCGCGGGAAGACCGCTTGCAAGCTGCCACCCGCGCCATGGCGGATGGTGCCGCCGCTGTGGTCGAAGTGAAGATGGCTCATGACCACCACGTCGATCGCCTCGGGCGGCAGCCCGACCTCGCGCAGGGCGTCGCCGATCGAGCGGTCGTGGTCGATGCCGTAGATGTCCTTGAGCTTGGGCGGAAACTTGTCACCGTTGCCGGTCTCGATCAGCACGCGCTGGCCGGCCGTCTCGACCAGCAGGCACTGGGTGGTGTACGCGACGCGGTTGAGGTCGTCGCAAGAGACCAGCTTGGACCAGATGGTCTTGGGAACCACCCCGTGCATGGCCCCGCCGTCGAGGCGGAAGTTACCGCCGTTGAGCATGGTCAGCCGCAGATCGCCGAGCGCGCGCATCGATGCCTGGCTGTCGAGTCTAGCAGCCCGTGCCGTCAATCTAGAGCACCGAACGGTTCGAAAGTTGGGCCACGCGCCTCAAGGGGCCTCTGGCTTCGGGCCTCGGGCCTCAGTGAAAAGTCCTCCAGAGGTCTGAGGCCCGGGGCCCGAAGCCCTTGACCGGGTGATGACGGCTCATTCAAACCAGTTCGGTGTTCTAGTGAATGCCAGGCTCGACCGGTTCGCGGGGCGGGCCTGTGATCCCGATCGGCAGCGCGGTCCCGGTCGGGGCGTCGCCTGGTCTGGCAGCCGTGCCGCCGATGTCACCGGCGGCGGTGGTGGGCGGGGCGCTTTCGCCAGCCGGCGCGCCGCTGGCGCTGGCGCTGGCGCGCGGCGCGCTTGCGCCGTCGACGGAGCTGGGCAGCGCGGCGGCGGTCGGTGCCGTCGCGGGCCCGGGCCGGCGAGCCGTTGTCGGCACGGGCGCGGCCACCCGAGCGACGACCGGCGCCCGGACGCGCGCCGGCGCCGGCGCCGACACCAGCGTGGTGGTCCCGGGCGCCGTCGGTGTCGGTGTCGCCGGCGTCAACTTCTCATGCGGCTTGCGCGCCACCACCCAGTCGGCGACGCGCGCGACGTCGCCGAAACGGGTCAACTTGCCCTCGTTCGACAGGAACGACATGAAGTAGTTGTGGCCGTCGATCTTGGTGGCGATCACCAGACAATAGCGGGCGTCGTCGTTGTAGCCGGTCTTGCCGCCCATGACCTGGATGTTGCTGCGCACGGCCGGTTTGTAGGTGTTGTTGTAAGTGATGGGGGGCTTGCCCACCGGATGAGCGTCGTACTCCAGCCGGTGGGTGATCGGCCCCAGCACCGGGTGCCGCATCACCGCTTTCAACATGGCGATGGTCTCGCGCGGGGTCGACACGTTTTCCATCGACAGGCCGGTGGGATCATGGAAGCGGGTGTTCGTGAGGCCCAGCGCCTTGGCCTTGGCGGTCATGGCCGCGGCGAGCTGGGCCGGCGTCAGCTTGACCGCGCGGCCCAGCGCCGGGATGGCGCGGTTGTCCGATCCCATGAGCGCCGCGTGCAACAGATCTCGGTTCGACAGGGTCATGCCCTCCAGCAGGCGCGACCTGGCGCCGCCGCGCGCGGCGTCGAGGTCGCCCTTCGCGATGGTCGACAGCCCCTCCAGCTCGAGCCCCTTGTCCATCACCACCAGCGCGGCCGCCAGCTTGGAGATCGAGGCGATGGGGCGCTCCTTGTCGGCGTTGCGCGCGAACAGCTCGCGGCCATTTTCATCGATCACCAGCGCGCCCAGAGCCTGGATGTTGGGCAGGCCGGCCTTGATCGCGGCCACGTGCCGCTCGTCGGACGAATGTTTTTTCTGCGGCGCGCGGCCGTGCGCGTGCTTGCTCCGGTGAGACGCTCCGTGGTGGGAGCTTCCCGCCTTCCCGGTGTGGCCGCCGGCTCCCGCGCCATTGTCGCCGGGTCCGTTCCTGGACAGCGCGGCCCAGGCGGACGACATCAGAGCGGCGCTATCGATGGCGGCGAGGGCGAGTCCGGCGGCGGCGACCACAGCCCAACGTCGAGGAGGCGTGCACACCGCCCAAACGTTATGAAAACCGTGGCCGCTCGGCAAGTAAAGTCCTGCGGCTGGGCCCGACGGCGTCAGCCGATCGCCAGCAGGTGCAGATCGAGCAGGTTCGAGGTGCCCGGGCCGCGCACGGTGGCGCCGGCCGCGACCAGCGCCGGCAAGCTTTCGAAGGAGCGCAGCGCCGTCTCGGGGTCCAGGCCTGCCGCCCGCGCGCGCGCCCAGGTCGTGCCGTCGACCGCCGCGCCCGAGACGTCGGTGTTCCCGTCGCGGTCGTCGGTCCCCGCCGCCAGGAAGGCCACGCGCGCTCGCAGCTCCGCAGGTAGCCCCGCCAGCCCGCGCGCCACCAGCAACGCCAGGTGCGTCGCGCGCCCGCCCCGCCGCGAGGTCTCTGGCACCTGCGTCGCCGGCGGCAGGATGACGCGGGGCTCTCCGTTGCCGAGCCAGATTCGCGGGCGGGCGGTGCCAGGGTTGCCGGGGGGAAGGGATCGGTGCACGCACGCCAGGATGGCCTGGGCGCGCTCCTCGACGGTGTCCTCGGCGTCCGGCGCCAGCTCGCCGTGGGGGTGGCCGGCCGAGGTAACGGCGGCCTGGGCCTCGGCTATCACCCGGGCTGGGCCGGCCAGCACCCGGTAGTCGACGTGCTCCAGCTCGCGCGCGCCCGGCTTGGCGGTGTCGGGGATCGCTCCCCGCGCGCCGCGCGCCAGGTGGTCGCTGACCGCCGCGGGCAGGGTGACGCCCAGGCGGGCGACCAGCGCGCGGGCCTGGTCGAAGGTGCTGGGATCGGGTGAGAACGGCCCCGACCCGATGGTCGCGGGGTCGTCGCCGATGACATCGGACAGCGCCCGCACCGCGATCGGCGCCCGCGTGGCCCGCCCGAGGCCCCCGCCCTTGACCGCCGACAGGTGCTTGCGCACCACGTTGAGCTCGCGGATGGTGGCGCCCCCGCGCGCCACCGCCGCGATGGCCTCGCGCTTGTCCTCCCAGGTCAGTCCGGGGGCCGGCGCGCACAGCAGCGACGAGGCGCCGCCCGACAGCAAGACCAGCAGCCCGGCCGAGCCGCCACCGCGCCCCGTACCGCCACCGGTGTCCGCGTCGGCGCCCGTGTCGGACGCGCGCACGAATTGCAGCGCTGCCTGCGCGGCGGCCACGCTGCGCGCGGACGGGTGCGGGTGGTCGGCGGGCGCGAGCTGCAACCCGGGCGGCGCGCCCCGCGGTCCCCACGCGGCGTCCGCCAGCAGCGGCGCCGGCGCGATCAGCAGCGTCGGCGGCGGCGCAACGCCGGGCGGCAAGCTCTCGCGCCAGCCCCGCCACATCGGCAGCGCGACCTTGCCGACCACCAGCGCGCGGGTGGCGGCGCCGAAGGCCGGATCCCGGTCCGCGGCCTGGGCGACCAGACGCTGGCCGTCGATGCGTGCCGCGACGTCCAGGAAGACCTGGATCAGCAACCCGCGCAGATCGACGTCGCCGGCCATGCGGCGCCTCAGGCCCCGCTGCTGGCGGCGACCGCGGCCGGGCGCCGGCGCCAGGCCTCGAAGTAGCGGGTCTTGAAGATCGAGATCGCCAGCATCAGCGCGATCATGCTCAGCAACCCCACCGTCGCCCATCCCATGCCCAGCTTTCCGTGCAGCCGGTTCGACACCAGGCCGTAGCACAGGTCGACGTGGATCCAGTACACCAGCAGCGAAGTGCGGCCCAGCTGGCGCATCACCGAGAAGCGCTTGCCGAGGATCCAGGTCATGACGAAGGCCAGCGTCGCCAGCGGACCCATCATGCCCAGCCGGTAGAAGAAGGCCCCTGGCCCCATCTGCTGCACCAGGTACGACGGGTAGCGGATGATGTGCGGGTTCAAGCTGCGCACGAAGTTCACGGCGTAAACCATGGCGAGCCCTGCGATTCCACTCGCGATGAAGATCAGTGCCTCGCGTCGCTTGCCGAGCCGCGCCTGTCGAACCCACAGGTGCCCGATCACCACCCCGACCAGCGGCCAGGCGGCCCAGGGGAACAGCGGAAACCAGGCCATGGGCCGTTCGCCCCCGAGGTACGAGCTGATGGGACGAGGGATGAAGTCGGGCAAGTGCGCCGGCCCGATGATCGGTCCGAGCGCGATGAACCCCGCGGCGGCGACCAGCGCGGCCGCGTACATCGGGCGCCCGTTGCGGGGCGCGACGATGAACGCGATCGCCATCATCGACGCGCCGATGCAGTTGAGGATGTCGATACGGAACAGGTTCATCCAGTCGCCGCCAAAGCCCGACAGGGCGAACTCCTGCAACCGGAACAGGTAGGCCAGCAAGAAGATCTCGAACCCACGCCGGATCGCGCCACGGACCATGGTCGCGCGGTCGACCTTCCTGGCCATCTGGGCCTCGAACCGGATCGCCATCGACACGCCGACCAGCAGCAGGAACAGGCGAGCGGGCACGCCGCCCCAGAAGCGGGTGCGCGCGTACCACTCGGAGCTCTGCTTCACGGCATCGGTGACCCAGGCGTCGTAGAGGTGGGTCTGGATCATCAGCACCACCGCCAGGCCGCGCAGCCAGTCGATGGCGTCCAGGCGCGCCACGGCCGCCGGTCGCGCCAGGGCCGGGGCGGGCGCGCTGGCCGAGATCTCGCCAGTGACGGCTGCGGTGGTCACGCGGTCAGGATCGTCTCGGTTGGGCGGCCGTTGTCAACGGGGATCACTGCTGCGCGAGGTGCCGGCGCAGGTCCTCGCTGGCGCCGCGCACCGCGCCCTCCAAGGCCTCGGTCTCCATGCCCGAGCGGTGCTTGGACCGGAACTGGCGGCGCGGCTTCTGCACCATCGCCTCGCCCGAGGTCAGCAGGAAGACACCGCCGCTCGGTTGCCTGCTCACCACCAGCTGAACCGCACAGGTGACCTCGACGTGGTCGCGGCGCATGGCCAACGACAGGTCCTTGATGACGCCGTCGATCACGAAGCCGTGCGGCGCATCGGTGGCGCTGGCGACGTCTCCCACCGGCAACAGCTCGTTGGTCAGGACCTCGCGCATGTGCTCGCGCAGGGCAGGGCCGGCGCGGTGGCTGCGGTCGCCCATCGCCTTGACCTCGAACGCTGGACGCGCCCGCCGGGCGGTGGGCGCGTTGACGATGGGCGGCGCCGGCGGTCGCAGCGACCTGCGCGCGTCGCCCGCCATACGGCGCACCATCGGGCTGTCGTCGCGCTCGGCGCGCGCCAGCGCGGCGCCCGCCGACGGGTCGCCGATTCGCCCCAGCGCCTGCGCGGCGGTGGCGCGCACGGCGGGGTGGCCGTCGCCCAGCGCGCGCACCAGCGCCGGCACCGAACGTGCCTGGTGCAGCTTGCCCAGCACCAGCGCCGCGCTCACGCGGATGCGGTACGAGCGGTCCTGGTTCAGGGACTGCTCGACGTCCTCGATGCGGGGCGGCCGCCCGCGCGCCTCGGCGACGAAGGCGACCAGGAAGAGACCGACCGCTAGCCGCAAGGCCGAACCGCGCGCACGCAAGGGCCATGGGAGCATTGCTGATGGCACCGGGGCGGTCAACGGATATGGATCGCCGTCGCTGCGGTTGGTAAGGCCGGTTTCGAGATCGCATGCCGACGAGCGATGCCGGAAGGGGACCGACCGATTGACGCGCGGGCCAGCGACGTCAATGATGACGCTGATGCCCGACGCCGGCTCGCCGCCGATCTCTCTGGCCTACTCGGCCGATGCCGACGATGCATTCATGTTCCACGCCATACGCGCCGGGTTGATCGACACGCGGGGCTTCTCGTTCACCCACTGGCGCGGCGACACCGCGGCGCTCAACCGGCTGGCGCTGGGGCAGGGCCCGGCGGCAGGCGGGGCGGCGGCCAGCGCCGGGCCCGACTTCATCGCCGACGTCGTCGCCATTTCCGCCGGCGTCTATCCCCGGGTGGCCGCTCGCTATCAGCTGTTGCCCCACGGCGCCTCGGTCGGTCGCGGCTTCGGACCGGTGGTGGTGGCCCGCGCGCCGATGCGGCCGGCAGAGCTGGCGGGCGTGCGGGTCGGTATCCCGGGGTTGACCACCACCGCCTGGCTGGTGCTGCGCTTGATCGAGCCGGCCGCGGTTCCGGTCGAGATCCCGATCGTCCCTTTCGCGCGCATCTTCGACGCGCTGACGGCGGGCGAGGTCGACGCCGCCCTGCTGATCCACGAGGGCCGGCTGCTCTACCGCGAGCGCGGCCTGCACCGGGTGGTCGACCTCGGCGAGTGGTGGCTCGCCGAGACCGGTTTGCCGCTGCCGCTGGGCGTGAACGTGATTCGCCGCGGGCTCGGCCCCGATCGGATCGTCGCGCTGTCAGCCGTGCTGCGCGAGAGCATCCGCTTCGCTCTCGACCATCGCGCCGACCTGATCGCCGCGCTGGCGGCCGAAGACCGCGGTGAAAAAAAGCTTTCAGATCCTGCGCTTTTAGACCATTACCTCAACCTTTACGCGAATCAGGACACCCTCGCCTTCGCCGCCGACGCCCGCCAGGCCACCGCCGTCCTGTTCGACCGCGCCCGCAAAGCCAGCCTGCTGCAAGGCGAGGTGACGCTGGACTGGGCGCCCTGACCCAAGCCGCGACCAAAGAGCGAGCGCCCCGAGCCGAGCGTTCGAGGCCAGCCTGGCGCACTTTCATAGCAGGGCAGGCCTTGCGAGACGCGAGCCCCGCCCGCTACGCTCGCCGCCTGCACAGCATGGCGGCCACGCAGGTCGCGGCCACCGCGAACAGCGCGCACACCCCAAGCTCGAGCGCCGGCGAGGACCACTCCGGCACCAGGCCCGCCGGCAGCTGCGCGCCGTACAGGCCCCGGCGCACCGCCGACATGGCGTAGGTCATCGGGTTGGCGCGCATCAGCACTTCCACCGCGCGGTGAGCGCCCGAGGCGGGGAACATCGCGCCCGAGAGCATCCACAGCGGGATCAGCGCCACGCTCATGACGGCGTGGTAGCCCTGCGTCGAGTCGATCCACCAGGCGACCGCGAACCCCAGCGCGGTGAAGCCGACGGCCGAGAGCAGGAGCGCGCCGGCCAGGGTCGCGTAGCCCATCCCGCCCAGCGAAAAGCCGGCCAGCGGGGCCAGCGCCACCAGGGCCGTCGCCTGCAGCAGGGCGATGGCCACGCCGCCCAGGGTCTTGCCCAGCACCAGCGACGTGCGCGACACCGGCGCCACCAGCACCGCCTGCAGGAAGCCGTGGTGGCGATCCTCGATCACCGAGATGGTCGAGAAGATCGCGGTGAACAGCACCGTGAGAACAATCGTGCCCGGGAAGAAGTACTGCAGATAGCTGACGCCGCCGGCGCCGGCGGCGCGGAAGCTGTCGCCCAGGCCGGCGCCCAGCACGGCCCACAGGATCAGGGGCTGTGCCAGCGAGCCGGCGATGCGGCTGCGCTGGCGGAAGAACCGGCGCAGGTCGCGTCCCACCAGCGCTGCGATGACGCCGCTGGCGGTGGCCCGTGCGCGTAGCTCGAGTGGCACCGCGCTGGTGCCCCCCTCGGCGCCGTCGCCGGCGCCGGAGTCGGCCTGGATGCCGGCGCTCACGCGTCCAGCCCCCTTCCGGTCAGCTTGGCAAAGACGTCGGCCAGGGTGGGGCGGGCGGTGGCGATGCTGCGCAGTCGGCCGGGGGCGAACAGCTCGGCGATGCGCGGAACGATCTCATGGCCGCGCGCCGCCTCGATGGCCACCTCGCCGGCCGCGATGCGCGCCGCCAGGCCCAGGCGCTGGCCGATGACGGCGGCGATCTCCTCGGGCGCGTCGCCGCGCACGGTGACCACGTCGCCCGCGACCCGCGCGCGCAGCTCGTCGGGCGTTCCGGCGGCGCACACGCGGCCGGCGTCGAGGATCACGATGCGGTCGCAGCGCTCGGCTTCTTCGGGCTGGTGGGTGGTGACGATGATGCTCAGGCGCCGCTCGCGGCGCAGCGCGCCCAGCTGGTCCCAGATCCGGCGCAGGGCCTCGGGGTCGACGCCGCGGCCAGGTTCGTCGAGCAGCAACAGATCGGGGTCGTGCAACAACACGCGCGCGATCTCGATGCGCCGGCGCATGCCGCCCGAGTAGGTCGCGGTCAGCTCGCCGGCGCGCGCGCCCAGCTCCATCAGCGCCAGCGCCTGGTCGATGCGGCGCGCGGCGTGCGCGCGCGGCACGCCGTAAAGCGCGGCGCCCAGGGCCAGGTTCTCGCGGCCGGTCAGCTTGAGGTCGATGCTCGGCTCCTGGAACACCACGCCGAGGCGCGCGCGGTAGCCGCGATCGGCGGGGCGGGCGGGCGCGCCGTCGAGCTCGATCGCGCCGCCGTCGGCCGGGATGAGACCGGAGAGCAACCGGAACGCCGTGGTCTTGCCGGCGCCATTGGGGCCGAGCAAGCCCAGGATCTCACCGGGGTAGACCGCGAAGCTGACGCCGTCCAGCGCGGCGCGCGCGCCGAAGCGCCGCCGCAGGTCGGAGGCGCGCAGGCGGGGGACCGGGGCCGGCGGCGCCGCGCCACCGACGCGCAGCGGGAGCGGCGCCGCGCCGCTCACGCGAGTGTCCGGTCGGCGATCAGCGCGACGAACAGCAAGGTGAGATAGACGATCGAGAACAAGAACAGCGACCGCGCCCAGGGGCGGGCGGCGGCGCGCCGGAACCCGGCCAGGCCCCAGCCGATGAACAGCCCGCCCAGCGCCGCGGCCGCGACCAGGTAGTGCGCGCCCGCGACCCGCAACGGCTGCAGCAGCACGGTCGCCGCCACCAGCGCCAGCGAGAAGCCCAGGATGTAAAAGCGGGTCGCGCGCGCCGAGGTGGCGAGCGGCAACACCCGGAACCCGGCGCGCGCATAGTCCTCCGAGCGGAAGATCGCGATGGCCAGGAAGTGGGGGATCTGCCAGAGAAACAGGATCGCGAACAGCACCAGGCCCGGCGCGTCCAGCTGTCCGGTCGCCGCGGTCCAGCCCATGAGCGGCGGCATGGCGCCCGGCACCGCGCCCACGAACAGCGCCGCCGCCGAGTGCTGCTTCATCGGGGTGTAGACCGCGACGTACGAAGCGAAGGCCACGCCGGCCAGGATCCCCGTCAGCGCGTTGCCCGCCAGGAACAGCAGCGGCAGCGCCGCGCAGGCCAGCGCCGCACCGAAAGCCAGCGCCGCCTCGGGCGATAGACGCCCCTCGGGCAGCGGCCGCGCGCGCGTGCGCTCCATCAGGCGGTCCTGGTCGCGCTCCAGGAACATGTTGATGGTGTTCGACGCCGAGACCACCAGCGCCGTTCCGATGACGGTCATCACCAGCCGCCAGCGCGCCATGGCACCGGGCGCCAGCCAGACCCCGCCCGCGAAGGTCGCCACCACCAGCCCGGTGATGCGCGGCTTGGTCAGGCGCACCAGGTCGACCACGAAGCGCCCGACAGAGCGCCAGCCCCGCGGGGTCAGAGAAGCGACGTCGATCGGGCGCCCCGCCAGTACCACGCCCATCTGGGTCGCCAGCAGCGCGGTCGCGACCGCCAGGTGCGACTCGACGATCACCAGGTCCAGGAAGGTGAGCACGCTGGCCACGCCGAGCGCGATCTGCGCCAGCACCAGGACCGGCGCCGCCAGCGCCAGCGCGCGCAGCCCGGGGCGCCGCCCGCCCGCGCGGAAGGTGACGATCGAGGACGCGATCACCAGGCCAGCCACCAGCACCCCGTTCAGGCGGTGCAGGACGTGGATCAGCACCGTGGGGTGGGCGTCGGGCCAGATCGCCCCGCGGCACAGCGGCACGTCGGTGCACGCCAGCGCCGCGCCCGAATGGCGCACCAGCCCCCCCAGCACCATCTGAAAGTAGATCGCCACCACCGACACCAGGGCCAGCCAGACGGCGAAGTCGGGCAGGGCCAGCGGCGCCCTCGAATCCGGATCGATCACGGTGGCGCCGACGCCGACGCCGACGGTTCGGATCCGCCCGTCGGCGTGGGCGTCGGCGTCAGCGTGGGCGATCCCTCGCTTCACCCACTTCCCCGGCCGCGCGCGCACCGCCAGATAGAGCACCGTCATGAAGAACAGCAGCGACACGCCGGTGTGCATGGTCGACACCGGCGTCGGCAGGCGCAGCAGCACGGTGATCCCGCCCAGCAGCGCTTGCACCACCACCAGGCCCATGGCCAGCGCCGCCAGCGGGCGCAGGCGCCGGTGGGCCGGCGCGCGGCTGGTGAACATCGTCACCAGCAGCACCAGGGTCAGGATCATCACCGAGCCCGCCGCCAGACGATGGCTGTGCTCGACCAGCACGCCGCCCTCCATCCTGGGCATCATCGTGCCGTAGCAGGTCGGCCAGTCGGGGCAGGCCAGGCTGGACCCGGTGCCGTGCACCAGGCCCCCGATCAGGATCAACAGGAAGGTCGCCGCCGCCGTGGCGATCGCCAGCCCGTGAGTGGCACGCTCCGCGATCGCGGCCAGGCCACGGCGCGCGTGCACCACAGGGACACGCGCGGCAGAGAGCCCTTCGGCGCCCCCGGGTCTGACTGGAGCGAGCATTTTCGGACGCCCTTATAGCGCGCTTTTCACACCGGCGGCGGATCGACGGCCGTCTTGCCGGCGCTTTCGTCCCCGCCGCGGCCGGCATCCGGTGCCAGCAGGCCCTCGGCGGCCGCGATCGCGCTCGCCAGGTCGGGCTTGATCACCAGGCGCCAGGGCTTGTGCTTGAAGTCGGCCCGCTCCAGCAGCGCACGTGGTTGCGCCTGCAGCCCGGCCAGGATCGCCACGCAGCCGCTCTTGGACAGCTGCGCGATGGCGCTCTCCAGGGCCACGAGGCCGGTGGCGTCCATCACCGGCACGTGCTCCAGGCGGATGATCACCACGGCGACGCGGCTGCCGACGCCGCTGAGCCGGCTCATGGCCCGTTGCGCCGCGCCGAAGAACAGCGGCCCCGCGATCTCGTAGATCGCCACCTTGCCGCGCAGCAGATCGGGGATGCGATGCAGCCCGCTGACCACGGAGCTGGTCTCCGGCGCCTCGTAGCTGGTCAGGCGCGCCTCGGTGATGGCCGCCATGCGCCGCATGAACAGCAGCGCCGCCAGGCCCACCCCGACCGAGACCGCTATCACCATGTCGAACACCACGGTCAGGCCGTAGCAGGTGATCAGGACCAGCGCGTCGCTGCGCGGGGCCACGCGCAGGATGTGGGCGAAGTGCTTCACCTCCGACATGTTCCAGGCCACCAGCAGCAGCAGGGCCGCCAGCCCCGCCATCGGCAGGTAGCCGATGAGGGGCGCCAGCACCAGCACCGCCGCCAGCACGGTCAGCGAATGGATGATGGCCGCGAACGGCGAGCGCGCGCCGGAGCGGATGTTGGTGGCCGTGCGCGCGATCGCGCCCGTGGCCGGGATACCGCCCAGGAACGGGGTGATCACGTTGGCGATGCCCAGGGCCAGCAGCTCGGAGTCGGGGTCGTGGCGCGTGCCCGCCATGCCGTCCGCGATCACCGCCGACAGCAACGATTCGATGCCGCCCAGCATCGCGACCGCCAGCGCGCCCGTCACCAGGGCTTGCAGCGTGTCGAAGCTGAGCTGGAAGGGCGCGCCGCCGGGCCCGGCCGCGTGCCAGGGCAGCATGGGCAGCGGCGGCAGAGGCGGCACGCCCGCGACCACGTGGTCACCCACGGTGGCGTGAAAGCGCGTGGCGATGGTCGCCACCGCGTGTCCGGGCAGCAAGTGGTCGAGCGCCGCGGCCAGCACCGCCGCGACCGGCAGCGCGATCAGCGGCGCCGGGACCCGTTTCACCCAGCGCGGGAGCAGGCGCAGCAGCGCGAAGGTCACCGCCGCGACGGCCAGCTCGGCCCACGAAGCGGTGCCGCGCGCCTGCCACATGGCCCACAGCCGATCGAAGAAGTGCTCGGGGTTGCGCGCGAGCTGCAGGCCGAGCAGGTCCTTGAGCTGGAGCGTGGCGATCACCGTGGCGATGCCGGCGGTGAAGCCGGTGGTGACGGGGTGGGGAATGAACTCGATGAACTGACCGAGCCGACCCAGCCCCATGATGATCAACACCACCCCGCCCATCGCGCCCGAGATCAGCAACCCGGCCAGGCCGAACTTGGTGTAAATCGGGGCCAGGATCACGATGAAGGCGGCGGTTGGACCGGTCACCTGGGTGCGCGATCCGCCCAGCGCCGCCACCAGCGCCCCGGCCACGATGGCCGTGTAAAGGCCGTGCTGGGGCGGCACCCCGACCCCGATGGCCAGCGCCATCGCCAGCGGCAGCGCCACGATGCCGACCACCACCCCCGCCAGCAGGTCGGCCTTGAAGTCGGCGCGCCCGTACCCTTCGCGCAGCACCGCGCGCAGGGCGGCGGCGGGCAGATCCCTCGCGCGGATGCTGGGGCCTTCGGCGGTATAGCGGGTTCGAGCCATGCGCGCGGCGTCCGGCGGCGTTCAGCGCACGCGGATCATCGAGCGGTCAGCGCCAGGTCGACGGCGCCCGGCTTGTCGGCGCTGACCGTGACCTCGGCGGTGGTGGTGCCGAAGCGCTCGTGCCAGACCTCGACGGTGTAGGTTCCGGCCGGCACGCTGGCGATGGTGAAGCCACCGTCGCCGCCGGTCACCGCGAAGAAGGGATGCGGCGAGACCGCGACGTAGCCGGTCATCCAGGGATGGACGTCGCACTTGAACTTGACGATCTGCCCGGCGGCGTCGAGCTGCTTGACCATGGGGGCCATACCAGGGATCTCGGCCTGGTTGAAGATCGTCGACGCGCCCTTGTAGGTGTGGACGTTGTGCAGCGTCTGGTCGCTGTTCTTGATGGTGATGGCCTGGCCGGCGATGATCCCCTGGACCCGCGGGCGGTACATGCAGTCGGTCTGGTCGATCAGCGCCGGCGTCGAGGGCGGCGGGTAGCTGCCGGTGACCCCCTTGGTCAGACGCACCAGCACGTTCTTGAGCCCGCCACCGGGGCCGACGATCACCTCCTCGTCCTTCATGGCGACGCGGCCGCAGAACGGATCCGCCTCGCGCTTGAGCACCTTCATCTCGGGGGCGGTGCCATTCAGCTTCACCGTGCCCTTGATGGAGTTGACCCCCGCCTTGACGTCGCCGGCCGCCGCCGCCGTCCCCGACGTTCCGGGAGCCGGCGCCCCGGGTGGTGGCGGCACAGGAACCGGCTCTTCTTTCTTGGTGCACGCGGCATGCGACAGGAGAGCAACCAGAGCCACACCGAGCGCGTGCGCGCAGGGAGCCAGGCCGAGCGAGCGAGATCTGTTCATGGTGCGGCGGGAATACTAGCCCGGGCCGGGATCGTCAAGAGCCGTTGGCCACCATGCCGATGGCCTCGATGAGACGATCGAGGCCCTCGGCCGTCGCCGGGAAGTAGCCGCGGATGTGCAGTGTGCGGTCGACCAGCACCAGGTTCTCGCCGTGGAAGATCTCCCAGAAGTCACCGACCTTCTCCTTGCCCATGCCGACCTTGAAACCGTCGACCACCGCCGACTGGATCGTCGCCATGGGCCCGGTCAGAAACGACCACTTTTGCGGGTGGGCGCCGTAGCGGGCGGCGTAGTCGGCCAGCACCTGGGGCGTGTCGCGCTCGGGGTCGACGGTCAGCGAGACCAGGCGGAAATCGGGTCCCAGCTGGCGGGCCCTGCGGCCCAGCTCGGCCATCTTCTGGCTCAGCAGGGGGCAACTGCCGGCGCAGCTGGTGAAGATGAAGTTGGCGACCCAGACCCGGCCGCGCAGGTCCTGGGTGCCAAAGGGGTGGCCGGTCTGGTCGGTGAGCGTGAAGTCCGGCACCGACCCCAGCGTCGCGGGAGGAGTCGGCGCCCGGCGCAGCACCGACCGTCCCAGCGGCACGCCGAACAG
>DASRQZ010000059.1:0-76333 GCA_035696125.1 Polyangia bacterium
CTCCAGCTCGGCGAAGCGGTCGCTGACGCCGTCGCGCCCCAGCTCCAGCGCCAGCCGCAGCTTGCGTTCGCAGAGCTCGCCCTCGATGCCGCGCCGGATGTAGGCAAAGCGCATCTCGAGGGCGCGCCGGTCCTCCTCGTAGAGCTTCTTGGCCTTGACCAGCACCTTCTCGCGCACGCCGACCTTGCCGAAGTCGTGCAGCATGCCGGCGTACTCGATCTTCTTGAACCCGGCACGCGTGAAGTGGACATCCTTGAAGACGCCGTCGCCCGCGGCGTCGACCTTCTCGGCCAGCGCCACCGACAGCGTCGCGACCCGCCGCGAATGACCCGAGGTGGTCGGATCGCGCGACTCGATCGCGGTCACCGACGCGTCGACGAAGCCCTCGAACAGGCGCTTGATCTCGTCGTAGAGGATGGCGTTCTCCAGCGAGATGCCGGCCTGCGACGCCAGCGCCAAGCCCAGCTCCTCCGACCAGTCGTCGAAGGCGACCACCTCGCGCGTGAAGTCGTCGGGCCCGAGCAACCGGGCCGACCGGTTGCGCTTGCGATTGATGAGCTGCACCACGCCGATGACAACCATCTCCGCCGACAGCATCGGCACCGTCAACATCGAGCGCGCGCGGTACCCGGTCTTCTCGTCGAAGCTCTTGTCGTGCCGGAAGCCCCAGGGGTTCTGCCCGGGGTCGCCCAGCTCTTCCAGGTCGGGGATGTTGATGGGGCGCGCGTCGAGCACCGCCTTGCCCACGATCGACTTCTCGTCGACGCCCAGGGTGAACTCCTGGAAGTTGATCGCGATCGAGTCGTTCTGCGAAAGCATGAAGTGCAGGCGCTTCTGCGGCGTCGGCCCCTCCCCCTCCAGCACGTAGACGCTGCCGGCGTCGGCGCCCGTGACCTGCCGGCACTTCTCCAGGATCAGGGCGAGCAGCGCGTGGATGTCCCGCTCCGACGACATCGCGCGCGACGTCGCCACCAGCTCGCCGACCTCGTAGCGGTACCGATCGGCGATGGTGCGCAGGTCGTCGGGAGCGCTCACGCCGCCTAGCCTATCGCGAACGGCTATTTCGGACGATCTGACGCCCGATCTTGCGCCCGGTCCTGCAACGACTTGGCGTCGTAAGCCTTGATGATCTCCTGCACCAGGGGGTGGCGGACCACGTCGACCTCGGTGAAGTAACGGAAGGCGATGCCCTGGATACCGGACAGCAGCGACACCGCCTCGTTCAACCCCGAGCGCCGGTTGTCGGGCAGGTCGATCTGGGTCACGTCGCCGGTGATCACCGCCTTGGACTCGAAGCCGAGTCGGGTGAGGAACATCTTCATCTGCTCGGTGGTGGTGTTCTGGGCCTCGTCGAGGATCACAAAGGCGTCATTGAGGGTGCGGCCGCGCATGAAGGCGATGGGCGCCACCTCGATGAGCCCGCGCGCCAGCAGCTGGTCGGCCTTCTCGAAGTCCATCATGTCGTGGAGCGCGTCGTAAAGGGGGCGCAGGTAGGGCGAGACCTTCTCCTCGAGGCTGCCGGGCAGAAAGCCCAGGCGCTCGCCCGCCTCGACCGCGGGTCGGGTGAGCACGATCCGCTTGACCTGCTTCTCCATCAGGGCGCGCACGGCCAGCGCCATCGCCAGGTAGGTCTTGCCGGTGCCGGCGGGCCCGATGCCGAAAACGATATCGTGCGCGCGGATGGCGTCGACGTAGCGCTTTTGCGCCAGCCCCTTGGGCGCGATGGCGCGCGCGCGACCGGCGATCAGGATGGTGTCGGAGAACACCTCGCGCAAGTCGACGCCCGCGTCGGCGCGCAGGGCCAGCGCCGCCCGGCCGATGTCCTCGGGGCTGACCGGCGTCCCGGCGCGCACCATGGCATAGAGCTGCTCGACCAGTCGCCGCGTCATCGCCACCGCGTCGGCGGCGCCGATCACGGTCAGCTCGTTGCCGCGCGCGTGCAGCTCGACGCCGGTCTCGCGCTCGATGATCTTGAGATTGCCGTTGCGCTCGCCGTACAGGGCCAGCGCCACTCCGTTGTCGTCGAGGACGAGCCGCGCCGTGGTCAGCTCCGCCCCGCGACGGTCGGGTGCGCGTGGGACGGTGGTGGCTCGCTCGCTCAAGTCCCTCGGAATTAGCACGCGAACCCCGCCGATTCAATGTGTAGACTGCGCGGCGTGAAAAGCCCGCCCGACACCCAACCCGGCGCCGGCGCCCGGCCCGACGCTGTGCCGGACACCGCGCCGGATCTGGCGCCCCTGCCGGGAAAGCAGACCGGCGCCGAGGTGGGGCGCCTGGTCGGTCTGATGCAACGGCTGCTGGCGCCCGGGGGCTGCCCCTGGGACCGCGAGCAGACCCTGCAGACGCTGGTCCCCTACCTGGTCGAGGAGACCTACGAGGTGGTCGACGCCCTGGCCGGCGGCACGGTCGACGACCACCGCGAGGAGCTGGGCGATCTGTTGCTGCAGATCGTGTTTCAGTCGGAGCTGCGCTTCGCCGAGGGCGCCTTCGGCATCGACGACGTCGCGCGTGGCATCGTCGCCAAGCTGATTCGCCGGCATCCCCACGTGTTCGGGGATGTGGTGGCCAGGGACGCCGACTCCGTGCTGGCCAACTGGGCCAAGCTCAAGGCTGCGGAGAAGGCCGAGAAGGGCAAGCGCGGTGCGCTCGACGGCATCCCCAGGAGCGCGCCCGCGCTCCTGCGCGCGACGCGCGGCGGGGAGAAAGCCGCCGCCGTCGGCTTCGACTGGCCCGACGCCAGAGGCCCGCGCACCAAGATTGACGAGGAGCTGCGTGAGCTGGATGCGGCCATCGACGCCGGCGATCGCGACCAGATACACCAGGAGCTGGGCGACGTGCTGCTGGCGGCGACCAATCTGGCGCGCAAGCTGGGGATCGACGCCGAGAGCGCGCTGCGCGACTCCCACGACCGCTTCGCGGCGCGCTTCGCCCACATCGAGGAAGCTCTGCGCGCGCAGGGACGGGCGGTCGCCGACGCGTCGGCCGAGGAGCAGGACAGGCTGTGGGACGCGGCCAAGCTGGCATTGGGGTCGCGCACGTAGATACATGCGTTAAAGCAGATTTAGCTCTGGCTTCGCGTTAGAGTGTGGCCGCTCGCCCGACGGGGAGGACCCGGATGCCCTTCGACTGGATGCAACCCAAACGCAACCCTGCGCACGCCAAGACCCTGGCGGCGAAGCGCGAGGCCATGTACCGCGGCGAGCTCGCCGATCGCGCCGCGCTGTTGCAACGCCTTGGTCATGGCAAGAGCGCGGTGCGCGCGCGGCTGGCGGCCAACCTCGGGTGGGACTTCGAAGCGGCCGCGAGCCCGATCCCGGGCGGCGACCTCGACGCCATCGTCGAGCGCGCGTTTGGCGCGGCCAGACCCCCATCGAGACCAAAAGGAGGAACCCGATGAGCATTCTCACCCGACTCGCGGCCGCTCTGGCCATCGCCGGCGGCGTGGGCGTCGCCCTGGGGACGTTCGCCGGCTGCGGCGTCGATCAGGAGCTGTACGACGCGGCCATCAAGGACCGCGACCAGCAGAAACAGAGGCTGGCCGCGGCCGAGGCGGCCACCGCCGCCGAGAAGGCGCAGCACAAGAAGGACGTCGACGCGCGCGACCAGCGCGTCGGCGTGCTGACCAAGAAGCTGGAGTCGCTGGGCCAGGACATGTCGCGGCTCGAGACCGAGCGCGGAACCCTGGGCGGCGAGCTCGAGACCGCCAAGAAGCGCATGGAGGAGCTGCGCAAGGCGCAGGCGCAGGCCGAGGCGCGCGCCGCGCAGTTTCGCAAGCTGGTCTCGCAGTTCAAGCAGCTCACCGACGCCGGCAAGCTGCAGGTCGAGCTGCGCGAGAACCGCATGATCGTGCGCCTCGGCGATCAGATCCTGTTCGACCCCGGCAAGACCGAGCTCAAGAAAGAGGGCGAGGAGGCGCTGCGCCAGGTGACCGATGTGCTCAAGGAGATCCCGAACCGCAACTTCCAGGTCGCGGGGCACACCGACAATGCGCCCATCAAGTCCAGGCGCTACCGATCCAACTGGGATCTGTCGACCGCGCGCGCCGTCGAGGTGGTCAACTTCATGATCGCCAGCGGCATGGAGCCAAAGCGCCTGTCGGCAGCGGGTTATGCCGACCAGTCGCCCGTGGCCGCCAACGACACGCCGGAGAACAGGGCCAAGAACCGCCGCATCGAGATCACGCTGGTGCCCAACCTGGACGATCTGCCCCCGATCGACGAGGCGCTCAAGGAAGCGCCGGTCGCGTCACCAGGAAGCGCGCCCGCCGACAAGAGCTGACGGCGTCCCGATTGGCAATCCGGAGGGATCGCCGACGCTGACGCCGACGCTGACGCCGACGGGCGGATCCGGAACCGATTTTCCGTCGGCGTCGGCGTCGGCGTCGGCGATCCGGTCTGCCCGCGGAAGACGGCGCCGGGACCGGAAGCCCGGGACCGTCAGGGCGTCGGGCCCGGCCTCTCCGCTTCGAGCATGCGCTGCACTTCCGCCGTGAACCGCCCTGCGCCGCCGCCTTCATGCAACACCAGCGGCGGCTCGAGAGCCAGCGTGCGCCGCGACTGGCGGTACGCCTCGATCAGCACCCGCACGGCGGGACGGTCGGCGAAAGGATGCACGGCGCGCAGCCGCGCCGGCGAGAGATCGCGCGCATTCATGCCCGCCAGCAGCTCGGGCAGGCGCTCGGCGGCGTACACCACGCCCAGACGGCCACCGGGCCGCACCAGACGCGCGGCGCAATCCAGCCACTCGGCCAGGGTGAGGGTGACCTCGTGATTGGCGCGCGCGCGCTCGCTGTCGGGCGACCTGACCCCGTGCGCGGTCACCCGGAACGGCGGATTGGTCGCCACCAGATCGAACGGCGTCGCGGTCAGCGCGGCCGCCAGCGCGCGGATGTCGCCCTGCACGACCTGAAAACGGTCGTCGAGCGCGTTGCGCGCGCGGCCCAGGCCCGCCAGGTGCGCCAGACGCGCCTGCAGCTCGACGCCTACGCCGCTGGCGCTGGGATCGTCGGCCAGCAGGGTGAACGCGAGCGCGCCGGTGCCGCAACCGATGTCCAGGAAGCGGCCGTGGGGCGGCGCCAGGAAGCGCGCGAGCAGCAACGGGTCGAGGCTGCTGCGGAACCCACGGCGCGGCTGCACCAGGGTGACGCGGCCGCGCAGCAGGGTATCGACGGTGGTGTCGCCGGGATCGGATTCGGAGGCGGAATCGGAGTCGCCCACGGTCACGCCCCCGCCGATGCCGACGCCGACGGGAAGATCCCCACTTGCGTCGGCGTCGGCGTGACCGGCTGTTTCCGAACCACCAGGCGCATCACCCCGACGCCACGTCCGCATCCGGGTCGACCTGGTACATCACGAGTCCGGTGGCGAGCTTGGGTTGGAAGTAGGTCGACTTCTGCGGCAGCACGAAGCCGGCCTCGCAGGCCTGCAGCACCTGCTCGACCTTGGTGGCGTTCATCAGGAAGGCGCCCTGGACCTGGCCGCTGCCGACGTCGGCCAGCGCCTGCGCGGTGTCGTGGGTGTAGCCGAGGTACGACTGCCGGACCATGGCGCCGGCGTCGATGCCCAGCAGCGGCGCCAGCACAAGCCCGTGCAGCACGCTGACGTCGAGCTGTCGCAGGGCCGGCGGGCCCAGCTCCGACAGATCGGCGTCGCGCTTCAGGGTCAGCCAGGTGGTCTGGCGCTCGCCGGCCGCGCGCACGGCAAACGCCACGCGCCCGGCCGCGCCGGCGCGCGTGAGCCGCGCCTCGATCGCCGCGCCGTCGCGCTCGTCGTCGCGCGCCACCTCGAAGGCCGCGGCGGCGCCCGCCCGCAGAGCCTCCGGATTCCATGACGGCAAGTGGGTGATCAGCCGGTGCGTCGGGAGCACCAGCAGCCCGGGATCCTCGGCGCGTGCCAGGAAGATCGCGCCCCAGTCGGCCCCCGAGTGCCCGGGCGCGCGGCCGGCCGGCCGCAGCTCGTCGCGCAGGCCGACCATGGTCTCGTAGCGGTGGTGGCCGTCGGCGATCAGTATCTGCTTGTCGCGCAGCACCTCGGCCATGCGGGCGATGGCGCGCGGATCGGTCACCGCCCACAGTCGGTGGCGACAGCCGTCGGCGGTCGTGCCGTCGAGAAGCGCCGGTGCGGCCCTGGCGGCGACCAGCAGCTCCTCCGACTCTGCCTGGCGGTCACGATAGAGGCCGAACACCTGCGAGATCTGGGTGCGGGTGGTGCGCATCAGCTTGCGCCGATCCTCCTTGGGCGCCGACAGCGTGTGCTCGTGTGGCAGCACGACGCGGCTCGAGAAGGGCTCGAGCTTGACCAGGGCGAAGAAACCCGTGCGGTTGTAGACCGCGCCGCCGTCGGCCGGAAAGCGAAAGGTCTGCTGGTAGACATAGAGCGCCGGTCGTTGATCGCGGATCAGGATCCCTTCGGCGATCCAGCTGTCGAGCAGCGCCGCCGCGCGCCCATACCTGGCGTCCCCGTCGCCGCGCGGCCGCTCGAGGCGCACGACGTTGTGCGGGTGGCGCGCCTCCAGCTCCTGGTGCTGGGCTTCGGAGATCACGTCGTAGGGGGGAGCGAGCACGCGCGCCGGATCGCCGACACGCGTCAGGTCGTAACGGAGTCCACGGAAGGGGGCGATGACGGCCATGAGGATTTCATACACGATTCGAGGGCGGGCGGACACGGTCCCGCGCGCCCCTCCCACCGTCGTCGGATCCCGCCCCGCGCCTCACTCACGTGCCCGATTGGTCGTGGAGCACGCGGAGCGGCGGGCGGGCTTCAGGCTTCTGGCTTCTGGCTCCAGGCTTCAGGAAAGACGCTCTTCCGTCGGAAAGGCGCGCCTTCCCGTAGCCTGAAGCCCGTCGCCTGAAGCCGTCTGACACCGGCCTACTCGCGCGCAATCTCCAGAGCGCCCTGGCGCAGGATCTCGATGCGACTGCCGCGCACGCGCACCAGGGTGCTGGGAGCGCCCCCTGGGGTCGCGCCGGCGTGCAGCACGCGGCAGCGGCCCTCGAACAGCTCCTCCACGCCCTCGGGGGTGCTGGGGGGATCGACGCCCGCGGGGTTGGCGCTGGTGGCGGTGATCGGACCACCGAAGACCTCCAGCAGCGCGCGCGCCGTGGGGTGCGGCGAGTCGCGGATGGCGACGCATCCTTCCGAGACCAGGGGCGCGGGCAGGCCGGCGCGCGCCGGCAATGCGATGGTCAGCGGGCCGGGCCAGTGACGCGCCATCAGCTTGCGCGCCGCCGCGGGCACGCTGCGGCACAGGCGATCGATCATGGCGTCGCCCAGCACCAGCACCGAGATGGCCTTCTCGCCGCGTCCCTTGAGCTGGCGCAAGCGGGCCAGCGCCAGCTCGTCGAGCGCGTTGACCGCCAGGCCGTAGAAGGTCTCCGTCGGAAACGCCACCACCTCCCCTCGCCTCAGCGCGTGGGCCGCGAACAGGATCTCCTCGGGGAAGGCGTGGGCCATGCGCCCGTCAGTCTACTTGGCGCTGGGCGCGGCGCTGCGCCCGAACTGGGCCCGCACCTCGGCGTCGCTCTCCAGCACCTTGCGGCGGCGCGATTCGCGCTCGGCCTCGACACGCGCGGCGAGCGCGGCGTCGCCGACCGCGATGATCTGCGCCGCCAGCAGGCCGGCGTTCTCGGCGCCGCCGACCGCGACGGTCGCGACCGGCATCCCCGGCGGCATCATCACCGTCGAGAGCAGGGAGTCGAACCCGCCCAGCGTACCGGCCGCGATCGGCACGCCGATCACCGGCCGCGTGGTGTGCGCCGCGACCGCGCCCGCGAGGTGCGCCGCGCCGCCTGCGCCGCAGATGAACGCCTTGGCGCCGTTCTGCGTCGCCTCGCGCACGAAGGCGGCGGCCTGCTCCGGCGTGCGGTGCGCGGACAGCACGCGCACCTCCACGGCCAGGCCCAGCCCTACCAGGATCTTGGCCGCGGGACGCATGGTCTCGAGGTCGGACTTGGATCCCATCATGATGGCGACGTCGATCCGGACGGCGCCGGATCCCTGCTCGTTGCTGCTCATCTCTTTTCTCCTCTGGTTCCGATGTCGCGGCGATAGCGCATGCCGTCGAAGTGAATGTCCCGGATCGCGCCGTAAGCGGCGGCGCGTGCCGCGGCCAGGTCGGCGCCCCGCGCGGTCACACCCAGCACGCGCCCGCCCGCGGTCAGTAGCGGAGCCTCGGACCCGGCCACGCCCGCTCCGCGCCGCGTGCCCGCGTGGAACACCAGCACCTCGCCGCCGCCGCCGCCGCCGCCTGCGCCTGCGCCGGCGCCGCCAAGCGCGATCGGTTCGCCCAGACGCGGCTTGGCCGGATAGCCGGGCGCGGCCAGCACCACGCAGACGGCGGCGCCCGCGCGCCAGCGGATGGGTCCCGCCGGCAGCTCGCCACGCGCGGCGCCCAGCAACCAGGGCAGCAGATCATCCTCCATGCGCACCAGCACCGACTGGGTCTCGGGGTCGCCGAAGCGACAATTCCACTCGATGACCATCGGGCCGCGATCCGGCGTCAGCATCAGGCCGCCGTAGAGCAGGCCGCGGAACGGCCGACCCGCGGCTGCCAGCGCGCGCACCGTGGGCGCGAAGATTGTCTCCGCGACGCGGCGCTGGGTGGCGGCGTCGACCAGCGGCGACGGCGAGTAGGTACCCATGCCGCCGGTGTTGGGCCCGACGTCGCCGTCACCCACCGCCTTGTGGTCCTCGGCCGAAGCCAGAAGCTCGAAGCGCGCCCCGTCGCACAGCGCCATCATCGACACCTCGCGCCCGCTGAGCCGCTCCTCGATCACCACGCGCGCGCCGGCGTCGCCGAAGGTTCGCTCGGCCAACATCTGGCGCGCCGCCGCCTTGGCCTCGGCGGCGCTGCTGGTGACCACGACGCCCTTGCCGGCGCACAGCCCGTCGGCCTTGACCACCACCGCGCCGCGCTGGGCGTCGATGAACGCCTCGGCCGCACCGAGGTCGTCGAACACGCCGAACGCCGCCGTGGGCACGCCCGCGCCGGCCATCAGCCGCTTGGCGTAGGCCTTCGATCCCTCGACCTCGGCCGCTGCGCGCGACGGCCCGAAGAACGGGATCCCCGCCGCCAGCATCGCGTCGCCCAGGCCCGCCACCAGCGCCGACTCCGGCCCGCACACCACCAGATCGACGCGCGCGCGCGTCGCCAGCGCGACGAGATCGTCGACCGCATCGGCCTTGATCGACGAGATCTGTGTCCTGGGGACCGCGGCGATGCCCGGGTTGCCGGGCGCCGCCGTGATGCGGTCGCACAGCGGGCTTCCCGCCAGCTTCCAGGCCAGCGCGTGCTCGCGCCCGCCCGAACCGACCAGCAGAACGTGGAGGCCCATGCGCTCGATCTACCTACCGCGAATCATCGCTGGCCAGGGAAGTTTTCGGACGGACCTCGGCTCTCGCGAGGCTCGCCCCCTCTCCGGGCTGTCCCGGCGCGCGCACGTTGCTTCTCGCGAGGCCTGCCCCCTCCCTGAGCTGTCCCGGCGCCTGTTGCCTCTCGCAAGGCCTGCCCCCTCCCTGGCCCTCCCCCGCGGACGTCGCGGACGGGGGAGGGGATCGGATTTGATCTTGGGCGCGAGCCTAGTGGCGGAAGTGGCGTTCGCCGGTCAGGACCACGGCCATACCGTGCTCGTCGGCGGCGGTCAGGACCTCGTCGTCGCGCACCGAGCCGCCCGGCTGGATCACCGCGGTCACGCCGGCCCGGGCGGCCTCGTCGATGCTGTCACGGAAGGGGAAGAAGGCGTCCGAGGCCAGCACGGCCCCCGCGAGCGGCGCGCGCGCCTTGGAGATCGCGATGCGCACCGAGTCGACGCGCGACATCTGGCCGGCGCCGATGCCCAGCGTGCGCCCGGCGCCCGCGAACACGATGGCGTTGGACTTGACGTGCTTGGCGACCCGCCAGGCGAAGTCCAGGTCGATGAGCTCGGCCGGGCTGGGCGCGCGCCTGGAGGCGACGCGCCCCTCGCCGGCCGCCGAGGTGGTGGTGTCGCGGGTCTGCACCAGGAACCCGCCCGCCACCGACCGGACATCCATGTCGACCGCCGTCGCCGGGTCCTGGGCGTCGCGCGCGAAGTCGTATGACAGCAGGCGCAGGTTCTTCTTGGCCGACAGCACCGCCAGCGCCTCGGGCGCGTAGCCGGGCGCGATCACGCATTCGAGGAAGGTCTCCGACAGCTCGCGCCCGAGCTCGCCGTCGACGGGGCGGTTGATGGCGACGATGCCGCCGAAGGCCGACACCGGATCGGTCTCGCGTGCGCGCCGATAGGCGTCGGCGATGCCGACCTCGGAGATGGCGACCCCGCACGGGTTGCTGTGCTTGATGATCGCCACCGCGGGCGGCGCGAACTCGGCGGCGATGCGCATCGCCGCGTCCAGGTCCAGCAGATTGTTGTACGACAGCTCCTTGCCCTGCAGCACCTGCGCGCGCGCCAGGGAAGGACCAGCGGCGCCGTCTTGCACGTAGAACGCCGCCTTCTGGTGCGGGTTCTCTCCGTAGCGCAGCGATCGCTCCAGGCGCGCCGACAAGTGCAGGGTCTGCGGGAAGTCGGCCAGCGGCGCGTCCGGCGCGGTGACGCGGCCCAGGTACGACGCCACGGCACCGTCGTAGGCGGCCGTGTGCGCGAACGCCTTGCGCGCCAGCTCGAAGCGCAGCGCGGCCGACACCTCGCCGTGGGCCTGAATCTCGGCCAGCACGCGCGCGTAGTCGCCCGGCTCGACCACGACCGCGACGCGCTCGTGGTTCTTTGCCGCCGACCGGATCATCGCCGGACCGCCGATGTCGATGTTCTCGATCACCTCCTCGAACGCCGCGCCGCGCGCCACCGTCTCGCGGAACGGGTACAGGTTCACCACCACGAGATCGATCGGCGACAGGCCGGCCTGGCGCATCTCCTCGCGGTGCTTGGCGGTGGGGCGGCCCAGGATCCCGCCGTGCACGCGCGGGTGCAGGGTCTTGACCCGCCCGTCGAGGATCTCGGGCGCGCCGGTGAAGTCGCTGACCTCGCGCACGGCGACGCCGGCCGCATACAACGCCTTGGCGGTGCCGCCGGTCGACAAGATCTCCAGCCCTTCCTCGACCAGCCCGCGCGCCAGGTCGGCCAGGCCGGTCTTGTCGGACACGGAGATCAACGCGCGGACGATCTTTGACACGGGGACCTTCTATCAAACTCCCGGCGCGGCGGAAGCCGAAACTATCGTCGGTCGCTCCGCCCGTGGCCGCCCTGCTAGGATGCGCGCGCCGTGGCCGTCGCCATCGAAACCCGCGCCCTGCGCAAGGTCTACACGGCGCCCAAGCTGACGCGGCGGCGCGGGCCCAGCGCGTCGGTGCCGGGGCCGCCCGGGCCGTCGGCGCTGCCACCCGCCGCGCCAGGCAGCCAGATCGTGGCGCTCGACGGGCTGGATCTGTCGGTGCCGCACGGCCAGTTCTTCGGCCTGCTGGGACCGAACGGCGCCGGCAAGACCACCACCATCGGCATCCTCACCACCCGCGTGCTGCCGACCGGCGGCCAGGCCCTGATCGCCGGCCAGGACGTGGTGGCGCGCGCGGTCGCCGTGCGCCGCCGCATCGGCGTGGTGCCCCAGCGCCCCAACCCGGACCGCGGCCTGGACGTGCTGGAAAACCTGATCTTTCACGCCGCCTACTTCGGGTTCTCGCACACCGGCTCGCGGCGGCGCGCTCAGGAGCTGCTCGACCGCCTGGGCCTGGGCGAGCGCGGCCAGGCGCGCGTCGACCAGCTTTCGGGCGGACAGCAGCAGCGGTTGATGATCGCGCGCGCCCTCATCCATGAACCAGAGATCCTCTTCCTGGACGAGCCGACGGTCGGGCTGGATCCACAGGCCCGGCGGGCGCTCTGGGAGATCCTGCGCGCGCTGCACACCGAGGGCCGCACCATCGTGATGACCACCCATTACATGGAAGAGGCCGAGCAGCTGTGCGACCGGGTCGCGATCGTCGACCACGGCCGGCTCCTGGCCTGCGACGCGCCGGCCGAGCTGCGGCGGCGCGCGCCCGGCGGAACGCTGATCGAGATCTCGCTCGATGGGCCGGCGGCGCCGGTAGAGGCGACCGCGCGCGCGGTCGCCGGCGTGCTGAGCGTCGAGGCGCGCGACACCACGCTGGCGATCTACCACCCGGGCGGCGGGGAGGCGGTCGCGCCGCTCATCGGCGCCATCCAGGCGGCGGGCCGCCAGGTCACCAACATCCGCCTGGCGTCCCCTAGCCTGGAGACGCTGTTCATCTCGCTGACCGGAAGGAAGCTGGATTGATTCCCGCGCAGGCCGCGCCCGGAACCGGAATCACCGGGCCCGCTTCGGCGCGCGACGCCCCGGCGCCACCCGCGCGCAGCGTGCTCTGGGCCTTCTTGCGACGCGACGTGACCGTGGTGCGTCGCGAGCTCGCCTTCTTTTTGCTGCGGACCGCCATGCAACCCTTGATGGTCACCGTGGTGTTCGGCTTTCTGCTGCCTCGCATGCGCTTCGTCAACCGCGGCTACACCACGGCGCTATTGCCCGGCGTGCTGGCGGTCAGCCTGGCGCTGGCCGCCGTTCAATCAGTGGCGCTGCCCATGGTGGCCGACTTCGGCTACACGCGGGAGATCGAGGATCGCCTGCTGGCGCCCGTGCCCAACTGGATGGTCGCGCTGGCCAAGGTGATGTCGGGCGTGCTGCAGGCGCTGATCGCCGCGTCGGTGGTGCTGCCCTTGGCGCGCCTCATCATGGGCCCCATCCCGGATCTGTCGCTCGCCCACGTCGGTTGGGTCTTCCTGGTCATCCTGTTCGGCGCCACCGCCTTCAGCGTCATGGGCCTCTTCCTGGGCAGCGTGATCGAGGGGACGCAGATCGGTCTGCTCTTCGGCATCGTGGTCGCCCCGATGATCATGTTCGGCTGTGCCTACTACCCCTGGCGCGGCCTGGATGCGGTGCCCGCGATGAAGTACGCGGTTCTAATGAACCCGCTGACTTATATCGCCGAGGGTCTGCGCGCCGTGTTGATCCCTGGCCAGCCGCACATGCCCCTGCCCGTCGTGCTGGCGGCGCTGGCGCTGCTGACCGTGCTGTTCTGGGTCCTGGGGCTACGGTCGTTCATGAAGCGCGCGGTCGGCTGATCCCCGTGATTGGTCCACGCCCGGTCGATCCCCGCCTGTTGATTCCTCAGGAACTTTCGCGGTCGACTGCGTTCTTTCCGTTGGAGGTGTGAGATGTCAGTGCTGGGAATCGATGTCAGCCATCACAACGCCGAGATCGACTGGTCGGCCGTGGCCGCGTCCGACGTCAAGTTCGCGTTCGTCAAGGCCACCGAGGGCAGCGCGGGCGTCGACTCGCGCTTCGAGGAAAACTGGCAGGCGCTGGGCGAGACCAATCTGTTGCGCGGCGCCTATCATTTTGCCCGCCCGGGCAGCGACCCCGAGATCCAGGCGGCCCACTTCGCGGCCACCGTCGGCGCCCGCACCTGGAGCACGCTGCCGCCCGCGCTGGACCTGGAGGTGGACGGCGGGCTTCCGCCAGCCCAGGTGGTGCAGTGGACCGTCGCGTTCGTTCAGAAAGCGGAGGCGCTCTTCGGCCAGCCGCTGATCATCTACACCGGCGGCCTGTGGCGGCGCGGCCTGCGCGACCCCGACGTGCCCGAGCTGCGTTCGCGCCTGCTGTGGACGGCGCGCTACGGGACCTTGCCGCCGCTGGTGCCGCGCACCTGGGCGCGCTGGGACTTCTGGCAGTTCACCGACGGCGACAGCGGCCAGGTGCAGCGCATCCCCGGCGTGCGCGGCCCGTGCGACTGCGACCGCTTTCGCGGCGAGCTGGGTGAGCTGCAGGCCCTGGCCGACAAGCCACTCGCGCCCGCCGAGCCACCCCCGACGCCGCCCGCCGAGCCAGGCCGGCCGGCCTGGAACGGGCGCTACCTGGTTTGGCCGCACGCGCCGGTCATGAGCGGCGACGACGTGCGGACCTGGCAGACTCAGATGCGCGACCGCCACTTCGCCATCGACGTCGACGGCTTTTACGGCCGCCAGTCGCGCCAGGCCTGCGTCGCGCTACAACGCGAGATGGGACTCGAGCCCGACGGGATCGTCGGACGGGCGACCTGGAACGCGGCCTTCGACGTGGGGTAGGCCGGAAAAGGCCATTAGCGTTAGCTCGTCTCCACGCCGGCGCGGCGGCGCAGGTCGGCGACCTCGGGCTTGGTCAGGTCGCGCCAGCCGCCCATGGCCAACCCCTCGAACGACAGGCCGCCCAGCCGCACGCGCGAGATCTTGAGCAGCGAGTGCCGGATCAGATCGCCACCCGCCTTGAGCGCGCGCGGGCGGCTCTCGGCGACCACCATCTCGATCCAGGTGTTCTTGCCGGTCGTGGCCAGCGCCTGGACCGCGTCGGGGCGCACCGCCCGGCTCTCCCAGCGCCAGCCCCGGGCCAGGCGAGTGAGCGCGTCGTCGTCGACCTGGCCCTGCAGCTTGAGGTGATAGGTCATGGGCACCCGCTGCGCGCGCCTGGACATGGCCTGCGCCAGTTCGCCGTCCGACGTCAACAGCACCACGCCCTCGGCGGGAAAATCGAGGGGCGCCACCACCTGCAGACCGGGCTCGGGGTCGCGCAGGTAACGCCGCAGCGTCGGCCGCGAACCCGCCGGCTGCAGCGTCGCCAGGCAAGCGCGCGGCTTCAACAGCAGGCGGTAGATCGGTTTTTCGACCTGGACGCGGCGCCCGTTGACCTCGACGCGATCCGAGCCCTCGGAGATGGTCGTGCCCAGCGCGGTCACCACCTGCCCGTTGACGCTGACCGCGCCCGAGGCGATCAACGCTTCGGCTTGGCGCCGCGACGAAACCCCGGCCTGCGCCAGGTACCGTTGCAATCGCATACGAGCCACCGCATCTACTCCGAGGTTGGCGGGCGCGTGGTGTCGGTGGCTGGCGGTATTGCCAACGCATCGTCGTCCGGGGACTGCGCCGGGGCTCCGCCGGCGCTGGCATCGGGCCCCGGCTCGGGCGCCGGCTCGGACGCGGGCTCGGGCGCCGGCGCCGGCGCCGGCTCGCTGGTCGATGTCGCGCGCGTCGCGGCGGCGGTCGCCTCGTCGAGCGCCGACAAGAGCGCATCCTCCTCGGCGGGGTCGTGCTCCGGCAACGGGCTGGCGGCGGGCATGACCGGCGGCGCCGCTGTCACCGCCCCCGCCCCCGCGCCTTCGGCGCCACCGGGCGACTCCGCGTCGACCTTGGCCTGTTCGGCGGCGCCGAGCTCGTGGAACTGCCGCAGCGTGGGCAGCTCGGTCAGGTCCTTCAGGCTGAAGGTACGCAGGAAATCGGGCGTCGTGCCGTACAGGATCGGACGTCCGACCTCTTCCTTCTTCCCGATCATGCGGATCAACGAACGATCGAGCAGGGTCTTCAACACCGGACCGCAATCGACGCCGCGTATCTCATCGATCTCGGGACGCGTGATCGGCTGTCGATAGGCCACGATGGCCAGCGTCTCCAGCATGGCGCGCGACAGGCGCGCCGGCCGGCCAGCCACCAGCTTGGTGACCCAGACCGCGTTATCGGGGTTGGTGCGAAACTGCCAGCCGCCGGCGGTGCTGGACAGCACAATGCCGGTCCCGCGGTGGCGTCTGTGCAGCGCCTCCAGCGCGGCGGTGACCTTCTTGCCGTCGCGCTCGTTGACCAGGCGCTTGACGTCATTGAGGGCAAGCGGACGATCGGCGGCGAACAGCAAGCTCTCGATGATGTTCTCCAGGCGCGCCAGCGAATCGACCGGCGGCTGATCGCCCTCGATGCCGTCACCGGTCGTGTGGATCGACTGCGCGGCCAGCTCGGCCATCTGTCCTTCGTCGCCGACTCGCGTGGGCTCTTCCCAGCGGTCGTGGGCGCCGCCCCCCGATCCCTCGTCGGAGGCGGGCGCGTCGACGGCGCCATCCGACCAGATCTCGATGTCGTCGTGGTCCATCGCCGGCAGCACCTGCCCCTCGGCCAGCACCGGCGGGTCCTCGCCGCTGAGGGCTTCCTCACCCAGCACGGACTCGATCGCGGCGTCGACCTCTTCCAGGGAAGCCAGCGGACCGACCTTGCTGATGGGCGCCGGCCCCAGGCCTTCTGACTCGAAACCGGTCGGCTCGTCGGAATGAGCGTGCTCGTGCGCCGGCCGCTCGGCTGGCTCGTCGGAATGGGCGTGCTCGTGCGCCGGCAACTCGGCCGGCTCCTCGGCGAGCTCATCGGTGGACTCCTCTACCGTCTCCTCCGCCGCAGCGGCCTGCGCGGAGTTGTGGGAATGCTCGGCACGGGCCCGCTTCTTACGTTTGCTCATGGTCTCCTCGGGTCCGGGCTGCGCTATCCGCATCGGCGGGAGCGATGTCGTCGGCGTCGCCCTCGCCGTCACCGTCGCCGTCGGCGTGGGCGTGGGCGGCGATTCCGTCCGCGGGGGTACCTGCATCTGCGCCAGCGTCTGCGTCTCCGCCAGCGATGCCAGGACTGCCAGGCGCCGTGACCTCCTCCCCCAGCGCGGAGGTCACCTCGACCTTGCGCGCCTCGGCCAACCGCGAGCCCGAGACCTGGCTGATGAACAATGTCTCGCCGTCAGGGGACTGGAGAACCCGCACCACCTTCAGGCGCGCCAGCTCCAGCACGGCCAGCAGGGTCACGACCAGCTGGCTGCGCAGCTCGGCCTCGGGCTGCGACAGGTCGAAGCAGGCGTCGAAGCGGAACGAGCCTCCGCCCGCCTCGATACGATCGATGAGCTGGTTGATGCGCTCACTGATCGAGACCCGGTCGACGACCACGTCGTGGGTCAGCTTCTTGCCGGCCTTCTCCAGTAACTTGCCGAATGAATCGATGAGCTTCCAGACCGAGTGCTCGGCCAGCGGCGCCAGCTCGCCGCTGCCCTCGATCTCGCTGCCGCGCAGGAAGACGTTGCGGCCTTCGATCGGCCGCGCCGCCAGCTTCTCGGCGGCGTCCTTGTACTTCTGGTACTCGAGCAGCCGGCGGATCAGCTCCGCGCGCGGATCGAGCGCCTCTTCTTCCTCCTCGCCCACCACCTCCAGCGGCTCGGGCGAGGGCACCAGCTCGCGCGACTTGAGATAGGCCAGGGTCGCGGCCATCACCAGGTAGTCGGCCGCCAGGTCCACCGGCATGGTCTGCATCACCTCGAGGTACTCCAGGTATTTCTCGGTGATGAAGGCGATCGGGATGTTGACGATCTCGATCTCGTGCGTCTTGCACAGGTGGAGCAGCAGATCCAGGGGACCCTCGAACTCGGGGAGCGCGACTCGATAGGGAATGTTGCCGGTCTCGGGCATCATCCCGCCATCAGCCTGGTCACCACGTCTCCCCACAACGCCGCCAGGTGATAGGCGGGCCGCAGCACGAACTTGAGCACGCCGGACAGCAGCAACGCGAAGAACACCAGCATGCCGTAACGCTGCAGGAAGGCCGGGATGAACTGCAGGCTGTCCGGGAGCAGCCCGGCCAGCACCGAGCCGCCGTCGAGCGGCGGCACCGGCAGCAGGTTGAAGAACATCAGCATGATGTTGAGCTTGAGGAAAAAGTCGACCGCCGCCTGCGCGATGCCCTCCGAAAGGATCCCGGTCCGGCCCACCACAATCAGCACCAGCGAGATGGCCAGCGCCAGCACCAGGTTCATGAACGGTCCCATTAAGGCCACGAGCATATGGCCCGTGCGGGGCGACAGGCGGGTATACCCCTTGGGGTTGGTTTGCACCGGCTTGCCCCAGGCCAGCAGCGGGAATCCCCCGGGCGCGAAGACCGCCAGCAGTGGCATGAGCAGCGTCCCGATGGGATCGATGTGCGCCATCGGCGACAGCGTCAACCGGCCCTGCTGCGCGGGCAAGCGATCGCCCAGGCGGTTGGCCATCCAGGCATGCCCGAACTCGTGCACCGTGATCGACAAGACGAACGCGATCAGCGAAACAATCGCCGTTCGAACCTGTTCCGCAGAGATGTCCATGGCGGGCCGTCCTCCGTATATCTGACCGGTTCCGGGCCGGTCAATCAGTGTAGCGTCTAATCCGACCCTCAGAGGGTTCCGGACCTCCCGCGCAGGCGAGGCCGGGGTCAAGCGCGCGGGTGGAATCGGTCGTAGACGGTGCGCAGGTGTTTGCGCGACAGATGCGTGTAGATCTCGGTGGGTCCGATGTCGGCGTGGCCCAACATCGCCTGCACGGCGCGCAGGTCGGCGCCGCGCTCGACCAGGTGGGTCGCAAAGGAATGGCGCAGCTTGTGAGGCGAGATTCGCTTGTGGATTCCGGCTGCGATCGCGTGCCGGCCCAGCAGCTTCCAGAACGATTGCCGGGTCATGGCCCGCCCGTGCCGGGCCAGGAACAGCGCGGGCGAGGCGCGTCCGCCCGCCAGCGCGGGGCGCCCGGTCTCGATGTACGCGCGCAGCCCGGCCAGAGCCACCTCGCCGATGGGCACCAGGCGCTGCTTGCGCCCCTTGCCGAAGGCCATCAGGTAGCCCGCGTCGAAGTTGACGTCGCTGAGGCGCAGGCGCACCAACTCGGACACCCGGAGCCCGGTCGCGTACAGCGTCTCCAGCATGGCGGCGTCGCGCGCGCCGCGCGGCGTGGCGCGGTCCGGTGTCGCCAGCAGCCGGTCGACCTCTTCGACGCTGAGGAAGTCCGGCAGCCGGCGCCCGAACCGCGGCAGGTCGATCTCCTCGGTTGGATCGAGGGCGGCGCCGTGCTCGGCCTTGAGGAAGCGGAAGAACTGGCGCAGCGTGATCAGCCGCCGCGCCTGCGATCGCGCCGACAGCTTGCGCTCGGTCAGCCGCGCCAGATAGTCGAGCACGTCGATCGAACGTACCCCCGCCGCGTCGTCGAGCGCGGCGCCGCCGCGGCCCGCAATGAACTTCGAGAAGTCGGCCAGATCGCTGCCGTAGGCGCTGACCGTCGCCGGAGCCAGCTCGCGCTCGACCTTGAGGTGATCGAGAAACTGCTGAATCACCGCGTCAAGCGCCAGCGCCATCGGGTCATTCTCGTCGCCGCGGGTGCCACCGGCAAATTACCGGCTGTTCGCGGATTGGCGGTCGGCTCTTGCAAGGCTTGCCCTCACCCTAACCCTCTCCCGCGGAGGCTCGCCATTAGTCACGGGCGAGGGCCTCCAAGGCTCGGGCGGCGGCGCGGACTTCCTTGAGACCGCGGGCGAGGGTGATGCTCCCAGGCGGTCCGCCGCTTGATGTCTTGCCGGTGTAGCCACCGAGGTAGGCGATCCAGAGGGTCACATGTGCCAGGGTGGGGACGGCTGCGAGAGCAGCCTTTCTTTTTGCGGACTTGCCAAAGTAAAGCAGGGCTGCGGCCTTGATCTCGACAGGGCTGAATTCGTCGGTCGCGGGAAGATCTGGTTTTGCCCGGGAAAGTTGTTTGATGCGTTCGATTCTGACGGCCACGGCTATGAGAATAGTGGCCCACTTGATGACCGCGCTAGCTGACCGAAGTTGATTTTCCTCGACGCCGCAGGCTCCTGATTTCCAGGTCCGATGCAGCTCCTCGATCCGCCAGCGCATCGAGTATGCCCAGATGACGTCGGTGAGGTCCTTGATGGTCTTGATCGGTCGATTCGTGAGCAGGGTCCACTCAATCGGCTTTTCCCCGGCTGGAGTGGTTCCGCACTCCACGGCCTGAACCGCGTTGAGCTCGATCCCAGACCGCTTGCCGGTGCGTTTGTCGCGGACATCGAGAATCACCTTGCAGGCGCGAATCTCCATAATCGCGGTTCGTGCCTGCCGGCGCGTACCAGCTCTCACCTCCAGCGAGTACTTGATCTTCACTTCCTCCTGCGCCAGTACCGTGTGCAGATCCGACCGGCCGCTCGGCTGTAGTACGCGCCGTCGGTGAGATGCTCGAATCGTGAACCAATGTCCGTCCAGCCCGGCTTGGACGGCGTCGCTCAGTATCGGCCAGGCGTCACCCTCGCGATCGAGTTGGAACCAGCAGCGCGTCGACGGAGCGCAAGTCGCCATCACCTCCCGGGTCTCGTCCATCGCGGCGAGCCAATGCTGCGTCTCTTTCTCATCAGGGCGAAGCTGATCTCGATTTTGGCTCCGACGCGTATCGGAACGCGCCCACCATCGCTGCGAGCTGATTCCTATTGGCACCCCGTCGGCCGACAACACCATGGCATTCATGACCTTGAGTCCTCGTCCCCCTTCCGCCCGTGAGCCGATTGGGCCGAAGCCCTTGCTCCTGTCACCGTCGGTCAGGGTTAGGCTGGTCCCATCGATCGGACAAAGGACATAGGGCTCGCCAGCACAGCGCCGAGCGCACGCCTCGAATATCGCCTTCCCTATCTCATCGCTTCCAACAGCATCCGACTCGAGCAGCCCGTAGGTACCCTGCCGATCGGCACTGCTGATGAACGTCTCGGTGACCCGGCCTGCTGGTCGCCGTGCGGCCTGCGCCCCCATCAAGATCAGCCGAGGACGCCAACGTGGGTCCTTGAACCGCGCTCCACGAAACTCCTCAACTGCCCATGCGCTCGCACTTGCTTCCCTCATGCACCTAAATGCCCGTCAATTCCTCGGTCCCTGTGGATAACTCAAAAAATCTCCTCTTACGTGAGCCCGAAATACCCTATGAATCCGGCCTTCTTGAGAAAGGCTAAGATCAATGGCGAGCGTCCGCGGGAGAGGGCCGGGGAGAGGGCAGGCCTTGCGGAGTGATCGCGCGCCCGGCACTAGTCCTCGCCGCGGCCGGTGTACAGGCTGTCGATCACCGACTGATAGCGCTCGATGACCACCTTGCGCTTCACCTTCAAGCTGGGCGTCAATTCGCCGGTGGCCTCGGTAAAGTCGTTGGGCAGCACCGCGAACCTCTTGATCGTCTCGTAGGAGGCGAGCTTGGAGTTGAGCTGATCGATGTCTTTCTTCAGCAGCGCGCGCAGCTCGGGTGAGTCCGAGGCGGGGGTGCCGTTGCTGGCGAAGCGTTTGGCCGCGTCCTCGGACAGCGTCAGCAAGGCCACGCAGTACGGGCGCCGGTCTCCGTAGACCAGCACCTGGCTGACAAGCGGAGACTGGATCTTGATGGCGTTCTCCAGCGGCTGCGGCGCCACCTTCTTTCCGCCCGCGGTGACGATCAGGTCCTTCTTGCGGTCGGTGATACGCAGGAAGCCGTCCTCGAGGTTGCCGATGTCGCCCGAGTGGAACCAGCCGTCGGGCTCGACCGCCTCCTTGGTCGCCTGGGGGTTGTTGTAGTACTGCCGGAACACGGACGGCCCGCGCATCAGGATCTCGCCATCGTCGGCGATCCTGACCTCGACCACGTCCAGCGCCGGCCCGACGGTACCGAAGCGAAAGCGATGCATGCGGTTGAAGAAGGCGGCGGCGACGGTCTCGGTCAGCCCGTAACCCTCGAGGATCAGCAAGCCCACGGAATGGAAGAACTCGGCGATGTCGGGCGCCAGCGGCGCGCCACCCGACACCAGGAAGCGGCAGCGATCCAGGCCCAGGCGCGCGCGCAGCTTGCTGAAGACGAGCTTGTTGGCCAGGGCGTGGCGCATCCCCAGCCAGGGGCCCAGCGACTTGCCGACGCGCTTGCGCAGCGACGCCGCGCGCCCGACGCCCAGCGCCCAGCGGATGAGCGCGCGCTTGGCGGGCGAGCCCTGCGCCATACCGGCGGTCACGCCGGCATAGAACTTCTCGTAGATGCGCGGCACGCTGGCCATGAAGGTCGGCCGCACTTCGACCAGGTTGTCCTTGATCTTGGCGATCCCCTCGGAGAACCAGGTGGCGCAGCCGGCGCGGATGGGCGCCCAGGCGATCTCGCGCCCCAGCACGTGCGCCAGCGGCACGAACAGGTACTGCTGATCGGTCTCGAGGATGTCGATGGCCCGCACGGCGCTGCACACTCCCGCGGCCAGATTCTGGTGGGTCAGCACCACGCCCTTTGGCGTGCCGGTGGTCCCCGAGGTGTAGATGATCGTGAACATCGAATCCGGTGTCGCCGACGAAGAATGCGACTCCAGCGCGCCCGGGTGCTTGCCGACCCAGGTCACGCCGGCGGCGCGCAGGTCGTCGAGCGAGAGCAGAAAGTCGGCGGCTCCCTGCGAGGCCTCGGCCAGCGTCACCTGGGTGCGCCCACGGGCGTCGGGCTTCTCCAGGGTCGCATCGCCGCCGATGTGAATCAGGCGGGTGACCGTGAACAGGCGGTGGCGCATGGGCACCAGCTTCGCCAGCTGGGACGCGTCCTCGACGATCACCAGCTTGGCGCCCGCGTCGCGGATGATGAACTCGCTCTGCTCGGGTGTGCTCTGGGGATAGATCGGGACCGTGACGGCACCGGCCAACAGGATTCCCACGTCGGCCAGGACCCACTCGAGGCGGGTCTGCGACACCAGGCACACCCGATCGCCCGGCGTCACGCCCAGCGACACCAGCCCGGCTGCGATCTCCTGCGCGGCGCGATCGGCTTCGCCCCAGGTCATCGACGCCCATTCGGTGCCACGCCTGAAGCGAAAGGCGACGCGATCGGGCGTCGCCTGGATGCGCTCCTTCCACAACGCGACCGCGGTGCGCGGCTCGTCCTTACCTGGCTCCACGCCAAGGTCCATACGACGTTCGGGGGTCGCCGAGGCAGCGCTCATGAAGTGAATAGTATAAAATTCCACGCATGGCCGCGAAGTCTTTGCCAGCGGAGCCGCGCCGATCGCGCAGGCGCCTGGCCTTGCGCGCGCTGGCCATCGGGCTCTGTGTCGCCAAACACTGGCTGCGGTGGTGGGTGGGATGGACTGTGCTGATGCTGACATTCGCCGGGCGCCCGCGGCGAAAAGCCTTCTTCGGCGCGGTGATTCTCGATCTCTTTCGCGAGCTGGGCGCGACCTTCATCAAGGTCGGCCAGATCATGAGCACCCGCCCCGATCTCATCCCCGACCACATCTCGCGCGCGCTCGAGCATCTACAGGACGACGTCGGGCCGTTCCCCTTCGAATCCGTCGTGCAGACCCTGGAGGCTGACTTTGGCCGCCCGATGCGCGAGCTTTTCGCCGAGTTCGCCCCGGTGCCGCTGGCCTCGGCCTCGGTGTCGCAGGTCCACAAGGCCCGCCTGCCGAACGGGCGCATCATCGCGGTCAAGGTCCGGCGCCCCAACGTCATCGAGCTGTGCACCTTCGACCTCGCGGTCATGCGCATCGGCGCGCGCGTGCTGAACGCCATCCCTTCCATCGCGACGCTGTCGCCGGTCGCCACCGTCGAGGAGTTCGGGCGCGCGGTGTTCGCGCAGCTGGATTTTCGCATCGAGGCGCGCAACAACCGCCGCTTCCGCGAGAACTTCCGCGGCCACCCCGACGTGGTGTTCCCGGAGATCATCGACGAGCTGTCGTCCGAGCGCGTGCTGTCGATGAGCTACGTCGAGGGGACCAAGATCCTCGCCGCGCGCACGCGCTCGGACCCCAAGCGGGTGGCGCGCCTCGGACTGCAGGCGCTGCTCAAGATGATCTTCGAGGACGGCTTCGTGCACGCCGACCTGCATCCGGGCAACATCCTCATCACCCCCAGCGACCAGATCGCGCTCCTCGACCTGGGCCTGGTGGGCGAGCTCGACGACCCGCACCGGCGCGGCTTCGCCCGCTTCTTCGCCGCCTGGGCCCAGCGAGACGGAGACACCATGGCGCGCGTCATGTACGACATGTCCGCCAACGCGCGCGCCGCCGAGGAGACCCGCGCCGGCAGCCGCGCGACGCGGCAGGGCGGCGACGCCTTCGAGCGCTACCGGGCGGCGGTCATCGAGTTCGTGGGCCGCTACTGGGGCCAGCGCCTCGGCGAGGTGCAGGTCGGCAAGGTCCTGTTCGACATGCTGTCGATCCTGCGGCGCCACCGGGTTCGGGTGAACGCGACCTTCACCATCGTGAACATCGCCATCGCGGTGACCGAAGGCATCGGCAAGCAGCTCGACCCGGAGCTGGACCTGATGGCTGAGGCCCTGCCCTACTTTCTGGCCCATCCCGTGGACGTACGCGCCCTTTGAACGCAGGACCCGAAGGGTGCCGAACCTTCCCGGTCTGACATTCTCTTCCGACGACACCGCGCTTGCCCGGCGAGCGAAGTGCCCGTAATATGCAGACCTTAGCCTAGTCCTATGACACGGCCGTCGTGGTGACTATGGAGCAAACCAAGATCCCTGGACGGTATCGGCTCATCGAAGAGGTGGGTCAGGGTGGCATGGCCGTGGTGTTCCGTGCCCAGGACGAGACGCTCAAGCGCGAGGTCGCCATCAAGCTACTGCACCAGCACCTGGCGACCGACACCGAGTCCAAGGCGCGCCTCGAACGCGAGGCGCAGGCGGTGGCCAAGCTGCGCCACGAAAACATCCTGGAGATCTTCGACTACTCGGGGATCGCCGCCGACAGCGCGTACATCGTCACGGAGTTCATCGACGGCAAGACCCTGAAGCAATTGTTCGAGCACCGTCGCATCCGGCATCCGGAGGTGGCGGCGATGATCGCGGCCGAGATCGGCGGCGCGCTGGCCCACGCGCACGCGGTGGGGATCATCCACCGCGACGTCAAACCCGAGAACGTCATGATCCGCAAGGACGGGCTGCTCAAGCTGATGGACTTTGGCATCGCCCAGGTCGTCGACCTGCAACGCATGACGGTCACTGGCCAGCTGCTCGGATCGCCATCGTACATGGCGCCCGAGCTGATCGAGGGCAAGCCGCTGGACTTTCGCACCGACGTGTTCTCGGTCGGTATCATCCTGTACCAGCTGGCGACCGGGTCACTGCCCTTCGCCGGCAAGAATCCTCACGAGGTTCTGCGCCGCATCGGCGAGGGGCGCTTCCCCGATCCACGCACGCTGAACCGCCTCATCGGTGACGGGCTGGCACGGGTCATCCGCGACGCGCTGGCGCGCAACCCCGACGACCGTTACCCCGACGTCAGCCAGTTCGTCGACGACCTGCGCGAGTACCTGGCCGACGCCGGCCTCACCGATCCACGCGCCGAGCTGCGCGCCTTCTTCACCGACGCCGACGCCTACGAGGCGGCGTTGGGGCCGCGCACCTCGACGGCGCTGCTGGCGTCGGCGCAGAGCCAGATCGCGGCCGGCAAGGCCAGCCGCGCGCTGGAGATGTGGAATCGGGTGCTGGCCATCGAGCCCGAGAACCGTGAGGTGCTGGCGTCGCTGCGCCGCCTTCAGCGCCGCGGCTGGATCAAGCGGACAGCCATCGGCGCCGGTGTCGCCGCCACGCTGGGCGCGATCTGGATGCTCGTCCCGCACGACGCGCCTGCCCCGCTGGCCGCGTCACCGCCGCTCGCGCCCGCGACCCGCGCCGCCGCCACCTCGCCGGCGGGGGCTCCCGGGCCGACCCTCGCGGCGCGCCCGGGCGCGCCGCCGCCACCGTCCACCGGTGAGGCGGTGGCCGCCTCGACCCAGCACCACGATCCCGCCCAGCGCTCTTCGCCCCCCACCAACCGGATCGCGCGCGCCAATCAACCAGGAACCGGCGCGCAGCCTGCGCGCGGCGACCTGGCGCCGCCAGGCGAGCAGCCGGCGCCAGACGCGATTCGACCGCGGGTCCCATCGCCGGCGACACGCGCGCCGGTCGACCGCGTGTTCACGCTCGGACCCACCCCGCAGAACGTCGATGTCTATCTCGACGGCGACAGGAAGTTCGCCTACGACCCGGACCACAAGACGATCAGCGTGCCCTGGGGTGGGAATCACACCATCGAGTTGCGCAGCCCCTCAGGATGCTGTTTCAGTGAGCGCGTCGAGGTCGGCCCCGATCACCCGGTGCCGCCCGAGAACATCATCGCGCGCAAGCTGATGTGGAAGCCGGCCCGCCTCACCATCACCACCGATCCCCCGTCGGCGAAGGCGCGCGTGATCGTCAAGGACCCGAGCGCGCGCGGCGCCGGCACCCTGGCCAAGGTGGGAGAGGACGTCGCCATCCCCTTCCACGCCAACGACGAGCGCTCCAAAGAAGTCGAGGTCGACGTCGACACCGGTGATAGCTTCACCTCGGCCCGCATCATCGTGCACGCCGGCGAGCAGACCTCCCACCTCATGAAATTGGAAATGGGAACCCTCAAAGGGTTCCCGAACCCTCCCGCAAAGGATTCCTCCGGGGCGAGCCCGGCTCCGTCACCGCGATCCGAGGCCACGCCCGCTACCCTGGATACCAAGACGACCAACTGAGCATGGCCTGGCTCTGCGCGATAGTGGCGACGGCGCTGGCTCTCGCTGCGCCGACGACCGAACAGTTCGAACGGGGAAAGACCGCCTTCGCGCGCGCCGAGTACGCGCGCGCGATCAGCATCCTCGGCCCCCTGCTGTACCCCGAGACCCGGCTCGACAGCGAGGCCGAGGTGGTGCAAGCCCACCGCATGCTGGGCGTCGCCCACCTGTTCGAGAACCAGCCCGACGAGGCCCGGAACGAGTTCCGCAAGCTGCTCGAGCTGCGGCCCGACTATCGCCTGGACCCGCTCATCGACCCACCGCGCGTGGTTGAGTTCTTCAACGGGGTGGTCAAGGAAGAGGCGACCGAGCTCGCTGCGCTGGACCTCGCGCGCAAGAAGCGCGACCTGGATGTGGCCACCCAGCGCCAGCGCGAGGCTGACGCGCGCTGCGCAGCGCTGGTCCAGCAAGTCCCGGTGATCAAGAACTCCTTCGCCCTCAATTTCCTGCCGTTCGGGGTCGGTCAGTTCCAGAACCGCCAGCGCGGCAAAGGCTGGACCTTCCTGGGCGCCGAGGCGGGCCTGGGCGCGGTCTCGGTGGGCGCGCTGGTGACCAACTTTGCGCTCTTCGGCCTCAACCCGCGCCGGCGTTGCCTGGATCCCCAGATCGACAACACCACGGTGCCGCGACCGTGCGACAATATCGACCACTCGGAGGAGGACCTGTCGCGGAACCTCATGCGGGCGCAGGTCATCAGCGGCGCGCTGTTCTTCGCGGTCACCGCCTGGGGCATCGTCGACGCCGTCCGCAACTACCGGGCCACGCTACCGGTCGACCCTGAGCCGTCTGCCCGGCCGGACGCCACCTCTGGCAAGAGCCCGAAGCCGCTTCCGGCGCCCCGCCCCAGCGCGCGCGCCGGTGGATTCGGGCTGGAATGGACCTTCTGACGTGACTCTCACCGGGAGCAATCGATGGCGACGCTGAGGATGCAACTGCCCGGAAAGGGCGTGAAGGTCTATCACATCTACAAGAAGATCACCTCGCTCGGGCGCAGCGAGGAAGCCGACATCGTGCTGCCCGACCCCCTGCTGGCCGAGAGCCACGCCCACATCCATTTCGACGGGCGCGACTTCAACATCGCCACCACCGATCGCGACGCCGAGCTGTACGTCAACGGGCGCAAGCGCAACAAGCATCGCCTGACCCACGAGGACCGCATCCGGTTGGGCATGGTCGAGCTCGAGTTCTCGCTGTACGACGAGCCGGTCACCGACGAATCGGCCGCCCGCACGATGGCCGAGCTCAACTCGTACAAGAAGCTGCTGGAGTTCTCGCAGAAGCTGATGGCCAGCTACGAGCTGCCCGAGCTGCTCGACCAGCTGCTGGACGTGATGATCCAGGTCAGCAACGCCGACAAGGGCTTCCTGGTGCTGATGGAGTCGGGCGAACCGGTGGTCAAGGTGGCGCGCAATCTCCGCCGCGAGACCATCTCCGACGCGGTCAGCCCGCTGTCGGACTCGATCCTCGCGCGCGTGGTGAAGTCGCGCAAGCCGCTCATCATCTCGGACGCGCTCAGCGACGCCGAGTTCAAGAACTCGCTGTCGGTGGTCAACCTCAAGCTGACCTCGGTGATGTGTGTGCCGCTGCTCGAGCGCGGCAACATCCTGGGCGTTATCTACGTCGGCAACGACAACGTCGCGCAGCTGTTCGAGGAGGCGCACCTCGAGGTGCTCACCATCTTCGCCTCGCAGGCGTCGCTGCTGATCCGCAACGCGCTGCTGGTCAACGAGCTGCAGCTGGACAACCGGTCGCTGCAGGAGCGCATCGAGCGCATCCGCTTCGGCGAGATCCTGGGCTCGTCGCCGCCCATGCAGGAGGTCTTCCGCAAGGTGCAGAAGGTCGCCGGCACCGACATCTCGGTGCTGATCACCGGCGAGACCGGCACCGGCAAGGAGCTGATCGCGCGCGAGCTGCACAACCGGTCGACGCGCGCCAAGGGCCCCTTCGTGACCATCAACTGCGGCGCCATCCCCGAGAACCTGCTCGAGTCCGAGCTGTTCGGCCACGTGCGCGGCGCCTTCACCGGCGCGGTGACCAGCAAGGCCGGGCGTTTTCAAGCCGCCGACCGCGGCACGCTATTCCTGGACGAGATCGGCGAGATGCCGCTGGCCCTCCAGGTCAAGATCCTGCGCGCGCTGCAGGAGCGGGTCGTGGTCCGCGTCGGCGACACCAACGCCGAGCCGATCGACATCCGCGTGCTGGCCGCCACCAACCGCGAGCTGGAGGTCGAGATCAAGGCCGGGCGCTTCCGCGAGGACCTGTATTACCGCCTCAATGTGGTCCACCTGCACCTGCCGCCGCTGCGCGATCGCGGGGATGACATCGTGGTGCTCGCGCGCTATATGGTCGGACGTTACGCGCCGGAATACGGAGGCAAGGTGCGCGGTCTCACGCCGAACGCCATCGCCGCCATCAAGCGGCACCGCTGGTCGGGCAACATTCGCGAGCTGGAGAACCGCATCAAGAAGGCGGTCGTGCTCTCGGACAAGGCGCTGCTCGGGCCCGAGGATCTGGATCTGACCCCCGACGATCTGCCGACGATCTTGCCGCTGGCCGAGGCCAAGGAGCAGTTCCAGCGCGACTACATCAACGAGATCCTGGTGCTGAACAACGGCAACCGGACCAAGACGGCGCGCGATCTGGGCGTCGATCCGCGCACGATCTTTCGCCACCTGGAGAAGGAAGATGGCAGTGAACCGCGCGGCGACGAGAGCGATAAACCCGAGCTGTCATGAATTTGACTCACCGCCCCGAGCAGGGGCGCGGGTTGCAATCGATGCGTGGGCACTGACAGCAATGTCGGGCCGGACCGACGTGGGAGGTCGCCAACAGGCGACGCCCCGCGGCTCTTTCGCGGTGGCACAATCCGTGCTTAGATTCGCTGCGGTATTTCTTACCCTGGCTCCGAGTCTAACCATGACATCTTCTGGCTGCGTCATACCGCTTGCGCCCAGCTTCGACGATCCGCCGGCCGAGCGGAACTACGCCCCGCAACTGCTTGACCCTACCCCGGCACAAGGCTACGTGAGCCCGGGCGTCCTCAGGGTCAACGTCTCCGATCCCAACGTCGGCGATGACCTGGTGGTGCGCTGGATCGTCGACTACCCGCCCTACAACGCCGACCGGACGCGCCGCCTCGTCGACTTTCCGTTCCACCACTCGGCAGACGGCAAGCCGTTGCTGGAGCCCAGCGAGATGGACATCAGTTGCCTGAACCTGGCACAAGGTGTCAGCGTGCATCCGGTCACGGCGCTGGTCTCCGACCGCGATTTCCTCTGCTGCAAGAAACCCGAAGACAGTGCCAACCTGACGGCCGAACAGCAACTGATCAAGCTCCCGCCGAACGCCCTCAGCGTCGAAGCGCACTGGGTCGTGAACGCCCCATGTGGTCAATGACCGGCGGTCAACGCCGGGCGCCGGCGGTGATGGTGGCGGTGGCGAGCATCTGTTTCGGCAGCGCGGGCTGCGCGATCAGCCCGGTGCAGACACCCACCTGCGTCAATGACGACCAGTGCGGATCGGGCTTCGCCTGCATGGCGGGCGCCTGTATCCAGCAAGGCGTGCCCCAGGGAACCTGGGCCATCGAGCTGGTCCCGCGCAGCGACTCCAGTGCAGCGGTGACCCGCAAGGCGGCGGTCAAGTTCACCGACGACGTCACCGTGCTGGTCGCCGACTCCAAGACCACGGTCACCGCCACCCTGCCCCCGGGCTCGTCGCTGGCCGGCGCCTCGCACCTCGTGGCCACGGTGGAGACCGCGATCCCCGGCTACACCGATCTGACATTCGAGGCGGATGCCAGCAACGCGGAGCCGGCCTTCACCTTCAAGGTGCCGACCGGCGCGCTGAATTTGATGACCACCTTCAAGTTGATCCCGTTGCCGCCGCGCGACCAGGCGCAGCCGCCAGTGCTGGTGCACACCCAGCTCGCCCCCGCGGTCACCCTCAACTACAGCAGCGACTACTACTTCATCACCGGCCGCGTGGTGTCGCTGGCGACCGACACGCGCGGCGACTTCACCGTCCGGGTCTTCCAGGGCGGTCAGCTGGTGAGCGACGTCTCCACGGCGGTAGGTGGCGGAATTCGCGCCACGGTCCCCGTCGACAGATCCTTCGACAAGACCGGACAGCTGGTGACGCTGGAGCTGTCGGTGGTGGTCGATGATCAGGGCAGCGTGCGGCGCTTCTCCACGCCGGCGTTCAAGCTGACCGGCCACACCGAGCTCGGCAACCTGAGCTTCCCGGCCATGCCCGCGACGGCGCCCTACCGACTCAAGGTGGTCGACCCCACCCACAAGCCGGTCGCAGGCGCGGTGGTGCGGGCGCACGCCGACGTGTTCGTCGATGGCAGCGGCGCGATCGACTTTACTCGCGACGGCACCACCGACGTCAACGGCAACGTCGATCTGACCCTGATCGCCGGCACCAGCGCCGCGGCCCACTCGTACGACATCGCGGTGCAGCCGTCGGCGAGCTCGCGCTTCGGCTCGGCGTGCACGACCGGATTCGTCATCAGCGACGCAATCCCGACGACCCCGGCAGGTGCTCCGGCCAACGCGCCGGTGGCGACCTCCGTGACGGTACCGGAAAGGCCGATCGTGCCGGGCAAGATCCTCAGCGCGGAGGGCGCCAGCGTGGCCGGGGTCACCGTCCTGGCGACCCGCGTCGGCCCGGGCGCGGCCACCAGTTGCGGCAAGGCGGTCCTGGTGCCATCGGCGAGCACCGGCACCGCCGACCGCGACGGCGCTTATCAGCTGATGCTCGATCCGGGGATCTACCAGTTCGACTACGACCCGCCGGCCGGGGCCCCTGTTCCCCGCCTGACCGAGAACAACATCACGGTCACGGCGGGCAGCAACGCCAGGCGTGTGGTGCAGATGCTGCCGGGCGCGCTGATCAAGGGTCAGGTGCAGGACCCCGACTTCGCGCCCCTGTCCCTGGTCGGCGTCCGTTTCCTGGAGATCGCCTGCGTGGGCAACGACGCCTGTTACGGCCGCAACCGGGTGCAGCCGCTCCTCAGCGGTGAGACCCACAGCGACGCCGACGGGACCTTCCGCGCGGTGGTCCCATTCCAACTGCCTCCGCCCTGAGCGCCGCCCCGGGCCTGCTGGTGTCCCGACTGGCGATCCGTGACGCCGGTCCTTTGATTTTCGGGGAGAAACCCCAGATCATGGGGAGTCGATGAAAGACATCGCTGGCCTCCGGGTTTTTTTTCTGCTGGCGCTGACCGTTGCCGCCCTGGGATACGGTTGCGGGCGGACCAGCCTGGACGAGGGACTGGACCCCGGGATCGGGGGTAACGGCGGAGCCGGCGGATTGGCGGCGGGCGGCCAGGGCGGCCGCGCTGGCGGCCCGGGTGGACAGGCGGGATTCGGGGCGCCCAACACCTGCGGAAACACCACCTGCCGCGCCGGCAGCGAGGTCTGCTGCTTGCGACCGCGCGCGGGCGGTCAGGTGACTCGGGTCTGTGTCTCCGCCAACGATCCCACGGCCTGCGCCGGGGGCCTGTCGACCGCCTGCCTCAATTCCTCGCAGTGTGGGATGGGTCAAGTCTGCTGTGGGTCCTTGCTCACCCAGACGACGACCTGCGTGCCGCCAGGCCAGTGCGCCAGCGGATTCGGCCAGGCGATCCTGTGCGCCAGCAACAGCGCCTGCCCTGCAAGCGCCCCGCGCTGCTGTCCCCTGCTGCAGGACCTGCTGGCGTGTACGCCGGGGACCGGTCCCTGCTGACGCTGGCGCCGACCGCCTTGAACTCCGAGACTCTTGTTGACAGGCCGACCGGTGGCCCGTAGCTTTCGGGCGTTCCACCGGCGCACCGGCGGACTCGGCGAGCGGCGCTCCGCTCCCCCGCGAGCCTTCTGCGCCTTCTGCGCCCGCTCGCCCGCTCGCCCCCTCGCCAAATCACTGCCTTGATTCGCCGCCGTGTCCTCTGACCCGCAACAGTCCTCCCCGATACCCGGGGAATTTCGCCCCTATCGCCGGTTCGTCTCGCTGTTCATCCTCACCTTCGTCACCCTGGGCAGCATCTACATGCTGGTGTCGGTAGGGGTGACGATCTACCGCCGCCAACATGCGGTGCCGCTGGGATCGCCGGTCGGCGCCGCGGCCTCGGAGGCGGAGATCGAGAGCTGTCACGAGGAGCTGAGCGACGTCGCCGACGGACTCGAGAAGCACCTCGAGAACTTCCACCATCTGGTCGCGCACTACGACGCCGCCGAGGCGCAACGCTGGGGCGAGGACCAGGCCTTCTGGCTCGGGCAGTGGAACGCGGCCGGCCATCGCTGCCACTTTCAGGCGCGCCGCACTGGCCGGCTGGCCAAAGAATGGGACCACCTTGGCGTGGTTCACGAAGAGCTTCGTGAAACCGAGGCCAGCTACACCAAGGAGCTGCTGCGTTTCGGTCACGATCAAGCGCCGCGACTCGACCGCATCCGCAGGAGTCTCGACGAGATTGCGGCTCGCCTCGCGGCGGGCCAGCCCAGGGTTCAGGATTCGCAAGATCACTCGCAGGACCGAGGAGACGCATCCCATGATCGAGAAGGTGACTGACGTGAATGACTCCGCTGCCAGCCCCATGAACGACGTGCCCAACGGCGCGTCCCCTGCTCCGCTCGACGGCGCCGACGCGCCGCGCGCCGGCGAGGAGGTGGCCGCCAAACCGAAAGGTCCCACCTTCGCCGAGCTCGGGCTGCGGCCCGAGGTGTTGCGCGCCCTGGACGACATGGGCTTCTCCGAGCCGATGAACGTGCAGACCCAGACCCTGCCGCTGATCATGGCGGGACGCGACCTCATGGTGCAATCGCGCACGGGATCGGGCAAGACGGCCGCCTTCGGCATTCCCTTCGCCAACGGCATCGCCAACGCCGACGACAAGTTCGTGCAGGCGCTGGTGCTGCTGCCGACGCGCGAGCTGGCGCTGCAGGTGGCCGCCGAGCTGGCCAGGATCGCCGCCCACTCGCGCCTCACCGTGGTCCCGGTCTACGGCGGCGCGCCCATGGGACGCCAGGTCGAGATGCTGAGCGCGGGCGGCCAGATCGTGTGTGGCACCCCCGGGCGCGTACTCGACCACCTGCGCCGGGGCACGCTGAAGCTCGACCGGGTCAAGTGCGCCGTGCTCGACGAATGCGACGAGATGCTGTCCATGGGTTTCCAGGAGGACATCGAGTCGATCCTCGAGCGCACGCCCGAGAGCCGCCAGACCCTGCTGTTCTCGGCCACGGTGCCCGAGGGCATCCAGCGTCTGTCGCGGCGTTTCCTCAAGAACCCGGAGTTTCTCAAGCTGTCCGCCGACTTCATCGGCGTGCACGAGATCAAGCACCTTTACTACTCGATCCCGGGCATCAACCGCGAGAACGAGCTGCTGAGCATCCTGACCTTCGAGGATCCCAAGTCGGCGATCATTTTCTGCAACACCCGCGAAGAGACGTCGCGCGTGGCGGCGTTCCTGCGCGGCAAGGGCCACGACGCGGAGGCGATCTCGTCGGATCTTTCGCAGGCCGACCGCGAGCGGGTCATGGCCCGCATGCGCGCCGGCGGCATCAAATTCCTGGTCGCGACCGACGTCGCCGCGCGCGGCATCGACATCGAAAACCTGTCCTACGTCTTCAACTACACCTTCCCGGAAGCGCCCGAGATCTACATCCACCGCACCGGCCGCACCGGTCGAGCCGGCAAGCAGGGCACCGCGGTGTCGCTGATCGGGCCCACCGAGGTCGGCTCGTTCTATTACCTCAAGCTGCTCTACAAGATCCGTCCCGACGAGCGGGCGCTGCCGTCAGAGGTGGAGATCCGCTCGCGGCGCGAGGGTGAGCGAGTGCTGGCCCTACGCGCGGCGCTGGCCGACGATCCGGGCGGCGAGTGGCGGGGCCTGGCGCGACGGCTCACGAGCGCGGTCGACGGCGAGCGCCTGATCGCGTCGCTGCTGGCGCGCTCCTTCGCCCAGGAGGCCCACATGCCGCCGGCGCCCAAGCCGGTCGCCGCGCCCATCCCGCTCGCGCCGGTCCGGACGGAGCGCGGCGACGATGCCGGCCCGCCGCCTCGCGATCGCGATCGCGATCGAGATCGCGGCGGATTCGGGGGTGGGGCGCCGGCGCGCGGCGGACGGGGCCGCGCCGGCTTCGATCGCGCCCCGCGCGGCGACCGGACGGAGCGCGGCGATCGGACGGATCGACCCCCGCGTGTCGAACGAGCCGAACAGCCCGAGCGCGCCGAACGAACAGACCAGCCCGAGCGTACCGAACGAGCGGACCAGCCCGAGCGTACCGAACGAGCGGACCAGCCCGAGCGGAGCAAGCGCGGCGACCGACCCGAGTCGGGCGAGCGCGCGGCGCGCTTTCAGCCGCGTCGCAACGATCGTCCGCTCGGCGAGCGCCCGGTCGGCGAGGAGGGCGCCCGGCCCGCCGCCCCGGCCGTGCCCGAGCGGGAGTTCTGGGAGGTCTGGAGCGAGGAGCGGACGTCATCCTCGGCGGCCGCCGAGGTGGGCAGCGCGCCGCCGCCCGAGATCGGTGCTCCGTCGCCGGTGCCTGCCACCGACGCCCCACCTCCCACCCACGCCCGGCTCTATCTCAACCTGGGACGCAAGGACGGCGCCGACGAGCGCCAGGTCCTGGACCTGCTGGAGGCGCACGCCGGTCCCGCGACCCTCCAGGGCATGGAGATCATGAACACCCACACCTATCTCAACGTCGCCCCTGACGCCGCCGACCGGATCTGCGCCGCGCTCACCGGCAAGGAGGTCGCCGGCAGAGAGATCGTGTGCGAGCGGGCCAAGCCGCGGCGGCGGTAGCGGGGCTGGGGACGGACTCTGACGCCGACGCCGACGCCTGCGTACCCTACCCTGCGACCACCCCGCCCGTGCGGCTGGCCGACAGGGTGCCGCAGCCGGCGCCGATCTCGTTGCCTCCCGAGTAGCGGCGGACGATGGGGGCGCCGAGCGCGCCGAGGGCGTCGCGGAAGGCCGCCAGCTCGTCGGGCGTCGGCGGACGGTAGCGGCCGGTGGCGTCGCTGACGTCAATGATGTTGAGCTTGACCTTGAGTCCGTCGAGCAGGGCGGCCAGGTCCTGCGCGTGGGCCGGGCTGGTGTTGACCCCGCCGATCGCGACGTAGGCGATGGTCATGCGCTGGCCGGTGTGCGCGACGTGATCGCGGATGGCCGAAATCAGCTCGGGCAGCGGCCAGCGGTTCTCGATGGGCATCAACGATCGGCGGTCGGCGCTGGTCGGCGCGCCCAGCGAGACGATGAGCCGGAAGTGGTGCCCTTCAGCGGTGAAGCGCCGGATCGCCGGCACGACCCCCGCGGTCGAGATCGAGATCGCCTTGGCGGCGATGGCCGCGCCCGCCGGATCCGACAGGATGCGGGCGGCGCGGATGACGTTGTCATAGTTGAGAAACGGCTCGCCCATGCCCATGAAGACCACGCCGCGCACCGGGTGGTCCGCCTCGGCGGCGACCAGGCGGTGCTGGGCCAGGATCTCCCAGGTCTGCAGGGAGCGGATGCCGCCCAGGCGCCCGGTCGCGCAGAAGTCGCAAGCCAGCGCGCAACCGACCTGCGAGCTGACGCACAAGGTGTACTTCGCGGTCGGCAGCGCCTCCAGCGCCGCGGCGCCGCCCGCGCGCCGGCGGGCCTTGAGCGCGCGCGCCGCCGCCGGGTCGGGCAAGGGGATGCGCACCGTCTCGACCTCGCGCCCGTCGGGCAGACGGAAGAGGTACTTCAGGAACCCATCGGACGAACGGCGCCGCTCGAGGATCTCGAGCTCGCGCCACTCGGCAACCGCCGCCAGCGCCGCGGCCGAGGCCCTGGACAGACCGCGCACCGTGCGATCGTCGAGGCGCGGGGGACCGGCCACCGGCGCGCGGTGCAACGCCGAGAAGACCCGGCCCGCGACGTCGGCGCCGATACCGAGCGGCGCCAGCGCGGCGGCCAGCTCACGGCGATCGAGGTTCCGCGGGTTCATGGACCGATGTTCTACGCGGACTTCAGGCCAATGCGGTGGATTTTGGAACCCTCTCAGGATGCCAGGCTCAAATAGCGCAGGGCGTTCTCGCCCAGCAGCTTGCGCAGCGCGCCCTGGCGCCAGCCGCGCCGCCACAGCACCTCGGTCAGGCGCGGCAGGTCGGCGGCGTCGCGGATCCCGCGCGGCAGCGGCAGGAACCCGTCGAAGTCCGAGCCGAGGGCGACGCAGTCCTCGCCGCCGATCGCCGCCACGTGCTCGATGTGGTCGGCGATGCGATCCAGCGTGCAGAACATGCCGCCCAGGTAGGGCGCGACGAAGATCACCCCGATCACCCCACCCTTGCCCGCGACGGCACGGATCTGTTCATCGTCGAGGTTGCGCGGGTGGGCGTGCACGCCGGCCGCGCCCGAGTGCGACGAGAACACCGGCGTGGTCGAGCACTCGGCCATGTCCCAGAAGGTCTTGCGGCTGGCGTGCGCGACGTCCAGCAGCAGCCCGCGCGCGTTGCAGGCGCGCACCAGGGTGCGACCGATGTCGGACAGGCCGCGGTCGCGCGCCTCAGCCGTGCGGCACGAGCTGCCGGCCGCGCTGTCGCGCTCCCACAGAGGGCCGATGAAGCGGACCCCGGCCTCGGCCAGGCGAGCCACGCCGCCCTCGACGTCGTCGTCGATGGCGTAGCTGCCCTCGACGCCCAGGAACAGGGCGATACGCCCGGCGGCGCGCGCGGCGCGCATCTCGGCCGCGCTGCGCACCAGGGCGATGTCGGCGGCGTGATCGATGGCCAGGCGGCGCGCGCACTCCAGCTGGCGCCAGAAGCGGCGCTGCCGCTTGACGTGGAACCCGGCGAACATCAGACAGCCGAGCGCGTCTATGCCGCCGCGGCGGATGCGCGGCACATCCAGATCCAGGCGCAGCGGATTCCAGAACGTGGCCGGCGCGTGCTCGCGACCGAAGTCATAGCCGGTGTGGGTCAGCTTGGTGAGCGCGTCGTTGTGCAGATCGAGCACGAACGCCTCGCGATGAAAATCGGCGACCTCGGCGCTCACTTCGACGGCATGTCCGCGCATGCTTTAGCGGATCCCTCCGCAAGGCCTGCCGAGGGATGGCACTATCACCCGGGACCGGCTTCCAGCTCTCGGCTCAGCTCATCGTAGCCGTCGGACAACGCGAAATCGAGCAAGGCCAGCGCCTCGGGGCTGTCGGCGACGTGCGCCAGCGTGAGCGACCGCCCGGCGGTGGCCAGGATCACCGCCAGGCTGGACGGCAGGCTACCCGACGCGAGCAAGCCGACCTGGTTGGCGCCGTCCCGCGCGGCAGCGTGCAGCGCGGCCAGGTCGAGCGGACCCGCGCTCTCGATGGCGAACGGCATCACCTCCTGGCGCAGGCGACGCGACAGCGCGCGTGACGCGGTCGCCACCCCCACGTCCATGACGTCGGGGGGGACCTCGGGGTGGCGGTAGTCGGTGACGAACTGCCGGACCACGCCGCCGATCAGCGCGCCGGTCTGCGGCAGCGTTCCGCGCAGCACGATGTCGAGGTGAGTGGAAGCCAGCCGCACCGCGCGCCCGCCGGCGAAGCGGACGCCCGCCGCGCCCAGCGCGAGGATCGACGCCCCCAGTACCAGCGCGGGCGGGTCGCCCGGTTCGACGGCAAGCCAGGCCGGTTCGGCGGCGACGCGCGCTGGTTTCACGTACACGTCGATCTCCTTGAGCCCCACCTCGACGGCCAGCGGGTCGATGATCTCGCGCGGGCCCTGCCCGCGCGCGACCTTGTCTGCGCGCGAGACCTCGTAGCGCCTGAGGTCGCCGAAGTGCTTGGCCAGCGGCTCGCCCAGGATCCGGAAGATGTTGCGCACCCCCGACGGCAGGCCGGCCGGAAACAGGCGCTCGTCGACGTCGGGGCGGGTCAGCGCAAACAACCGACGCGCGCGCGGCGCCGCCATGCCCTCGGCCAGCGCGCGATCGGCGGGATCGGGCGACAGCGCGGCCAGCAACTGTGCGCCGGCGGCGGTCGCGGCCGCGCGACCGCGCCACTGCATGACGTGCGCGATCGCGCGCAGACAATCGAGATCGAGCTTGCCTGCGTGCAGATCGGCGCGCAGCACCAGCAGGGCGTGATCGAGCAGCATGCGCCGCCCGGCCACGTCGCGCGTGCGGTCGAAGTGCCGCACCATCTCGCCCAGCGCCGCCAGGTTCCGGGGCGCGTCGTCGGCCGCGCGGCGAAAGCGCGCGCCCGCCTGGCGCAGGTCTCCGGCCTGCTCGTAGAGCTGGCCCAGACGGATCAGGTAGGGTACCCGCTTGTCGACCTCGGGCACCAGCTCGACCAGCCGCTCGATGACCGCGATGGCGTTCTTGGTCTCGCCGATCTCGATCAGCAGATCGGCCAGCGCCAGCAGCGCCTCGCGGTTGTCGGCTTCGAGCTGCAGCACGCGCTTGTAGGCGTCGGCGGCCCGCTTGGGGTCGTGCTGGTGACGGGTGTAGATGCGGCCGATGCGCAGGAAGATCTCGCGCAGCCGTTCGGGCGAACGCTCCACCAGCGCGCGCTTCAGATACAGCTCCGCCGCCTCCCCGTACGCGCCGCCTTCGTACTGGAGGTCGGCCAGCCGCTGCAGGGCCTTGCCGTGCTGGGGTTCTTTCTGGAGAACCGCGCGCAGCTCGGCCCTGGCGCCCTCGGCGTCGCCCAGCGGTCCCGACAGCAGGTCCGCCCGCGCCAGCCGCAGCGCGGCCACCTCGAACGGGTTGGTCGCGACCGCGATGCGCGCCGCCAGCACCGGCGACAGACCGGCGTGGTCTCCGCTGGCGGCCAGGTTGGCGCGCAGGCGCTCGAAGGCGCCCAGGTGTCCGGGATCCAGGTCGGCGGCCAGGATCCGTCGCAGCGGCTCGGCGGCGCGCGCGGCCCGAAACGGGCTGACGTCGACGAGGGGCGTGAGCCCGGAATCGCCCGACGTCGCGCCGCGCGCGGGCGCGACCGCGGTCGCGGCCAGATCGGCGGCCAGCATCAGCAAGCGGATACGCTCGGCCTTGCCCTTCAGCACCTCGGCCTCGCGCTCACACGCTGACGCCGCCTCCGCGGCCGCGCCGCGGGCACAGAGCGCGCGGCGCAAGGCGCGCAGCGCCGGCAAGCAGGCGCCGTCTCGTTCCAGCGCCGCACGCAGGCGCTGCTCCGCCAGCTCGTGGTTCCCCGCAGCGGCGGCGCGCTCGGCAGCGCGCACCAGCAGGGTGGCGCTCGACCGGGGATCGCCGGTCCGCTCGCCCGTCGCCTCATCGGCGCCTTCGCCGCCTGGATCGAGGGCATCGTCGGCCTCGAGCAGCCGATCGGCGATCTGCGCCAGCAGGGCGCCGGCGCCCTCGACACCGTCATCGCCCGCGCTGCCCGTGGCGGCACGCCAGGCGCACAGCAGCCCCGGTCGATCGCTTGGGCGCGGCGCCGCCCGCCACGCCATGGCCGCGGCCAGCAATCGGGTCGAGTCGGCGGCCGCGCCGGCATCCGCCCCCGCGCTCGCCGCCTGTTCGCACAACAAGGCCCCGAGGTACAGCGCGGGCGCGGTCGCCTCGTCCTGATGTGGAGGGGCCTGTTCGAGCTTCGCCGCCAGCTCGACCGCCTGCCCGGTCCGCGCCGCCGACAGAAAGGCCCGCACGCGGGCGCGCGCTTCGCTGAGTCGTTCGCTGCTGGCCTCCCCTCCGGTCGCGGCGGCACCCGCGACCCCGGCACCACCGGCGACGCCAGATCCCTCCGTGGGCGGCGCGGCCTGCAGCCGAGATAGGGCGCGAGCCGCGTCCGCCGCCGTCGATCCGGCGCCCCGCGACAGCTCGCGAAAGATCGCCTGCGCGGCGTCGACCTGTCCCAGGCTCTCGTGCGCGTCGGCCACGCGCAGCGCCTCGCCGGCATCGCCGGGCGCCGCAGCGAGGCGCAGCAAGGCGCGGGCGCGCGCGGCCGGGTCGGACTGCCCGCGCGCCAGGCGCTGGGCCAGCCCGCGCGCCGGCGGCCAGGACGCGTTCCCGTCGGCATCGACGACCGCGAAGGCTGCCTCCAGGGCGCCGTCGAGGTCGCCGGCACGTGCCAACCAGGCGGCGGCCCAGAGCTTCCACAGCCGTCCCCCTTCACTGCCGGCGGGCAGCGCGCCCGCCGCCGCGGCGAAGCAGGCGGCCAGGTGGTGGGCATCTCCACCGCGGCCCAGAGTGACCAGCGCCAGCGCCATCGGGTCGGCGGGGTGGGCGCGAAGAACGCTCTCCGACTCCTCGACCGCGGTTTCGACGCGTCGGGGTTTGTCGCGACCCGGCACGGGCGCCGGCCAGGTCGCCGGTCGATCGGCGCGCAGATCGTCAGCCAGCGTTTTCAGGGCGGGCGCGATCTCGCTCGCACCCCAGGCCTCGGCGCCGCGCGCGAGAACCTCGGCGGCCGCGGCCTTTCGGCCCGCGGCCCGCTCCCGCGCCGCCAGGGTCCAGAAGGCGCTGGCCGTCGGCGCTGCGGCGACCTGATCGGCCAGGGCGACCCGCACGCGCTCGTCACCGGTGACCGGCTCGGCCGCCAGCGTCGACTCGAGCGCCTCCACCACCAGGGAGTGGGCGTATGCGGCGCGCGCCGGGTCGAAGCGAGCCCACAGCGCCAGGGCTTCCAGTCGCAGCGCCGGCAGGTTGGCCGCGCCGGCCCGGGCCGCGACCTCTTCGGCGATCAGGGCCAGCGGCGTGGCCCTGGGCGCCGCCTCCAGTCCGGCAGCGGCGATGTCCAGGGCACGGCGCGGGTCGCCTTCGCGCAGCGCCAGCTCGGCCGCCATCAGATCCAGCGACGCGCGCCCGCCCGCCGTCGGCCAGGTCGTCCGTGCCTCCGCCAGCAACAGGGACAGGGGCGCGCCGCCCAGCTCGACCGGCACGCCGTCCCCGCGCACGCCCATCCTCCCGAAGCGGGCCGTCGCGAGATCGATGCGGTCCCGCAACCAGGACGGCGACGGCGGCCCCAGCGACGGGTCGGACAGGATCTCCTCCACTCGTTCGGGCGTGCCGGCGCGGCGGGCCAGCGCGGCGACCCAGCGCGCGCACGCCACCTTGAAGTCGCCCGGCGGCAAGACGGCCAGCAGCTCCGCCAGCAACGACGGGGCGGCTTCGGGTGAGGCGCGGGCGGCGTCGCGGAGCTGCCCCATGAGCACGCCCAGGCGCGCGCCACCGGTCCCCGCGCCGGCCGCGGCCCGTGCCCGCAATCGAGCCGCGGCCGTGGTATCGCCGGCTACCTCGGCCAGCCGCGCCAGCGCCGCCGTGAACGCGACGTCGGCCGGCGGCCCCAGCGCGCTCGCCACCGGCTCGAGGCTGGCCGCCACCTGGCGCAGGTCGGACTGTCGCAGCGCGATCTCGGCATCCACCAGGGCGCGCGCGAGCCCATCGCCCAGCGCCGCCAGCCCCGCCTCGTCCAGCTTGCCGCCCAGCGCCAGCGTCCATTCGGCTTCGATGGCGTTGTAGTGGTCGCGCTCGCCGCCGTCCAGCACCTCGGCCAGCAGGCCAACCGTCTCGAGCGCGCCCGGCGCATCGCCCGAGCGTTCGGCCAGCCGCAAGCGCGCGCGCAGCGCCATCGGCGATCCGGGCTGCAGGATGAGCGCGTCGTCGTACAGCGAGGCGGCGGCCGACGCGTCCCCCAACGCGTCTGACAGGCGCGCCGCGGCCATGGTCAGCGCCGCCTGCTGGGTCGCCGTGTCGGCCACTTCCATCTCGGCGGCCAGCAGGCTCAGCGTCGCGCGCTTTTCCGCCTCGGTGAATTCGTCGCGATCGATCTCGGCCGGCACGCGCACCAGCAGCTCCAGATCCTCGCGCCAGGGGTCGGCCGCCATCTCGGCCAGCGGATCGGCGAAGATCGGCGAGGGCGGATCGATGGGCGGCTCGCCCTGGAACGGGCTCTCCTCGCTGTCGACGGTGGAGATGATGGCGGCGTAGGCGTCCGAGTGGGGCGTCGCGCGCTCCGAGAACTCGTCGGCGGCGGCCTCGAAGACGCGGGCATCATCCAGCCGCGGCGGTGAGACGACGGTCGTCGGCGTCTCCGCGAAGGCGTTCTCGTCGATGGGGATCGCGCCCGGGAGGTCGGGCGCGGTCGCGGGCACGGCGCCCGCGTCCTGGATCGGCAAGTGCGCGTCCCAATCGGCGAGCTCGGTCTCCCATTCGTTTTCGTTCTCGCCCGCGAAGGGCAAGACCGGGGCCTTGGGCTTTTCCCTCTCCGCCACTAGTGCCTCACGTCGAAAATCTGAGCAACACCTGGCCGCGAGGCGCGACCAGGGCGCATGGTTCTGCCCATGTCACCGAGGAGCAACGAAGCGGGCGGCGCGGATCGGCGTCCGGATGCGCCCAGATTTTTCACGTGAGGCACTCGCTAGCCACCCCTTCCCCGCTCGAGCTCGCGGCGCGCGGCCAGGTATCGCTCGCTCAGCGCGAAGCGCAGCAGGTTCAGCGCCGCCTCGCTGCGCCGCAACTTGTGGGACGCGACCGGCGGCGACAGATCGGCCGCCGCCGCCGCTGCCTCGGCGACGTCGCCAGCCAGCATCAGCCCGAACCGCTCGGCGGCCCCGACCACCGCCTGTTGCCAGGCGGCGGCGTCCAGCGCCTCGAAGCCGAAGCGCGACGCCTGCAGCGTCAGCGCCTTGCGATCCTTCCGGGGCAGCGTCTTGAAGAGCGCCTTCACCTGCGCCTCCGACACGCGGGTGGCGCGCTCGCCCATCGCCGAAGGCTCGGCCCCGGCCAGGATGCCGGCCGCCGAGAAGAGATCCTGCAGCTCGTTCGCCGACAGGCGCGCGGCCGCGCTCGCCCGCAGGCGCAGCAGGCCCAGCGCCCGTCCCACCCAGTACGGCGATGGCGGCGCCATCCCGCCGTCCAGCCTGGAGGCGGCGCCGAACACCAGCAAGGGCGCCGGCAACTCGGCGGCCTGGGCCTGGTACGGCCCGACATCTCCGCTGGTGGTGGAGGCGCGATGTAGGACCACGCCCGAAAGACCCAGGGCCGCCGCGGTCTGCACCACCCAGCCGACGACCGGCTCGCTGTCGGGCTGCAGGCGGCTGTGCCGGCTGGTGCCCAGCGCGGTCAGATTGGGCGGATGCAGCTCGGCGACCGCATCCGCGATCAACAACCAGACCTCGCTCATGAAGCCGAGCGCCGGCGCGTCGGTGAGCGTGGCCCAGAAGGCGGCGGACGGCGCCGCGGACAGCCCGAGTGGCGCAGGCGACGAATCGCTGGCTTCGGGCGAAGGTTCCCCCATCAAGGCCAGCACCTGCGCGACGGCACGGATGGCGTCCCGACCGCGCTGGTCGCGCCAGGCCTGCTGCAGCAGAGATTTCAACCGGTGCAGGCGCGGCAGGTCCAGCGGGTCGCTGGCCAGAGCCGCGCGCATCTGGACGATGGCCTGCTCCAGCACCGCGACGCGGCCGGCCTCGTCGCCGCCGTTCTCGTACATCTGCGCCAGCTCGCGCGTGCCGTTGCCGAGAGGGTCCAGCTCGGCCGCCCGTCGAAAGGCCAGGGCCGCCTCGGGCAGGTCGTAGGCACGGTCGCGCAGCAGCGCGCCGATGCGCAGCTCCAGGCCTGCGCGCGCCGCGGGATCCTGCAGCACCATCTCCCAGGCGCGCATCGTCGCTATCGCGCCGCGCCAATCGCCCGCGCGCTCATGTAGCTCGGCCATGCGCTGCAGCGGCACCGCATCCAGCGGGCGCGCCGCCGCGGCCGCGCGCAGGGCTTCGAGCGCGCGCAGCGTGTCGTTCGCCGCCTCGTGGGCGGTCGCCAGCTCGAGCCGCGCGACCGCGGCGCCGTCGTCGTCGGGCGCCACCGCCAGGTATCGCGTGAGGAAGTGCGCGGCGTCGGCCGGGTGCCGCATCTCGATGGCCAGCGTCGCCAGCTGGCGCAGCGCGCGGTGGTTGTGTGGAGCGATCTTCAAGATTCGCTTGAAGTCTTCGATGGCCCCGTCTCGATCTTCCAGGCGACGGAGCCGGTTCTCGGCGCGTTCGAACAGCAGCGCCAGCACCTCGTCGACGCCGGCGGTCGGGACGCGCCGGTGCAGGCGGTGGCTCAGCACCCGATCGAGGGTCTTGGCGCTTCCGGGCGCGTCGGCGCTGGCGCGCAGCAGCGCCGCCAGACGCTCGAAACCCGGGTCGTCGTCGGGACCGTGCTCCAGCACCTTGAGGTAAGCGGCGATGGCTTCCTCGCGCCGCCCGACCTGCTCGAAGCGCGCCGCCGCGTCGGCGAACAGGCGCGCCGCATGCACCGGCGTCTTGACCAGCGCGCCCAGACGAACCAGCGCCCGCGCCTCGCCCACCACGTCGCCGCCGGCCCGCGCCAGCCGCCGCACCCCCAGCATCGCCTCCAGGCAGTCGGCGTCGCGGGCCAGGATGCGGGCGTACACGTGCAGCGCCTCGCCGAGGCAACCGCGCGCTTCCTGCTCGAGCGCCCGTTCCAGGTCCAGCTCGGTCGCCAGGCCCGCGGCCGAGGGCGGCAGGCGCGCGGCGCGGTCGGCGCTCGTGTCGGGCAAGGGACCAGCGGTCACGTCGGTGGACTCGGAGCCCGCGCGCCGCTCTGCGCGCACGTCGCTGATGCCGTGAGCCACCGTCGGGTTGGCGGGCGCCAGCTCCCAGGCGCGCCGGTGCAGCTCCCTGGCAACGTCGGGCCCGGCGAGCCGCGAGCGCGCGAGCGCGCGGGTGAGCAGGCCCGGGATCGCGCGCTCGCCGCCGCCGGCTGCGGTGGCCGGAGCCGCCAGCGCGGCCAGGTCGACCAGCGCGCCGGCGACCTGGCGATGATCGCCGCTCCGAACCCCTTCGATCCAGTCGCTGAGCGCGTCGCCCGCGTCGGGTCGCGCGCTACCCGGCGGCTGCAGGCCGCGCGCGCCCCGGGCCGCGTCCAGGAGCTCGCGCTCTCGCCGCGCGGCCGCGGCGATGGTCGCGTCGCCGTCGTCGAGCGACGCGTCGCCCAGCGCGCCCAGCGCTTCGGCCACGCCGTCGAGGTTGCCGGCCACCGAGGCCGTCCGCAGCAGGCCCAGCGCCGCGTCGGTCGATGGCCCGCGCCGCATCGCCTCGCGAAACGCGCCCTGCGCCGCTTCGCCGTTGCCCGCGCGCTCGAGCGCCTCGCCGCGGTCGGCGGGGGCCGTGAGCCCCGAGCTGGTCCCGTCGGCGGTGTCGTCGCCGAGCACCACGACCTCGAGCGCCGCCTGGCCCGAGCGGCGGGCACGGTCGAAACCGAAGGCACGCGCCAGCTCGTCTCCGGTGGAGGCGACCGGGACCAGGGCCGCGATCGCCTCCCTCCATTCACCCGCGCTGGCGCGCTCCGCAGCCAGGCGATGGCGCAGCGCGCGCGCGACGTCGGTGCGCCCTGCTGCCTCGGCCGCCGCCAGCTCGGTGGCCAGCACGCGGCAGCGTTCACCCGACGACGCCAGTCGCGCGGTCAGGTGGCCGGTGGCCATGCCGGTGCGGTCATCGGTGGCCGCGTCGCGAAAGAACCGTTCGGTCAGCGCCGGATCGCCGGTCACCAGCGTGGCCGCCTCGGTCTCCAGCGCCGCGGTGACCGAGGGCTCCTCGGCCCGCATCGCCAGCTGGATCAAGGTCCCGACCCCGTCGCGCCGCAGTCGGCCCCGCAGGTCGGGATCGTCGGTGGTGACCGACACCGCAAGCTCGAGGTCGCGGCGCAGGATCCAGGCGCCAAGATCCGAAGGGTCGAGCTCGACGCGCGCGCGCTGGTGGACCAGCGCTCGCTCCGAGTTGCCGAGGCGGTCGCGGTGAAGGCCAACCAGCGCTTGCAACAGGTAGCGCCGCCGCGGCTCGTGCTCCTCGGCGGCCGGCAACGCCGCCAGGTCGCCTTCGAACAGCTCGGCGAGATCGGCCCAGCGCTCGTCGCTGCGCAACACCTCTTCCAGCGCGTCGACCGCGGGCGGATAGCCCGGTTGGCGCGCCAGCGCCTGGCGATACAACCGCTCGGCGTGGGCCGGGTCGCGCAAGACCAGGTCGCGCAGCGTGGCCGCCCGCACCAACGCGTGCGCCGCCGTGATCCCGCGCCCTTGCTCGCCCTCGGCCTCGAACGCCTGCGCCAGTCCGGCGGCGTCGCGCGCCTCGGCGAACAGCGCCACCCGCGCCGCCAGCGCCGCCAGCGCCAGCTCCGACGAGGGATCGGCGGCCCAGCCGTCGCCGTACCGGCGCACCAGATCGAGCGCCTCGGTGGTGCGGCCCGCGCGTCCCAGCGCCTCGACCAGCCGCAGCGCCGACCGCAGCTCGTCCTGCGGGATGGCCGAGGTCTCCATGGTCCGGACCAGCAGCTCGGTGCCGCCCCGCTGCTCGGCGACGTCCAGCATGTCTTCGGTCAGCAGAGGATGCTCGGGCAACAACCGGCGGGCGTCGGCCAGGGCGGCGTGCGCCGCCTCGAGGTCGCCGATCACGTCGCGGAGGATGCGCGCCCGCTCCCGGTGCAGGGCCGCCTTGGTGGCGGGGTCGGACCCCGGCCGGACGCGCGCCAGCTCCTCGAGCGCGCCGACCTGGACGCGGGGCAGCGCGCGCTGCCCCGCCAGCTCTTCCAGCTCGGCGCACAGGTCGGCCGAGCCCGCCTCGTCGCCCAACCCGCCCAGCGCCTGCCGGAGCGTGTCCAGCGCGCGCGACGGGCCCTCGGAAGACCCGCCTGCCTCGCCGGCCTCGGGTGCGCGGTCGGTGGCCGACTCACCCGCTGACGACGCCGTGGCGCCGCTGCCGGGGGCGAGCCGTTGCGCGCGCGCCAGCTCGGCGGCCAGCGCGGCGCGCCGGGTCGGATCCTCGGTGCAATCAATCAGACCGGCCAGCGCGGCCTCGACGCCGTCGCTGTCCTGGGCGCGCGCGGCCCCCAGCAGGCGCGCCAGCGGCACGGTGGCGTGGTCGGGGGCGGCCACCATCGCTTCGCGGTAACCGGACGCTGCATCGGACGATCGCGACAGTCGATCCTCCAGGATGCGTCCACGCTCGACCCACAGATCGGCCGCCCGACGCGAGCGGCGCGCGTCGGCACCGAACGCGCCGCCGCGAATCAGGCGCTCGTAGACGGTGGCCAGCTCCTGCCAATGACCGCGCGCGGACAGCAGCTGGCGCAGCGGCGCCAGCGTGGCCACGAAGGTGGGATCGCGCACAAGAGCGTCGCGAAGGGTGGCCAGCGCGCCGTCGCGATCGCCGAGCGCGGCCGCCTGCAGGTGGGCCGCCTCGTAGAGCAGCGGCGCGACGCGCGCCCCGTGCGCGCCGGCCAGGCCGGCTTCGGCCAGATAGAGATCGATCTCGGCTCGCGGTTCGAGCTCCGGCGCCGGGGCCGCCCTGGGCCAGCCGGGCGAGGACGCGGGTCCCACCACGGCGACCGGACCCGACTCGACCGGCCCCTCGAGGATGTCGGGCGTTATCTCGATCGCGAGGTCGTCGTCGTCAGCGGGTGCTCGTGACATGCGTCTTTGTCGAGCGTCGGTCGTCCAGGATGGGGTCCGAGGAGGTGTCGAAGATGTCGGTCGAAGATTGTCGGTCGAAGATGTCGAAGGTTTCAACGATTGCGTCAACCAGGAGTCGACGTGGGTACCGCCGATACCAAAGTGAACTATTATGTCCACCGTCTGATCGGGGGTCAATTCATCGAGCCGTTGGTCTGACGCCTGGGACACGTCGTGGTCTGATGCCTCGCGCTCGTCAATGACCAGTCGTGACCTGCGACGAGGTGCGAATGGACAGTCCCGGCCCGCCGTGCGCATGATAGGCAAGGCCCTTCCCCAGCGGTGCGACTCTGCCCAACCTCCTCGTCTATATCGACCGCCGAGATGGCGTCCCCACCCCCGCCTCGCGGTTCGCGTTGGCCGAGGCGCGACGCAGCGCGCACGCTGCCGGTCTGACCGTCTATGCGCTGCTCTTCGACGAACCGCACGGTGCGCTGCGCTCGGACGCTCTCGCCGGCGTGCTGGGTCGCGCCGGTGCCGATCGCGTCCTGGTTTGCGAGGGCGCAGGTCTGGGCGCGCCGCCGCTGGACGTCACCCACGGCAGGGCCCTCTTCACCGCCGCCGAGCGCGTTCCGCCCATCGTCATTCTGTTTCCCTGCGGGGGACCGGGCGAGGAGCTGGGCCCTCCGCTAGCGGTGAGACTTGGCGCGGCCTACGCGCGGGCGGTCGATTTCCGGGTCTCGGAGGAGTCCGGGCCGCTGGCCGATGGCGTCGGGCGGATCACCCTGCGGCGCTGGCGCGCCGACCGCTCCGGCTACCGCGAGCTGGATCCGGTCGAGATAGAGCGTCCGATCGTGGCGTTGCTGGGCGCGCACGGCGTCGTGCGCGAGGAGGGCACGCCCGACATCGACGTCGAAGTGATCGCCTGCGCCCCGGCGCCGGAGGCCCCGGTCGTCGAGCTCGACTCCGAGCCCGACGAAATGGAAGCGGTGATCCAGGCGCGCGCCCTGGTCTTCCTGGGTCCTGGCGTCAGCCCGCAGGTCGCGGATCGGCTGCGCGCCGAAGCGCCGGCCGGGGTCGTGATCGCCGACGGGGCGACAGCGCCGCGCGCGCTGGCCGCGGCGTCGCCCGAGTTCCTGCTCGACGTCGGGGGCGCGGGCGGCAGGCTCGACGTCGGGCTCTCGCCGCGCGCGCGCGTGGGCCTCATCCCGCTGTCCCGCGAGGGAGCATCGCCGGCGGCGGGCGAGTCGGCGCGCCAGGTCCACGACCTGGTATGGGATCCGGCCGGCGCCGATCCCTGGGACGAACTCGCCGCCGCCCTGCGGACCGTCCCGTGAGGATCATCGTCTGTCTCCACGCGTCGCCCCCGGGTGGACAGCCGCTCGCCGACAACGATCGCGAAGCCATCCGGCTAGCGCGCGCCCTGGGCGAGGGACACGAGGTGATCGCGCTTTTGGCCGGCAACAAGGACGAGATCGCCCCCCTCGAAGCGGCGCTGCGGGCCGGCGTCGACCGCGCGGCGCGGGTGAGCGGCGAAAGCTTCGCCGCCGCCGACTTCCACACGCTGGGCCAGGTGCTGGGCAGCGCAGCCCGCACGCTGGGCCCCGATCTGATCCTGGGCGGCGCGCGCAGCGACACCGACGGCCTGGGTGCGTTGACCGCGTCGATCGCCCGCCACACCAGCCTGCCCCACCTGGCCAACATCGAATCGCTCGCGCTGTCCGCGGCCGCCGCCGCGGGAGCCCGCTCGCTGCCCCTCACGGTCACGGTACGCGGCGAGGGCCGCATGCGCCGGCTGGCTGTCGGTGTCCCCTTCGTGATGTCGGTGGTGCGCGGCGCCGCCGCGCCTGCGACCGGAGCGCCCGAACGCCCGGGCGCTCCCGGGCGCTCGATCGAGACGCTGGCGATCTTCGACCCCGAGGTGACGGTGATCCGGCGCCGGACCGAGATCCTGGGCACCTCCGCGACCGCGGAGCGGCCGGTCAAGACGGTGTCGTCAGCGGCGGAGCTGGTGGCGGGGCTGATCCGGGGCGACGAGCGGTAGCGCGTCAGACCGCGCCATCGGGCAAGGGATCGCCGACGCCGACGCCGACGCCGACGCCTACGCCGACGGGCGGATCCGGGTTCTCGTCGGCGTCAGCGTCGGCGTCAGCGGCGGCGATCCCTCCCTACGCCTCCTTCGCGACCTCTGGCACCAGCGCTTCCAGGGTCTCGCGCTGGTTCAGGGACGGGTCGTCCAGCACGCGCTCGAGCAGGCGTCCCAGCACCACGCCGATCACCCGGCTGGGCCCCACGCCGAGGACCCGCATCACGTCCTTGCCGTCGATGGCCAGGTCGGTGACGCGCAGGGCGGCGTCGGCGGTCGACACCTCGGCCACGCGTCGGCGCAGCTCGCCGAGCTCGACCTCGGGATCCTCGCCAAAGCCGCGACCGGCGATGTCGCCTTCGCGCAGCGCGAACAGCGCCGGCAGGACGTCGCTGCCGATGCGGCGCACGAAGCGGCGCACGGTGCCGTCGGTCCAGTCGGGTGAATAGAAGAACATGTGGTGGGTCACCATGGCGACCACGCGCTCCCGGTCGGCGACCGACAGCTTGAGCCGGCGCGCGATCGCGTCGGCCATGTCGGCGCCCACGTACTCGTGCTTGAAGAAGCTGAACTCACCGGGTGCGCCCTCGCGCGGCTGGCGGGCGCGTGGCTTGCCCACGTCGTGCAGCAGCGCGCCCAGGCGCAGCACCGCCAGGTTCGCGGGAGCGCTGTCCGGGTCGCCGGTCGTGTGGTCGACGACCGCCAGGGTGTGCCGGTAGACGTCGAACTTGTGAAATCGGTTCTGGGTCACGCCGACTCCCTCGAGGAGCTCGGGCAGGACCTCGCCGAGCAGGCCGGTGACCCGCATCAGCTCCAGCCCCTGGGATGGCACCGGCGCGGCCAGCAGCTTGAGCAGCTCGTCGCGCACCCGCTCGGCGGACACCTTGCGAAAGACTTCCAGGGTCGCGCCGATCGCGGCCAGCGTCGGCGGATCGATCGTGAACCCGAGCTGGGTCGCCTGCCGGACCGCGCGCATGGGGCGCAGGCCGTCCTCGCGAAAGCGCTCGACCGGGTCGCCGACCGCGCGCACCAGGCCCCGCGACAGATCGCCGAAACCGTCGAAGGGGTCGGTGAGCCGATCATCGAGGGGGTCGTATCCGACGGCGTTCATGGTGAAGTCGCGCCGCGACAGGTCCTCCTCCAGCGACGACACGTAGCTGACGGACGACGGGCGACGGCCGTCGAGGTAGGCGCCCTCGCCGCGAAAGGTGGTGACCTCGACCGGGGTGCGCGCGGGCGCTGACCCGACCAGCACGGTGACCGTGCCGTGTTGCAGGCCGGTCGGAATCGCGAAGGTCGAGCCAAAGAGCGCGAGCACCTCTTCGGGGCGGGCGCTGGTGGCGACGTCGAAGTCGGCCGGCTTGCGGCCCAGCAAGAGGTCGCGGATGCCGCCCCCGACCAGGTGCGCCTGATGCCCGGCCGCGCGCAACCGCCGGCACAGGCCGATCACCTCGGCGGGAATTCGCGCCCGGTCGATCGTCGGAGCGCCGCCTGCGGTCATTCGTCGCCGCCGGGCGGCGGGGCGCGGCCCTCGATCACTTCGATGGCCTTTGCGGCCGCGCTCTGCTCGGCCTCCTTCTTGGAACGCCCGGTGGCGCGGCCGTACTCGCGCCCCTCGAGGCGGATGGCGACCAGGAAGCGCCGGTCGTGGTCGGGGCCCTCCTGACCGACGACGGTGTACTGCGGCGTCGCCTGCAGCAGCGCCTGCGACCGCTCTTGCAGGCGTGACTTGAAATCGAAGCGGGCCGAGCTGTCGGCGTCGCGCAAAGAATCGCCGAACAGCCGTTCGGTCACCTGGTGGGCCGCGGTGTAGCCGGCGTCGATGTAGACCGCGCCCACCAGCGCCTCCAGCGCGTCGGACAGGATCGACGGTTTGCGCCGGCCGCCGGCCTGGTCCTCGCCGCGCCCGAGGAAGATCCACTCGCCGAGCCCGATGCCCTCGGCCGCCTTGGTCAGGCCGACCTCGCTGACCAGCGCCGCGCGGTTCTTCGACAGCTCGCCCTCCGACCGCTCGGGGAAACGCCGCATCAGCATGTCGCTGACCGCGAGCGCCAGCACGGCGTCGCCCAGGAACTCGAGGCGCTCGTTGTCGGTGCGCGAGGTGCCGTGGCGTTCGTTCAGCCACGACTTGTGGGTCAAAGCCGCCTCGCACAAGCTGCGATCGTTGAAAACGTATCCGATCCGGCTCTCGAGCACGCTGTAGGAGGCCGGCTCCGACGCTGTCATTGACCCTAAGTTAACACCGTCGGCGACCGGTGGGCCCCCTGGACCGAGCGGCCCGAGCCCGGGTATCATGGAATGTCATGGGTCAGACCGCGAACCTTTGTTGTGTAAAATGCAACTCCATCCTCGACCGCGCGACGTTCCAGGGGCTCGAGGTCGACCTTTGCCCCAAGTGCGGCGGGCTGTGGCTGGACCGCGGCGAGATCACCCGCGCCGCGCAGTTACCCGAAAAGGAGCTGGCGCGCCTGCGCGACCTGCTGCGGGGCAACTCAGGGCCGCCCCCCGTTCCGACGGAGAACAAGGCGCCCTGCCCGGCCTGTGAGGGCCGCCTGTCGGAGGTGCTGCTCGGCAAGGTTCACGTCGACTACTGCGGCACCTGCCACGGCATCTTCCTGGATCGTGGCGAGCTGCAGGAGGCCATCGACGCCGTGCGCGTCCGCGACCGCAACACCAGCCCGCAGCAGGTCATCTCCGCCGCGATCTCCGCCGCGCAGCTGGCCGACTCCTGACGACCTGTGAACGAATTCCGTCGCTGCAAGGACCTCGGGCCTCCGGCGTCAGGCCTCTGGAAGAGTCAATGAAGTCGGTGCGCGGAGGGAAAGTCGAATTGTCGAGTTGTCCACGGGTTTGATCCCCCGGTCTTGTGGACACCCCAATAGGCCCGAGGTCGAGGCCCGAGGCCCGAGGCCCGAGGCCCGAGGCCCGAAGGTCCGAGGTCTTTCCTTCACAGGCTCTGAGCGCGGGCGTCAGTCGATCCAGCCGCCGCCCAGCACCGCGTCCCCGTCGTAGAACACCGCCGCCTGCCCGGGCGCGACCCCATGCGCGGGCACGTCCAGCTCGACGGTGAATGCGGCCGGCGCGCCGCCACCCTCGGGCGGAGCGACCCAGGCCGGCACCGCCGCCGAGTGGTGGCGGATCTGCACCGCGCAGCGCAGGGGCCAGGCGCCGGCCGGGCGTTCGCGCAGCCAGCGCACGTCGGAGACCCGCAGCGCCGAACGCGCCAGGCTGTCGCGCGGCCCGACCACCACCTGGCCGCTGGCGGCGTCGATGCGCACCACGAAGCGGCGCTCGCCGCTGGTTGTGGCTGGCACGCCGCGCCGCTGCCCGACGGTGAAGTGGTGGGTGCCCTGGTGCCCAGCCAGGGTCGCCCCGGCCTGGTCGACGATCGCGCCCGGCCGGCCGGCGCCGCCATGGGCTTCGACGAAGCCGCGGTGGTCGCCGTCGGGGATGAAACAGATCTGCTGCGAGTCCGGCTTGTCGGCGCTGGCGAGCCCGGCGCGGCGCGCGATGGCGCGCACCTCGGCCTTGGTCATGTCACCGAGCGGAAAGCGGACCTTGGCGAAGGTTTCGGGCCGCACGCCGAACAGGAAGTAGGACTGATCCTTGTCGCGGTCGACGGCGCGCAGCAGGCGCGGGACGATCTCGACCGCGCCGGCCGGGGCGCCGCCGGCCGCGTCGTCGCCGCCGGCGACCAGGCGCGCGTAGTGACCGGTGGCCAGCGCGTCGGCGCCGATGGCCTCGGCGAAGCGCACCAGCGGGGCAAACTTGAGCTTCTCGTTGCAGCGCACGCAGGGGTTGGGCGTGCGCCCCACCCGATGCGCCTGCACGAAGTCATCGATGACCGCGCGGCGAAAGCTCTCGGTCTCGTTGATGACGTAGTGAGGGATGCCGAGCTCGGCCGCCGTGGCGCGCGCGTCCTCGATGTCGCGCGGCCCACAACAGCGGCCGCCGATGCTGGCCGCCGTACCCGACGCGTCGTACAGCTTGAGGGTCACGCCGACCACCTCGGCGCCCGACTCGACCAACAGGGCGGCTGCCGTCGAGGAGTCGACGCCGCCCGACATGGCGACGGCGATGCGCGGCCGGCGCGCCGAGGTCGCCAGTGGCGCGCAGGCGGCCGGGGCTTCCCCGCGGACGCGCGCCACCACGCCCGGCAGCAGGTCGAGCAATCGGTCGATCTCGGATCCGGTAGTCGTGCGCCCGAGGGCCAGGCGCACGCCCTGGGCGGCGCGCTCGGCGGGCAGCCCGAGCGCGCGCAGCACCGGCGACGGCTCGAGCGAGCCCGAGCTGCAGGCCGCGCCGGTCGCCACGCAGATCCCCTCGAGGTCGAGACCGATCGCCACCCACTGCCCGACCGCCCCGCCGAACCCGACGTTGATCGTGCCCGGGAGGCGCCGCTCGGCGACCGGGTCGCCGTGGATTCTCATCTCCGGGATCGTGCGCAGCCCGCGCTCGAGGCGCGCGCGCAGGCCACGCACCCGCGCCTCGGTGTCGGCCAGCTCGGCGCGCGCCAGCCGCGCCGCGACGCCGAAGCCGACGATGCCGGCCAGATTCTCGGTGCCGGGCCGTCGCTCGCGCTCCTGGTGCCCGCCGGCCAGCAGCGGGTCGAGGTCTATGCCACGCCGCACGTACAGCGCGCCCGCCCCCGGCGGCCCTTCGATCTTGTGGGCCGACAAGGTGGCGGCGTCGACGTCGAGCGCATGCACGTCCAGCGCGACCCGCCCCGCCGCCGCGACCGCGTCGGTGTGGAAGAGCGCGCCGGCGGCGCGCGCCAGCGCCGCCAGCTCGGCGATCGGGTAGAGGTTGCCGATCTCGTGGTTCGCGGCCGCCAGGCTGACCAGCAGAGTGTCGGGGCGCAGCGCCGCGCGCAGATCGCCGAGATCGATCCGACCGTGACCGTCGACCGGCAGCCAGGTCACCGCGAATCCGTCGCGCTCCAGCGCCTGCAGCGCGCCACGCACCGCCGGGTGCTCGAGCGGCGACGAGATCAGGTGCCCGCCGCCCGCCAGCCGCCGGCGCGCGCGCGCCGACGTCGCCAGGCCCCGGATCGCCAGGTGGTCGCCCTCGGTGCCGCCCGACGTGAAGATGATCTCTTCAGGCAACGCCCCGATCAGGCCCGCGACCTGGCCCCGTGCCTCCTCGACCGCGGCGCGAGCGCGCCGGCCCGCCGCGTGCGTGCTGGAGGGGTTGCCATGCAGCTCGGCCAGAGCGACCTGCATGGCCGCTCGCACCTCGGGCCGCACCGGCGAGGTGGCGGCGTGGTCCAGGTAGATCTCCGGGTGGTTCACGGGCGGAATCTACCCTGGATTGGCGCGCGGGCCTCGCGTCTCGCAAGGCCTACCCTCTCCCCGGCCCTCTCCCGCGGACGGGCGAGGGTGACTGGTTCTTGAGCGGGATCTCTCCGCAAGGTCTGCCCTCTCCCCGGCCCTCTCCCGCGGACGGCGCGGACGGGCGAGGGTGACTGGTTCTTGAGCCTCGCGGTGGTTCTGCGCCTCCGCCTTCCGGGCCTCCCTCCCCCGATTCCGGCGCCCCCACGGACGGTGCATCGAGGGAGGGAGGTCCGTGGAGCAGAACCGCTGAACCACCGCCCCGTTAAAAGACGCGGCACCCTCGCCCGTCCGCGGGAGAGGGCCGGGGAGAGGGCAAGCCTTGCGAGACGCGACGCTACGTCTTTGGCGTCAGCGTGAGCCTCTGCTCGATCGTGACCGCGGTACCGGTGAAGGTCGGGAACTTCCAGCGCAGCACCGTGGTCTTGAAGCACTGGGTGAGATCCTTGTCGACGCTGGGATTGACGTCGACCATCTCGACCTGCCCGCTCGGCTTGACCGTGATGCCCAGAGTGACGCCCAGCCCGGCCTTGTACTGGAGGGAGGCGTTCTTCTTCAGCGCGCGCTCGTAGCATTGCTGCATGGCCGAGGCGCCCTGCATGACGATGCGGCTCGCCTCCTTTGGGTTCAGCGTCGGCGTGATGTCCCCTTCGCCGGTGGGCGCTGGGCGATTCTGGCGGCTGGCGACCAGCTGGATGATGTCCGGATCGGTGAGCACCACCTTCGACGGTTCGGCCAACGCCTGGGCGAGCTGCTTCTTGAGCGCGCCGATCTGATCCTTGGCCTGGGTGAGGTCCTTTTGACAGGACAGGACCTTGTTGTTTGCTTCCATGAGGCGCGCGGTCAGCCCGTCGTCCTCCTTGGTGCAGGCTGAGCCGAAGCTCCCGAGCGCGAACAACGTCAAGGCGATGGATCGGGAGGCGATCGGCATAATGACCATTGATTGTGGCGATTTCTCCTCGGCGCGCAAGCAGGAATTTCGCGCTGTTCCAATCGCCTCCGAGACGTTGGGCGATGGGGGCTCAAGGATCCCTGGCCGGCGGCCGATTGAGAAACGGACGTACGACCATGCCACCGACCAGGTGGCGTTCGACGACTTTCTCCAGATCCGAGATGGTCATCCGGTTGTACAAGACCGCCGAAGCGGTCAGAGACTCCGGGCCGTACACGCGCCGGCCGCTGGCCTCGTCGGTGTCGTAGACCAGCACGTTGGGGCCGCGCAGGCAATGCCCGAAGCAAGTCTCCTCGAGGACCGACACCTGCGCCTCGAGACCGCGCAGGCTCACCATCTCGTGCAGCCGCGCGGTCAGCGCCGCCGACCCGCGCGCCTCGCCGCAGGTCGGGCCGCGACAGACCATCACCGTGAACCGGCGCAGCCGGACCGGAGCGCCGGCAACGCCGCCGCCCCCGCGGCCGTCGTCACTGCCTCCGCTGCCGTCGCCATCGCCATCGCCGCCGCTCATGGCGGCGCCATCGTCGCGCGCGGCGGCGCCGCGGCCAGCGCACGCTGCAGGTGGCGCCGCAGAGGCTCCACGGTGCGCGGCTCTTCCGACACGAACAGCAGGAGCTGGCGTTCCCCCGGCCCGCCCAGCGCGAGCAGCGCACCCGCGACCGCGATCAGGGCTGTCGGATCGGCGTCGTAGAACGGCTCGCCCCGGTACATGCACAGGAAGTCGCGCAGGACCGGCAGCGCCTCCGCTGCGCCGGCCGCCGTCACCGCCTGGCTGATCTCGATGATGGTCTCGGGCGCGGTCTCGGGCCGTAGCAGGTGCTGGGCCAGCGCCGCCGCCACCGGCTTCGAGCGGGTTCCTGCGGTGGCGCGCGCGATGGCGGACACGCTGGTCGGGTGGGTGTCGTCGGCAAAGTCGGCGCGCTGGCGCAACGCCTCGACCAGCAAGTCGCTCGAGGCCTCGTCGCGCCGCGTGGCCAGCGCCTGCTCGGCCTTCTTGCGCGCGGGCGCGGCCAGCGCCGGGGTCTGCACCGCCTTGAGCAGATCGGCGGTCACGGCGCGCCCGGGCAGCTTGCCCAGCTCCTCGACGGCGTAGGCGGCCAGCTCGTCGGAGAAGCGGCGATCGCTGTCCCAGACGATGCCGGCCAGCGTGGTCGCGAGCGCCGCGCCCGGTCCGGCGCTCGCGCCGGTGAACCCGTCGGCGTCGAAGGTCGCGCCGCGCACCATCGACGCGCCCGGCACGCGCACGCGGTAGCGCGGCTGGCCCGAGGCCGCGTCGAGCGCGCCGATCTCGCCGTCGGCGGTGGCGAACACCAGCGTCGGCCCGGCGTGCTGCGCGACCACCGCGTCGGCCGTCTTCTCGGCGTGTGCCCAGCGCAGCAACCCCGAGGCGGCGTCGATCGCGAACAGGAAGCGGAAGTCGTGCACGAACACCAGACCATCGCGGAACGCCATGTGGCGCGGGTCGCCGTCGGCGGCCGCTCGCCACTGCACGCGGTTGCGGTCGATGGCCGAGTAATCCCCTTGCTCCGGGCGATACATGTCACGGCCGTAGATCGCGCGCGCGAAGCGCGGCAGCTTGGCCGAGGCGTAACCCGGCGAGCGGCGCGAGGCCTTGGCGGTGTCGGCCGACGCGCGGAACACCCCCTTCGATCCGAAGAAGATTCCCTCGGGGGCGGTGCGCACGAAGCTGGCGGCCTCCTCGATGGACAGGATGCGCGCGAGCTCGGCGCCGCTGTCGCCGTCGTGGAGGATCAGGTACTGGGTGGCGACCGGCACGGCCACCACCCCGCCCCGCGCCGGTGCGAGCGTCGAGGGCGACCAGCGCGCCGCTGCCGTGGCTGCCGGTGTCGCTGAAGGCACGCGCCACGAAATACGCGACGTCGCCGTCGAGGCAGTAGCCGATGAGGCGCTGGTCGCCGGGGATCTCCTGGCGCCAGAGCACGGCGCCGCTGTCGCCGGCACGCCCGATCAGCACCGCGCCGCCACCGGGGCCCTTGGCGGCGTGCACAATCGCCGTGCGGCCGACCTCGATGCGTCCGGTCGCCTCACCGGCCTGCTGCCACACCAGCGCCGAGCGCGCGAGGTCGTAGGCGGCGATGCTTGGCCCGGCTTGCCCGCGATAGACCAGATAGGCCATCGCGTGCCCCGAGGCATTGACCGGTGCGTCGCCCGCCGGCCGCAGGCGCGCCAGCGCCGCGCCCACCTCGGCGGCGTCACCGGCGCCACGCGCGGCCTGGGTGGCGCAGCCCAGCGCCGACAGCAGCACCACCGCCGCCGTGACCGCTGAGACCGCGCGCGCCGGCTTCATCGGTCGGCCCCGCGCTCGTCGAGCAGACGCTCGGCCTCGCGCTTCGACGCGCGCGCGTCGCTCGGCGGGATGGAGGCCAGGTAGTCGGCCAGCGCGGCGGTCGCGTCAACGCCGTGAAGCTTGGCGATGGTGCGCAACGGTTCGATGCGCGTGCCGTCGGAGATATCGGCGCGCTTGACGTAGGCGCCGAGCGCAACCGCCAGCACGTCCTCCTTGACGGCACCTTGCATGGCGCACAGCTCGGCCAACGCTTCCGGGGTGGCCAGGCGGCCGGCGGGCGCGGCGGCGCCCGCGTCGCCTCGGCGCACCAGCCGCACCAGACGCGGCACCGCCCGCGCCTCCTTGCGCGCCGCCAGCGCCTCGGCGGCGGCGGCGCGGACGTCGGGGTTGTCATCGCCCAGGCGCTCGATGAGCGGCGGAATCGCGCGCGCATCGGCGGCGGCGCCCAGCGCGACCACCGCCTCGCGTCGAATCTCGGGACGCCGGTGGCCGGCGTAGAGCGCAAGCAATTCCAGGACGCGCGGGTCGCTGGTCTTTTCACCTGCGCTGATCTTGGCCAGCGCGCCCAGCGCCGCCACGGTGCGGTCGGCCGAGGAGCCGGCGGCCAGCAACTGCGCCAGCAGGTCGACCACCTCGGCATTGGCGGCGGCAGCGTTGGCGGCCACGCCCGCGCGGGCACGCGGCGCCGCGCCTGCCGGTGCGGCGCCCGCGACCAGCACGGCCGCCATGGCCGACCAGACCAGCGCGCCCCCGAGCGCGCTTCCGCCGACGCTACCCATGCGGAGGTCCGGAGCCCGAGTCCTCACCAGCTCGGGCCCCCCGATCACTTTCCCTTGGCTTCGGAGTCGGAGAACTCGACCTTGCCGCTGTAGTTGGCGCCCTTGCCGAGCAGCCAGAACTGGGTCTGCGCGATGATCCGCTGGCGCGACTCGACGGTCATCAGGTAGTGCTTGCGTACGTCGAACTCGGGCTTGGCCAACTGGATGCTGGCGCCGAAGACCCGCGACCCCTTCTCGCGCGTGTACTGCGGATCGCTGGCGACGTAGCGCTTGTCGCCGCCGGTGATGTCGTAGAACTTGACCTGGATCTCGCTGTCGTTGAGCGGCTGGGCGAAGAACGCCACGTATTCGATGTCCCAGGTTCCTTGCTCGGGGCCCTTCTCCTCGGTCGGCCAGATCTTGTCGGTCTTGTTCTTCTGCAGGGCGGCCACGAACGCGCCCGCCGACGAGAACCGCATGGGCAGCCGGTTCTTGGTGATGATGATCTTGCCCTTGAAGACGTCCTCCGGCTTGGCTGCTACCGCCGCCCGATCCCCGACCAACCAGCCTCCGAACAAGGAAAACAACACGACCGTGGCGAGGAACCTTCTCTTGCTCATGAACACTCCCTGACAACGCGTTGCAAATGCATGGGTGATGGCGGCGCGAGAACGACGTGGACTCGATTCATCCTGGAACCAAGGCAGATTCGATCGAGTCTAAGCCAACCCGTGGGGAGGCTGTCAGCGCTTTTTTTTCGCGCCCTCCCGGCCGGCGTCCTTGCTCGGATCTTTCATCGACTCTTTCGTCGACTCTTTCATCGACTCTTTCATCGACTCTCTCGTCGACTGCTGGCTGGCGGCCCTGGTCGGGACCTTGGTAGGTTCTTCCGCCGACTGGTTCACCGTGCCCCCACTTGTCCCACCCGTCGCACCGCGCGCGCGGAACAGCGACTCGAGACGGCCCACCGTGGCCGGCTCCAGCGCGGACTTCTCCTGCGCCAGGCGCAGCACGTCGCGGCCTATCAGGCGGTACAGGTCCAGCATCTCCGGTGCGCGGGCCTCCAGGATGCGCAGATGCTGCTCGACCGAGGACACGTCGCCGCGCTCGACCGGGCCAGTCAGCGCGCCTGGCAGGCCGACCTGGGACAGGTTCTGCACCACGCTGGACAGCAGCGGAATCAGCGCCGGTAGCGCCTGATCCTCGGGGACGCCGGCTTTGACCAGCAGCCGGCGCGCCATGTCGGCCAGGGCCACGACGTAGTTGGCGGCGATGACCGCGCCCACGTGATAAAGCGGCAGATTCTCGGCATCCAGGAAGACGGCCCTGGCGCCCAGCGACCGCACGAGGCGCGTGGCCACCGCTCTGGCCGGCTCGTCGCCCTCGATCCCGAAGGCGACCGACTTCAGCTCCTCGACCGCGACGCGGGCGTCGGCGAACGAGACCAGGGGATGCAGGGTGCCCACGGCGCGCACGTGCGGGCGCGCGACGGCCAGCGCCTGCGCCGCGGCGATGGCGCCCGAGGTGTGCAGCACCACCTGCTCCTTGCGCAGCCGCTTCTCGCGCACCAGGCGCGCGGCGACCTCGGGGATGCGCTCGTCCCGCACCGAGATGATGACGACGTCCGACTCCGACAGGATCGGCGGAATCTCGCCGGTGCTGGCCAGCACGCCCGAGACGGCGCCAGCCGCGTCCGACAGGTCGTGCTTGCGACCGTGCAGGCCGGCGACCGGGACTCCGGCGCGCACCAGGCGCGCGGCCAGCGCGGTGCCGACCACGCCGGCGCCCACGATGAACACCACCGGGGTCGGCTCGGCCGGACCCTCGGCGGAAGCGCGGGCGTTGACCTCGATCTCGGACATCTCATTCGTGATCATCCTGGCTCCCGGGCCCCGAACAGGCCGCGCGCGTATATGTAATCGACAATGGCCCGCGACACGAGGCCGGAGACCGGTTTCCCCGCGGCCAGCGCCCGCCGGATCTCCGTCGAGCTGATCGCCGGCATCTGGATCCCGTGCGGCGATCCCGCGGCGCCGCTGCGGCCGATCACGATGAAAGGCACCTCGCGCCGCAGCTCCGCGGCGCCGTACCAGCTATCGACCTCGGGCAAGAGGTCGGCGCCGATCATCACCGCGAACCGGTGCTCCGGGTGGCGCGCTTCCAGCGCGCGCACCGTGCGCAGCGTACGGCTTTCGTCGCCCAGGGCCTGTTCGATGTCGCTGACGCGCGCCCGATTGCCCAGCGCGCGCGCCGCGAGCTCGCACATACGGTAACGGTCCTCGAAGGGCAGCAAGGCTTTCTCGAACGGGTGCTTGAAGCAGGGCACGAACCACAGCTCGTCGACCTCGGCGGTCTCGAGGGCGTAAAGCGCGGCCAGCTCGTGTCCGAGGTGGGGGGGATTGAAGCTCCCGCCGAACAGAGCCACGCGCATCAGTCACCTACTCGTAGAGCAGGAACGGGCGCCGATCGTCGGCGAACTGCCGCTCGTAAACCGCGAACGGCGCGCAGATCTCCTCGAGGGGTGCGCCCGCGTCGATGGCCGTTCGAACCGCCGCGCTGCCGGTCAGGAGGTCAATGGCGGGCGGGTAGCTCACGAACTCGTACGGCTCGGCGCGCCAGGCAAAGTCGCCGGGCGCCAGCTCGCGCGCCGCCAGCAGCGCGGCGACACCGGCGCGATAAGGGCGGAAGCTGGCGCGGTTGGTGACGTGAAGCTGTACGCCGCCGCACGACTTGTGCGCGTACTTCTGAAACATCGGCCGGAACGACAGCGGTCGAAAGCGCACCCCGGGCAGGTTCCAGCCGTGCAGCCGCTCGGCCCAGCGATAGCCGTCGAGGAAAGGCGCGCCGACGATCTCGAAGGGCCGCGTCGTACCCCGCCCCTCCGACAGGTTGGTCCCCTCGACCAGGCACAGCCCCGGATAGACGAACGCCGTGTCCAGCGTCGGCATGTTCGGCGACGGCAGCACCCAGGGCAGCCCGGTGGCGTCGAAGTCCATCGAGCGGCGCCAGCCCTTCATGGTGACCACGATCAGGTCGCAGTCGACCGGCTCGCGAAAGCGCCCGCCCAGATCGCGGGACGCACCGCCCGGAATGCCGGCGCTCACCATGCGCGCGATCTCGCCGATGGTCAGGCCGTGGCGGACCGCGACCGCGCCCAGACTCACGAAGGATTCGTACCCGGGCAGCAGCGGTCCCGATTCGATCTCGACGCCGCCCAGGGGGTTGGGCCGATCGACGACGATCACCGCGACGCCAGCACGCGCCGCGGCCACCAGCGCCAGCCCCATGGTCCAGACGTAGGTGTAGTAGCGGCTGCCCACGTCCTGCAGATCGATGATCAGCACGTCGACGTCGGCCAGATCGGCGGCCGACGGCGTCAGCGACTCGAAATCGGCGCCGTAAAGGCTGCTGACCGGTATGCCGGTGCGCCGATCCTTCTCGCCGTCGACGCCCACCATGTCCTGGGCCTCGCCGCGCACGCCGTGCTCGGGGCCGAACAGGCGGGTGATGCGCACGCCGACCTGCAACAAACGATCGACGGTGTGGACCAGATCGGCGGTGACGCTGGCCGGGTGGCAGAGCACACCCACCCGGCGCCCGCGTACCAGAGCCAGCCGCTCCGAGCAGAGAACATCGAGCCCGGTCTTTACCACCGCAGGAGCGTCAGTATATCGGAACCGGCTTCAAGGTCACCACGTCGCCCTGCGTGATCACGCGGAACCGCACCGAGCGGCACTTCCACTTCTGCTTGAGCCCGCCCTCGACCAGACGCAGCTTGGTGGTGAAGGCTTGCACGGTGATGCCGGCGGTCGGCTTGTTCTGGCTCTTGAGCGCCGCAACATACTCGCCGTACACGCGCGCGAAGTACATGGCCTCGTTCTCCTGCGCCAGCGCCTGGGTGGCGGGATCATTGATGGGCTCGCCGGCGGGCGAGGCGGCCACCTCCTCGACCAGCATCTGCTCCGACCGCCAGCGCTGCGCCTCATCGGCTTCTTCCTCGACATCGTCCTCGTTGGGCTCTTCGCGGCCCAGCAGGCGCGCCATCATGACATTGAGACTGTTGGACAAGCCTTCGAAGTCGGGTCCAACCGGCTTGAAGGTGTAATCGATGTTGCCGTTGATGATCTCGGCGACGCCAAGCTCGATCTTGTCGAGCGGCTTGATGAACCGGATGGCGGTCATGACGGCCGCGCCCAGCGCCACCAGGATCGCCAGGACGCCGAAGCCGATGATCTTGAGCCCGACACCCGACACCCGCTCCAGCCGATCGGAGACCGAGCTCAGCACCACGACCCCGCTGGTCTTGTCGAAGGCGTTGCCGTACAGCGGCGCGGCCACCGCGGCGTAATCGTGGCCGTCGAGGGTGAAGTGGAACAGCTCGGTCGGCATGCCTCTTTGCAGGGTTTGCTGCCCCGGCTTGTCACCGGCCTGGAACAGGACGGCGTTGAGCGCCTGGGTGCGATTGCCGTCCTCCTTGGCGTTCTCGCCGGTGCCTTCGGAGACGAAGCTCGAGGTGTGCACCTTGCCGTCGTGGAAGTACGCGACCTCGGTGCCCAGCAGGTCGTGCTTGAGCTGGGCGTCCCGCGCGGTCAGCACGTAGCCGACCAGCAGTGCGCCACGGATGACCCCCTCTGGGGTGGTGATGGGCGCGACGGCGACCCGGGTCATCCGATTGGAGAAAGTCCAGATATCTTTATTGGCCTGGCCTTTGAGCGCGGTCCCCACCACTGGGTACCTGGCCTGCAGGTCCTCGCCGAACATCGCGTTGACGTTCAGATCGCGGGCCACCACCTTGCCGGCCGAGTCGATGATGGCGACGATGTCGGCCTTGCGCGCGCCGCTGCCGAGGTGGGCGTTCAGGCCTTCGCACTGCTCGAAGGCTGCCTGCCGCTTGGCGGTTTCGTCGACCTTGTCGAAGACCCCCACGACCCCGGGGCGGTGGCTGAGCCCCGACACCAGGTTGGCGAAGTCCAGCGATTCCAGCCGCATTATCGACTGGTGCATGCGCTGGGCGCGCGAGACGTCAGATTCGACCTCGCGAATCACCGCCTCCTTGAGGTCTCGGGTGACGACTGAGTGCACGCCAGCGGTGAAAACCATCAAGATGGCGGCAGCGACAAGCCCGATCTTCATGCGGTGCATGTCCTAGCTCCTCTGCTCGGCAAGTGGGGGGATCACGGGGTGGTGCCCGTTAAACGACAAAAAGGGGCGGCCGGATTATCGGGCAGCGCAACTGGCCAAGTCAACGTTTCGACTGGTGATGGTCGGAAAATTTGACCGGCGCCGCACCCGAGACTACATGTAGGCGCCACCAGCCTCCGGCTGGGCGTCACACCGGCAGCGCGGCATCCAGCGCGGCGTTTGTCGCAAAATTCTGGAGGCGGACTCGACATGGAAAAATCCAGCACCAACCCCACCGACAAGACGATCGGCCATGGCGACGATCCGCGACAACCGCAGCAAGAGACCGAACGCCGCGCCAAGTGTCGCGCCAAGACCGATCTCTTCGTCAATCGGTTCCTCAACGGGCATCCTTACCTCTGCCGCATGACCGACATCAGCTTGTCGGGCGCGCGCCTGGTGGCCATCAACGAACCGCGCATCACGCCGGCGCCGGCCTTCATGGGGCTGCAGTTTCAGCTACCGGGACGACGCGAGGTGATCATCGCTTCCGGTGAGACCGTGACCAGCGACAATGGGCGCAACGGGTGCACGGTCGGGGTTCGCTTTACCCGCCTGCCCGCCACCGCGGTGGCTGCGATCGAAGCCCTTGCGGCTGAGCCCCAATCGAAGCCCTGCTCGCGGCTCTCTGAGCCTGGCGGCTGAGCCGCGATCCTGGCCAGCGACAATCAGGCCAAAACCAGAAGAAGACCAGAGGAAGACCAGACGAAGACCTCACCCCTGCCAGACAGCGTCCGAGCTCAAAAAATTTCTGTATTCTGGCGGGTTTGCTTGACAGTCCAGAAGTGCCTCAGTATCGTCGCGCGACTTCTGCGGTCCTTGGATGACATCGACCAACTGAGACGAGACGACCGACCTGAGCGTGTCGCGAGCCACGCCGGAGGAGTATTGTGGAACAAAACAGGAAGCCTGGCGCTCCGCCCAGCAAAGACATCTCGGATCTGAAAGCGCGCCTCGGCCTCAAGAGACCGGAGGCGGGCGGTCCTCCGGGTGGGGCTTCGATGCCAGGCCGGCCGGGCGGCCCTGTCCCGGGGTTCCCCCCTCAAGGGCCGCTGGGTGGTCCTGCCGCGGCCCAGCAGGCTGGCGCGCCCATCGCTTCCCAGGCGGCGCCCGCCCCCGCCGGCCCCCCGGCGGGCCTCGATCCCTACGCCAAGATGAGACCTGCGGCCGGCGTCTTCGATCTCCGCAGCATCGACGACGGCCAGCCGGCGGCCAACGTGCGGTCGGGCCGCGGCAAGGCGGCGCTGTTTGCGTCGCTGATCGTGGGCATCGCTGGCTTTGCGCTCGGCGCCGGGATGGGCATGGCCACCGTGGGCCGCGCCAACATGAACACCGCGAACCACGCCGCCAAGACCGTCAAGGCCGAGCTCGACAACATGCAGAAGACCCTGACCCAGATCGGGACGGCGGTCGCCATGAGCCAGCAGCGCATGGCCAAGGACAAGAAGGACCCCCTCAATTACGACCCCGGGCTGATCGCGGATCTGGAAAAGATCAAGCTCGACCCGCGCCCCGACACCAGCAAGATCTTCCGCGTCGACTACTTCCGCCTCGAGGACGTGGTCGTCGATCGGCTGTTCAACTACTACTACGACAGCATCGCGCTCTACGCCGAGACCGAGCGCCACATCAAGAAGACCAAGGCCGATCAAGAGTCGCTGGCGGGCTTCGCCAGCAAGCAATTGGCCGCGGGCGAGGCAAGGAATTACGGCGTGGTCTTCGATACCTCGAGCAAGATCATCGTCGGCAACCTGGTCGAGGTCGGCGAGCAGGTTTGCAAGAACGGCAGCAAGGACTGCGCGGCCAACGACCTCGAGGGCTTCAAGGTGCGCTCGAACACCGGCGCGCCCTGGGTCAACCGCAAGTCGGGTGGCAAGCTGGACACCGACAAGGTGGTCCCGCTCAAGCCGACGCCGCTGATGGACGCCGTGATGTCGGGCTCGCCCGACCAGGTCCGCAACGAGGCCTACAGGCAGCGTGTGGCAAATCTACGCGGCATCGTGAGTCGCCTGACCACCGCGCAGAAGGAGCTCTTCGAGGGCATTAACAAGGCCGCCAGCCGCCCCGACGTTTTCGCGCCGTTCTAGGAGGCGTCGGCCTTGCGTCTCGCAAGGCCTGCCCCCTCCCTAACCCTCCCCCGCGGCGGACCGCGGGAGAGGGGATCGGATCGTCAGGGTCGTAGCTCCCAGCGGTCGATCAGCTTCCTGGGATCACCGCCCGTGGCCTGGAAGTCGTCCAGCAGGTCATCGGCGGGACAGCGGCCGGCCTGCGCGTAGGCGAGCAACGGATCGATGAGCTTGGCGTCGGCGGCACCGTCAGGTAGCCGCTTCACGCCGGCCGCGGCGATCCCGCACACCTCGACGGCCAGATCGCGCAGTGAGCGTCCGCCCAGGCGCGCCGCCAACCCGGCGCGCGGGACCTCTCGGCGCAAGGTCTCGCGCTCGGACATCGTACGGTCGGCGACCAGCCGCCAGGCCTGTGCACGCGCGTCCGGGTCATCGAGCAGGCCACGCCACAGAGCGCCCAGCCCGCAGGCGAACGGCAGCGCGGCGGCGTCGGCGCCGCGCACCTCGATGGTTCTCTTGAGGCGCACCTCGGGGAAGACCGTCGACAGGTGCAACTCCCAGTCCGCCAATGTGGGCTGCTCGCCGGCGAACCCCTGGTGCAGGAAGCGACGAAAGGTCAAACCCGCCGGCACCGGGTGGTAGACCCCGTCACGCACCACGAAGAACATGGGCACGTCGAGCGCCCACTCGGCGTAGTCGCGAAAGCCGAAGTCCGGCTTGAACGCGAACGGAAGCAGCCCGCAGCGGTCCTCGTCGGTCTGCAGCCAGATCGCCGCGCGGTAGCTCTTGTATCCGTTGGGTTTGCCGTCGGTGATCGGCGACGCCGCGAACAGCGCGGTCACGATCGAGGTCACGCCGAGCGCGGTGCGGATCTTGTCGGTCGCCTCCTGCTCGTCGGCGAAATCGAAGTTGGCCTGCACGGTCGCCGTGCGCTTCATCATGTCCAGCGCCAGGGGCCCGCGCGTGGGCAGGTAGGTCCGCATGACCGCGTAGCGCCGCTTGGGCAGCCACGGGATGTCATCGAGGCTGCCGAAGGGGCGCGCGCCGCAGCCCAGGAAGCGCACGCCCAGCGGCCGCGCCACCGCGGTCACCTCGGCGACGTGGGCAAGCAGCGCGTCGCGACAGGCGGTGGCGCTTGCCTGCGCCGCGCCCGACAGCTCGAGCTGACCGCCGGGCTCGACGGTGATCCGCTCGGCGCCGCGCTCGAGCGCAATGATGTGCCCGTCCTCGGTCTTGGGGGTGAAGCCGCGCTCGACCAGCAGCTCCAGGATCTGCGCCACACCTGCCGTCTCGGCCGAGCCTTCGTAGGGAACCGGGCGGCCGTCGGCGAGAACGCCGATCTTCTCTTGCTCGATGCCGACCCGCCACTCGACGCGTGGCTTGGCGGCGGTGCGAAAGTATTCCACCAGGTCCGGAACCGACGGGGGCGCGGCCACGGACGGCTGTGCGTCGCGATGTGCAGGCATTTCGTGTAGGAGCGAAGGTAACCATTACCGCCGGTGCTCGATGTCGATCTCCCGGGGTGAGCGGGCGCAAGGCTACTATGCCTCGGAGCATCGTCAATGCCGTTCGCTTGGCGCCGCGAGGGCGTATACTCGGCCGGCCCGTGCGTCTCGGCCCTGTCGTCCCGCCCTTCACCTGGGGGCAGCTCCGTCCATGATCCAGTCGCCCCTCGTCACCCTCGTCGATCCCGCCGCCAAAGGACTGGCCACCCTCACCTACTCCTTCGAGAGCGAGGGATTCAGGGTCATCAGCAGCTCGGACCTGGGAATGTCGTCGGAGCTGGTGCGATCGACCGGCGCTCGCGTCGCGGTGGTCTCGTTGCGCCCTCCGGAGGCACCGGGGCTCCGGCTGATCGCGGAGATAATGGACAGCGGAGTGCAGACGGGCGCCGACGGGACTGCGCGCGGGCCCGCCGTCGTGGTCCTGGGTCCGCCCGGATCGCGGAGTGCTGCGCTCGGGGCCGGCGCGTCGGACTACATCGACACGCCGGCTTTCGTGCGCGACGCGGTGATCATTGCCCGTCTCCGGCTGATGGTACGGCCGCCGGGCGCGCATCGCGACGGCGCCGGAGAGATCGCGGGAACGCTCGAAGCGGTGCACGGCCTGTTCGCGTTGATGCGCGCCATGGCGGCGGTGCAGCGCTCCGGCGTGCTGCAACTGTCGCGCGACAATCGCAAGGCCGAGATCAAGTTCGCGGAGGGGGCCGTCACCTCGGCGCAGGTGCGCGGGCTGCAAGCCTTCCCGGCGCTCCATCAGCTGCTGCTGTGGCACGACGCCGAGCTCACCCTCAAGCTGCGCGACGTCCCCAAGCGGCAGCAGTTCTCCGCCAGCGGCACCGAGATCCTCGAAGAGAGCGAGCGGTTCTTGCGCGACGTCCATCACGCCGTGCGCCAGCTGGGAGCGTTCGACGCGGTCTTCGCGCGCGACACCCGCCACGGCGGCCCGGCGCCCGCGGTCCCCGAAGCGGTCGCGCCCGTCGCCCGCCTCTTCGACGGAGCGCGCACGCTGGGCGACGTGATCGAGGAGAGCCCGTTCCGGATCTTCGACACCCTGCGCGCCATCAAGCGCCTGATCGACGGCGGTTTCGTGATCGCGCGCGCGCCGGGCTTCGCCACGCCGGCGACCGGTCGCGCGGCGGCGCCGCCGGCCGCCGCCCCACGCGCGCGCACCAGGACCGCTCCGCAGGCGGCGGCCCAGCCGACAGCGCGAACGCCGGCGTCGCACGATCCGGACGCCGTCACCCGAGACCGGCGCGGCGCGGCGCCCGGAGATCGCCGCAAGATCGTCCGGCGAACCCCGACCGGCTTCGCCAAGCCGGCCGCCAAGACCGCGCCGGCGCCGATCCCGCTGGTCACCAGAAAGAGCCCCTCGGGCGCCTTCGCCGCCGGCGAGATCCGGGCGCCCCGGGCGGTACAGCCGCCGCCCGCGCGGTCCGCGCCCGCCGCGCGCCAACCGTCGGTCGAGATCCGGCGCGATACCCCGACGCTGTCCCTCGACGTGCGGGTCCCCACGGGGGCCTTCCCGATGACCGACAGCTCGACGGCGCCGGCGCCGGCCGCCGCATCCGCGCCGGTACCCGCGCCCGGACCAGCGGCGCCCAACCCCGCTCCGATCAGCGCGCGCGAGTTGGCCGCGCCTATCCGCCCGAAGAAGTCCAGGGGCCCCGCCACCACTGCGCCCGCAACGGCCTTCAGCGCTCTCGAAGCCGACTTCTTCGCGCGCGAGGCCGACCTGTACAAGGACCAGGGTCCCGACACCTTCGAAGACCTGGAGCACGCCGGCGAGAACCCCCGGCCCCGCACCGCCACGCCGCGCGGCTCGAAGAAGCGCTAACGCGCCTTCGGCCCCGCTACCGCCGCGTACCCAGACAGCTGACGGTCCTTCGTGGGCGCTCAGCTAGCTGCTCTGCCATGTCAGCTCGATGCGACCCACGGGGCTGGCGATGCGCAGGATCAGGCTGCCGGTGCTGGCTCCGGCGAAGTCGGTGGTCTTGCCGTCGGCCGAGGCGCGCGGAAACCGGACGCTATAGGTTCGGGTGAACGGACCCTTGGCGGGAAAGAACTCGACCTCGTAGGGGTCGGGCAGCTTCTCCAGCTTGACCCCCTCGGGCGCCAGCTCGTGGCCGAGGCCGTCGACCAGCGTGACCCGCCAGGCCGAGCTGCGCTTCTCGAGGTCGTTCCACTTGTAGTTCGCGCTCTGCGCAGTCATGTGGAACTCGTACCCGTTGTGAAAGCCGTCCAGCTGCGCCGCGCGCAGGGCAGTCTTTTCAGTGTCGGCGAGGCTGTAGATGGTGGCGTAGTGCTCGACGTAGGCTTCGCGGAAATCCCAACCCTTGAAGGTGGCCCAGACCTCCAGCGCCGAGTCGACGTCGAGACGCGCCAGCCCGTGCCGTGTCCAGCGCTGGTAGACGTCGTGGTAATCCCGGGAGCGGTAGTCGCGCGGCGTCTCCGAGAAATCGACCACCACCGGTTTGGGCGCGGTGCAGGCCGGGAACGCGGCCACAGCTGACATCAGCCCCAGCGCCGCGATCGCCCGCGCGCCTTGCGTCATCGAAAGTCCTGGCGACGGAACAGGGTGATGAGCGGTGCCTCGCGTTCCAGCGCCTCGCGCCCACCCTCCTCACGATCGACCAGACCCATCACCACCTGCACCTTGAGCCCGAACTCGCGCACGCGCGCGATCGCCTTCAGAGCGGAGCCGCCGGTGGTCACCACGTCCTCCAGGATCGCGACCGGCATCCCGGGGCGCAGCGACTTGGTGCCCTCGAGCCACTGACCGGTGCCATGGCCCTTGGGTTCCTTGCGCACGTAGAAAGCGGCGACCGGGCGACCCGCGAGGTAGCTGACCGTCGCCACCGCCGAGGCCAGCGGGTCGGCACCCATGGTGAGGCCCCCGATCGCCTCGACTTCGCGCGCCTGCTCGGCCAGGAGGTGGTTGAACAGCGACCCGACCAGGAAGTGCCCCTCGGCGGTGAGCACGGCCTGCTTGCAGTCGATGTAGAAGTTGCTCTTCATGCCCGAGGCCAGCGTCACCTCGCGCTGCTCGTATGACAGCTTGGTGAGCAAGGCGAGGAGGCGGCTGCGGCGGTCCTGGAAGAGCTCGTCAGCGGACATGGATGAACCCATGGCGGCTATTTGATATAGCCCTTGGCGGTCAGGTACTCGCCCACCAGGATGGCGCCGCGCGCCGCTCCCATCCGGGTATTGTGCGAGACCAGCACGTACTTCACCCCGTTCGGCAGCGCCGGATCCTCGCGCAGCCGGCCCACCACCGTCGACATGCCGCCCTCGGCGTCGCGGTCGAGGCGCGGTTGCGGGCGAAATGGATCTTCGGTGATGCTGATCAGCCGCCGGGGCGCCGACGGCAGGTTCAGCGCGCCCATCTCGGAGCCGAACTCGCGCCACACCGCCTTGACGTCGTCGAGGCGCGCCGGCTTCTTGAGCTCGACGAACACCGCCTCGGTGTGCCCCTCCAGCACGTTGACGCGCGTGCAGGTGCAGGACACCGCGATCGAGGCCGGCGTGATCGCGTCGCCCGAGATCTTGCCGAGGATCTTCAGCGTCTCCTTCTCGACCTTCTCCTCTTCCTTGGGGATGTAGGGGATCACGTTGTCGAGGATGTCCATGGCGGACACGCCGGGCGAGCGCCCCGCGCCCGACAGCGACTGCAGCGAGGTCATGATCACGCGCGACACGCCGAAGGCGACGTCCAGGGGCCGCAGGGTCATCGCCAGCCCCACCGTTGTGCAGTTGGGGCCGGGCGTGATGAAGCCCTTCCAGCCGCGGCGCTTCCTCTGCACGTCGATGAGCGCGGCGTGGTCCCAGTTGGCGCCGGGCAGGAACACCGGCACGTCGGGCTCGTAACGGAAGGCGCTCGCGGTCGAGATGACCGCGGCGTTGGCGGCGCAGCGCGGCTCGAGCTCACGCGCGACGTCGGCTTCGACGGCCGAGAACACCACGCGCACGCCGTCGGTGGTCAGGGTGGCCGAGTCCTCGACCACGATGTCGACGAACTCGTCGGCCAGCGGCTCGGTGCAGAACCAGCGCGAAGCACCCTTGTCGTCGCGGATCGCCTGCCCGTACTTCTTGCCCGCCGACCGGCTGGACGCGGCAAGCTTGCGGATCTCGAACAGGGGGTGCCCTGCGAGCGAGGCCAGGAACTGCTGGCCAGCGAGCCCGGTGGCTCCGACGACGGCGACGGGAATGCGCGACATACGAACGTTACCTCCAGCGAGAGCGGTTGGCGGCAATTTAGCAGAACCGCCGGGCAGAACGAAGTGTCGTGGGTCGCTGGGGCGGCGGTTCTCGCGCGAACGCTGGCGCGAGCGTTGGCTCTTGCAAGGCCTGCCCCCTCCCTGGCCCCTCCCTGGCCCTCCCCCGCGGCGGACCGCGGGAGAGGGGATCGGAGGGCCGCGCTCCGGCTAGTTGAGTGCTTCTTCCTCGGCGTCGCCGATCACGACCGGCTGCGCGTCGGAGCCGCTGACCCGCCGCTGCAGCGGCGTGCCGCGCGGGTTTTCGCGGCGGCCCAGGGGATTCGGCTCGACCGAGAGCCGGCCCAGCACCGACACGCGGTCGCCGGGGCGCAGCAGCGCCTCGCGGAAGCGGAACTCCTTGTCGCGACCGAAGGTGCCGGTCAGCGGGATGCGCGCCTCCTCCAGCATCGCGAACAGCGTGGGCGGCAGGTTGGCCCACACGTCGCCGCGATCGTCGCAGTCCAGGCCCAGATCGAACGGCCCCTCGACCACCGCCTCGGCCTCGCCGTCGACCAGGCCGAAGGGCAAGCAGTGCGATCGCACGAGCAGCGTGTGCCAGTTGGCGCCGGCGCCGCTCGAGGCCTTCTCCTCGACCACCACGTGAAACCCGATGCAGGATCGCTGCCCGATCGGCGAGGTGGTGGTTTCGTCGGTCGCGCGGGCGATCCCGGTCACGCGCGCGCGCTCGCCGTCGCGCAGCTCGGAAAGCTTGGCCTCTTGCACGCGGGTGAGCGCCCGCCGCGCGCGCCGCTTGGGCTCGAACCACCACCCGATCGCATAGCCCACCAGGGCCATCGCGCCGGCGCTGAGCTGCAACAACAAACTCCACTTCATCGCGCCCTGCTTCCTCCTCAAATACTAGCGCGGGCATGTGGGCCGCGAGGGGAGGAATTACCCGGTCAGCGCTTTTGTCGCTGCCGCGCTGCTTCGTACAGCGAGATCGCCCCGGCGACCGAGACGTTGAGTGAAGCGACCGCGCCGCGCTGGGGGATGTGATACAGGGCGTCGCAACGGCGCGCTACCGCTTCGCGCATTCCCTTGCCTTCGGCGCCGACCACCAGCGCGACCGGGACCGCCAGGTCGACCTCGGCCAGTGGCTGGCCGCCGGTCGAGTCGGCGCCCAGCACCCGCACGCCGCGCTCGCGCAGCGAGTCGATGGTCTTCAGCAAGTTGCCGACGCGCGCGATGCGCATGCGCTCTGTCGCGCCCGCCGACGCCTTGACCGCTGCCGGCGTGACCGGCGCCGCGTCGCGGTCGGGGACCACCACCCCGTGCGCGCCCAGCACCTCCGCGCTGCGCACCAGCGCGCCCAGGTTGTGGGGATCGGTGATGCGGTCCAGCAGCAAGAGCAGCAGCGGCTCGGCGCTCGCGTGACTGGCGACCGGCGCGGCCGTGGCCAGGATCGCGCCCAGCTCGGCGTAAGGGTACTCGCCGGCCAGCGCCACGACACCCTGATGGACCGCCTCGCCGGCCAGCTCGGCCACCATCTGGCGCGGCCGGAACTCGACCGTGACCGCCCGATCGCGCGCGGTCTCCAGCAGGTGGTCGATCTCGTGCGAGCGATAGCCGTCGGCGATGTAGACCACCGCCACCTCGCGCGGTCGCGCCCGGCACAGCTCCTCGACCGGGCGCACGCCGAAGACGATCCGCCCGCTCACACGGCTGCTTCGACTTCGGCGACCAGCGCCTGGAAGGCGCGCGCCGGGTCGGTGGCGTCGCGCACTGGCCGGCCCACGACCAGGTAGTCGGCGCCTTTCTCGATGGCCTGCGCCGCCGTGGCGACCCGCTTCTGATCGCCGGGCGCCGCGCCCGCCCCCTCGACCGGACGGATGCCGGGCACGACGATGAACAGGCCGGGGGCCGCGGCGCGCGCGTATTCGATCTCGTGCGGCGAGCAGACCAGGCCGGCGATACCCGCTCGAGCCGCGACCCGCGCGCGGGCGCGAACCATCTCGGGGATGGTGGCCTCGATGCCCTCGGCGCGCAGATCGTCCTCGACCAGGCTGGTGAGCACGGTAACGCCCAGGATCTTGAGAGCGGGTCCCGCGGCGGCAGCGGCGCGGCTCAACATGTCGAAGCCACCCGAGGTGTGCACGCTCAGCAGCTCGGCGTTGATGCGAGCCGCCGAGGTCACCGCGCGCGCCACGGTCTCCGGTATGTCGTGCAGCTTGAGGTCGAGGAAGATGCGGCCGCCCCGCTTCTGCACCAGCTCGACGCCGCGCTCGCCCTCGGCGATGAACAGCTCGAGCCCCACCTTGTAGAAGGACGGGGCGCCGTCGAGGCGGTCGAGCAGCTCGGCGAGCCGGACGCGGTCGGGCACGTCGAGGGCGACGATGACCCGGTCGCGCGCGGGGATGGTGTGGGCGGGCGCATGCTTGGCGCCGGGCGACGCGGGGAAAGACGGAGTTGACGAGGGCGGCGTGATTGACATCAGAGACGCTCCTTTCGGACTTCGCCTTCGACCAGCGCGGCGACGTCGTCGATCTTGATCTTGCGCACCTCGGGTCCTCGCCGCAGCTTGACCTCGGCGACCCCTTCGACCAAGCCTTTTTTTCCCACGGCGATCCGATACGGGATGCCGACCAGGTCGGCGTCCTTGAACTTCACGCCCGGGCGCTCGTCGCGGTCGTCGTACAGCACCTCGACGCCGGCGCGGGTCAGCTGGTCGTAGATGCGGTCACAGGCCTCGACCAGCTTGGGATCGTCGGCCTGCAACGCCAGCAGCTCGACCTCGTAAGGAGCGATGGGGACCGGCCAGACGATGCCGTCCTTGTCGTGGTTTTGCTCGATGGCCGCGGCGACGATGCGGGTGACGCCGATGCCGTAGCAGCCCATCTGCATCGGCTTCTCGACGCCGTCGGTGTCCAGGAAATTGCAGCCCATCGGCTTCGAGTACTTGGTGCCGAGGAAGAACACCTGTCCGACCTCGACGCCGCGGTAACCCTGCAGCGTGCCCTCGGCGCAGCGCGCGCACCGGTCGCCCGGGGCCGCCTGGCGGTAGTCGCCGCGCGCGGCGGCCTTGAAGTCGCGATCGAGGTTGACGCCGGTCAGGTGCTGGTCGGCTTCGTTGGCACCGACGACGAAATCGGCCATGGCCGTCACTTCCAGGTCGACGTGAACCGGCGCCTTCAAACCGACCGGGCCGGCGAAGCCGGTGGGCGCGCCGGTGACCTCGCGGACCGCGGCGTCGGAGGCCAGCAGCAAGTCGTGGGCGCCCAGCGCCTTCTTGAGCTTGATCTCGTTGACCGAGCGATCGCCGCGCACCAGCACCGCGACCGGCTTGCCGTCGGCGAGGTAGATCAGGGTCTTGACCAGCGTGGTCGGCGCCACCTTCAAGAACTGCGCGACGTCCTCGATGCTGTGCTTGCCGGGAGTGTGGACCTTGGTGACGGCGGCGCCCGCGCCCGAGGCGGCGGCGGGCGCGCCGGTCTCGCGGCTGACCGCCTGCTCGACATTGGCGGCGTAGTCGCAGCGGTCACAGGCGACCAGCGCGTCCTCGCCGGTCTCGGTCAGCACCTGGAACTCGTGCGACAGCGAGCCGCCGATGTTGCCGGTGTCGGCCTCCACGGCGCGAAAGCGCAGCCCGCAGCGCTGAAAGATGCGCGCGTAGGCGTCGTACATGACGTGGTACTCGCGGGTGGCGTCCTTCTCGTCGACGTGGAAGGAGTAGGCGTCCTTCATGATGAACTCGCGACCGCGCATCAGGCCGGCGCGCGGCCGGAGCTCGTCGCGGAACTTGGTCTGCACCTGGTACAGGTTGAGCGGCAACTGGCGGTAGCTGCGCACGTCGCCGCGTACCAGCGCGGTGATCACCTCTTCATGCGTCGGCCCGATCACGAAGTCGCCGCCCTTGCGGTCCTTGAAGCGCAAGAGTTGCGGACCGTATTGCTCCCAGCGACCCGACTCCTGCCAGAGCTCGGCGGGGACCACCGCGGGCAAGAACACCTCCGAGGCCCCGGCGCGGTTCATCTCCTCGCGGATGATGCGCGAGATCTTCTGCACCACCCGCCAGCCGAGCGGCAGAAACGAGTAGACGCCCGCCGCGACCTTGCGCAGGTAGCCGCCGCGCACCATGTAGATGTGAGACGGGACCTCGGCCTCCGCGGGGGCCTCCTTCAGCGTCGGGATCAGGCTTTTCGAGAGGCGCATGGGGCCCCGGTCTTAGCAGGTTCGCCCAGGGCCGAAAAGCGGATCCGCGCGGGTCAACGCGCGGCGCGGATGGCCTCGCCGTCGACGACGTAGACGACGGGCGCGTCGCTGCGGGCGTGGTCGGGGCCGAAGGTCACGTTGCCGGTCAACCCTTGCATGAGGACCGTTCCGGGACGGCCGCCGAGCGTGGCCAGGACTTGCCCGCGCGTGGTCGCGCCTCGTTCGGTCGCCACGCGGAAGAGCGCCATGGCATCGTAGGCGTACGCCTC
>DASRQZ010000060.1:0-13120 GCA_035696125.1 Polyangia bacterium
CGACCGCCCGAACGTCGCCGGCGCAAGCTGCCGGCAGGCGTCGCAGTCGATGCAGCTGGCATCGACGAAGAAGGCGCCGGGCGCGTTCTCGTCCAGTCGTGATGCGGGATTGGCCACCGCCGAAGTCTACCCGAGCGTGCCGCAGCCGCTGTTCTCCAGCCCTGGCGATCGCGCCCGGACGCGACCGGGACGCGACCGGCGATCGCGCTCAGCCCCTGATATTGTTGGCGTTTCTTGCGGCGCAGGCCGGGCGCCACACTCAGGTGTCAGGACGCCCGTCGCCCGTCGCCAGGGCAGGAGGAGATAACCTAGGGTGGCCGATTCTGTCGCCGAACGACGGAGCGGCAGAGACGATCGGAGCACGATATCTGAGTAGGCTGCGGGCGTCGAGCTCATTTCCGTGTCGTTTCCAGCCATTTGAGGAGCGGGCAACGCGAGCTGACCCACGCGACACCGCTGGCTATTTTCTTGCCCTCTCGAACAGCAGGAGCTCGAACCCAATGGCGAATGAACAGATCCGCTGGCTTTTGAAGGTCATCCAACCCGCTCGGACTCTGGCTTCGCTGCCAGGAGGTGCTGGAATCTCTGAGGACACCCATGCAGCTCTGCTTGGGCTTCCGTCGGAGGGCTACACCACTGAGCTCGGCCGCATGAAGGCAGAGGCCAGGGAAGCTGCGAGCGAGTTGCTGGCCGACCCCGCCGTAGCTTCGATGGTGGACCGGCTTCCACTGCGGAAAGGCGCCACGGTCGTTGCGTTCGGAGACAGCCTGACGTCAGATCCCCAGTCCTGGGCCGTGATCCTGAGCGAGTTGCTGTCGGCGCGCCGCGGTGATGACGGGATATCAGTGGCCATCAGGGCCGTCGGCGGCGACACAACAACGCAGGGGCTGGTCCGGGTCAGCGAAGTCGTTGGCCAGCAGCCCGATTGGATCCTCTTCCTCATCGGTACGAACGACGCGCGGACGCAAGGCCCCCACCCGACCAAGACGCTCGTCCATCATGAGGAGACGGTGCGCAACATCGCGGAGCTGCGCCAACGGGTATCTGGCGAAACCATGGCGCGCGCCGTATGGATCACTCCGCCCGCAGTCAACGAGGAGCTGGTGGCGGGGCATTGGGGGCTGGCCCGCTTCGGAGTTCGCTTCCGCAACGAGGACCTGGCGCGCGTCGCCAAGATCGTCCGCGGCATCGACGGGGCGGTGATTGACGTCTTCTCGACGCTGGGGACACCACCCACTGCCGACCTCCTCATGGCAGACGGCTTGCATTTCACAGTGGCCGGCCAGAAGCGATTGGCGCTCGAAGTGATCAAGGGTTGGAGCAACCTCAAATGAAGTATCTGATCTTCGGCGGGACCGGGAACATCGGATCTCGCGTCACAGAGCGACTTATCGCTCGCGGCGAACGGCCGTCCATTTTTGTGCGCAATGCGAAGAAGGCAAACGTGCTCTTCGGCGACCAGGTCGACATCCATGTGGGTGACCTCGAGAAGCCGCGTTCGTCGCTGGCGCCCGCGCTCGCCGGTATCGACGGGGTCTTCCTCGTCACCAATGGTCCGGATCTCGATTCGCGAGATCGCGCGGTCGCGGTCGCGGCGACATCCGCTGGGGTCCGACACGTGGTCAAGCTCTCCACGCTGGACGTGCATACCGGCGTGGGGACGGGACCGTGGCACGCGCGCGGCGAGGTGGCTATCCGCGAGAGTGGGGTGGCGTTCACGTTCATTCAGTCAGCCGGCTTCATGTTGAATGCACTTGGTTGGTCGCACTCGATCCGCGAGCTGGGCGTGCTGCGGACCTCGACAGGACAGGGGAAGATCGCGTTCATCCACCCGGACGACATCGCCGATGTCGCCACCGCGGCCCTGATCACGCGCGACCACGATGGCCAGTCCCTGATCATCACCGGTCCCCAGGCGCTGAGCTACGGCGAGATGGCTGCGACCATCGGCGGCGCAATTCGCAAGCGCATCTGCTTCGAGGAGATCTCGGACCAGCAGGCGTATGCGGGGCTGGTCCGCTGGGCAGGTAGGGGCCCGTACGCGGACGCGCTCGTCGACATCTGGCGTGCGGTGCGCGAAGGCCGGCTGGCCACCGTCTCGGACGGGGTGAAGCAGGTCCTCGAGCGGGAGGCCATCCCATTCGACCGGTGGGCCAAGGAGAACGCCAAGGCCTTTCAGTAGGGGCTGGCGTGGCCGCCCTGACACGACTTCAAGTAGACGGCGACCGTTCGGATGGCCTCGTCTTTGGCGCGCTCCCGTGAGATCCCCTGCCTCTGGTGAGCCACTCCATGCACCAACGCTTCGACCATGCGCGGAAGGACGAAGAGCATCCGCTCTGTCTCTTCAGGGGTATAGCGATCTTGCTTGGTAGGCGACATCACCTGCTCGAACGTGGCCTGCAGCGCGCTCTTGAAGCCGTCGGCGCCCCCCGGCACCGCGCCGGAGACGATCTCGTGCAGCTCAGCGTTTTCCGAGTGCACGTTGGCCAGCCGTTCCACGAGCTCGCGCGTGAACTCCTCGAGTGAAGCCGAGGTGCAGTGGGTCATCGTCCGTTCAATCACCTGCCGCACTCCGTTGACGTGGCGATCACGCAGCGCCATGAAGATGGCCTGCTTGTCGGGGAAGTACTGGTAGAGCGAGCCGACGCTGACGCCCGCTGCTTCCGCGACGCGGTTCGTGGTGATCGCTTCGGCGCCTTGACGCCTGAGCACACGCTGCACCGCTTCTAGGACAGCCTCCACGGTCTGCCGGGAGCGTTGTTGCTTGGGTTCACGGCGCGTGGACGGTCTTTCGCTGGCTTTCATGGAATCCAAAGTCGCGTCATTCCAGCACTGACGTAGCCTGCCAGCACGCGAGCAGCCCCGGTCGTCTGGGCTTTGCGTGCTGAGCGACAACTAACATACACTACCAACTCGCGCGCGGCTGTCGAAGTACCGATAGTACCTTGGCGGGTCAGACGGCGGCGGTCGACGTCGCCGCGATCTATCGCGACCCCACCGGCGGTCAGGCGCGCCACCTCGCGTCCCCAGTCGGAGGTGCGCGCGTAGTTGATGCCGTGCTCGGCGTCGCCGTCACTGACGTTCGAGCAGGCAGCGACGTTGCCGTGCGCGGGCGTGACCGCGTGGAATGCGTTGTTCGAGGCAAATCAGATCCGCCCCGACAGCGAGACCAGTGCGTCTGCCTGCACCACGACGCGCTCGGCGAGGAAACCGTCGACGCCGCCCCCGGGCACCGTCTCGCGGTAACCAGGCTCGAACGGGCCGTTCCTCCATTGCGGCGAAAACGCCGCCACCACCCGGTCGCCGGGTTGGAATGAGGACACCCCGGCGCCGACCTCGGCGATCTCGCCCGCCGCGTCGGAGAGGGGAACGAAGGGCGCGGTCAGCGAGCGAAAGCCGTCGCACATGACCAGCAGGTCGCGAAAGTTCAACGACGCTGCCCGCACCCGGACGGCGACCTCGCCGGCTCCCGGCGGCGCTGCCGGACGCTCGACCCGATAGAGCTCCCCGAACCGGTGGCTTTTCTGCGCAGCTCGTAGCTTGCATGGCTCATCTCCGACGGAGTATCGGTCACACCAACCCCTGATAGGTGGCTTTCTCGAGCTCCAGCGCGAGCTCGACGACGCGCGCGTCGAAGAACGGCAGCACCTGCGTGAACAGCGCGCCCGCGACGCGCGCCCCGGGATCGATCCAGTAATACGAGTTGAACAGCCCGGCCCAGTCACCGCTGCCGGCGCGCCGCATGCCGGGCACATCCTCGAGCACGAGGTGAAAGGCAAGACTCCATCCTTGCCGGAAAGGAAACGGGGGCAGGTCGTTCATGAGCTCGGGCATCGAGCTGCGAATGGCGCCCGGCAGCGGCGTGTTCCCCAGTTGGTCGCGGAACAGCCCGGTGGCCGTCTCGGGCTGCAAGATGCGCGCGCCGGCAAGCTCGCCGCCCCGGAGCAGCGCCTGCATGAACCGCGCGAAGGAGCGCGCGGATCCGTACAGCCCCTGGCCGCCGGCGGCGAATTCGGCGGCGCGAGGTAGGTCCACACCGCTCCTGTGCAGGCGCCCGTCGCGGGTGCGCTGGTGAATCGCCATGACCGACTCCAACTGCCGGGCGGTGGGCTCGAACGTGGCGTCGGTGGCGCCGAGCGGTGCCAGCACGAACTCCGACAGATAGCTCGCGAGATCGCGGCCGCTGACGGCTTCCACCAGCAGGCCGAGCCAGTCGGTGCTGGCCCCGTACTGCCACCCGGTGCCCGGGTCGGCGACCAGCGGCGCCGCCAGCGCCGCGCGGCGCCCCGACAAGATGTGCGGCGTGCCGGTCACCTGGTGGTAGCGAAACAAGTCCGCGTGCGCCCAGGGATAGGCGTGGCCGGCGGTGTGGGTGAGCAGGTGGCGGAGGGTGGCGCGCGAGCGTGCCGGGCGCAGCCGAGGGGTCGCGCCGTCGAACCCGTCGAGCACGGGCAGCTCGCCGTGTGCGGGCAACAACGACGCAACTTCGGTATCGAGGTCGAGAACACCCCGCTCGATCAGCTGCAACGCCGCGACGCTGGTGATGGCCTTGGTCATCGACGCCCAGCGGAACATCGTGTCTGCGGTCGCGGGCACGCCGTCGTGCACCAGCAGGCGTCCCGCCGTGCCCTGGTATCGCAGCCCCTCGGGTCCGGTGACCACCGCGACGACCCCCGGTACCGAACCGTGCGTGACCGCGCGCTCCAGCAATGCATCGATGGTTCGAACCGGTGTCTTGGCAGCCGATGGGCGCTGTGCATGGCCAACAAGCAAGGATTGAGTCATGGCAACCTCCAGGGGAAAAGGTCCTTTGTCCTGCCCGTCAGCCTGGCGCTGGAAAGCGTCTGGACAATGGCGGTTATCTGGATTTACTGTCCAGAGCGCTGGACAATGGCAGTGGCAGCCTCGCTTCCCGACCTCAATGCCATCGGCGTGTTCGTCAAGATCGTCGAGCTCGGCAGCTTTCGTGGCGCGGCCCGGGCGCTCGGTCTGCCCAAGTCGACGGTCAGCGCCAAGCTGTCGCAGCTCGAGACCCAGGTGGGTGTCAGGCTGATCGAGCGGACCACGCGCAGTCTGCGCCTCACCGACGCCGGCGAAGCGTACCGCCGGCAGGCGGCCGCGGCGCTGGATACGCTGGAAGAGGCGTCCCGCCAGCTCGAGGGAATGCGGGCCGAGCCGCGCGGGCGCCTGCGGGTCACCGCCAGCCTGGAAGGGGGCCAGTTCCTTCTCGGTCCCGTGCTCGCTGAATATGCGCGGCGCCATCCCGCCGTCCAGCTGGAGGTCGAGCTCACCGATCGCCATCTCGACATCGTCAAGGAAGGCTTCGACGTCGCGCTGCGCGCCGGACCGCTGCCAGACTCCACCCTGGTCGCACGCCGCCTCGCGCCGCCGGGAGCGCTCGGCGTGTATGCGAGCGCAGCGTACTTGCGCGGCCATCCGCCGCTGCGCAGGCCCGAGCAGCTCGCCGATCGGGAATGTCTGGTGATGACGAGCCACAGCCGGCCGCGCCACTGGCTGTTCCGCGTGAAGCGCAAGCTGGTCTCCGTCGAGGTGCCGGTACGCGCGGCGGCCAACAGCTTCGTTCTGCTGGCCGAGATGGCCGCCGCCGGACTCGGCGTCGCGCGCTTGCCCGACTACATCGCGCGCGCCCCGCCCCGGAAAGACGAGCTGCGCGCCGTGCTGGTCCGGTTCGCGCCCGAGCCGATCGACTGGCACGCGGTCTATCCCAGCTCGCGCAACCTGTCCGCGAAGGTGCGGCTGTTCGTCGATCTACTCGAGCAGCAGTTCCGGCGCTGAATGGCTGGCCGGCCGGCTTCGGCCCTGCGCGGTCGGCCGGGGCGGTGCCGGTGCCGGTGCCGGCGCTGGGCGCCGGCGCCGGGCGCAGCAGCCACGACGCGACGACCCGATCCGATGATGAATCTCTCGCTCGAGAAGATGAAGAAGTTCAGCTCCGAAATCGCGGCGCTGAAGACCAGGCACGAGAAGGCCATCCACAAGGCCAACGACATCATCGATCAGGCGCGCGGCGCAATGGAACATCGCCCCCGCACCTTAGCGGCGTCTCCGTCGAGGGCGCGCTCGATGCGCGGCAACTTGTAAGACGTTCTTACAGGTTCAAACCAAAGGCGGTCGACAGGACTCGCGCGAGGCTTCCACAACCGGCCAGCAATCGAGGACAGGTCAGTCGCGAATCCAGTTCTCCACGGCGACGCCTGGGATGCGCTCGTAGTGGCGCCGATTCCCGGTCACCACCGTCGCCTGCCGCGATGCTACGATTGCGCCGATGAACAGGTCGGCATCCGCGAGCCGCCGTCCTTGCCGCTCAAGCATCGCCTTGGCCTCTCCGAAGATCCGAGTCGCGGCTTCATCGAGATCGAGCACGGGCAGCGTCCCCAGGAACGATTTCACGAGCTGCCGGTTCGCCTCGGGGGCGCGCGACTTCGCGGCGCCGTAGTAGAGCTCAGCGGCCGTGATCCAGGTCGTCACGACGGGTTCGCTCGTCGCCGCTCGGCGCTCGATGACAGCCTGGTTGCCGCGAAGGATGGCGATGCAGGTGTCGGTGTCGAGCACCCTCAAAGCGCGACCTTGCGGCCCCCGCTCCGGCGCGCCGTGATCCGCTTGGCCTCGGTGGCGCGATCCTCATCGGACTGCCAGCGCCCGGCCAGCCGCCGCCACGCCGCGACCTGCGCGTCCACGTCGGCGCGCGGTGCCGCTGCGCGCCGGGGCGCGGCGCGCAGGGCCGTATCGAGCAGGTGGATGACCTGCTGATTCAGGCTGCGCCGGTCATGGTCGGCTGCGGCCCGCAGCTCACGCAAGAGGTCGTCGGGCAGATTCTTGAGCGTCAGGGCGGCCATGGTTGCACCTTGTAACCAATATGCAACCATTATGGTTCCAAGCGGCCCCGCGATCAAGATCGACAACCGGGAGCTCACCTGCCCGCTTGAGCGCCGACGCGCCGCCGCGGCGATGAACGCCCCGAGGTCCTTGGGCGCGATCCGGAACGTATTCAGGATCCGCACGGGCGTCCTTGTCGGCGCACAGGCCGTACACGGGGCCAGCGAGACGACCTTCCCGAGCGCCGCCTCGACTCCCGCCTGCGCGACCGAGTTGTAGCGCTCCGTCATCTCTTCCGTCAGGCGGCCGCAGATGCTGCGCTGGACGGACCGTCAAGTCAGCGCGCGATCCGGATGATGGGCCTCTTCCCGGTGCTGTAGTCGTGGACGGCGAAGGAGAAAGCGTCCGGAGCCTCTGCCGGCGGCGCGATGAGTGGGGCGCTCGCACCGGCGGGTGAGCAGGCGATCTGCCGCGCGGCTCCGCTCGCGTCGATCGTCCAGACCGTCGTGTGATCCTGGAGATCGTCCATCTTCTGGAGTACCAGGACAACCCAGCCGCCATCCTTCGTGCGCGTGATGGAGATGGGATCGGCGTAGGCCGTCGGGGTGCTCCAGACGCTCCGCGCTGGGCCGCCGTCGGCGGGGCTGAGCATGATCTCCCCAACCGCCTGGGCGTCGATCGTGCCGGGATGCAGCCGCGTCCAGTAGACCCCCGCTTCGTCCGCGCCGATTCCTGTTGCGTCAGGAAATGCGATCGGCGCCAGCGTCCGCGCGGGGCCAGCGTCGTAGGGAACAAGCGTCGTCGTCCCCCACGTGGGGGCCAGGAGAACGCCGCTGGTCGTGGGAGTCAGCCAGACCGCCGGCTCCATGACCGTGGCCAGGTCGGGAAAGCCGCCGATCCCGGGCGAGACGACCCCGAGCTTGACCGGCACGAGATCGGTGCGCGACGCGCGCCAGATCGTATCTTGCATTGTCGCCGGGAGGCCCTCGGCCCAGATGAAATCCGTGGCGGTGATCGCCGCGAGGCCACTGGGCTGAGCGTCGCTCCGCCCGGCGCCGGCATCGAAAAGAAGCTGGGATCACCGCCAGCGAGCGGGACGCTCCGGAATCTCGCCGCCCCGCTGATCGCGTCGTAGAGGATGAGGCGATCCTGGTCGATCCACAGGAGGCCTGCCTTGGGGTCGCTCGTCAAGATCGACGGTGGCCCTCCGGTGGCGGGCATCGAGACCAGCGAAGGCGCCGAACCTGGGGGCTGCTGCAGGAACAAGTAGAGGATCCCGTCCTGCTCGACCAGGGAGTTGTAAGGAGTGGCGCCGTCGTCCAGCACCGTCTGCCAGTTGGACGGGCAAGCCACCGCGCTGCCGTAGCGTGGCTCGAGGGCGTCGACCGTTGCGTTCCCGCAGCCGAGCGCTCCGGTCTCGCACAGGAGTGCAAGGACGGAGGTCATCCTGCGAAATCGGAAGCCGAAGAGTGTGTTCGTCATGTCCTTGGGATTGTTCGCGGGCTCGGAATGGCTCATTCTGATTCATTTTCCGGGTGGTGAGCCGTTTCGGGGCGCCCGTGAATCCTAACCAAGAAGGATGCCTGCTTCGAGCCCTCCCGCGATCCTCCCGCCGGCGTCCGCCATCGGCGACGCCGAGCTGGTCGCGCGCGCGGTGGCTGGCGACCGTTGGAGCCGCGACGTTCTTTACCGGCGCCATGTCGACTATCTGATGGCGCTGAGCGCGCGGATGCTCGCCAGCCGTGGCGAGGCGGAGGACGTCGTCCACGACGCGTTCTTGAAAGGCTTCAGACAGCTCTCGACGCTGCACGATCCCGCGGCGCTGCGCGGCTGGCTGGCGCAGATAACGGTGAACCTGGTGCGCGTTCGCCTGCGCAAGCTGGCCGTGCTGCGCCTGTTCGGCATCGGTGCCGGCGATGGCGACGCCACGCTGGCCGCCCTGGCGACGCCTGATCTCGGTCCCGACGCGCGCGCCGAGCTCGCGCTGCTCGATCGGGTCCTCGGGCGCATGGCGGCCGATCGGCGGATCGCCTGGATGCTCCGCCATGTCGAGGGGCTCGAGCTGGCCGAGGTCGCCGCAGCTTGTGGTTGCTCGCTCGCGACCGTGAAGCGCCGGATCGCCGCCGCAGAGGCCCAGATGCGCGAGCACGTCCGGGCCGGAGGGGCGCCATGAGCTTGCTACGCTTTCCGCTGAAGACGATCCTGCGCAACCCTGTCGACGAGGCGGCGATCCATCGGGTCCAGCATCGGCTCGAGGCGCGCCTCCTCACACCTTTGCCCCGGCTTCCTTCGCGACGGCTAGCGGTGGTGATGGCGGTGGCCGTCGCGGCTGCCGCGGCGATCGTCACGCTGGCGCGGCGCAGTGATCCGGGGCCGCTTCGGCTGGCGGACGGCACGGCGGTCGCAGCGGTCGAGGCGAAGGAGGCGGAGGCGCGCCTGTCGTTGTCGGACGGGTCCGAGATTCGTCTCGAGCCCGGATCGCGGCTGGAGCCGCTGGAGACCTCGAGCTCGGTGTTCACCGCGGCGCTGACGCGCGGGCGCGCGGTCTTCGACGTGCAGCCGGGTGGTCCCCGGCGGTGGACCATCGAATGCGGCCTGGCCGCCGTCGAGGTGATTGGCACGCGCTTCTCGTGCGCGCGCGAGCCCGGCCGGCTGCGCGTGAACGTGGAGCGGGGCAGCATCCTCGTGCGCGGCGAGCTGGTGCCGGAGCGCGCCCGCCGCCTGGCGATGGGGGAGTCGATCGACGTCGTGGCGGCCGGCCGTGCCACGGCGCGGCCGGCACTGTCTTCGCCGCCGTCGCCGCCCTCGCCGATCCTCTCGCCGCCGCCGGTCGAGGCCTCGGAGCCGCACCCGGTCCGGCGGGCTGTCGCGACGGCGCACGCGCCGCGCGAGCATGCGGGCGAGGCGGATAGGGGCGCGGCACATCCGTTCGCCACGGCAACGCCGCCGGTCGCCGTCGCTGTGCCGCCTCTCCCGGCAGCGGCCGAGTTGCTGGCGGTCGCCGATCGGGAACGTGCCGCGGGACGTCCGGAGGCCGCGGTCGCGCCATTGCAGCGCATCCTGACGGAGATGGCGGATGATCCTCAGGCGCCCCTCGCCGCGTTCGCGCTCGGGCGCCTGCAGCTCGACTCGATGAACGATGCCCGGCGGGCCGCGTGGGCCTTCCAGCGCGCGCTCGCGCTCGGCCTGCCGTCCAGTCTCGAGGAAGAGGCGCGCGCGCGGCTGGTCGAGGCTTACGACCGAGCCGGGGAACCCTCGGCGGCGAGCGCCGCCGCGCGCGATCTCCTGCGCATGTTTCCTCACGGCCGCCACGCGCAGGCGATGCGCGCCCGGCTCGCCGAACCGTGACGCCGGCGGCGTTGCTCATCGCTGCTATTCTCGCCGCCGATCTCGCGCCATCTTCCGCGGCGACGGGGCAGGGGATGGTCTCCGTGCGCGCCCCCGCGTGCGACGCCAGCGTGTTCTCGTTTCCGAGCTTCCTCGAGCTCCTGCGGGTCGAGCTGGCGGGGACGCGGTTCCAATGCTGTGACGTGGTGGGCGCGGGCCCCGCCTGGCCGCCACCAGCGGCCGTGATGGTCGATGTATCCGCCGAGCCGTGCGACGCGCAGCGCGCGGTCGTCTGGCTGAGGATCGACGATCCGGCGCGCCGGCGCGGGGCTCACCGTGGCGTCCCGATTGGCGAGCTCGCCGCCGCCGCCCGCCCCCGCGCGCTGGCGCTGCTCGCCGCGGAGCTCCTGCGCACGACCGACGACGAAGCCCGCGAGCAGCACGGAGCGCTCGCGGGCGCGGCGACCGCACGCGCACCGGGCAGGCCGGTTTTACTGCAAGATCCGCCGACGCTGGACGCGGAGGGCGAGCTGCGCGGATATCCAAAGAGCGGTCTCATCCTGGCCGGCCTGCGCCTCGGGTTGGTCGCGCCGCTCGGCGCGCGTGTCATCCTGGCGGGCGATCTCGGGGCGATGATCGGAGAGCAGTCCTTCGCCATAGGATCCGCCCGTCTCCTTGCCGGGACGGCCGGCCTCTCGGCGGGGGCGCGCTGGAGCCCCGGCGACATCGTCGCTGCCTCCGTCGGGGCGCGCGTCGAGGGCGGCTGGGCGGAGCTACGCGGCGATGCCTTCAACGGCGCGTTGATCGCGAGCACCTCTCGGTGGTCACCGATCGCCGACGTGGCGGCGTGGGCAGCAGTGGAAAGGCCATCGCGGACGTGGTTGCGCGCGCGGATCGTCGCGCAGGTGGGAACCATGCTGCGCGGTCTGGTCGCCGACGTCGGTGGCACGTCGACCGCGGGGATGTCCGGGCCGTTCTGGTCGATCGCCGCCGGTCTGGTGCTGGCTCCGTGGCGCTGAACGGATCTAGTACGATCGGCCTCGCCGGAGGACTACTCGTCCATCACCTCGTACGAGACGATTCTTGGAGGCTCCGCCAGGATGTCGGCCATGCGCGCCATGAGCTGCTGCACGTGGGCGCCCTTGAGGTGCCCCTGGTGATCCGCCTCGGAGGCCCACCGCTCGAAGCCGATCAGGGTCGAGGGGTCGCCCTTCACCCGGTGCAGGCCGAACTGTACGCAGCCGGGCTGCTTGCGCGTGGGCCCGGCCACCTCGCGCAGCGCCTGTTCCAGGGCCGCCTCCTTCCCGGGCTTGGCTCTGGCGCTAGCGATGACGATGAGGTCGGTCTTGCTTGTCTTCATGATGGTCTCCTGTGCTGTTTGCCGGTGGTAGCAGCGCGCAGCGAGCGTGTCGCCGATCCAGGTTGCTGACCCACAGATGCATCTAGAGCTGCGCCAGCCCGCCATCGACGGCGAGCTCGGCGCCAAGGACGTACGACGAGTCATCGGACGCCAGGTACAACGCTGCTCTTGCGAGGTCAGACGCTTCACCGAGTCTTCCCATGGGAATCTTCGCGATGAAGCCCCTGGCGATCTCGTCGCGGAGCGCAGCCGAGATGCCGATGTCGCGGGCGAGGATGGGCGTGTCGGTGAGGCCGGGGCTCAGCGTGTTCACGCGGATTCGACGCGGTAGCAGCTCCGCGGCGAGGCTGCGCCCCAGGGAGCGGACCGCAGCCTTCGCCGCATTGTAGACCGACGTCATCGGCACACCCTGGGTCTGCGCGGGCGAGGAGGAAATCAGGATCACCGACCCACCATCGCGCATGTGTGGCAGGGCCCTCTGCACCGTGAAGAATGCTCCCTTGAAGTGGACGTCGGAGAGCTCGTCAAAAAGCGCCTCCGTCATCTCCTGGACCCGGGCAAATTTCGCGATGCCAGCCCCGGCCACGACGATGTCGATCTTGCCGAAGCGCTCCTCGGTCGTTTGAAAGAGCCGATCGAGGTCACCGAGGTTCCGCACGTCACCGGCGAGCGTCAGCACGTCGGGACCAAGAGCCATCGCAGCGCCGTTCAGGGTCGCCCTGTCGCGCCCGAGGAGCGCAAGCCTCGCGCCGTTCATCTTGAATTCGTGTGCGACAGCGAGACCAATTCCGCTGTTGCCGCCGGTGATGACGGCGACCTTGTCCTTCAGTTTCACGTGATTCTCCTCGCTCGCTGCCTTTGCCATGCGTCTCCCCCCAGCCGCGTGTCCGATCGGTCCCGTTCATCCTGCTCGTCGAATCAGTTGCCACCCAATCCGCTGCCGCCGTCTTCGATCCAGCCGCGTACCCTCGCCGCGAAATCCATTGGCGACGCGTATGTCGGAAGGCTGCGAAAGATCTCGGCGGCCGTGCGCATTTTCTCGATGTCCAGGCGCAACCGATCCGCACGGATCGTCGCCGCGGGTCCGAGGGCGAGCCGGCCAGGGTCCACCACCCCCGCCGCAAGGGCTGTCGGCAGGAGTTTCGCGCAGCGGCAGCGGTTCTCTGGTACCGCGAGCCCGCAATGCTTCTGCAGGAAGGCCTCCATTTCCTCCCGTGCCCGCGACAGTTGCTTGCGAAACGCCACCGCGCTGATTCCCAGGATGGCCGAGGCGTCCTCGCCTGCGAGCTCGAGGATCTCGCCCAGGACATATGCCAGGCGGTGTTGCCGATCGAGGCACAACAACATCCCCTGCGTGCATGCAAGCTTGACTTCGTTCACGAGCGCATGCCGCTCGGGCTCGCTCGGCACCGGCTCCAGCTCGAACTGATCCAGCGCAGCGTCAAGCTGGGCGCCGGCCTCTCTGAACGACCTCTCCGGAACTCGGAGCCCGGAGCGGAAGTTCAGGATCCCGTGCGCGGCGACTCGGTACGCCCAGGTGCGGAAGCCACTCTCGCCGCGGAATGTGCTCAGCTTCGTCACGATCCTGATGAGCACCTC
>DASRQZ010000061.1:0-32568 GCA_035696125.1 Polyangia bacterium
CCGCCGGCGTTCAGGGTGAAGGAGGGGGAAGAGCTCGGAGACACCAAAAGCAGTCATCGAGAGTTCACCGCCCGCCCGGCGGCGTAAGGGCCGCGTCCCCGCAAGAGGAATACCCCACCTCCCCCGCCCCGCCCGCCCCACGACGGAGAGAGCGGAGCCGCAATCAGCGAGCAGAGGGAAAGGGAGTTGCTCTACCCGGCCTTCTTGCTCAGCCTCAGCGCCCCGTTGCCCAGGAAATTCGCGCGCACATACGTCACCGTGTCGAACAGCGTCTCGGTCGCTTCCCTGGGTATGAACCCCAGCTCGCGGGCGGCCTTGCCAGAGTCGAAGTACCAGAAGTACTCGGCCATCTCCACGCTCTGCGGTTCGATGGGCGGGGTGCGGCCCCAGTGGCGCCACAGAGCGGCCTGTGCCCGCGTCGCCAGCAGCGGCAGCTTACCGCGCGACTTCAGCAGCGGGCCGGCGACCTTGGTCAGACGTTCCAGGCGGCCGAAGAACTCGGCGAAGGTCCAGTTGTAGCCGCCCACCAGATAGCGCTGGCCGGGGGCGCCGCGCGCCATGGCCGCCGGCAACAGCGCGGCGACATCGCGCGCGTCGACGAAGTTGAAGCCGCCGGGCGGCACCATCGCGATGTCGCGCGCCAGGAACTGCAGCACCGGGCGCGTCGAGCTCAGGCGATCGTCGCCCGGACCGAGCAGCAGGCTCGGGTTCACCATCACCAGCTCGACGCGCTCGCCGCAGGCGCGGCGCGCGGTTTCTTCCTGGTACACCTTGCTGGCGTAGTAGGGCCAGCGCGCGATGATGTCCATGGGCGCCGGCGAGCTCTCGTCGGGCATCTCGTCGGCGCGGCGCGAGACCGCGACGGTGCCGCTGGTCGACGCCATGACGATGCGCGCGACCTTGGCGCGCGCGGCTGCCTCGCACAGCACCCGCGTCCCCTGCACGTGGACCTGGTGCATGCGGTGGGCGTCGGCGGGCTTGTGCGACACCAGGCCCGCCAGGTGATAGATGCGATCGACGCCCATGAGCGCACGCTCGACCGCCCCGCTGTCGACGATCGAGCCAGCGACCGCCTCGACGCCCAGGTCGGTGAGCCAGCTTGGCGCGGACGACGCCTGGGTCAGCACCCGCAGCCCCTTGCCCGAGCCGCCGTTTGCTTCGACCAGCCCCCGGATCAGATGCGAGCCGAGGAAGCCGGTCGCCCCGGTCACCAGCGTCTTCGCTTGCGGCATCAGACCGACCTCAACATGCGGCGCCGCGCCGTCCGTTTCGAAGCGTCGCCGGGCGTGTCGCCGGCCGCGCCCCCGCGCCCGGCGCTGGCCTGGATCGGCCCCAGCTTGCCGCCGTCCCAGGCCGCGCGCGCCGCCGCGATATCCAGCGCGTGGGGCAGACCGTCGCGCAGGTTCTCGATGATGCGCTGGGCGTAGGCGGCCACCAGTCGCCAGGCCTCTTGTTGCGGCAGCCCGTCGGTCAGCACGCGCAGCAGGTCGTGCGCGATGAAAGGCCCGAAGGCGACGCCCAGATCGCGCGACCTGGGCAGCGCGCTGCCCTTGGGCAGCGCCTGGTAGGTCCCCGAGATGTACGCCGGCAACAGGCCCACCTCGGCGCGCAGCGCCAGATAGCCCAGGCTGGGCAGGAAGTCGGCCATCTCCCCGGTCATCGAGCGCGTGCCCTCGGGGAACACCACCATGCTGTGCCCGCGGCGCAGCACCTTCTCCGCCGTGTCCATCGACTTGCGGATCGATCCGGTGCGCTCCATCGGCACCAGGTTGGTGAAGTGCTTGAAGTAGGCGCGCCGATACTTGTTGCGGAAGAAGTAGTCGGCCGCCGCCAGCGAGGTGAGGCCGCGGCCGGCGTCGCCGAGCGCCACCTTGATGAGCCCCATGTCGAGGTGCGAAGAGTGGTTGGCGGCGACGATGAAGTGAGTGTGGTGGGGCACGTGGTTGGCGCCGCTCACCTGGGTGTTGAGCACGCGCTTGTAGAACAGCCGCTGCGCCAGCGCCAGGCCTCGCTTGCCGGCCGTCGCCAGCGCCGACGGCACGTGGATGTCGCCGTCGCGGCCGGGGCTGCCCCCGTCCTCCACCGCCTCGCGGCGCCGCTCCAGGCGGCGCTCGGCCGATCCGGCGCCCAGCCGCCCACGCACCACCAGGTCTTGTAGCTGCGCGACGTCGGCCAGCGCGGTCAGATCGGCGTCCTCGGGCAGCGCGACGCCCTCGTTCTCCAGGGCGCTGGCCAGCTCGGCGTACATCAGGCTGTCGAAGCCCAGATCGCCGAGGCGGCTGGCGAGGTGCACGTCGGCGCGCTCGCGCCCCGACACCGTGGCGATCAGATCCAGCAGCCAGGCGGTCCCCCTCTCGTCGCGCGCGGCGACCACCGCCAGCGCGCCCGATTCACCTTCGGCCATGCGACGCAGGCGATCCAGCTCGGCGACCACCTCGCGCCGCTTGACCGAACGCTTGGCGGTCCGTGGCAAGTCGCCATCCCAGATGTGCACGCGCTTGATCCGCTTCCAGAACGGCAGATCCGCCGACACCTTGCGGAAGTGCTCCTGCACGCGGGCGTCGACCTCGGCGCGCGCGAGCGCCGCGTCGTGCTCGTAGTTGGCCACCACGGCGCACGCCACCTGCTCCGCCGAACCGTCGGGTAGCCCGACCACCGACAGGTCCTTGACGTAAGGCGAGGCGCGATAAAGGTCCTCGATCTCGTCGGGGTAGACGTTCTTGCCGTTGGAGTCGACGATGACCTCCTTGGACCGCCCGACCAGGTACAGATTGCCTTGCTCGTCGATGCGGCCGATGTCACCGGTGTGGAACCAGCCGTCCTGGATCGAGGCCGCCGTGGCCTCTTCGTCGGCCCAGTAGCCGGCCATGACGTTGCGTCCGCGCGCGAGCACCTCGCCGACGCCGCTGCCGTCGGGCGCGTCGATCTTGATCTCCAGACCCGGCAACGCGCGGCCCACCGAGCCCGGGATCGGCTTGCCCTTGGGCGTGGTCACCGTCAGCACCGGCGCCGTCTCGGTGAGACCGTAACCTTCGAAGAACGAGAAGCCCATCCCGTAGAAGGTCTTCAGGACCTCGGCCGGCAGCGCCGATCCACCGCTGATCAGGTAGCGGATGCGGCCGCCGAAGCCCTCATGGATCGGCAGGAAGAAAAGCATGCCGAGATCCAGCTTGGTGCGCGAGCGCAGCTCGTAGTTGGCGGCGATGAGGCCGCGCATCGCCGCGTCGACCAGCGCCGACTTGTCGGAGAACTTCTGCAACACGCGCCGCTTCATCAGCTCCCACAGCGCCGGCACGCCGACGATCGCGGTGACGTGCCCCTTCTTGAGCGCGGCGGCGATCGCGTCGCCGGTCAGCTCGGTCACGTAGGTGATCTGCGCGCCGTGCGCCAGTGGCACCAGCAACCCGGGCGAGAACTCGAAGGTGTGGTGCAGCGGCAGCAACGAGAGCATGCCGTCGCTGACGCCGAACTCGAACACCTTCGACAGCTCCGACACCATGAAGGTGAAGTTGCGGTGGGTCAGCATGACCCCCTTGGGCTTGCCGGTCGTGCCCGACGTGAACAGCAGCGAGGCCACGGTGTCGGGCCCGAGCTTGCGGTGCAGCAGCTTGGCGCGCTCCTGCTCGACGTCCAGTTCGGGCAGCTCGAACGCCTGGTGGAAGGGCCACACCCTGGTGCCGAGGCCGGCGTCAGCCAGCGCGCGCGTGAGCGTGCTGCGTTTTTCCCACAAACCGTCGTCGATCAGGATGCCGACCGCCGATGCCGCGCGCGCGACGTTGACGATCTCGGCCACCGACGACTCGTGGCCGATGGGCGCGGCCGTGGCGCCGGCCTTCAGAATGCCGAAGTAGGCCATCGCCCATTCGGGCGCGTTCTTGGCGTAGAGCAGGACGCGGTCGCCCGCGGCCACCGACTGGCCCAGCAGGAAGCCGCCGACCCGGCTGGCCAATTCTTGAAGATCCGCGTAGGTGTAGATCTCCTCGCGCTTACCGCGCTCGATGCGCAGCGCGACCCGCGTGGCGTGCAGCTTGGTGGTGGTGTCGAACAGCTCCAGCAGGTCGTGGTAGCTGTAGACCTGCTTGGGGCGCGCGGCGTAGGTCTCGTCCAGCTCGGGCAACACCCAGCGCTGCAGCCCAGGGAAGTGGATGTTCATCCAGTAGTCGTACCAATCCAGCGCTTCGGGCCCCCAGCGCAGGCGGCTCTGATCGTCGGCCGAGAAGCGGTCGCGCAGGGCGCGGATGTGGTCGGCGCGAAACACGTACTGGTTGTCGAAGATGAAGGGGCGGAACAGCTCGATGTTCGTCTGCGCCTCGTCGGTGACGCGGCTGACCTCGTCGACGTTCTTCTTGATGCGGTCGATGACCTCGGTGAACCGGCCACCGCCCCAGCGCGGGCGGACACGCGCCAGGGCCGACGACGCCTTCTGCGTGACGCGATTGACCAGCGGCAGCGACCAGGCGTCGTATGCCTCCTGCGACACCGGGCGGAACTCCATGCGCGCGGCCAGCTCGTTGACGAAGCGATTGCCGGACTCCTTGTCCTGAAAGCGCTTGCGCTTGTAGAGGCCGGTCAGCGTCACCACCCGGTTCATGCGCAGCGGATTGAGGTCGCCGCTCGACAGCTGGTGCACCAGCTGGGGCTGCTCGACGCACGCCTGCGCCGTCACCATCAACATGGCGGCGGCGATGTGATCGACCGGCACGACGTCCAGGATCAGCTTGTCGGAGACCGGCAGCACGTTCTGGCCCTTGAGCGCCAGGTAGACCAGCGGCGCCGACGTGGTGAACCCTTCGTTCCACCCGCGGAAGGGAAACTCGACCGCGCTCTCGACGATCGCGGGGCGCACGATCGAGCGCACGATGTCGGTCTCGCGCGCCACCAGCTGGTCGCCCATGCTCTTGGTGTAGGTGTAGATGTTGGGCCATCCCCAGGCGGCCGCGCGCTCGATGCCCTGCTGGGTCAGCTCGGCGCGGATCCATTCCTTGCGCGCGCGCGCCACGGCCAGGCGCAGCGCGGCCTCGTCGTCGGGGTCCCGGTTCTCCTCTCGCAGGCGCTCGCGCGCCTGCTGGCGCAGGCGAGCCAGCACCTGGGCGTCGTCGGCCCGCTCGCGGATGCGCGCGGCGCCGCGCTCGCTGTCCGCCAGCTCCTGTTCGACCGAGAACCGGGTACCGGGCAGCTCGCCGTGGCGCGGGAAGTAGCCGTCCAGCTCCTCGCTCTCCCACACCTCGCCCGATCGCACGCCGGCGACGAAGCAGGTGCTGGTGTGGATCAGCGCCGGGCGCTTCATCCGCTTGGCGAAGGCGATGACGTTCTTGGTGCCCTCGACGTTGGTCTTGAGCGCGGCTTCGAGCGGCGGGTTGAAGGTCACGCGGCCGGACGAGTTGATGAGCACGTCGATGTCCTGCGCGACCCGCTGGGCGTCCTGCTCGCTCAACCCCAGGTTCTTCTCGGTGATATCCCCGTCGACGACGCGCACCTTGGCGCGCAGGAACTCGGCCAGGCCATCCGGGCCGCCGTGGCGCGCGCGCAGCGGGTCGAAGGCCGGCGAGGTGACGACGCTCTTCCAGAAACGCGATTCGCTGTCGGTGCCCGACCCTCGCCGCACCATCACGTAGGCGCGCCCGATGTCAGGGAAGCGGTCGAGCACCATGCTGAGCAGCACCTTGCCCACGAACCCGGTGCTACCCAGGATGAACAGGTGCCGGCCGCGCAGGATGTCGGTCGCGGACAGGGGCGGCGCGGGCGGCGCCGGGGGCAGCGCCCGGGAGGCTGATTTCGGCATGCGGAGAGCGTCTTAGATAACGTACCGAGCCCAGAATTGCCAAGCCGACGCGAGCGGCGCCTCCGCGGCGCGTCGGAGCGGTGGCTACGGCTGCGTGACCACGATGTTGTCGAACGCGGCTGCGACGCCCTGGGTGGCGACGGCGGCGAAGCCGCTGTTGAGCGCGGTCGGGGTCAGCGTGCCGCGCGTGGAGCTGTCGAGGGACACGGCGAGCACGCCCGCGGCGCTGAGGCTCAGCCTGACCTGGTGTATCGAATTGTTGGTGATGTTCTGCCCGAAGATCGCGCTGTTGCTGGCGCCGCCGTTGACCCGGGTCTGGATCTGGATCCCGTTCGGTCCCAGCGCCAGGCAGTAGTAGTTGTCGAGATCGACGAAGCGCGGGCACACCATCGCCGCCTGCGCGCCGAGACCGGGGGGCGTCATGATCTTCACGTCCGCAGATATGCTGATGGCCCCTCTCCAGGGCGCGCCCGGCGCGCCGCTGGCGAAGGACACGCGCAGCGCCGAGCCGACCACGCCGATCTGCTCGAAGAACTTGCCACCGTCGGCGACCACCGACCAGTCGCCCGTGCTGTCGCCGATGAGCGTCCAACCGTTGGCCATGGTTCCCACCACGTCGGCCTCGAAGTCGTCGCAGTACACGCCGGGGCAGGGGCCGGGGATGACGCCCACCTGCGCCGAATTGGCCGATTCGCACCCACCGGCCTGCGAGGTGGCCGACACCACGAAGAAGTAGGTCGTCCCGTTGGTGAGCCCACTGTTCGGGAAGGTGGTCGCGGTGGTGGTGCCGACCGTGGTGTACGGCCCGCCCGAGGTGGTGCTGCGTTTGATGTTATAAGCGGTGGCGCCCGACACGGCGGTCCAGGTCAGGATCGCCTGGGCGTTGGCGCGCGTGGCCGCGACGTTGCTGGGCACGGCGGGCGGCGGCGCGCTGAAGTCGATCGGGCACACGGCGGTCCGCCCGTCGCAGACCTCGATCGGATCACAGGCGCCCGCCGACCCGCGGCACGACACGTCGGCGGCCACCAGCACGTCGTCGGGGCAGGCAGGACCGTTTCCAGGGCAGCTCTCGGCCACGTCGCAGTCGCCAGCCGGGTCGCGGCAGGTGACGCCGGCCACGACGAAGAGGTCGGGCGGGCAGGCGGCGGCGGCGCCACTGCAGGTCTCGGCCAGATCACACACCCCGACGGAGGCCCGGCACAGGTTGCCGAGCGCGAAGCCATCCGTCGGACAGGGCGCGCCGGCGCCCGCGCAGGTCTCGGCCAGATCGCACACCCCGGCCGACGCGCGACAGGTGGTGCCGCGCGGGTAGAAGCGGCAAGCGCCGGCGCCATCGCAGCTGCCGTCGGTGCCGCAGCTGGCGGCGCCGGCGTCGTCGCACTGGTTGAACGGATCCTCGCGGTCGGGAACGTCGGTGCAGGTGCCCTCGCTGCCCGGCAGCGCGCACGACCGGCAGGTCCCGGTGCACATCGAGCTGCAGCAAACCTTCTGCTGGCACTTCATGGAATTGCAGTCGTCGTCGACCTCGCACGCGCTACCCAGCGGCCGCCTTCCGCAGCTGCCGTGGTTGCAGATGTTGGGCGGCAGGCAGTCCTGATCCCGGGTGCAGGTGGTGGGGCAGCTGTTCGAGGCAGTGCCGCAGACATAGGGATCACAGGGCTGCCCCGAGGTCGACGCGCAGGCTCCGGCGGCGCAGCGGAATGCCAGCGTCAAGGTCGACCCGCTGCAGATGGGCGGCTTGCACACCGCGCCGGTCGCATACCGGCGACATCCGCCGCTGCCGTCGCAGGTCCCGTCGGTGCCGCAGCTGGCGACGCCTTGATCGGGACAGTCGTCGCGCGGATCGGTGCCAAAGTCGGCCACCAGGCAAGTCCCCACGCTGCCCGGCAACGCGCAGGTGTGGCAGGCCTGGGAGCAGTCCTGGGCGCAGCAGACGCCGTCGAAACAGTGACCGCTCTGGCAATCGGCGCCGGCGGTGCACGCCGAGCCGATCCCCGACACCCCATCGGCGCCGCTGTCGGGCGTGCTTTGCTGCCCGCCCTCCCCTCCGCTCATCGACTGGTCGACGCCGGCGTCGGCGTCGGCGATACCGCTGCCGCCCGCGCCGCTGTCATCGCGCGCGATGGGGGCGGAGTTACCGCACGAGACACCTGCCCACGCCGCGGCGGCGAGCGCGAGAGCGACCACCGCGGAATCTCGCCACCCGATATGCCGATCGCGTCGCATCGTCACGCGATCCAAAGATCAGATCGCCCGCGTCGTCCACCCCGACGTGGAAACGATGCGTCGCCAGGATCGTCGATGTTCGATGGGCGTGACAACATGGACCGCTCGAGCCGTTTTGCTACGCGCCAACCTAGCGCAAACAAATCACTGGCGCCGCTGGCACGCGCGCGGTTCTCAGCCAGGTCCGTCCCGGGCATCGGTCGCATCTCCGGTACCGCCATCGCGAACGTCCGTGGGTCTGACGTCGGAGGGTGGCAGGTCGCCGCCCGCGTCGCCCGCGTCGGGTGGCGTGTTGGTTATCTCGATCTCGTCGATGTAGATGCGGCCCGCGTATTCGGCGGCACCGCGTAGCTGGATCGAGATCTTCACCGAGTCTTTGACGATTTCTCCCGGCTCGATGTTGACCGAGGCGGTGGTCCAGGCGGTCTTGAGCGGCGACACCTTCGCAGCCGGGCCGTACATGACCAGGGAGCTCACCGGGATGAGATAGAGGCTGGTCAAGTTGGTGCTGGGCACGCTGGCGGCGGCGTGGAACGTGAGCGTCTTACCTCCGAGGTCGATCGGCCCGCCCGGAATCGTCAGGTAGATCTCGCCGAAGTGGATCGTGTCCGCATCGCTCGGCACCAGATGGGCGTCGATGGCCAGCGCGCCCCCGCCGCAGGAGGTCGGCGCCGAGACCGCCGAGAAACCGGTGAAGGCGAGCTGCGACGACGGCGGGGGCAGCTGCGCGCCGTAGACCACGCAGTTTTCGAAGCTCATGAACGAGTTGCAAGTGGTGGCGGAGGCCGCATCACCTCCGTCGCCGGCGTCGCCGCCGTCGACCGGGCCGCCAGCGTCAACCGCCACGCAGGCCGTGCTGCCGTCGCCCCCGTTCGGCCGGCCGTCCACCACGTCGACCGGGCTCGCGTCCTGCCCGCCCGCGCCCGCGATACCACCACCGTCGCCGGGCGGACGCTGGCCACGGTTGACGCAACCGACGATAGCCAGCATCAAGACAGAGAGAAGAACGATCGCCGCGGCCCTGAGCTGTAGGGACATGGCGTGGTTCTTCAAGGCGTCCCCGGGGGTTCAAAATCCACTTTGCGCGAATAGTATGCCAAGAAATGCCCGGACGCCTAGAGCACCGAACGGTTTGAAAGCTAGACCACCACATTGAGGGGCCTCTGGCTTCGGGCCTCGGACCTCCGGTGAAGAGTGCTCCAGAGGTCTGAGGCCCGAGGCCCGAGGCCCTTGACCGGGTGCACGGCTCATTCAAACCGTTCGGTGCTCTAGGATCCCCCCGCCGAGATTGTCTACATTCGCGTCAAGATTGCCCTTGGAGCGCCGTCAACGGAGGGTGAACAGCGACACGTCCGATGGAGCGTAGGCGCGAAACGGGACGTCGACGATGCCCAGCCCGCGCGACACGAAGAGGTGCATCTCCCCCAGGCGGTGCAGCCCCGACGGCCAGCGCCGGCCGAGCGGGCCGTGCACCACGACCGGGCCGCGCGGCAGCGCGACCTGGCCGCCATGCGTGTGGCCGCACAGCAGCAGCTTGGCGCCGCGTCCCTCGACGAAGGGCAAACCCTCGGGCGCGTGCGAGACCGCGATCTTGACCGGCGCGTCGGTGGCCGCGAAGGCGCGCGCGCCGTCGGCGCGGCCAGTCCAGGGTTCGTCGATGCCGACGATGGCGAAGGCGTCGTGAGGCGCCGGCAAGCGAACCGCATCGTTGATCAACACGCGGCAACCGGCGCGCTCCAGCGCCTGTTCGATGACCTCGTTGTGGGTCCACAGATCGTGGTTGCCCAGCACCGCGACCTTGGTGCGCGCGGGCACCGCGGCGACGCGCGCCTCCAGCTCGCGCGCCATCGCCTTCGACACCTCGAGGAAGACGTAGTCGCCACCCAGCACCAGGACGTCGGGCGCGGCGGCGGCCAGCAATCGAAACGCATTGTCGAGCAGGCGCGGCGGCGTCAGGGGCCCGATGTGCAGATCCGAGGCGAACGCCAGCCGCAGCGGCTGCGCCGGCCGGGGCGCCTCTGACTCTGACAACGTCAGCTCGTGCTCGATGAGCCGCACGCGGATGGCCGCCGGAATCTGGTTGAGGACGCGCCCCGGCCAGCTGCCCGCCCAGACCAGATTCTGCAGCGTCTCGGACAGACCACGGACCAGGGAAAACTGCGTACCTCGCCCCGAGCTCTTCAGCTTCAACATCCCGCTCGTCCCGATCTGTCCGTGCGTCCGTGTGTCCGCCGCGGTCGCTATTCCATGTCGGCCATGACGATCGGCGGGTGGTGCATCATCGTGATCTCGGGCGACGGTCCCACGAAGCTGCGCGCCATCGCGATGGCCTCGGTCAGCGACTCGGCGCGGTCCCAGCCCAGGATGGCCGGCACGTGCGCGTTCTGCGCCCCGGCGACGATCACCTTGCCGACGTGCTGGCGCCCGTGCTCGCCCCAGTACCACATCATGAAGGGGTGCACGCCGTGGTAGGCGATGCCGCGCCGGTACATCTCGATGTAGCTCGGGTTGTGCGCAAACTCGTGCTCGTACTTCTTGTGCAGGGTCACCGCGTCACGGGTCTCGGGCAAGAGCCGGTTGAAGAACTCGATGTAGCTCGGGTGTTGCTCGTGATCGAACTCGTCATAGCAGGGGTGGGTCAAGATCATCGCACCCCCCTTCTTCAGCACGGGCTGGCCGCGGTACATGTTGTGGAAGTACCCGAGCCCCATGGTCTGCACCAGGATCGGGTTCAGGATCGAGTTCACGTTGTAGGGCGAGATGAAGGGCACGCCGCAGATCAGGATGTCGGCCTGCCCGCGCACGTCGACCAGGTACTGCTCGAAGCAGCGCGCCAGGATCTTCTCGTGCACCGGCTCGGTCTTGCCGGCGTAGCAGGCGATGAGCTGGTACTGCGCCGGGATCGAGTGGAACAGCTTGCGCTTGGCGGCCGCCGGCATCTTGCCCAGCGTCCACTTCAGGGCCTCGAACTTCATGCGGTCGATCTCGGTGTACTCGTCCTCGTTCTTCGACAGGAACGCGGTGGCGCCCGCGAACATCCGGTTGTTGAGCGCGGTCTCGATGTGAAACACGTTCATGTGCTTCTCGACCAGCTGGCCCTGGCGTTCGATCTTGGTGGCGAGCACCGACCGCTTGGGATCCATGTAGCCGCTGGCGCGCATGGTCTCCGGGTCGTGGTGCGGGCGCACGCTCTGGTAGTCGGCCAGCCCGACGGTGACCGACTTGTGACCGCCGTCCATCGGCACGAAGTTGATGTTGACGTAGATGACCAGATCGCTCTCGACCGCGCGCCGGTTGATGTTGAGGGGCTCGTTCTGGTCGGTGGTGCCCAGGTGGACCAGCCCGTCGGGATCCTCGACGTCGTGGCAGTAGTACCGGTCCGGGTAAAACGCGTTGTGGATCCGGCTGCCCACCATGCGCCGCATCTCGGCCTCGCTCATCTTGCGATGCAGCGAGTTGGCGATGATGATGTGCACGTCGTCGACGCCGTTGGCGTCGAGTAGCTCGAGCAGGATCTCGATGATCGTCTGCCGCACGTCGGGCGTGGCCATCGGCGGCAACGGCAGGCTGATGTCGTCGACCGCGATGGTGACCCGCATGCCCGGCATGAGCTGCGCGTACAGCGGCTCCGCGTCCAGCGGATGGTTGAGCGCGTAGCGGATGGCGGCGCCCGGGTTGGCGAGCCCCTCGATGGGCGGCTTGGGGTAGATGACCCGGGTGCCGATGGGCAGGTCTTCCAGGAGAAGATCCTCGCCCGAGAACAGCACGCGCGGCGCCGAGTCGTTGTCGATGTAGACGACCTGGTCGTCTTCCTTGTTGCGCGGTACCGGGCCGCGCAATGTCTTGGGTGCCCGCTCTCTCATGGCGTCGTCATCTCAGGTCGTCATCTCAGGTCGTCATCTCAGATCAAGGATCGGCCAGTCGTGCTGAAGCGCGGTGTTGCGCAGCCGCAGATCGGGGTTGACCGCCGTCGGGTGGCCGACGACGGACAGCATGGGCAGGTCGCTCATGCTGTCGGAGTAGCTGTAGCAGTCGGACAGGTTCAAGTTCTCCTTCTCCGCGTAGATGCGCATCCAGCTGGCCTTGGTCGCGGCCGCCATCACCGGAGGCAACAGCCTGCCGGTGGCGTAGCCATCGACGAACTCCAGCCGATTGGTCACATAGTCGTCGATTTTCAGGTGCTTGGCGAGTGGACGCACCGTGAGGTCGAGCGCGCCGGTCACCAGCACCTGCCGCAGCCCCAGCTGACGCGATTTGTCGATGAGCTCGTAGGCGCCCGGGAAAATGGAGGGCCGGATCGTGGTCTCGAACAACTCATCCGCGAGGTAGCGCAAACGGTCCTCGGATTCGCCGCGGTAGCGCACGAAGAAGATGTCGTTGAAGAGCCGCCGGTTGTAGAAGTCGGCCGCCATGAAGAGGGGCACGCTGAGAAAGGTCGCCACCGTCTTGGACACACTGCGCAGCAGGCCCTGTTGATTCCGGGCGTTGTAGGCGAAGGCGTGCACCAGGTTGGTGCGCACCAAGGTCCCGTCCAGGTCGTAGAAAGCGGCGGCGGCCCTGTTCATGGCGTTTCGGCCGGGTTCCCCCGGGCGAAGGCGACCCTATACCATAGAACCAGTCGGGACTACCCTTTGGCCCCGGCGGCGCGATAATGGCGGTGGCTTGATTTTTCGCAGAGTGGTCAGGCGCGAGCTTGGCGGCTTCCTGGCGAGCATGCTCCGGGACGCCGCCCCGCTCGATCTGCGCATCATCGGACGCACGTTGTTGCACGCGGCGCTGGTCGGCGCGGCCGCGGGACTCATGGGTGCGGCCTTCTTCGCGGGGCTGGAGATCTTGCAGCGAATCTTGCTGGAGGATCTGGGCGGCTACCACGCTTTGCGCGCCCATGGCGAGACCTTCCTGCCGGAGGCCGCCGAAGGACGGCTTTTTCGTCCCTGGCTGCTGGTCGTGCTGCCGGCCGTGGGCGCCCTGGCCGGCGGCATCGTGTCGCAGCTGGCGCCCGAGACCCGCGGCGGCGGCGGCGACGCGATGATCGACGCCTTCCACCGCCAGAACGGATTCGTGCGCAAGCGGGTAGCCTGGGTCAAGGCGCTGGCGTCCCTTTTCACCCTGGGCACGGGCGGCGCCGGCGGTCGCGAGGGTCCGACCATGCAGATCGGGGGCGCGCTCGGCTCGCTGGTGGGCGGCATCCTGCGCGTGCCGGTGGCCGAGCGCCGAATCCTGATGGTGGCGGGCGTGGCGGCAGGAATCGCGGCGGTCTTCCGCACGCCGCTCGGCGCGGCGCTGCTGGCGGTCGAGGTGCTGTACCGCGACGACTTCGAGTCGGACGCGCTGATCCCGGCCGTGCTCGCCAGCGTGACCGCCTATTCGGTGGTGATCTCGATCTTCGGCGAATCGACGCTGTTCTCGCACCCCAACCGGTTTCCCTTCATCCTGGGGCACCTGTGGATCTACGGGCTGCTGGCGCTGCTGATCGCGGTCGTCGCCAACCTGTTTCTGACCTCGCTGCGCGGGGTGCAGTCGATCTCCAGCCGGCTCGACCTACCGGACTGGGCCAAGCCCGGCCTGGGTGGACTGGCGATGGGGCTGTTCTGCGTGCCGATCGTGCTCTACATCGGCTGGCGGGTCCACCAGCCGGGGCAGGGGTTGGGGCTGTTCGGCGGCGGATACGGCGCGGTCCAGATCGCGATCAGCGGATCGAGCTGGCTCCCGGCGGGGTGGTCGGGCGCCGGCCTCTTGCTGATGCTGTGCCTGGCCAAGATCTGCGCCTCGTCCCTGACCATCGGCACCGGCGGCAGCGCCGGCGACTTCGCGCCCGCGCTGGCCATCGGCGGGCTGTTCGGCGGCGCGTTCGGGCGCGTGGCGCAGCTCATGTCGGGCGACCCACGCATCGACCCGGGCGCCTTCGCCCTGGTCGGGATGGGAACCTTTTACGGCGGCATCGCGCACACGCCACTGTCGGCGCTGGTGCTGGTGTGCGAGCTGGCCGGAAGCTACGACCTGCTGGTACCGCTGATGCTCGCCGAAGGGATCGCTTTCGTCGCCCTGCGCAAGAGGACCCTTTATCGCGCGCAGGTGCCGACCCAGCGCGACTCGCCCGTGCACCAGGCGACATCGGCGCCCGACCTCCTGCGCTCGGCGCAGGTGGCCGCGGTCATGCGCCCGGTCGCGGCGACCGTCGCGGCCGACGACGCCGCCACGGTCGCGGTTCCGGGAGCCAGCGCCGACGTCGACGCCTCGGCGGCCACCATCGCCGCCCCGCCCCCGGTATCGGTGCGCGCCGACCACGACCTGCGCGCCGCGGCCGAGGTTCTGCTCACCCACCACCTGCGCGAGATCCCGGTCATCGACGCCCAGGGTCGCGTCGTCGGCTACCTCGACGAGGCCGACATCTCGCGCTGGTATCTGGCGGCGACGAACAAGCCCGACGACGCCTGAACGAAGGCCGGCCCCCCGGATCCGATCCCTCTCCCGCGGTCCGCCGCGGGGGAGGGTCAGGGAGGGGGCAGGCCTTGCGAGCGCTCGCGCTCGCCGCTCAGCGCGCCGCGGCTTCCTTTTCCTTCTTGTTGCGAAACTCGGCCATCATGACCTCGCGCTGCTGCTTGGGCACCTCGGCGTACTTCTGGAACTCCATGGTGAACTCGCCCTTGCCCTGGGTCGCCGACCGGATGTCGGTCGAGTAACCGAACATGTCGTTGAGCGGCACCTCGGCCATCGCCTGCACGAAGCCTTCCATTTTTTCCGTCGAGATGATGGTGCCACGCCGCTGGTTGATCTGGCCCAGGACCGCGCCCTGGAACTCCTCCGGGAACTGCACCTCGACGCGCATGATCGGCTCGAGGATGGTCGGCCTGGCGTTGGCGTAGGCCTCGCGGAAGCCCATGAGCGAGGCGGTGCGGAACGCGATCTCCGATGAATCGACCGGGTGCGAAGCGCCGTCGTTGACCACGCACTTGACACCGACGATCGGGAAGCCGATGAGCGGACCCTTCTTGATGGCCTCGCGGAAGCCTTTTTCGCACGCCGGGATGAACTCGCGCGGGATCGAGCCGCCCACGACGTCGTCCTCGAACTCGAAGCCGGTCGGGTGGTCGGCGGGCAGCGGCTCGATGTAGCCGGCCACCTTGCCGTACTGGCCCGAGCCACCGGTCTGCTTCTTGTGGGTGTAGCTGAACTCCGCGCGCTGGCCGATGGCCTCGCGGTAGGCGACCTGCGGCTTGCCCGAGATCACCTCGGTGGCGTACTCCCGCTTCATGCGCTCGATGTAGATCTCGAGGTGCAGCTCGCCCATGCCGCTGATGATGGTCTGCGCCGACTCCTCGTCGCGGCGCACGCGGAAGGTCGGGTCCTCCTTGGTGAAGCGGTTGAGCGCCTTCGAGAAGTTGGCGGTCGAGGTCTTGTCCTTGGGCGCGACCGCCAGCGAGATGACCGGCTCCGGCACGTGCATCGACGTCATGGTGTAATTGATCGACTCGTCGGTGAAGGTGTCGCCCGACGAGCACTCGACCCCGAACAACGCGACGATGTCGCCCGCCGTCACCGAGTCGATGTCGTTCATCTCGTTCGAGTGCATGCGGACCAGGCGCGGCACCTTGATCCGCTTGCGGTTGGACGAGTTGTTGACGATGAAGTCGCCCTTGTTCAGCGATCCCTGATAGACGCGCATGTACGTCAGCTGCCCGTAGCGCCCGTCCTCCAGCTTGAAGGCCAGACCCACGAACGGCTTCTTGGGGTCCGACAACAGAACGACCTTCTCCTCGTTGTTGTTCTGATCGAGGGCGATGTTCCGCACCTCGGTCGGGTTGGGCAGGTACATGTTGACCCCGTCGAGCAAGAGCTGGACGCCCTTGTTCTTGTAGGCCGAGCCGATGAAGACCGGCGTCATCTTGAGCGCGATGGTGACCCGACGGATGGCCGCGTTCAGCTCGTCGATGCCGACCTCCTGTTCGCCGAGGAACTTGTCGGCGATGATGTCGTCGTGGTCGGCGATGGAGGCGATCATGTCGTGGCGAGCGGTCCTGGCCTCCTCGAGGCGCGCGGCGGGGATTTCCCCCTCGCGCACGTCTTCGCCGTCGTCTCCGTCGAAGTGGTAGGCCTTCATCTTGACCAGATCGATGATGCCCTCGAAGTCAGCCTCCTCGCCGATCGGCAACTGGAGGGTGATGGTGTTGTGGCGCAGCTTGTCCTTGAGCTGGCCCGTGACGCGCGCCGGGTCGGCGCCCGCGCGATCGAGCTTGTTGATGAAGGCCAGGCGCGGCACGTTATAGCGGCGCATCTGGCGGTCGACGGTGTAGGACTGCGACTGCACGCCCGAGGTCCCGCACAGCACCAGCACGGCGCCGTCCAGGACGCGCAGCGCGCGCTCGACCTCGATGGTGAAGTCGACGTGGCCGGGAGTGTCGATGAGGTTGATGATGTGGCCGTTCCACTCGCAGTAGGTGGCGGCCGACTGGATGGTGATGCCCTTCTCGCGCTCCAGGTCCATCGAGTCCATCTTGGCGCCGACACCGGACTTTCCACGGACCTCTTCGATCTTATGGATCTTGCCGGTGTAGAACAGGATGCGCTCGGAGAGCGTGGTCTTCCCCGAGTCGATGTGGGCCGAGATACCGATGTTGCGAACCTTTTCGATCGAAGCCATTACGAGCTCACCCTTCCGTTACTTGCGGTTATCCGATGTCCATCTTGCCGATTCGTTACGGCGGCCCGCGCGGTCGGGGGCCGCCCCAAAAGCGCGGTAGTTTAACGAAACCCGCGCTCTTTTCCAGCCTTACCTGTCTGTCTCGGCTCCCTGTCTCGCCATGTCCTCCAGGTCGAACCCCAAGGTCGCCTGGCCAGATATCGGCGCCATCCCGGGTCCGCCGTAGGCCAAAAGGGGAGGAATCGTCATTTTCCCCACTGCCGGGGCGAGGGAAGGCTTGTTCATGGGCCCGAAACAATAGCAGCGACCGGGCCCAGACGATAGCTGCTGGGGGCTCGACAGGGTCGGAGTCTCAAAAGGAAAAGCTCTTCACCAGGATCTCTTTCACGGAACCGCGCCGGGTCGCGACCGAGTTGATGGCACGGCGCACGTCCACGCTACGCATTTCCAGACCGTCGTACAGCCCGCGGGTGGCCGCGCAGTCGGAGTTGGAGAGCAGGGCGGGGACCTTCCGCTCGCGGAGCTGGCGCAGCACCTGCGCAAGGCGCCCCTGTTCGCTGGGTCCAAAAGGCGATCTGGCGTAGGCGGTGAAGTAGGCCGTCGCCGAAACCGGTACGTAGGGCGGGTCGAAGTAAACAAAGTCCGCTGGCTTGGCGGTCGCGACGGTCTTGGCGAAATCCTGGCAACAAAGCTTCACGTTCTTCAGGGCGGCGGCCGCCGCTTGCAGCCGAGGCACGTCGCACACCAGGGGGTTGTTATGCCGACCGTAGGGCACGTTGAACTGGCCGCGGCTGTTGACCCGATAAAGGCCATTGAAGCCCACCTTGTTGAGATAGATGGTTCGTGCAGCGCGCCTGGAAGGATCCAGCTCGGTCGGGTTCTGCGCGCGCAGCTCGTAGAATTCGTCAGGCCCCACCGCCAGGCCGCCCAGCGCCGAGATGACTCCCTTGACGTCCGACTTGATCGCTTGATAGCAGTCGATCAGATCCTGATTGCAGTCGGCCAGCACCGCGCGACGAAAGCGCCCCCGAGCCGCCAGCGCGAAGAAGAGCGCTCCGCCGCCCACGAACGGCTCGTAGTACGTCGAGATGGTCCTGGGTGCCTCCTTGAGGAGCTCAGGCAGCAGCTGGCGCTTGCCGCCCGCCCACTTGAGGAATGGCGCCGAGCGGCGACCGATCAGTACGTCATCGTCGGGTCGCGAAACGGCCAGCGTCGCCATCGGTTTGTTTTGGGTTATAAGCCAACCCATGGTCAGGTTGAACCGCATTTACACCAAGGCCGGCGATGGCGGCCAGACGCGGCTGGTGGGCGGGCAGAAGGTCGGCAAGGATGCCCTGCGCATCGAGTCCTACGGGACCGTCGACGAGCTGTCGGCGTGCATCGGGCTGGCGCGCACCGCGCTGGAGTCGTCGGGCGCGCCGGCCGGCGCGCCCGAGCTGGCGGCTGTGCTGCGACGGATCCAGAACGAGCTGTTCAACCTGGGCAGCGACCTGGCCACGCTGCCCGAGGACCGCCACCCGAAGCAGCCGCTGATCGAAGCTCGCCACGTCGAGGCGCTGGAACGGGAGATCGACGCCTGGAATGAGCACCTCGGCGAGCTGCGCAGCTTCATCTTGCCGGGAGGCGGCTGGGTCGCGGCCTACCTGCACCTGGCGCGCACCGTGTGCCGGCGCGCCGAGCGGCTGACGGTGCGCCTGGCCGCCAGCGAAGCGCTGGGCTCGCAGGTGGTGCCCTATCTGAATCGATTGTCGGACGCCCTCTTTGTGATGAGCCGCCACGCCTCCCGGATCTACGGCGAGCCCGAGCCGCTATGGGAGCCCGAAAAGACTTAGCGCTATCGTCACCCGCCACGCGATCGGTCGTCAGTCTTCAGTTTTCAGTCGTCAGCAAAAGGGGGCGAACGCTGCCCGGTGCGAACGCGTCCCCCCGTTTTTCCTGTGAACTGACGACTGATGACTGATGACTGATGACTGATGACTGATCTGTCAGAACTCGGCGGCCACGCCGGCGTTGAGATCGACATTGAAGGTGAACCGCGGAAAGCCGAACTGGGTATTGAGGCCGGCGACCAGCGCAAACCCCGGCGTGATCGAGTAGGCGATGCCGGTGCCCGGGCCGAGCAGCAGGGCGCCGGCCGGGATGCTCTCCACGCAGGTGGTCATGCCGCCGGCGCCGCAATTGTCGTACTTGAGAAACTCCGCGACGTGGCGGATCCGCCCACCCCCTACGCTGGCCGATAGATAGGGCTTGAGCTTGTCGGTGCTGAGGTACCAGGTCAGGCGCGCGAAGGCCGCCACCGCGGTCGATGGCGGTGTCGCGCAGCCCGTGCAGCTGGTCAACCCGGACAGGATCTGGATGCGGGCTTGCACCGACAACAACAACTCGGGGCTGAGGAAGTAGCCGACCTCGGGGCCGAGGTGGACGGCCTGCGCCAGGGCGAACCCCGCGGGGTCGGCGACGTGCGTGGCGTTGATCTCACCGGCGCCGGTCGCCCAGCCCACTCCGCTGCCCACCGCCAGGGCCAGGTAGAAGCTGGGTGCGCCTCCCTCGGAGCCGCGGGCTGGCGGCTCCTTGGGTCGCGGGCGCTGAATGCCGACGGCCGGCGTGGGAGTGGTCAAAGTCACCAGCAACGGCTCGGCGCGAGAGCCCATCACGGCGACCGGCTGGCCGCCCTTCAGCACCTCCATGAAGTAGCTGACCTGGCTGCCGGTGGTCGCCGTGGTCGGGATCTCCGCGGTGTAGTTTCCCGGCGTCGCCTCGGTCATGTCGACGCTGGCAAAGTCGGGGCCCGCGCCGCGGAACCACAGCACCACCCGGTCCGGGGTCAGCGACGGATCCAGCGTGGCGCTGATGGGGATCCTCTGTCCCTGCAGCGCGCGCGTCACCGGCTCGTGGGAGACGCCGGCGTCGGGGCCGGCTCGGACCGGGGGCGGAACCGTGGTGCCGCTCTTCATGGCGGCGACGACCTCGTCGAACGCCGCCTGGATCTCGGGGTTAGCCAGGCTCTTGGTCATCTTGATGTCAGGCTGGATCTCCAGCGCCTTGCGGAAATATCTGGCCGCCGCCTCGCGCTGCTTGAACCCGGTCAACACCACGACGCCCAGATGGACGTTGGTGCGCGCGGTCACTGGGTGCTGGTCCAGCCCGGCCTCGTGACAAAAATCCAGCGCGTCCTTGAGGATCTTGCGGGCCTCTTCGAAGTTCAGGTTCTCGTACTCGTCGAGCGCCTTCTTGTTGAGCTTCGTCACCGTCGAGGCGAGATCATCCTTGTTGGCCTGGGCGTGCGCTGCGTCAGCACGGCCCAGGGTCAGCGCCAGGACCGCAACGGCCGCGATTCCCGGGAACGAACAGCTCCGCCGTACCGCTGGCTGCGGGACTTTGGGCGGGACCGTGGGCATCGTCGGAGTCTCCTCGCAACAGCGGAAAACCAATTGAAAAACTGGGCAGAATGTATGCGAGCCGGCCCGGGAAAGCAACGCGCGGATTTGCCTTTGCCGTCAGCGTCAATGCTGGGTCGGCTGAGGATGAACGCCATGACGCCAGGGCTTGGATCGCACTTTCCAGGGCTCGGGAGCCTGGCGTCTGTTGACGTAGCTTCCTGACGTATCTTGTCGTCTTGGCGTTTTCACTCCACGGGGTCGTATAATTCCAGCATGGCGACACCCAGAATCGTGTATTGGGGTGTGTTCGCGGCTGCGGTCGCGGGCACTGGCATTGTCTGGAACCAGGTCGGCGCACGCCAGCCGATGCACAAGCCAGCGCCGACCAGCGCCGAACGCGCGGCGGCGGCCGGCATCAACCCGAACCGCTTGATCGTCGACTTCAAGGACGACATCTCGCCCCAGAAGCTGGCCGACAACGGCTACGTAGAGATTCCGGTCAGCGACTACTCCGCCGTCGACCGCCTGTACTGGATCGACTTCGCCAGCGCGGACGACGCCGCGGCGGCCGCCGCGGGCCTGGCGCGCGATCCCGATGTGGAGAGCGTCGACTACGACGCCGAAGCCACCATCCCGCCCGACGAGGCCGCCGTCACCAGCGGTGGGGCCATGGAGGCGGAGTGCGCGGCGGGCGGATCGAAGTCCGGTGAATTCCCCAACGACACCTGCTTCCGCTACCAGTGGCACCTGCGGCAGATTGGTTTGCCCCAGGCCTGGAAGGCCGGCAAGGGCAAGGGCGTCACCGTCGCCGTCATCGACACCGGCGTGAGCCGCGTCGGCGACCTGACCGATACGGCGTTCGTCCCGGGGTTCAACTTCATCTCGAACAATGACGATGCCGCCGATGATCACGGGCACGGCACCCACGTCGCTGGCACCATCGCCCAGTCGACCAACAACAAGCTGGGCGTGGCCGGGGTCGCCTTCGGCGTTTCGATCATGCCGATCAAGGTGCTTTCGGCGCGCGGGTCGGGGTCGATGGCGGGCATCGCATCGGGGATTCGCTGGGCCGCCGACCACGGCGCCCAGGTCATCAACATGAGCCTGGGCGGACCGGTCCCGGTCGGCACCATCGCCAGCGCCGTGAAGTACGCGCGTGGCAAGGGAGTGACCGTGGTCGCCGCGGCCGGGAACGACGGCAAGGGGCGGGTCAGCTATCCCGCGCGCTACGACGGGGTCATCGCGGTCGCGTCCACGCAGTTCGACGAGACCACCACCTTCTATTCCAACTGGGGGCCCCAGATCGACATCGCCGCGCCGGGCGGCAATGTGCGCGTCGACCAGAACGGTGACGGCAAACCCGACGGGGTCTTGCAGCACACCATCGTTCCGGGCAACACCAGCCAGACCGACTACCTCTGGTTCATGGGCACGTCGATGGCGTCGCCCCACGTCGCCGGTGTCGCGGCGTTGATCGTGGGCGCCGGCATCCGCAAGCCCGACGCCGTCGAGCAGATCCTGCTCGGCACGGCGCGCGCGCCCAGGACCCAGGCCGGGCAGGACGGCGGCAAGCGCATCGACGACCACTACGGCGCCGGCATCGTCGACGCCGCCGCGGCGCTCAAGAAGACCGAGCTCGGTCGCGGCGCGGGCGAGCTGGGGCTGGGCGGCGGCATGGCGCTGCTGGGGGCCCTGCTGATCCGGCGGCGCGGCCGCTCGACGATCCGCACGGGGCTCGGCTTCGCAGCGGCGCTGGTCGCCGGGTCGTCGGGCCTGTTCGTGTTGCCGTATCTGGTCTCGGCGTCCGCGCACCCGGTGGTGGCGGCGCTGTCGTCGGGCTTCACGCTCGACGTCGCCAACGCGCTGGGACCGGCGGCGCACGGCAACCCGCTGCTGTGGAGCGCGATCCTGCCGATGACGCTCACCGTGCTGCTGTACGGAGTCGCGCGCTTGCGGCCGGCGCTGGCCGGCTTCGGCTTTGGCATCGCGGGCGCGCTGCTGTTCGCCGCCGTGGCCGGCACGATCGACGTCCGCTACGTGCCCGACGTCCTCGACCGCTTCTGGCTGGCGGCGCACGCCGCGGTGGCCGGGATCTTCGCGGCGGCGGTGTTGCGGAAGTAGCGCGGGGGGTTGCTTCTCGCAAGGCCTTGCGAGAAGCAACGCCGACCGGATAGCCCTAGCTGCCGCGCTTGAGCTCGGTCAGGACGGCCTTGGCGACGGCCTTGAGCGTGTCGAACACGCCCACGCCGCTGGTGGCGCAGGCCTCGAACTCGGCGGCCTTGGTCGGGTTCAGCACGTTCTTCAGCTGGTCCAGCGGGGCGGCGTTGGGCAGGTCGCGCTTGTTGTACTGGACGACGTAGGGCAGCTTGTCGAGGTCGTAGCCCTGTTCGGTCAAGTTCAAGCGCAGGTTCTCGAGCGATTCAATGTTCGCTTCCATGCGCTCGATCTGGGAGTCGGCCACGAAGACCACGCCGTCGACGCCCTTCAGGATCAGCTTGCGGCTGGCGTCGTAGAACACCTGCCCGGGCACGGTGTAGAGGTGAAAACGGGTCTTGAAACCGCGGATCTCACCCAGCGACAGCGGCAGGAAGTCGAAGAACAGGGTGCGCTCGGTCTCGGTGGCCAGCGAGATCATCCGGCCCTTGGCGTCCGGGCTGGTCTTGGCGTAGATGTACTGGAGATTGGTGGTCTTTCCGCACAGACCGGGCCCGTAGTAGACCAGCTTGCAGTTGATCTCGCGCGACGAGTAGTTGATGAAGCTCATAGGTCGCTGAGCACTCCCGTGGGACCCACGCTGGGATTCCCGGTGTGACTCGAAGCCACCATGCCCGCGGCTGCGCCTGTCTCAGTCATTGAAGAGGTTATCGATGTCGCTGTCGGTGATCTCGGTCAGGATGGAGGGCTGGCTCTTGGCCGCTGCCTTCTTCGCGACCTGTTCGAACAGGCGCGCCATCTCGTCGGAGGACTTCTTGACCCGCAGCCGCACCAGCCCCAGCGACGAGCGCTCGTCGAAGAGCACGAGCAGGATCGCGCGACCACCTACCAGGGTGATGTGGACGTGCACCTTCTCACCCTCGTGGAACTGGCTCGTGAAGTCCTTCTCGCGCAAGATCTTCGAGATCCCGCCGGTGGCCGCCACGTTGCCGGCCGTGAGTGAAGACAGCGACGTCACGTCGAGCTCCTCGATGTCCCCCGCCTCGGCGATGGGCTGACCGTCACGACCGATGAGCAGGATCGCCTTGGCGTTGGCGTCGCGCTGAAGGCGCTGGCAGAGCATCGAGATCTGCTGCTGCTCTTCGGGGAACATGACATCGGGGCCGTTCATTGCACTCCTTGGAGGATGGACATCACGCTTGCCCTCGAGAATCACAATTATCACCCGAACCGAAGGGTTTCAAGCTTCTACCCCGCGCGAGCGCCGGCGGGTGACCGGCGCGCGCGTCTCTGATCGCCGGTGCGGGACGCGCGGCGCTTGCTGGTTTCGACACGTTTCTAAATTTCTCGGCGGCCCTGGGGTTACATCTCTCGGCGGCCGTCGGTCTAGATTTCCCGGCGGCCGTCGGTCTACATTTCTCGGCGGCCCTCGAGGGCCCGCGCCAGCGTGAGCTGGTCGGCATACTCGAGCTCGCCACCGATGGGGACGCCGGTGGCGATCCGGGTCGCGCGCACGCCCAGCGGACGGAGAAGCTTCGCGATGTAGACCGCGGTCGCTTCCCCCTCGACGTTGGGGCTGGTGGCCAGAATGACCTCACGAATGGGACTATCGGTCGAAGAGCACCGGCGTATGAGTTCGGCGGTCCGGAGATCGTCCGGACCGATGCCGTCCAGGGGAGAGAGTACGCCATGTAGGACATGAAATCGTCCTCGGTAGCCGCCGGTGCGTTCGACCGCGGCGACGTCCTGGGGCTGAGCGACCACGCAGACCAGCCCGGCGTCGCGGCGGGCGTCCCGGCACATCGAGCAGGGATCGCTCTCGGTGAGGTCACAGCAGATCCCGCAAAACCGGATCTTCTGTTTGACCTCGACGATGGCAGCGGCCAGTGCCGCCGCGTCCTCGGGGCTCGCGCGCAGGAGGTGAAACGCCAGCCGTGCAGCGGTCTTCTCGCCGATGCCGGGCAGCTTGCCAAGTTGCTGGACCAGGCGCGCGATGGGCGACGCGAACATCGCGGTCAGCTTCCGAACATGCCGGGCGGCAGCGGCAACCCGCCGGTCGCCTTGGCCAGCTCGCCCTGCGCCAGTTCGCGCGCACGCGCGAGCGCCACGTTGACCGCGCCCACCACCAGGTCCTCGATCATCCTGAGGTTGACCGTCTCGTTGCCCGCGCCGCCCGCGACCGCGGGATCGATGGTGATCGACACGATGTCGCCCTTGCCGTTGGCCACGCACCGGACCAGACCGCCGCCGGTCTCGCCCTCGACGGTCTTGCCGGCCAGGTCGTCGCGCACGCGCGCCACCTCGGCCTGGATCCGCTGCGCGGTCTCGATGAGCCCTTTCAGATCGGGGAGCGACATCAGGTCTTGATCTCCTTCAGCGCGGCGCCGAACAGGTTCTGCGCCTTCTTGATCATGGGATGCTGCCGCGCCTCGGCCTCGCGATTCTTGCGATCGACCGCCAGCGCGTCCGCTTCGGCGGCGACCTCCGAGCGAATCCCCGCGGCGGCCGCGCCGCCGGCCCCCTCGCGGCTGCTCATCACCACCCGCACCACCTGTCCGAACCCGGCGGCGACCGCCTGCTCGATCTCGGCCCTCACCTTCTCGGCCGCCTCGGCACCGTAGCGGTCAGGAAAAAACAGGCTCAACCGCCCCGCCGTCACCTCTCCCAGCTCCGCGTGCGCCAGCAAGGCGGCGATCCGCGGCCGCCGCTCCTCGAACCCCCCGCGAATCTTCTTCCAGGTCTCCTCCGCCGCCCCCGGCCCGGATGCCAGCGGCGGTGTGGACGTGGACGCGGACGTGGATGTGGACACGGATGTGGTCCTGGACGAGGTGTTCGCTGACCCCGTCATGTCGGTGGACGCGCTCGCAGGCCCAGGCGACCTCGGCGGGGCGCTCACCCCCGCCGCCACCGTCCTCGGAGCCGCGACGGCCCCTGCCACCACCCTGCGACCCCCACCGCCCGGGGGAGCCCCGGATCCCCCCAGCCTGCCCTCCAGGCCCTCCAGACGCTCCAGCAGGTCTCCGAGCGGCTCGAGCGGCTCGGCCTGGGCGAGGTCGACCAGCGCCATCTCCAGCAGCAGGCGGGGACTCTGGGACTTGGCCGCCTCGTCGATCGCGCGCGCCCAGCGGTCGAACAGCACCCCCAGCAGGCCAGGGGCGCCCCCGGCCGCCACCGTCGCCTTGCGCGCCAGCGCGCGTGCCTCTTCCAGCTCGTCCGGGGTGGCGTCGACCAGGTCGGCCGGGTCCGCGACCCGCCCCACGACCTCCAGATCGCGCAGGAAGCCCAGGAATGACCGCGCCAGCTGCCCCAGGTCGACCCCGACGTCCGCCGAGCGGGCCAGGATGCGCAGCGCCGCGCCCGCGTCACGATCGAGCACGGCGCCCGCCAGCTCGACCAGCACCCGACGGTCGGCGACGCCCAGCACCTCGGCGACCACCTCACGGGTCAGCCTCTGGTCGCCGACGTAGGCGATGACCTGATCGAGCAGCGACAGGCTGTCTCGCACCGAGCCGCCCGCCTGGCGCGCGATCAGCCGCAGCGCCTCGGGCTCGGTGTCGATCGACTCGTTGGCCAGGATGGTTTCGAGGTGCGCGGTCAGGCGCGCCGTCGGGATCAGCTTGAAGTCGTAGCGCTGGCAGCGCGACAGGATCGTCGTCGGGATCTTGTGCGCCTCGGTGGTTGCAAAGATGAAGATCACGTGCGGCGGTGGCTCTTCCAGCGTCTTCAACAGCGCATTGAACGCGCTGGTCGACAGCATGTGCACCTCGTCGATGATGTAGATCTTGCGCTGCCCCTTGGTCGGCATGTAGCGCGCGCCCTCGCGCAGGGTGCGCACGTCATCGACGCCGGTGTTGGAAGCGCCGTCGATCTCCATGATGTCGACCGACCGGCCCTCGGCGATCTCGCGGCAGGGGTCGCATTTGCCACATGGATTGGCGGTCGGCCCCTCGGCGCAGCACAGCGCCTTGGCCAGGATCCGGGCCGCGCTGGTCTTGCCGACGCCGCGGGCGCCGGTGAACAGGAACGCGTGGTGCACGCGCTTTGCGGCGATGGCGTTGGTCAGCGTGCGCGCTATGTGCTCCTGCCCGACCAGCTCGTCAAAGCGCTGCGGGCGGTACTTCCGCGCAAGGACCAGGTAGGACATGGACTGGAATCTACTTCGAACCACCCGGACGAGCCCCAGAAACTTCACGTCGGGCTCAGGCGGGTCCCCCGCCGAAGCCCATCCCCTTCGGCAATGCGGTTCGGTTAAGGGTCCCCAGGCCTCAGGCCTCCGGCCTCAGGGCCTCAGGCCTCAGCTCTCGGAGCCTGAAGTCTTTCCCCGAAGCCTGAAGCCCTGAAGCCCGAAGCCAGTGGATAAGGAAAAACGCCATGACGCCATGGACGCCATGGTCCGGATCTTCAAAAGATCGGCTTGGCGGCTTGGCGTTTAACCAAACAGCATTGGCCTCAAGCCCGAGGAGCCTGAAGCCCATCGTCGAACCATCCGCAGGTGCACGCACCCCGCGGGTTTTCCAACATCCTCCGAGGCCCGAGGCCAGAGGCCCGAGGCCCGAGGCCCGAGGCCGAACTGCATTGCCCTATAGCGGGAGGTTCGGAACTCTCCCAGGGTAGATCGCCCGGCTTGTCCGCAGGGGGGTGGTGCTTACGATTGTGGCCAGATCATGGCGATGAGACTCGACAAGCTGACCATCAAGGCCCAGGAGGCGCTGCAGGCGGCGCACGAGCTGGCCGAAAAACGTAATCACCAGGAGATGACGCCCGAGCACCTGCTGCTGGCGTTGCTGTCCCAGGAGCAGGGCGTCACCGGCGCGATCCTGCGCAAGCTGGGAATCGACCCCGATGCGCTGGCCAGCAAGGTGGAGCGCACCCTGGACGATCTGCCCCAGGTCCGGGGCGCCAGCAGCGACGTCTACGTCGGCAACCGCGTCAAGGCGGTGATCGACGAGGCCACCAAGCAGTCCAGGGACTTCAAGGACGAGTACGTCTCCAGCGAACACATCCTGCTGGCCCTGGTCGACAAGGACCACGGCGCGGCGACGCGGGCGCTGCGCGAGGCGGGCGCCAACAAAGACGTCCTGCTGCGCGCGCTGGCCGAGGTGCGCGGTAACCAGCGGGTCACCGACCAGGAGGCGGAGGGCAAGTACCAGTCGCTGGCCAAGTACACCCGCGACCTGACCGACCTGGCCCGCTCCGGGAAGCTGGATCCGGTGATCGGACGCGACGAGGAGATCCGGCGCGCCATGCAGGTGCTGTCCCGTCGCACCAAGAATAACCCCGTGTTGATCGGCGACCCTGGCGTCGGCAAGACCGCCATCGTCGAGGGCATCGCGCTGCGCATCGCCACCGGTGACGTGCCGGAGTCGCTCAAGGACAAGAAGATCCTGGCGCTGGACCTGGGCGCGCTGGTCGCGGGGACCAAGTTCCGCGGCGAGTTCGAGGAGCGGCTCAAGTCGGTGCTGAAGGAAGTCAGCGCGGCCGAGGGCGGCATCATCCTGTTCATCGATGAGCTGCATACCCTGGTGGGCGCGGGCGCCGCCGAGGGCGCCGTCGACGCCGCCAACATGCTCAAGCCGGCGCTGGCGCGCGGTGATCTGCGCTGCATCGGCGCCACCACGCTGGATGAGTACCGCAAGCACATCGAGAAGGACAAGGCGCTCGAGCGCCGCTTCCAGCCGGTGTTCGTCGGCGAGCCCTCGCTGGAGGACGCGGTCGCCATCCTGCGCGGCCTCAAGGAGCGCTACGAAGTGCACCACGGTATCCGCATCCGCGACGGCGCCCTGGTGGCGGCGGTCCGGCTGTCAGACCGCTACATCTCGGGCCGCCAGCTGCCCGACAAGGCCATCGACCTGGTCGACGAGGCGGCCAGCCGTCTCAAGATGCAGATCGACTCCCTGCCGGAGCCCATCGATCAGCTCGAGCGACGGCTGACCTCGCTGGCGATCGAGAAGTCGGCGCTGGGCAAGGAGAAGGACGACGCCTCTCGCAAGCGACTGGCCGCGGTCGACAGGGAGATCGCCGAGATGCGCGAGCGGGTCGACGCGATGAAGAGCGTCTGGCAGCGCGAAAAACAGCTGATCAGCGAGCTGCGCAAGCTCAACGAGGCCATCGACGCCGGCAAGACGGAGGCCGAGCTGGCGCAGCGCAAGGGCGACCTGAATCGCGCCGCCGAGCTGCGCTTCGGGCGCATCCCCGAGCTGGACAAGCAAGCTGCCAGCAAGGCCAACGAGCTCAAGGCGGCCCAGAAGGAGGGCTCGTTCTTGCGCGAAGAGGTCACCGAGGACGACATCGCGGGCGTGGTGTCCAAGTGGACCGGCATCCCCGTCGACAAGATGCTGGAGGGCGAACAGGAGCGGCTGGTGCACCTGGACGATCGGCTGCACGAGCGGGTGGTCGGCCAGGACGAGGCGGTGACCGCCATCGCCAACGCCGTGCGCCGCTCCCGGGCCGGGCTCCAGGACCCCAACCGACCCATCGGCTCGTTCATCTTCCTGGGGCCGACCGGCGTCGGCAAGACCGAGCTGGCGCGCGCGCTGGCCGAGTTCCTCTTCGACGACGAGTCGCACATGGTGCGGATCGACATGTCCGAGTACATGGAGAAGCACGCGGTGTCGCGGCTCATCGGCGCGCCGCCGGGATACGTCGGCTACGACGAGGGCGGCCAGCTCACCGAGGCGGTGCGACGGCGTCCCTACTCGGTGGTGCTGTTCGACGAGATCGAGAAGGCGCACCCCGACGTGTTCAATGCCCTGCTGCAGCTCCTGGACGACGGCCGCCTCACCGATGGACATGGGCGCACCGTGGATTTCCGCAACACCGTCGTCATCATGACCTCCAACGTGGGCAGCCACCTGGTGGGCGACAGCGGCGACTGGGAGCAAAAAGAGGTGCGCACGCGCGTGCTCGACGAGATGCGCCGCACGTTCCGGCCCGAGTTCCTGAACCGGGTCGACGACATCGTCGTCTTCCACAAGCTGGGACGCGCGGAGATCGCCCGCATCGTCGAGCTGCAGCTCGGCCGCCTGCGCAAGCTGCTGCACGAGCGCGAGCTGGAGATGGAGCTGACGCCGGGCGCCACCGCTTTCCTGGCCGACCGCGGGTACGACCCCGCGTACGGCGCGCGGCCGCTCAAGCGCGCGATCATGCGCTATATCCAGGACCCGCTGGCCAAGCGGCTACTGCGCGGTGAGTTCGTGCCGGGCGACACCATCGTCGTCGAGGTCGACCAGCAGTCGGCGGCCGCCGGCGGCGACGGCGAGCTCACCTTCCGCAAGAAAATCGCCTCGCCGGTGGCGGCGGTGTCATGACATGATCGAATCCGTTCCACCCGAGGAGCCGATCCAGACAATCCATCATGAAGGATCTCTACAAAACGCTAGGAGTGGCCGAAGACGCCGACCCGACGACGATCAAGAAGGCCTACCGTAAGCTGGCCAAGGAGCTTCATCCCGACGTCACCGGCAGCGACAAGAAGAAGACCGAACGCTTCAAGGAGATCAACGAAGCCTACGCGGTGCTGGGCGACAAGGAGAAGCGCGCCGAATACGACCGGCTCAAGCACGCCCCGGTAAGACCCGATGGAATGCCTGAAGGCTTCGATGCCGAGGCCTTTGCCCGCACGTTCGGGGGCGGCGTGGGTGGCCGGGGTGGCAGGAGCGGCGTGCAGTTCTCGGGAGACTTCGTTGACCTGGGTGACATCTTCTCCAGCTTGTTCGGCGAGCAGGCCCGCCCGCGCGGTGGCCGCGGGGGCGGCGGGGGCGATGGGTTCGCGCAGGCGCGCCAGCGTCCGAGCCGCGGTTCCGACATGCTTGGGTCGCTCGAAGTGACCTTCGCCGAGGCGGCGCTGGGGACGCGACGGACGGTCGGCACCGGCGCGGGCGCCGAAGTCGAGGTGCAGATCCCCGCCGGCGTCGAGACCGGGGGGCGCCTGCGCGTCCCCGGCCAGGGCGGGCCCGCGCCGCAGAAGAACGGGGTCCCGGGGGACCTTTTCCTGGATATCACCGTCACCCCCGATCGGTTCCTGCGCCGCAACGGCCACGACGTGGAGCTGGATCTCCCGGTGAGCGTCAGCGAAGCCACGCTGGGCGCGAAGGTCGAGGTTCCCACCGTCGAGGGGCGCGTCACCTTGAGCGTGCCGCCCGGCACCTCGAGCGGGGCCCGCCTGCGCCTGCGCGGCCGCGGCGTGAAGCGCCCCGACGGCGCGCGCGGCGATCAGTTCTGTCGCGTCGAGATTGTCGTCCCGCGCCTCGGTCCGAACGACGGAGAAATCCGAAAGCTTTTCGAAGAGATCGGGCGGCGCACCGCCGAGGTATCGGTGCGGAGCTTTTGATTCGGGACTGGGGACTGTTTTCCGCTTACCTTTTAGGTGAGACCGGCATCAATATAGGGCAACGTGAGGAGCCAATGACATCGTCAGAAAATTCCAAGGCCCTGCCGCTTCTGTCCTTGCGCAACCTGGTCCTGTTCCCCGGCGCCGTCATGCCGGTCGAGATCGGGCGCCCGAGCTCGCTTCGGCTGATCGAAGCGCTGGGCGGCAAGGGGGCTCACGTCCTGGTCGGCACGCAGAAAGACGCCGACGTCGAGGAGCCCGCCGGCAATGATCTCTACACTGTCTGCGTCGAGGGCGAGGTGGTGCGCATCGTCAAGGCCGCTGAGAACCGGGTCACCGCGGTGCTTCGCGGACTGGAACGCCGGCGTGTCACCGGGTTCGTCCAGGAGAAGCCGTACCTGGTCGCGTCGTTCGAGCCCCTGGTCGAGGCGCGCAAGGACCCGATCGAGATCGACGGCCTCGGCATGGCGGTCTACGATGTGTCGAAGCAGCTGATCGCGATCTCGCCCGACATCCCGGACGAGACCGCGCAGGTGCTGGATCAGCACAAGGATCCCGCGCGCCTCGGCGACATCGTCGCCGCGACGGTGGATCTGTCGCCCGAGGAGCGCGCGTCTCTGCTGGTCGAGATCGACGTCGCCGAGCGCCTGCGGCGCCTGCTGGTCCTGCTGCAGCGCAAGGTCGAGCTCATCAAGGTCAAGCAGAAGATCGATTCCCAGGTGCGGGAGGAGTTCTCCAAGCACCAGCGCGAGGCGGTGCTGCGCCAGAAGCTGAAGGCGATCCAGGACGAGCTCGGCGAGGGCGAGGACGCCAGCGACCTCGACGCGTTCGAGGAGAAGATCAAGGCCGCCTCGATGCCCGAGGAAGTGGCCAAGACCGCGCGCAAGCAGCTCGAGCGCCTGAAGCAGATGGCGCAATCCTCGGCCGAGTACACGGTGCAGCGCACCTACCTGGAGTGGCTGGTCGAGCTGCCCTGGAACAAGCAGACCGAGGATCGGCTCGAGCTCGAGCAGGCGCGCAACATCCTCGACTCCGACCACTACGACCTCAAGCAGGTCAAGAAGCGCATCCTCGAGTACCTGGCGGTGCGCAAGCTCGCGCCGGGCAAGAAGGGGCCGATCCTCTGTCTGGCGGGCCCGCCCGGCGTCGGCAAGACCTCGCTGGGCAAATCGATCGCCCGCTCCCTGGGGCGCGAGTTCATCCGCATCTCGCTGGGCGGCGTGCGCGACGAGGCCGAGATCCGCGGCCACCGGCGCACCTATATCGGCGCGCTCCCGGGCCGGATCATCCAGGGCATGCGGCGGGTCGGCACCAAGAACCCGGTCTTCATGCTCGACGAGATCGACAAGCTGGGGGCCGACTTCCGCGGTGACCCGTCGGCCGCCCTGCTCGAGGTCCTGGACCCGGAGCAGAACTCGACCTTCTCCGATCACTATCTGGAGGTGACGTTCGATCTCTCCAACGTGATCTTCATCGCGACCGCCAACATGCTGGACCCGATCCCGCCGGCGCTGCTGGACCGCATGGAGGTGCTGGAGATCCCCGGCTACACCCGCGAGGAGAAGCTGGAGATCGCTCGCCGCCACCTGGTGCCCAAGCAGATCAACGAGCACGGATTGACCGACCAGCAGATCGCGCTCACCAACGAGTCGCTGACCACCATCATCGAGCAGTACACGCGCGAGGCCGGGGTGCGCAACCTGGAGCGCGAGATCGCCAACGTCATCCGCGGCGTGGCGGTGAAGATCGCCGAGGGCATCCCCTACGACGTCAACATCGGCGCCGAGTCGATCGGCGACCTGCTGGGCCCGCAGAAGTACTACTCCGAGGCGGCGGAGCGCACCGAGATCCCGGGCGTATCCACCGGCCTGGCCTGGACGGCGGCGGGCGGCGACATCCTGTTCATCGAGGCCTCGGGCATGACCGGCAAGGGCAGCTTGATCCTGACCGGCCAGCTCGGCGACGTGATGAAAGAGTCGGCGCGCGCGGGCCTGAGCTGGGTGCGCACCCACGTCGAGGACCTGGGCATCACCACCGACTTCGAGAAGACCGACAT
>DASRQZ010000062.1:0-3423 GCA_035696125.1 Polyangia bacterium
CCGCCGGCGTTCAGGGTGAAGGAGGGGGAAGAGCTCGGAGACACCAAAAGCAGTCATCGAGAGTTCACCGCCCGCCCGGCGGCGTAAGGGCCGCGTCCCCGCAAGAGGAATACCCCACCTCCCCCGCCCCGCCCGCCCCACAACGGAGAGAGCGAAGCCGACTAAAAGCGGGCGCCGGCGACGTTGCCACCGAATTAACGACGTATTGGACCGGATCTTCCGCATCGTCGAGCGGGGGCCGGGGTCGTATATGACCGGGGAGATGCCGCCTGAATCCCCAGGACCGAACCAACCTGATCCGCGGCGCAAGCCCGTCGGACCTGGCTCCCCGGGAACGTCGCGGCTGATGCTGATCCCCTTGGCGGTGATGCTCGGTGTGATGTGGTTCTGGAAGAGCAACAGCGAGGAAGCGGGGCAGCCCGCGATCGCCTACTCGCAGCTCTACAAGTGGATCGACGAGGGCAAGATCCTGTCGGTGGTCCTCGACGGTGACTTCGTGGACGCCACGCTGAAGAGCCCCGAGACCCTGGATGGCCGGCAGATCAAGGATCTGAGGACCAACGCGGTCGCGAACGATCCGGCGCTGTTGCCGTTGTTGCACAACAAGGGCGTCAAGATCACCGTCAAGAGCCAGAAGCAGCCGTTCGCGCTGCAGATGCTGTTCACGCTGTTGCCGTGGGCGCTGATCATCGGCGCCTGGCTCTGGATGTCCCGGCGCGCCCAGGGGATGATGGGGGCGGGCGGGCCGCTGGCTGGCCTCATCAAGAACCGCAGCCGCCAGTTCGACAAGGCGACCTCGGTGAACGTGACCTTCGAGGACATCGCCGGGCTCAAGGCTGCCAAGTCGGACCTACAAGAAATCGTGCAGTTTCTCAAGGAGCCGGAGCGCTTCCGCCGGCTGGGCGGAAAGGTCCCGCGCGGGGTTCTGCTGGCGGGCCCACCGGGGACCGGCAAGACGCTGCTCGCGCGCGCCGTCGCGGGCGAGTCGGGCGTTCCCTTCTTTTCGATCAGCGCCTCGGAGTTCATCGAGATGTTCGTGGGATTGGGCGCGGCGCGCGTGCGCGACCTGTTCCGCGAGGCCAAGAAGAGCGCGCCGACGATCGTCTTCATCGACGAGATCGACGCCGTGGGCCGGGCCCGCGGCGCCGGCATGGGCGGCGGCAACGACGAGCGCGAACAGACCCTGAACCAGCTGTTGTCGGAGATGGACGGCTTCGAGCGCACCGACCTGGTCGTGGTGATCGCGGCTACCAACCGCCCCGACGTGCTCGACCCGGCCCTGCTTCGTCCGGGCCGGTTCGACCGCCGCATCCTGGTCGATCGCCCCGAGCTGGCGGCGCGCAAGGCGATCCTGGGCGTCCACGCCCGGGGCAAACCGCTGGCGGGCGACGTGGATCTGCAGGCCGTCGCGGAGAACACTCCCGGCTTCTCGGGGGCGGATCTCGCCAACCTGGTCAACGAAGCCGCGCTGTCGGCGACGCGCAAGAGCCGGGACAGCATCGCCGCCGACGATTTCGCCGAGGCGTTCGACAAGATCGTCCTTGGCGATCCGCGCGAGGCCAAGCTGGACGCCAAGGAGAAGAAGCGCGTCGCGGTCCACGAAGGCGGACACGCGATCATCGCGCGCTTTTCGCCCGACGCTGAACCGCTGCACCGGGTCACCATCATCCCGCGCGGAATGGCGCTCGGCGCCACCCAGCAGAGCCCGGGCGCGGATCGACACCTGATGGCACAGGCGGAGCTGGAGTCGCGGGTGCGCGTCCTGATGGGCGGCTACGCCGCCGAGCGGTTAGTCCTGGGCAGCATCTCGACGGGCGCCGAGAGTGATCTCAAGGAAGCCACGCGCCTGGCCTCGCACATGGTCGCCCACTTCGGGATGAGCGAGCGCCTTGGCCCCGTGTACTACGACCACGAGGAGGAGCATCCGTTCCTCGGCCAGCGCCTGGGAATGGCGGGCGGCACCAGCCCCGCGACCATCACCGCGATCGAGGAAGAGGCGCGGCGGATATTGGGGCACGCCCTCGACGAGGCCACCGAGCTGCTCGAGCGGCGGCGTCCCGACCTCGATCGGCTGGTCGCCGCGCTCATCGAGGAGGAATCGCTGGAGCGCGACGACCTGGCGCGGATCCTGGGCGCCGATGAACGCCACGCCGCTGTCGCCACCGTGGTGGTGCCGGCCGTCGGCCTCTCCGAAGGCTAGCGCAGGGTTCAAGTCCTCCCTGTTGATCTCCGCCTCTTCGAATTAGCGACGTGTTGTGGTTGATCTTCCACATCGTCGTGCATCGGGGAGGGTCGTATATCAGTCATGGAGCACTGATTGAAGGTTCGCATTCACGACGGCGGCAATCCCGTCGACGACCGGTTGCGGGCCCACGTGGAGCGGCGGCTGGACTACGCCCTCAGCGCGTTCGGCGATCGGGTGGGGGCCGTCGTCGTGCGGCTGTCGAACGAAGGGGTACCGCGTTCACCGTCCCCCAACCGTTGCGATATCGACGTCACCCTGCGCCCGCGCAATCTCCGCGTCGGGGATACGGGCGCCAGCGCGTTCATCGCCGTGGCGAACGCCTCCGATCGACTGGCGCGGGCGCTGGGCCGGGCGCTGGCACGCGAGGAGGCATGGGCAGCCGGCGGCCAGCCGGCACGGCCGAAGGCCAAACCCCGCAAATAGCTCCTTCGAATTGATGGATGCGCGCCTCATCTTGATTGGCCGAGGCGTTGGCCCGCGACGCCAAGTGACCGAAGTCTTTGCTGTCGTGCCGGTGGCTCGGAACGTGCTGTATCTCGCTTCGGCCGCGCTGGCAGGCGGCGCCGAACCAGATCTTTCACAGCGAAAACGGAGCCACGCCCATGACCATGAAGCCAAATTCCACATCCTATCTCTCCAGCAGCGCGGCCTGCCTGCTGTTGTTGCTGTCGTTGTCCGCCAGCGCATGCGGGGACTCGAGCGGGCCGAGCGGTCTTCACCCCGACGGTGGCAACAACGTGGCGCTGGGCGTTCCGCTGACCTTGGGCGCGGCCGGCGGCTTCGTCATCCTGGCCAAGAGTGGGATCGCGACCGTACCGACCTCGGCGGTCACCGGGAACCTGGGCGTCAGTCCGGCAGCCGGTACCTCGATCACCGGCTTTTCGCCAACGGCCGACTCGACCAACGTGTTCTCGACCTCGCCGCAGGTGACGGGGAAGATCTACGCGTCCGACTTCAGCGCTCCGACGCCGACGAACCTGACCGCGGCGATTGCCGACATGCAGCTGGCGTTCACCGATGCGGCGGGTCGCGCGCCGAGCGTGACCGAGCTGGGCGCCGGGAACGTGGGCGGGATGACGCTGGTCCCCGGCGTCTACCAATGGGGCACGGGGCTGCAGATCCCCGGCGACGTCACCTTGAACGGCTCCGGGACGGCGGTCTGGATCTTCCAGGTCGCG
>DASRQZ010000063.1:0-3486 GCA_035696125.1 Polyangia bacterium
GCCTTCTTGGTGGCGCCGGGGATCGGCTTGCCGGAGATGCGGGAGGCGGTGTCACGAGCGGTCTGGGCGATCTCGCCGCGCGCCTCGATGTAATCGCTGGCCGCGGTGAGGAACTGCTCGAGGTCGAGCACCTTCTTGCCCTTGCGCGACCGCTTGGCGCAGTAGTCCCAGGCCTGCAACTGGCGCTGATCCTCCTCGAAGAACTTCTTGGCGTTGACTTTGAAGGTCTTCGACGGCTCGGGCTTGGTGTCCTTCACGTTCTGCACCAGCCCGCCGCACTTCTCGCGCACGCGGGTCATGAAGGCGACCGGGTCCTTCTTGCAGACGTCGGCCAGGAATTCGAGCACGGCCTGGATGTCCTTCTTCTTGTCGAGATCGGGGATCGCGCACACCATGAACTTCTCGAACGCCACCGACTCGGGCGAGGCGTCGGCGGTGAAGGCGACGCCGACCTCCTGGATCGACCCGTCGACGTCCTTGACCGCGCCGCGGCCCTTGAGCTTCTCGGCGTAGCTCTCGACGCCGGCCTGCATCTTCGGCAGGGTGGCCAGGTACTTGTCGAAGGGGCCCTTGAGCTCGTCGGGCATGTCCGATGTCAACCCCGACAACGCCTGGCGTGCCCGCTCGATCTTGGGCACGCACTCCGTGGTCAGGTGCTCGGAGAAGGTCTTCTGCTGGGTGAAGTAGGCGCTCTCTATGCGCTGCTGGATCTGGTCGGCGCTCTGGAAGCTGGCGATGTCGACCTCGCTCGAGGTCACGCAGTTCCAGAACGCGCCCATCTCCGAGCGGTCCTTCTCTCCGATGCGCCCGCCGGCGTCCAGGATCACCTGCGCCGCCTGGGTCTTCTTCTTCTCCTTCACCCACCAGACCCCGCCGGCCACCACGACGACCGTCACTACGGTCCCCATCAGCAGCCGGTTGCGCCGCTGCGCCGACGCACGCTCGGCCATCAGGCGCTGGTACTCGTCCATTCCCGGAGGGGATGCTCCCTGGCTCATCGGTAGACCTCCAAGCGTTCGGTTCGCGTGGTTGCGGGTGGCGGGTTACGCGGGCGCGGCGGCGCCGCTGCTGCGCGCGCCATCCGATCGAATCCGCAGGAAATCCCAGTTCGGCGTCAAAATCAACGGGGCAGTGGTGAAATCTCCGGGTGACAAGCGCAGATCTAGCGCGCGGTGATCTGCTTGGCGAACACCGACCAGGAACGCAAGTAGTCCATGGCCATCTGCAGCTGGTAGTCGTCGAGCCGCTTGCGCGGGGCGACGTTCTCGCCCTGCTCGTTGCGCAGCCGCTTCTGGAGATCCCGCTCGCGCGGGGCGTCGGCCTCGGTCGGGTCGGCCGGCGGGGCGGTCGCCTCGACGACGACGTTGGGCGTGATGCCCTGGCCCTGGATCGACCGCCCGCTCGGCGTGTAGTAGCGCGCCATGGTGATCTTGAGCCCGCACGGCTTGGCGCCGCAGCCGTCGATATCGATAACGGTCTGCACCGACCCCTTGCCGAAGGTCTGCGTGCCGAGCACGACGGCGCGCCCGTGGTCCTGCAGCGCGCCGGCGACGATCTCGGCAGCCGACGCGGTGGCGCCGTCGACGATGCAGATCATCGGGAAGCCCAGCAGCGTACCGCGGGCGTGCGCGCGCGCCTCGTCGATCACCCGCCCGCCCTTGCCCACGGTCTTGACCAGCAGACCCTCGGCGATGAAGCGATCCGCGACCCGCTCGCCCTGATCGAGCAGGCCGCCGGGGTTGCGGCGCAGGTCCAGCACCAGGCCGCGCAGCCCCTTGGACTGCGTCTGCAGCTGATCGAGCAGCTCGCCCAGCAGCTGGTCGGTGGTGGCGGCGAAGACCCGGATCTTCACGTAGCCGATCCCGTCCTCGAGCATGCGCCCCTCGACCGACTTGAGCTCGTAGCGCGACCGCCGCAGGCGAAAGGTCAGCTCGCGACCGCGTCGATCGACGACCAGCACCACCTCGCTGCCGGGCGGGCCCTGCATGCGCGACACGGCGTCGTCAAATTCCAGGCTTCCCACCTCGACGCCGTCCACTCGCTTGATGACGTCGCCCGGTTCGACCCCGGCGCGCGCGGCCGGCGAGCCCTCGATGGGCGAGATGATCACCAGTCGGTTCTTGCGCTTCTCGACGTCGATGCCGATGCCGTTGATCTCCTCGTTGCCCTCGGTCTCTTTCTTGAGGCGGTCGTACTCCTCGGGGTCCATGAAGCGCGAGTGCGGGTCGAGCACGTCGGTCAGCCCGCGCGCGGCGCCGTACATGAGCTCGGTCTCGGAGATGTCCTCGACGTAGTGGGTCTCGATATAGGACAGCACCTTCGAGAAGATGCCGAGCTTCTGATAGGGGTTGAACCGCCCCGCCAGCAGCGGACGGGAGAAGATGGCGCCGCCGGAGAAGGCGGCGCCGACCAGCAGGGCGGTGAGCCCGAGACGCTTCGCGGACGGGGACATGGGGCGACCTCCGAAGGGACCGAGCATAAGCCCCCGCCCTGGCCGGAGCCAACCCACACGGTGGGACCGGCGCCGGACGCGCGGCGCGGCAGCTCAGAAATGAATGAAAGCCGCCGGATAAGAGACCTGGAGCTCAAATTTTCCGGCGTCGCGCGCGGGACCGGCGGCCGCGGCGCCTCGCCAGGAGCCCGGCGGCGCCCACCCCCACCGCCAGCGGCCAGGCGGGCGCGGGAGCGGCGGACAGGCCGCACTGACATCCGCCGCCGCGGACGCGCAGGTCGGGGGGCGTCTCGGACAGGTCGAGGCCGCCATCGCGTCCGACCGCATCGACGGTGTCGGGCTGGGCATCCGCACCGACGTCAAGGCCAGAGTCGGGCCCGACCTCGCCACCCGCGGCGTCGACCCCAGAGTCGAGCGCCCCGAGGTCACTGCCGGTGTCGGGCGCCGGCCGGTCGGGCGGCCCGCCCTCCGAGATCGCATCCGGCCCATCCGGAAGCGCCACATCGAGCGCCAAGTCCGGGGGGACATCCGGGCGGACATCAGGGGGGACATCCGGGCGGACTTCGATCGACATGTCGGCGGCGGCGTCGGGCGGCAACGCGCATTCTCGTGGCGAAAAGACGCACCCGCCGGGTGAGACGCAGGTGTCGATCGTGCATGAGTTGCCGTCGTCACAGACCCGGGGCCCGCCCGGCTGGCAGATCCCTTGCTGGCACACGTCGAGATCGGTGCAGGCGTTGTCATCGGTGCAGGCCGTCCCGTCGGCCAGCATCGCGCCGACGCAAACCCCGGCCAGGCACTGATCAGGACCAGTGCAGACGTTGCCGTCGGTGCAGGCGCGCCCGTCGGCGACCGGCATGCCGGTGCAGACGCGGTTGATGCAGAGGTCGTTGATCGTGCAGGGCTGGCCGTCATCGCACAGCGTGCCGTCGGACGAGTCAACGCACACGTCGAGCGCGCTGACGATCTCGCCGTCGGGGCTCTGGACGCAGCCGGCGGCCAGCAGCAAGCCCCACATGAGAGGGAACCGAACG
>DASRQZ010000064.1:0-6987 GCA_035696125.1 Polyangia bacterium
CTGGCGCCGGCGCACTCCTGGAGCGGGCCGCAGTCAGAGTCCATCCCGCAGCAGCCCTTCCCGGCCGGGGCGCAGCGTCCCGCGTCGGCGCAGGCGCCCTGGTGGGCCACGGCGACGCCCGCGCACTGGGCCTCGCAGGGGTTGCCGTAGGTGCGGCCGTCGACGCCGCACACCGGATCGAAGAGAGTAGGGCACACGCACAGGCCGCGGTCGACCGGCCGGTCCGGCCCGGCGTCGGGGGGCCCGGTGCGGCCGCCCGTGCCGATCCGGCCGCCGATCCCGGCGCTGTTGCCGCCCGCGCCGCTGGCGCTGCCGCCCGCGCCGCTGGTCCTGCCGCCCGCGCCGCTGGCGCTGCCGCCCGCGCCGCCGGTCCTGCCGCCCGCGCCGATCGCGCCGCCGCCCGCGCCGCTGGTCCCGTCCCCGCCGCCGCCCGAGCCGCCGTCGCCCAGGAGCTGGATCGATCCGCAGCTGGCGGCCAGCGCGACCAGGCTGAAGACCAGCAGCCAGCGGAGCCGTGGCGATGCGACCAGGCTCGGGGCCGCCGACCCTCGGATTGTGCTTCGCATAGCTGGGATTCTCGCAGTAGATCAGGGATGGTCGCAATGTGCGCCAAAGGCTCCATTCTGCGCTCGTCGACGCATCCGCGCTGGTTCGTGACCAGCACGGCTGATCTGCAGGCGCTGCTCTCGGATCACCTGCACTGTGAACGCAAAGCGGCAGAGAACGCGCTCTCCCTGGTGCGTCGCTACCCGCACCGGGGCGATTCGGTGGCGGCGTTGGCCCGCCTCGCGCACGAAGAGACCAGCCACGTGGTTCAGGTGGCGGCGCTGCTGGCGCGCCGCGGCTGGTCGCCCCGCACCGACACCCCCAATGGCTACGCGCGCGCGCTCCTCGCCGAGGTGCGCGGCCGCGAGCCCGAGCGCCTGCTCGATGCGCTGCTTGTAGCTGCATTCATCGAATCTCGCTCGCACGAGCGGTTGGGCCTGCTGGCCGCCGGCTTTGCCCGCACCGGTCAGCCCGAGCTGGCGGCCTTTTACCAGGCGCTGGCCGCTGCCGAGGAGCGCCACGCCGAGATCTTCATCGAGCTGGCCGCGCCGCTGGTCCCCGCGCCGGCGCTGGCGGCGCGGCTCGCCGAGCTGGGCGAGCGCGAGGCGGAGATCCTGGGCGCGCTGCCCCACGCGCCGCGCGTGCACTGAAAAAGCGCCTCTGCCTTTCTGGCGCCGCTGCGCAACCTCCCTGCCTGATATCAGGAAAGTTCGCGATTCGGCCACGCCGCGCCGCGCGAAAAGCCGGCTCCCGGGCGCTCGGCGATGGAAAAGTGCACTGTTTCCCTCGGTCATTTGGCCGTTTAGTGTGTCCGTGGGGTAGGGTCGGGGGCAGGGCTGATGGCCCCGCCGTCCAGCACCATTCCGCACGCCCACTCGAAGGGACCTGATGACAGACACCCGGCGCACGCGAAGGGCCGCGATCACCACAGCGGAATGCCTGCTGACGCGGCGGCGGCCTTCTCGCCGCATCGCCCTCGGCGTTCTCGCTTTCGGGGCGCTCGTCGGAGTCACCGTTGTCGCGGGCGACACGGCACAAGCTGCGGAGCTCTTCGTGTCGCCCTCCGGCCGCGATACCAATCCCGGGACGATGGCAGCGCCCTTCGCTACCCTGCAGAGGGCGAACACCGCCGCAGCCGCGGGCGATACCATCTGGCTGCGCGGCGGTACCTACTTCAGCACGACCCAGATCGTGCTGTCGAAGAGCGGCCTGTCGGATGCGCAGCGCACCAGGATCTGGGCTTATCCGGGCGAGGTGCCCATCCTCGACTGCTCCCGGTACCTTTCCACCAACAAGGCGGCGGATGTTCCGTCCGTGCTGGTGACCGGGAGCTGGATGCACCTCAAGGGGATCGAGATAGCGAACGGGCCGGTCGGCGTCCCGGGTGATCACTCGATCTCCATGCTGCGCACCCGGAACGCGAGCAACAACACCTTCGAGCTGCTGAACATCCACCACGGCTTCGGGCCCGGGCTGTTCATCGACACCGGAAACGGTGGCAACCTGATCCTGAACTGCGACTCGCACGACAACTACGACAAGGACGGCAGTCAGGGCGACGGGCAGAATGCCGACGGATTCGGTGTCCACTATCAGACCACCGGACCCAGCACCATCATCCGCGGGTGTCGCGCCTGGCTGAACTCCGACGACGGGTACGACCTCATCTCGCAGGAGGTGCCGGTCACCGTCGAGCAGAGCTGGGCCTTTCAGAACGGGTTCGCCGACGGCGGATCGGTCAGCCCGTCCAGCGGGAACGGCAACGGGTTCAAGATGGGCAGCAGCGCGACCGGGATCCGACACATCGTTCAGCAGAATCTGGCCTGGAAAAACAAGGCGGCGGGCTTTTACGCCAACCATTCCACCGGCGGCAACACCTGGCTCAACAACACGTCGTTCATGAACGGCACGCAGTTCAACATGCTGGCGAGCCCGGCCAACGATCCCAACACCACCATCACGCTGACGGGCGCGCTGGCTCACATCATGAGGAACAACATCGGGTTCCCGGACCGGAACAGCAACATGGGTGGCGTCGACACGTCCTTCAACACCTGGGACCTCAACATCGCGCAGGCGGCGACCGATTTCGTCAGCACCTTGGATACCGGCGCCACCGGACCCCGACAGGCGAACGGCAGCGTCCCTGCCAACGGCTTCACGCGGCTGGCGGCGGGCAGCCCGCTCATCGACAAGGGGACCAACGTCAACTTGCCCTTCGTGGGCAGGGCGCCCGACCTGGGCGCGTTCGAGTTCGGCGCGGTTGCCAACGGCAGTGGCGGGAGCAGCGGCGCGGGTGGGGCGGTCGGCGGTGTCGGCGGCGCGGCCGGGCGGCCGGACGCGGGCACCACCGGCGCCGGCACCGGCGGCCAGGGCGCGACCGGCGCGGGTGGCGCGACCGGCGGTGGCGGCTCGCCGGCGACCGGGGTCGGCGGCGGCGCCGCGACCTCGATCGGCGGAAACAGCGGCGGCGGCGGCACCGCCGGAGGTCCGGGTGGGGGCGTCGATGGGAACGCGAGCGGCGGCTGCGCCTGTGGCCTGGCCCTGGCGTCGCCCGGTTCGCCCTGGGCGGTCGCGCTGTCCGCGCTGGCCCTCCTGGCGCTGCGCGCCCGGCGCCGTCCGGCCCGCGCCCGCCGCGCGAGCTGAGCGATCAGGATCCGCCAGACCGTCGTTCGAAGGCCGTGACGCCACCGACGAAGGTGCGCTCGACGTCGAGCGTGTCCGACCAGAGCACCAGGTCGGCGTCGGCGCCGATCACGAGGCGGCCCTTGGTTGCGGCGCAAGCGCCCAGCAGGCGCGCCGGCACCTCGGTCGCCAGCTGCAGCACCTCCTCGACGGGCGCGCCGGTGAAGCGAACGAAGTTGCGCACCGCCTGGTCGAGCGTCAGCGCCGACCCGGCCAGGGTGACGCCGTCGGCGGCCAGGCGCACGGCGATGCCGTCGGAGATCACTTCCTGGCCGGCCAGCGTGTAGCGCCCCGGGCCCAGGCCGGCGGCGGCGACCGCGTCGGTGACCAGCGCGATCCCCGCGGGACCCTTGGCGGCGCGGGCCAGCGCGAGGGCCGCCGGGTGCACATGCACGCCGTCGGCGATCAGGCCGGCGACCACCCGCCCATCGGTCAGCGCGGCGCCCGCGGCGCCCGGCGCCCGGTGCGCGAAGGGTGACATCGCGTTGTAAAGGTGGGTGACCATGGTGGCGCCGGCGTCGATGCCGGCGCGGAGCTCGTCGAAAGAGGCGTCGGTGTGGCCGAGGCTGACGACCACGCCCCGGGCGCGCAGGCTCGCGATGAGCGCCAGCGCCCCCGCCCGCTCGGGGGCCAGGGTCACCAGGCGCAGCAAGCCGCGCGCAGCCGTCTCGTCGAAGATCGCGTGCGTCGCCGCGGCGATGGCGGCGCGCGCGTGCACGCCGGCGCGCGCCATCGCGATGAAGGGTCCTTCGAGGTGCAGGCCGAGGGCCGTCGCCTCGGCCACCCCGCGGCTCTGCTCGAGGGCGTCACAGGCGGCCCGGTAGCACTCGGGCGGGCCGCTGATCACCGTCGGGAGAAACGAGGTGACGCCGGTCGCGGGCAGGTGTCGGGCCAGCGCGCCCAACGCCGTGGCGCCGCCCGTCATCAGGTCGTGGCCGAAGCCGCCGTTGATCTGGAGGTCAATCAGCCCCGCCGTCACCAGCGCCGCGTCCAGCACCAGCGCGGGCAGCCGGTCGCGCGGGATGGCATCGCCGTGGATGACCTCGCGGATGGTGGCGCCGGAGAACACCACGGCCCCGGGCACCAGCTTGCCGTCGAGCAGCAGGCGGCCGCGCGCGGCGCGCGGTTCGGCGGGCGGGGCAGGGGGCGGGGCGGGGGGCGGGGCAGGGGGGACGAAAACGACCGGCGGTGCTCCCATGGCGGTTCCCCCAGGCTACCGTCTCGCCGGCCGGCGCGCGCGGCCGGCGTCGCGCGTCCCGCTCGGCGAGGCGCGCTGGCGCCGGCGGGGCGCTATTTCGCGGCGCCCGCCGCCTTGGCTTCTTTGCCGTCCTTGGCTTCTTTGCCGTCGTTTCCGTCCTTGCCGTCCTTGCCGTCCTTGCCCTTACCGTCCTTGTCCTTGCGGTGCTTGCCGCCCTTTTCGCTCTTGCCCTTGCCGGCGACCCCCGCGCCGCGATCGCCGCCGTCCTTCCCGGCGGCGCCACCGTCGGGGACCGCGGCCACGGCCGGGGTCAGCTTGAAGCGCTGGTTGGGATCGCCCGACCAGGGCCACTGGATCAGGTTGGTCCCGGCGGCGGTGGCCGCGCCCTGCACGTCGATCACCTTGCCGGTCTGGCGCGCGACGAAGCGGATGGTGCCGCCGGGAGCGTCGGCGATGATCCACTGCTGGTTGGGGGCCGGGCGGCAGGCGCCCTGCTGGACGGCGGCGCCGTTGTCCGTCGACGCGCCCGCTACCTCGAGGCACAGGCTGCTGCGGACGTTGATGAGCGCGTGATAGCCGCCGGCCACCGGCTGCAGGCGAAATTGCTGCGCCGGCGATCCATCGCAAACCGCGATCTGGGCGCGGCTTCCTTCGGTGGTGCTCTGCCCCGCCAGCTGGACGCACTTGCTCGCGGCCGTGGCGGTGATCGTGTAGACGGCGTCCGGGGTCAGGGTCAGCGCCGATCGCGCCGGTTCGGGCGGGGGGGCCGCGGGCGCCGACGCGGGCTTGGGCGTCGGTTCGCCCTGCTCGACGCAACCCACGGTGAGCAGAGCGATCGCGAACCTGACAACGCTTCCGACGCTCCCGATCTCGACCAGATGAGGTTTCCTTCGCATGCTCGAATCTCTCCTGATGCTCGGCTTTTCGAGAATCCGGCGGAGCGTGCCCCACCGCCCCGAGCCAAGTCAAGGGGCGCGGGCGCGGCTTCGACCACGGGCGATTCTCCTCGGATCGCCGTCGCCGCCGCCGTCCGGCGTCGGGCGTGGCAGGGCGATTTCCCGGCCGTACCCACTCAGCGCTGGAGCCGCGCGGCGCGAGACGGTAGCCTCTCGGCCTGCCCGTCCAATCTGGAGGTTTCATGAGGCTGCTGTCGTTGTCGCTGTCTTCATCGCCATTTGCGCCCCCGGTCTGGTCCCCCACCGGCCTGCTGGAGGGCGCGTTGTTGACCGTCCTTTGCTTCGCATTGCCAATCGCCGTCGCGGTCGGGCGGCCGTCGGTGGCGCGCGCCGAGACCGGCGCCGGCCAGGCCTTCCCCTTCCCCGTGAAGGAAAAGACCCTGGCCAACGGACTCAAGGTCTACGTCGTGCGCTACGACTCGCCAGGGTTGGTCGCCTACTACTCGGTGGTGCGCACCGGCAGCCGCAACGAAGTCGAGCCCGGCAAGTCCGGGTTCGCTCACTTCTTCGAGCACATGATGTTTCGCGGCACCGAGAAGTACTCGCAGGACGCTTACAACTCGGTGATCAAGGAGATGGGCGCCGACTCGAACGCATACACCTCCGACGATCTGACCGTCTATCACATCCTGGCGGGCAAGACGGCCTTGCCCCGCATCGTCGAGATCGAAGCTGATCGCTTCCAGCATCTGCAATACAAGGAGCCCGACTTTCAGAAAGAGGCGCGCGCCGTGCTGGGCGAATACAACAAGAACGCCTCGAACCCGATCGAGAAGATGATCGAGACCCTGTACGAGCACGCCTTCACGACTCACACCTACAAGCACACGACGATGGGCTTCCTCAAGGACATAGAGGACATGCCCAACCAGTTCGCGTACTCGCGCCAGTTCTTCGATCGCTACTACCGGCCCGACAACATCACGCTGCTGGTGGTGGGCGACGTCGACGCCGACACGGTCTACGGTCTGGTCGAGAAGGAATACGGCGGGTGGAAGCGCGGCCCGGCCCGGCCGGCGGTGCCCATCGAACCGGCGCAGACCAAGGGCAAGCGCGCGGACCTGACCTGGAAGGGCGCGACGCTGCCCATGCTGATCACCGGCTATCACGTGCCTGGGTTCTCGACCAGCAACGTCGACCTGCCGGCGCTGGACGTGCTGGCCGAGCTGCTGTTCGCGGAGCGCGCGCCCCTGTACAAGCGGCTGGTGATCACCGAGCAGAAGGTCGAGTCGCTGCAGGGGTCGGCCGACCCGCACGTCGACCCCAACCTGTTCGCGGTCCTGGCGCGCATCAAGAAGCCGGGCGACATCGCCTACGTCGAGAAGGCGATCGACGACGAGGTCGCGCGCATCGCCCGCGAAGGCGTCGACGAGCGCACCCTGGCCGAGGTGCTGTCACACGTGAAGTACGCCTTCGCCGGGCAGCTGTCGACGGCCGACAAGACCGCCACCACCGCGGCGCAGTTCATCGCGCTCACCGGCGCCCTGTCGTCGATCAACGAGTACTTCGCGCTCTATGACAAGGTGACCAGCGCCGACGTCAAGCGGGTCGCCAAGACCTACTTCACGGCGGCCAACCGGACCGCCGTCACCATGAAGGCGG
>DASRQZ010000065.1:0-62054 GCA_035696125.1 Polyangia bacterium
CCGGTATCGGACCCCTCGAGCGCGTCGTTCGTGACCCGGGTGCAGGCCGAGCGGCAGCTGACGCTGAAGGACGGTAACCTGGTGGCGACCGCGCCGTCGGTGTTGTCGCGCTGGCTGGCGTCGCAGTAGCCGCACGGGCCCCGCGTCTCGCAAGGTCGCACGGGCCTTGCGTCTCGCAAGGCCTGCCCTCTCCCCGGCCCTCTCCCGCGGACGGGCGAGGGTGACGCGTTCTTGAACGAGGTGGTGGTTCAGCGCCTCTGCTCTACGGACTTCCCTCCCCCGATTCCGGCGCCCCCCACAACGGTGAATCGAGGGAGGGAGGTCCGGAAAGAGGAAACGCCGAACCACCACCCCGCTAAAGAACGCGTCACCCTCGCCCGTCCGCGGGAGAGGGCCGGGGAGAGGGCAGGCCTTGCGAGACGCGAGCCACGCGCTCACTGACTCTCGAAGCCGACGACGTCGATGGAGCTCTCCTTGATCTTGGCCGCCAGCAGCAGCTTCTTCATGGTGGCGGCGGTGGCCACCATGCTGATCGCCAGGTCGCGCGCCCGCACGTGCTTGCTGATGGCGGCGTTGACCTGGCGGGGCGTGACCGCCCGGACCCGCTCGGGGAAGGTGTCGACGAAGTCGGGCGGCAACCCCGCCATCTCGGCCGACAGGCGGGCGTCCAGCCGGTGCTCGGGCACGTCCATCTCCGAGGCATAGGAGCCGGCGACGAAGGTCCTGGAGGCGGCCACTCGAGTGGCGTCCAGGCCTTTCTCCATGAAGCTCAAGTAAAGCTTGAGCACCAGCTTGAGCGTGGCGACGACCTTGTCGTTGGATGAAAAGACCCATCCTGCGACGGCGCCGGCCCCGCGGCGCTCGGCCAGGCTCAGATAGGCGCCGTAGGCCAGGCCGCGCTTGGTGCGCACCTCGTCCATCAGGGTCGAGGTCATTCCGTGGCCCCCGAAGGCGGACAGCCCGACCTGCAGCGCCACGAAGTCCGGGTCGGTCGCCGGCGGTCCCGCGTGGCCGAACATGATCTGCGCCTGCTGGCGATCGGGCTTGTCGACCAGCTGGATGCGCCACCCCCTGACCGGCACTGGCGTGCGCAGCGGCGCGGGCTTTTCCGCCACCCCCTCGCGCAGGCCGGCGAACGCCCGCCCGAGCCGGGCCTCCAGGTCGGCCGGCTCGACGTCGCCCGTCGCAGCGAACACCAGATTGCGGCCCACGAACAGCCTCTGGAAGTGCGCTGCGACCTCGCTGGCGGTGAGCGCCTCGAGGCTGGCGCGCGTACCCTCGGCCGGCCGGCCATAGGGATGGTCGCCATACAAGTTGCGGACGAAGAAACGCGCGCACAGGGCCTGGTCGTCGTTGCGCGACTCGTCGATCTGGGCGGCGATCTCCCGCACCGTGCGCGCCATCTCGCCGGGATCGAGCTGCGGCCGCACCACGATATCGGCCAGGATGGCCAGGAACGGATCCAGGTTGCGCGCCAGCACGTGCCCCACGAAGCGGACTGAGTCGGGGTCGGTGTCGACCTCGAGGGTCGCGCCCAGCTCGTCGAGCGCGGCGTCGATCTGCGCGCGCGCGCGCTTGCCGGCGCCCCGGCGCGCCAGCTGGGCGGCCAGGTTGGTGAGACCGTCGTGCTTGTGCGGATCGGTGGCGTACCCGCCGCGTGCCGCGACCACGACGTGCACAAGCGGGATGGCGTGGTTGGGCTCGACCATCAGCAGCGACCCGGCTGGTCCCGAGCTGCGCACCACGGCGGGCAGCCGGTCGGTCGTCGCGCCCGCGCTGCCGCCGGTGCTGGTGGTGACGGTTGCCATGCTGATCAGGAGAATTGCGCCCGCGAGAGCGGTCACGATCGACGATTCTCGCGACTTTGCCCCCGAGCCTGCGCCGGCCGCGCGCGGCCCGCGGACCGCGCCGACGACTTACCCGGCGCAGCTGCGGACGCGCCCGGTGGTGACGCCACCACCACCGAGCGCGGCCCCGACAGGTAGCGGTTGGCGATTCCTTGCACGTCGGCGGCCGTGACCCGGTGGATCTCGTCGGCGCGCCCGAACAGCCGGCGAAAGTCGCCGCAAGCGATCTCGAACTGTCCCAGGAGGTCGGCCTTGCCATGACTGGAGCCGAGCTCCCGCCAGAACGCGGTCTCGAGGCGGATCTTGGCCTTGTCGAGCTCGGCCGCCGTGAAGGATCCGCGCACCAGCGCGCGGATCTCCTCGCGGACGAGCGCGTCGGCCTCGCCGGCGGCGTGCCCCTTGGCCATCTGGATCCAGATCGCATACAGGCCGGGGTCGCGGGTCGGCGGCACGTCGCCGCGCGCCGACGACGCCATCTCGGTCTGCACCACCAGGCGCCGGTACAGGCGCGACGAAGGCCCGCCCAGCAGCATCTCGTTGGCCAGCTCGTAGGCGGCGCGGTCGGCCTCCGCCAGCCCGGGCGCGGGGTAGCCGATCACCAGTCGGTCGGCGGGCACGGGCCGGGTCAGCGCGGCGCGCACCTCGCGCCGCGGGGCGTGCTCCGGCTCGGCGACGGCGCGCGCAGGCTCTGCGCCCGCCGGCGCGGTCAGGCCGCCGTAGCTGCGCACCAGCACCTCCAGCGCCGCCGCCTCGTCGACCTTGCCGGCGATCACCACCACGGCGTTGTCGGGCCGGTAAAAACGCCGGTAAAAGGCGATGGCCTTGGCCTCGGTCACCGCCTTGATGTCCTTCATCCAGCCGATGACCGGCCACCGGTAGGGGTGCTTGCGGAAAGCCTGCTTGTACAGCAGCTCGTCCAGGCTGCCATCGACGCTGTCCTCGACCGAGCCGAGGCGCTCTTCGATCACCACATCGCGTTCGGTGGCGACCTGGCCGCGGTCCAGCGCCAGGTTCAACATGCGGTCGGCTTCCAGCGCGGCGACGCGCGCCAGCGCTCCTGGGGGGACACTGTCGAGATACGCCGTGAAGTCGTAGTAGGTCATGGCGTTGGAGTTGCCGCCCATGGCCTCGATCGCCTGGTCGAAGGCACCCACCGGCTGGCCCCTGGTCTGGGTGAACATCAGGTGCTCGAACAGGTGGGCCAGGCCAGTCTGGCCTGCCGCCTCGTCCTCGTCGCGCGAGCCAACCCGAAACCAGGTGGTGTAGCTGACGCTGGTCGCCGAGGGGTCGGGCATGATCACCGCGGTCAACCCGTTGCCAAGACGCCACTTGCTGGCTGACAGCGATCCCAGCGGGGCGCGCGCGAGCTCGCGCAGCGGCGCCGCGTCGCTGGCCCCGGCGCCCGTGCGCGCCGGCGAGGCGGGCGCGGCGCTGGTCGCGTCCGCCGCCCGCGCGGGGGTCGGTTCGGGATTCTTGGCCGATTTCATCGTCGCTGGCGCCGATCCGGTCGTGGCGCAGGACCAGAGCAACCAGGGCGCGAGCAGCGCGGCCGCCCGCGCCGGAGCGGAGGTCGACGCGGTCGTCGACGCGGATTTGCGAGCGGAGGGGACGACACCAGCGCGTATCATGCCATCAAAATCGCATGCTCAGCGACGCGCTGAAATCGCTGACCGTGCGCGCGTAGCTGCCCTCGGCGCTCGGACGCGCGCGCCCCTGCAGCCGCGTCATACAGTTCGGGTTGCGCAGGTCGCCCCCCGCCGCGTCGCAGGCCGCGGCGGCCAGCGGATCGAAGCTGGAGGGGCGGGCGGTCACCTCCGGCATGTAGCTGAAGCCATAGCCCGCGCTCACCGAAAAATTACGAGAGATGCGCAGCTCCGCCATCATCATGGGCTCGATCTTGAACCCGTCGACGGCGCCCGGGTTGACGTCGGATGACGCCATCGCGCCGGTCTCCAGGCGCAGCGCGGCGCCCAGCCGCACGCGCTCGCGGATCCAGTAAGCCACGCGCACGCGCGCGTCCCAGACGTCCTTGAATCCGCGGTGAAAGACGATGTGGTCGGGCAGCCCCGCGGCCTGTAGCGCCGGGCTGGTCAGGCGTACGTCGATGCGATCATGCAGGTGGAACCAGATCCAGCGCGCCATGACCGCGATCTCCGCGCCCGGTCGAGGGTGCCAGGCCGCGCCCGCGATCCAGACGTCGGGCAAGCGGTAGACGATGTCGCCGAAGACGCAGCGGTCGGCCTGGCCGCTCGGGCAGGTGACCGGCGCGCCGCCCGTGGCCGTCGGGCGAGTGACGCGGGTCTTGTCGGCGGCGACCTCGATGCCGCCCACGTCGGAGCCCAGCGGTCGGCTCGAGTAGGAAATACCGAACTCGACCGTCTTGCGCCGGAAGTACACGCCGCCGCCCAGGGTGACCGCGAAGCGAGAGTCACCGATCGACTGGCCCGAGGCCAGGTCGTAGCGGGCGTCGGTGCTGGCGACCTCGCTGCCCGGGACCGTCTGCTCGGCGAAGCTCATGCGGCCGGTCGAGAACATGAACCCGGGCGCGACGCCGATGCGCAGGTCGCTGCCGAAGCGGATCGCCAGCGCGGGCACCAGCGCCAGGTTGCGCAGGTCGGCGTCGATGCGATGGTAGCGGGTCGGGTCGCCGGGGCTGGCCGTGAAGTGCACCTGTTCGAGGAATGGCTCGTAGGTGGCGAAGGCGAGCGTGAAGCGGTCGCCGCCGAGGTCGGTGCTGATGCCGACGAACGAGCCCGGCCCGGGTGGCCATTGGAACGGCTGGGTCAGATCGCGCGCCGTCGCGGTCGCCATGGGCGGCAGCGCGAGATCGGGTTGACCCGCGCCGTCGACACCGGTCCGGTTCACCGAGATGCGCGACAGATGCATCGTCCCGCCCACCATGACCTGGAATCCCCGCACCAGGCCCAGCGCCGCCGGATTCCAGTACACCGCCCCGAGGTTCGCCGCGGTCGGGCCGTTGAACCCGACGCCGCCGACGAAGGGCTCGTCCAGCGGGGCGGCCAGGCCCGGCGAAGAGAGGATGGGCAGGAGGCAGGCGAAGAACCACCGACAGCCCCCGAGCGCGAGCCACCAGCGCCCTGGCACGGGTGATCGCCGCCGACTCCGTCGTGCACGCATGAGCGGCGAAGGTAACCGAACGATCAGAGACCAGCAACGAGCGGCGGCACGCGCACCGGTCCGTGCACGATCCAGCTTCTGCCGTCGGCCTCCCCCTGGGCTCCCTGTGCGGGGCCGCTCGCCGTCCTGGCGCCGGCGGTGCTATGCCTTGACGCTACGATCGTCGCATGCCTAACATCCGCCCCCATATGGCGAGGTTCGCGCTGCGCCCCAATTCCCCGTCGGTGATGAACGGGGTCTGGTCGCGCGCTCGGCCCGCGTTGCTTCTGCTGGCCGCGATCGGCGCCGCGCTGGCGGGTGCCTGCGCCAAGGCCACCTCGGACAATATCCAGCTCTGGAAGACAACCCAGAAGGGGCCGGAGCGGCTGCACGACGCGCTCGTCGACCGCACGGTCGCGCCCCGGCTGCGCGCGGAGGCGGCGGTGGCGCTGGTCGACATCGGACGCGCCGACGAGGTCGACGCGGTGATGGCCCAGCTTCCGGCCGACGAGCGCGCCGACATCATCAAGACCTTGATCCCGACCTTCGAGGTCGCCATGAAGGATCCCTCGCCGGACAAGTCGCTGTCCGCGCGCGACGCGCTGTTCTCGATCCGCGCCTACGCCACGCCCGAGGAGCAGAAGGGGGTCGACGGCGCGCTGCTGCCGGCGATCGCCAACGACCTGCGCACCGGCCGCCTGCGCAACGGCCGGCATTCGATCGAAAAGGTGCTGACCGCCATCGGGCCCGACAGCGGCAAGATGCTGGCCGAGGTGCTGGCGGAGCCGATCCCGTCCTACCCGCTGGCTGCCGACCTGCTGGGCAAGGTCGGCGACGAGGCGACCCGCAATGCCGGCGCGCGCGCTTTGATCGCGCGCGCGCAGAAAGAGCGCAGCAAGGAAAAGCCGGTGCCGCCTGCCATGTGGCGGGCGATCGGCTCGATCGGCGGCCCGGCGGTCGCCAGGTTTCTGCAAGACCGGGCGCTGGGCGGCGACAAGGACGAGGCGGCGATGGCGGTGCGCGCGCTGGGCCAGCGACGCGATCCCGCGGTGCTGCCGTTCGCGCTCAAGGTCGCGGGCGACGCCAAGGCCGACAAGCTGATCCGCGACGAGATGTTCGGAGTCATCGAGGGCATCGGTGGCCTCGACGCGCGCAAGGGACTCATCAACATCATCGCGACGGATCGCGAGGAGCTGGTGCGATACCGCGCGTTCGAGGTCGTGCTGTCGACGTCGAAGGCCGAGGGGATCATCCCCGCCCTCGACGCGTTTCCGGCCGCCGCGGCCTACAAGAAGGTCGACGTTGACGATCTGCTGGTCAGGTTGATCGAGAAGCTGGGCGCGTCCGCCCGGCCGGTCCTGGTCCAGGCGCTGGAGTCGCGCGCGCCCCTCACCCGCATGACCGCGGTCATGGCGCTGGAGCAGATCGGCGGCGCCGCCGAGGCGCCCGCGCTGACCAGGATCGCGGGCGACGCCACGGCGCTCAAGGGCTTTCCCGCAGGCGAGACCATCGGCAAACAGGCGTCGCGGGTCGCCGAGGCCTTGAAGAAGAAGACGTGAGCGACGGGGTCTGACGATGTACTCCAACGGAAAGAGGAGCCTGCGCCAGTTCCAGTGCAGCGACGCGCTCTGGCAGACGTTCAAGCGCATGGCCGAGGAACAGGAGCGCGACGTCAGCGAGCTCATCAACGACGCGCTGACGTCGTACGCGCAGCTCAGCGGCTACCAGACCGACGTCAGCACGCTGGACCCGGCGGCCGGTGAATCGACGCCGCCGCCGCGCCCGGCCGCGCCGTCTTCGGTTCAGGTCCCGTCCAATCTGAAACCGCGGCTGACACCGTCGACCCCGCTACCGCCTTCGACGCGCCTTGGCCGGCCCAGCGGCACGCCCGGACCGGGGGTCGGCGGCTTCGTGGGGCCGTCGACGTCGTCGCCGCCGCCGCGCGCGAGCTCGCTGCCCGACTCGGGCGCGGTCGGACCGCCGCCGCTTTACCTGGTGTTCGACAATCAGAAGTACCGGATCGACAAGGACCAGTTCATCATCGGTCGCGGCGCGAAATCGTCCGACCTGCCCATCAAGGACGGCAACATCTCGCGCAAGCACGCCGCGGTGATCCGGCGCAACGGGACCTACTTCATCAAGGATCTCGGCTCGACCAACGGCATCGACTTCAAGGGCATGCGCATCGACAACAAGCGCATCGACGAAGGCGATACCTTTCACCTTTGCGACTACGAGCTCAGATTCACGTATAAGCGATAGGCGTGCGGGAAGTTGCAGGACCCCAGGACGCGGCCGGCGCGCCGGGCGCCGACGCCCTACGGACACTCCCCGGCGTGGGGCCGCGGACGGCCGAGCGGCTGCGCGCCCACGGCCTGGCCAGCGTAGGCGACCTGCTGCGGCACCTGCCGCGGACCTATGACGACCTGCGCCGGCTGACCCCGATCGCGGCGCTGGGATCGGTCGCGCCGGGCCGAACCGTGCTGGTGCGGGGGACCATCGCGCGGGTGCGGGTCTTTCCCCACCGGCTGCTGGACCTGTTCGTGGACCAGGACGGCGCTCGCCTGCGCGCCCGCTGGTTCCGGCCGCCGCGCGGCATGGAGAAGGGCTTCATCAAGGGCGCCAGCGTGGCGCTGGCCGGGCCGGTCAGGCCCATCGCCACAGGCGATCCCGCGGGCGGCTTCGAGCTGGTGCAGCCGTCGGTGCACCGGGATGCGCCCGGACAAGCCGCGGCCGGAGCCGACGGCCTGGGGGTGCGTCCCCGTTACCCGGCGGTGCAGGGGGTGAGTGGCCGCGTCCTGGAGAAGATCATCGCCGCTGCCGTCGATCGCCACGCCGGTCAGGCGCCCGAAGCGCTGGACGCCGAGGCCCGCGCACGCCTCGGTCTACCGGCCGTCAGCGCGGCGCTGCGCGCGGTTCACGCGCGCGCCCCGTGCTGGTCGGACGAGGAGGTCGCGGCGCTGGCCGTCAGCCGATCGCCAGCCCATCGCCGCCTGGCCTTCGAGGAGCTGTTGCTGGTGCAGCTGGGCCTGGCGGTCGAGCGCCGGGAGGCGAGCACGCGGCCCGCGCGGATGTGCACCACCGCCGTCGCCGAGACCCGGGCCGCCGTGCGCGCGGCCCTGCCCTTCACGCTGACGGCGGCGCAGGAACGGGCCATCGACGAGATCGCGCGCGACCTGGCGGCGGCGCGCCCCATGCAGCGGCTGCTGGTGGGCGACGTCGGAAGCGGCAAGACCGTGGTGGCGTTCGCGGCAGCAGCTCTGGCCGCCGCCGCGGGTGGGCAGACCATCTTGATGGCGCCGACCGAGCTGCTGGTCGACCAGCATCTGCGCAGCATGGGCGCGCTGGCGGCGTCGCTTTCGCTGGCGGTGGCCCGCTTCACCGCCGCTCTGCCGCGCGCCGAACGAGCGGCCACGCTGGCCCGCTGCCGTGCCGGCGAGGTGCAGATTCTCATCGGCACCCAGGCCGTGCTGGACGCGCGGCCCGACTTCCCCGACCTGCGGCTGGCGATCGTCGACGAGCAGCACCGCTTTGGCGTCTCCCAGCGCGCCCGGCTACGGACGCCCGGCCCGGGGGCGGGCGCGCTGGGCGCACCGCCCGTCGCGGACGCTGGAGCCGGGGTGGGCTGCGTGCCGCACCTGCTGGTGATGTCGGCCACGCCGATCCCGCGCTCACTGGCGCTCACGCTGTACGGCGATCTCGACGCTACCTTCCTGCGCGAATCCCCGCCAGGCCGGCGCCCGGTGGCGACCGAGATCTTCGCCGGCGCCGACCGCCGCCGCGCCGCCTACGCCCGGCTGCAGGAGACCGTGCGCGAGGGCCGTCAGGCTTACGTGGTGTGCCCGGTGCGCGAGGTCGCGGCGCGAGCCGGCGCGGTGACGGCGGTCAAGCGCGCGGCCGAGTTGCGCCGCCAGCTGGGACCGACCGGGATCCGCGTCGGGCTGCTGCACGGCGACCTCGATAGCCAGGACCAGGAAGCGCTGCTGCGTGCCTACGCCGGCGGCGCGATCGACGTGCTGGTCGCCACCACGGTGATCGAGCTCGGCATCGACGTGCCCAACGCCGCGGTGATGCTGATCGAGGACGCGGATCGCTTCGGCCTGGCGCAGCTGCACCAGCTGCGCGGGCGGGTAGGGCGCGGCGAATTCGCGGGCGCCTGCCTCCTGTGCGTCGCGCAAGACGTCGCGCCCGGCGGCGATGCGTTCCGGCGGCTGATCGAGCTTGTCGCCAGTCACGATGGCTTTCGCATCGCCGAGGCCGATCTGGCGCAGCGCGGCCCCGGCGAACTGTTCGGGGTCCGGCAGGCGGGCGCGGCGCGGTTGCAGTACGGGGTGCTGGCCGATCACGTCGACCTGCTCGAGCAAGCGCGGGCCGAGGCCCAGCGGATCGTCGCTGCCGATCCCCGGCTGCAGGACCCGCAGCACCGGGACCTGCGCGCGGCGGTGGACGCCCGCCGGACCGCGACGGCCGTCTTCGCCGAGGAGAGCGGGTAGGGCACGCCGTGGCCAGCGACGTCCAGAATCCGACTTCCGCGCCAGCGCCGCCGCCGGCCACCGGTGGTGTGGCGCCCGAGGGCGTACCGCCCGGGGCCTGGCTCTGGCCCCTGGCCGGCCTCGGCGGCGGCGTGATCGCAGGCGCGGGCGACGCGGCGGCGGCGATCGTGCGCGGCGTGGGAGGCCTGGGCGCCGGCAAGGCGGTCTGGCTGATCCTGCTCGCGTCCAGCCTGCTTGCCCTGGTCGGCCTGGCGGCGGGCACCCTGATCGCGGCCGCCGGTCGCCTCATCACCCGGGCGGCGCCCAGGGGTTGGCAGCGGCGCGCGCGCCCGGGTGCCGTGGCGGCCATCGCGCTGCCGCTGCTGGTATACGACGCCTTCGCGCTGTTCACCGGACACCGCGCCGCCGCTATCCCGGGGCGACAGGCGATCTCGCTGATCCTGGCCATCGGGGGCGTCGTGCTGATCTATCGCGGCGCGGGCTGGCTCGGCGCCCAGGTCGCGGACGCCGCCGGCGCGGGGGGCGACGCGGGCGCGCGTCGGCGCGCGCGCCGGACGGCGGTTGGCCTGGCGGCGGCCGCCATCGCGCTCCACCTGGCCAACCGCGAGGTCTTGCCGCGGTTGTACGGATGGTTCCACGCCACGCTGGCGGTGCTGACCTTCGTTCTGGTGCTGGTGGCGGCCCGGATCTACGCCGGGCTGCTGGCCCCTCGGACGTCCCGGGCAGCGGGCGCGGCTGGCGGCGCCGGCGTGCCCGCCGACAGCGCGCGCGCTGACCTTGCCGTCCACCGCGGCCGGCGCCTGGCGCTGGCGGGGTTCCTGGTGCTGGCGGTGGGCGCGGCGTCGATGTGGCAGTTCCGGCGCAGCCAGATCCTGCGCTTCGCCTCCTTCGAGCGGACGGCGATCACCGGTCTCATGCTGCACGCAGTGCCGTTATCGCTGGCGCCGCGCACCGTGGCGGCCGCCGAGCGCGAGGTCGCCGAGGCCGACTTGCCCCCCCTGCCCGAGGGGCCGCGCCGCCCGGACGCGGACGTCGTGCTGATCACGGTCGACGCCCTGCGCGCCGATCACGTCGGCGCCTACGGATACCCGCGCGCGACCACGCCCAACCTCGACGCGCTGGCGCGCACCGGGACGCGCTTTCAGAAAGCCTACGCGCAGGCCCCTCACACCTCGTTCTCGGTGGCGTCGATGCTGACCGGCAAGTACTTTCCGACGCTGGCGCGGCTGGCGCCGGGCGAGTCCCATGATCCGATCGCCACCGTGCTGCGCCACGACGGCTGGCGCACCGCCGCGTTCTTCCCACCGGCCGTCTTCTTCGTCGACGCCCAGAAGTTGAAGGCCTACGCCGACAGCTACTTCAACTTCGAGTACGTCAAGTTCGAGTACCTCGAGGCCGAGCGGCGGGTCGATCAGGTCGTGGCCTACTTCGACAGCGTCAAGCCGCAGAAGGCGTTCGTCTGGGTTCACTTCTTCGAGCCCCACGAGCCCTACCAGGCGCACCCGCAGTTTTCCTTCGGCGCCTCCGACATCGATCGCTACGACAGCGAGATCGCCTACGCCGATCGCGCCATCGGCCGCCTGGTCGCTTACCTGCGCGTCCATCGCCCGCACGCGATCATCATCGTAGCCGCCGACCACGGCGAGGAGTTCGACGAGCACGGCGGCCGCTATCACGGGTCGACCCTGTACGACGAGCAGCTGCGCGTGCCGTTGATCATCAACGTCCCCGGGGTCGCGCCGCGCACCGTCCCGCGTCCGGTCGAGTTGATCGACGTCACGCCCACGGTGCTGAACCTGCTCGACATCCCGGTGCCGGCCCGCATGCGCGGCACCGACCTCGGGCCCTGGCTGGCGTCGCCGCCCGCGGATCCCGATCGGCTGCCGCCGGCCTTCGCCGAGGTCGAGGACAAGCGCATGGTGGTCTGGCGCGACGAGAAGCTGATCTGCGACCTCAACTGGGGCTTCTGCGCCTACTACGATCTCGCCGCCGATCCCGGCGAGCGGCGCAACCTGGCCGAAGAGCGACCCGAGCGCGCGGCGTTCCTGCGCCAGCTGCTGGACCAGTGGCTGGATGGCCACGTCCGGCTCGAACCCCTGCTGGCGAAGGGCGAATCGAACCCGGAAGGCGGGCCGGTGCCACGCGCCATCGAGCGCGGGCGGCTCGGCGACCTGCTGGCGGGTCCCGAGCTGGGCGCGCTCATGACCTCGGACGCGCCGGTGCCGATCAGGCGCGAGGCGGCGCAGCTCCTGCTGGCGCTGCCGCCACGCAAGGAGACCGCCTCATTTCTGGCCCAGGCGGCCCGCGACGCCGACCCCATCGTCGCCGATTGGGCCGCCGTGGGCGCGGTCCGGCTGGGGCAGACCGGGGCGCGCGAACGGGTACGCGCCGCCAGCGGTAACCCGCAGGCGCCGCGCTTGCTGCGCATCCGCGCCGCGCTGGCGCTGGCCCAGGTTGGCGACGCCAGCGGCGTGCCGACCTTGAACGATGCGCTGGACCACTGCGATGACGTGTTGCTGTGTCGCCTGATCGTGATCAACCTCGGGCGCCTGCGCGATCGGCGGGCGGTGCCGGCGCTGCTGGCGCACTTGCCCGAGGTGCAGAACCGGCGCGAGATGGTCGACGCCCTGGGTGACATCGGCGACCCGGCGGCGCGTGATGCGCTGGTCGAGCGCCTGCGCGGCGACGAATACGTGCCGGTGCGGGTGCAGGCGGCCAGGGCTCTGGCCAAGCTGGGCGAGCGTTCGGTTGTCCCGGCGCTGCAACGCGCGCTGGCCCACGAGACCGAGGCCACGGTGGCGGCGGCGCTGCGCGCGGCGGTCGCGGAGCTGCAGGCCAAGGACCCGCCGGGCCCCAAGCTGTGAGGCCAATTGCCTCCTGGAGCCAATGCCGTCGGACAGGAACAAACGCCAGGACGCCTGGAGCACCGATCGGTTTGAATGAGCCGTCATCACCCAGTTGGGGCCTCAGGCCTCGGGCCTCAGACCTCTGGAGGACTCTTCACTGGAGGCCCGAGGCCCGAAGCCAGAGGCCCCTGAGGCGCGGTGGCCCAGCTTTCAAACCGTTCGGTGTTCCAGGTCTAGGGCACGGTCGACGATCGCAGCCAGTCGAGGTAGTCGGCGCTGCCCTCATCGACGGCAAAGGCCAGCAGCTCGGGGATCTCGTAAGGGTGCAGCTCCCGTACGCGCGCCTGCAGGCGATCGAACAGATCGGGGCGGGTCTTGACGATACAGAGCACCTCGGGCTCGTCGCAGATCTTGCCGTCGTAGACGTAGATCGAGCGCACCTCCTTGACGATGTTGACGCACGCGCACAGTCCCTCGCCGACCAGCGTGTGGGCCATCGCGGCGGCGCGCTCCAGGTCGGGGGCGGTGATGTGAACCTCGATCGCTTGGACCATGGGGCCGAGCTTACTCCGCCGCGCCGCCCCGAGGTGACGCCGCCGACAGTCTTGACGACGCCCGGTCGGTATCGGATAAGTGGCGCGCCTTGCTGATTGTCCAGAAGTACGGAGGAACCTCGGTCGGAACCGTCGAACGCATCCGCGCGGTGGCCAGGCGCTGCCTGGCCACCCAGCGACAGGGCCACGACGTGGTGGTGATCGTCTCCGCGATGTCGGGCGAGACCAACCGATTGCTCGGCCTGGCCAAGCAGATCGCCACCCTTCCCGACGAGCGCGAGCTGGACGTGATCGCCTCGACGGGCGAGCAAGTCACTGTCGGCCTGATGGCGCTGGCCATCCATGCCGAAGGCGGACAAGCGGTTTCGCTGCTCGGGCACCAGGTCCGCATCTTGACCGACAGCGCCTTCGCGCGCGCCCGCATCCAGGACATCGACGCGCGCGTGATCACCAGCGCGTTGCAAGCCGGGAAGATCGCGGTCATCGCCGGCTTCCAGGGCGTCGACAAGGACGGCAACATCACCACGCTCGGCCGCGGCGGGTCGGACACCTCGGCGGTCGCGATCGCCGCCGCGCTGAAGGCCGAGGCCTGCGAGATCTACACCGACGTCGACGGCGTCTACACCGCCGACCCCAACGTGGTGCGCAGCGCGCGCAAGGTCGACCGCATCAGCTACGAAGAGATGCTGGAGCTGGCGTCGCTGGGCGCCAAGGTGTTGCAGATCCGGTCAGTCGAGTTCGGGATGAAGTACGGCGTCCCGATCCACGTGCGTTCGAGCTTCAACGACAACGAAGGGACATGGGTCGTGCCCGAGGAGAAAGCCATGGAGTCAGTCGTAGTCGCCGGAGTGACCGCCACGCGGGACGAGGCCAAGGTCACCCTCTCGGGCATCCCCGACAAGCCCGGCATCCAGGCCCAGGTGTTCAAGCCCCTGGCGGCCGCCGGCATCGTCGTCGACGTCATCGTCCAGGCTCACATCCAGAACGGCCGCACCAATCTGACCTTCACCATACCGTCGGTCGACGTGCCGCGCACCCGCGAGGTGCTGAGCAATAGCTGCGGCGACTTCTGCCCGCCCGAGCAGATCAAGACCGAGGAGAACCTGTCCAAGGTGTCGGTGGTCGGCGTCGGCATGCGCTCGCACGCCGGCGTGGCGCTGAAGATGTTCGAAATCTTCGCGCAGGAGGGGATCCACATCCACCTGATCTCGACCTCCGAGATCAAGATCTCCTGCGTGGTCGACGCCAAGTACGCCGAGCTGGCGGTGCGAGCCCTGCACGACGGCTTCGGGCTGGGCAAGGCGTAGCCGCGGATCGGGGGCCGGGGCTGAGACTGAGATCAGGTATCGCCGACGGCGACGCCGACGCCGACGCTGACGCTGACGCCGACGGCCGGATCCGGATCTTCCCGTCGGCGTCGGCGTCGGCGTCGCCGTCGGCGGCTTTGTCCGACGGCAAGACGCGGGAGGATCGGCCTTCGGCGCGCGGCTACTTCTTGGCGGTTTGCGCGCTCACTGGCGGCGCCGCGACGGCTGGCGGTGCCGTCGCCGCCGGGCCGGGTGCGGTTCCGCCCACGGGTGCCGCGGCCGGGGCCGCACCGCTGCCCTCGGAGGGTTGCGGCTCGCCCTCGGGGGCACGATCCCATTTATCCAGGCGACCCGAGCCGGTGGTGTCGTAGCCGATGCGATCCAGCTTGCCGCCCTCGTAGTACTGCCATTCGTCGACCTTGCCGTTGAAGTCTGTGTCGCGCTCGACGCGCACGATCTTCTCGTCCTCGAGGTAGGTCCAGACGTCGGTGCGGTTGTCGAGGTTGGTGTCCTCCTCCTTGCGCACCTTCTTGCCGCCCACGTAGTAGGTCGTGACGTCGAACTTCCCGTCGAAGTCGAGGTCGAACTCTTCCAGCGTGGTCTGGCCGCCGGTCTCGTCGTAGTAGTAGACCATGTCGACCTTGCCGTCGTGGTTCAGGTCGACCTGCTTGCAGGACAGCACCGACACCGACTGGCCGTTCTGCTGGGCGGTGGAGAAGAACTTCCAGACGTCGGGCTTCTTGTCGAGGTTGATGTCGGCGGTGACGACCTGCTTGCCCTTCTCGCTGCATTTGGTCCGGTCGACCGAGGGTGGCGCCGGAACGTTGCTGCCCGCGCCACCGGTCTGGGCCATGCCCGGGTCGTCGCGCTTCTGCGGGCCGTCGGCGCAGTCCGCCAGCAGCAGCCCGGCTGCGCCGGCCAGGAGCAGCGCCAACGCCCGCGGGCGCCCGGGGACCTTGGTGGCTTCCTCTGCGGCAATCTGGGCTTCGACCGTAAGAGTCATGGCCTCATAAACTATGGCGAAAGTCCTCTCGCATCAAGTCCGAAGCACATTGACGGTTCACATATCGTCATGCAATGTCACCTCGAATGGGCCGGAAGAAGATCTCCACCACCATCTACATCACGCCCGAGCAGAACGAGCTCCTCAAGCAGCTGAACGAAAAGACCAAGGTCCCGGTCGCCGAGTACATCCGGCAAGGCATTGACATGGTTCTCGAAAAACAGCGGCATCAGCTCCCCGGTCAGCTCACGCTGGACGTTCGCCCGAAGTAAGCGGATAAACCGGGTCCTTCCCTAGCCGCATTCCTGGCAGCCATGTCGACGCCCACGCACTTGATTCGCAACTTTTCGATCATCGCCCACATCGATCACGGCAAGTCGACGCTGGCCGACCGCCTGCTCGACGCCACCAACGCGCTCACGGATCGCGAGCGCAAAGCCCAGTTCATGGACAGCATGGACCTGGAGCGCGAGCGGGGCATCACCATCAAGGCGGCGACCGTCCGCTTGACCTACCCCGCGGACGATGGCCAGACCTACGAGCTCAACCTGATCGACACCCCCGGGCACGTCGATTTCCACTACGAGGTCTCGCGCTCGCTGGCCGCCTGCGAGGGTGCGGTGCTGGTGGTCGACGCCTCGCAGGGCGTCGAGGCCCAGACGCTGGCCAACGTGTACCTGGCGGTGAACAACAACCTCACGATCATCCCGGTGATCAACAAGATCGACCTGCCGGCGGCCGACCCCGAGAACGTGCGGCGTCAGATCGAGGAGGTGGTCGGGATCGACGCCTCGGAGGCGATCCTGGCCTCGGCCAAGGAAGGCAAGGGGATCCATGAGATCCTGCAGGCGGTGGTCGCCAAGTTGCCGCCGCCCATCGGCGACCCGGCCAGGCCGCTGCGCGTGCTGCTACTCGACAGCTGGTACGATAGCTACCGCGGCGTGGTGATCCTGGTGCGGGTGTTCGACGGCATGCTGCGTCCCAAGCAGAAGGTGCGTTTCATGGCGGCGGCGCGCGAGTACGAGATCCAGACCCTGGGCGTCTTCGCCCCCTTCGCCAGCGAGATCGGGGAGCTCGGGCCCGGCGAAGTCGGCTTCTTCACGGCGGCGATCCGCGAGGTGGCCGATGCCCGCGTCGGCGACACCATCACCGAGACCTCGCGCCCATGCGAAGCGCCGCTGCCCGGTTTCCAGCCCGCCAAGCCGATGGTGTTCGCCGGCATCTTCCCCACCGATTCGGCGAAGTACGAGGACCTGCGCGATGCGCTCGACCGGCTGCGCCTCAACGACGCGTCCTTCTCGCGCGAGCCCGAGAGCTCGGCCGCGCTGGGTTTCGGCTTTCGCTGCGGTTTTCTCGGCTTGTTGCACATGGAGATCGTGCAAGAACGGCTCGAGCGCGAGTACAACCTGGAGCTGATCACCACCGCGCCGACCGTGCGCTTCCGCGTCGTGCGCCGCGACGGCAGCGTCGTCGAGCTGGACAACCCGGCCAAGTTCCCCTCCGACGGCGAGGTCGACGCCATCGAGGAGCCGATGATCGCCGCCACCATCCACACGCCGCCCGAGTTCGTGGGCTCGCTGCTCAAGCTGTGCGAGGAGAAGCGGGGCACGCAGACCGGACTCACCTACGCCGGCGAGAAGCGGGTCATCATCCGCTACGACCTGCCCCTGACCGAGGTGGTGTTCGGGTTCTATGACCGCATGAAGTCGGTGTCGCGCGGCTACGCGTCGCTCGACTACGAACCCAAGGGCTATCGGGCCGCCGACCTGGTGCGCCTGGATCTGGTGGTCAACGGCGACCGCGTCGACTCACTATCGGCCATCGTGCACCGTGACAGCGCCTACATGAAGGGGCGAGACCTGTGCAGCAAGATGAAGGAGCTCATCCCCCAGCAGCAGTTCGAGGTGGCGGTGCAGGCGGCTATCGGATCGCGGGTCATCTCCCGGGTCACCGTCAAGGCCCTGCGCAAGAATGTCACCGCCAAATGCTACGGCGGCGACATCACGCGCAAGCGCAAGTTGTTGGAGCGCCAGAAGGAAGGTAAGAAGAGGATGAAGCAGGTGGGCAACGTGGAGATCCCCCAAGAGGCGTTCCTCGCGATCCTGAAGGTCGACTGATGGCCAGTTTCCTGGAGGCGTGGCGCGAGCGGAGCGCCTGGAAGCGTACCCGGGTCGAGGGCCGCCACCTGGTCAAGGAGGCGCGCCGCATCCTGAAGCGACGCGGCCGCGATCTGTCCGAGGAGGTCGTGACCGGGATCAAGAGCGCGATCGTCGACGTCGAGGAGGCGCTGTCCGGCAGCGACCAGGAAGAGGCGCGGCGCGCGATCGCCGCGCTCGACGAGCGCATGGACCAGGGCCTGTCCGGCGCGCGCAAGTCGACGCTGCGCGAGTACTCGGAGTCAATCGGCGTCGCCATCGCCATCGCGCTGGTGCTGCGCGCCTTCGTGGTCGAGGCCTTCCAGATCCCGTCCGGATCGATGATTCCGACGCTGGAAGTGGGCGACCACATCTTCGTGTCGAAGTTCGCCTACGGCCTCGGCATCCCCTTCACCAACATCAAGATCCTCGAGCTCAACCAGCCCGAGCGCGGCGATGTGATCGTTTTCAAGTACCCGATCGATCCCAGCACCGACTACATCAAGCGGGTGGTCGGCCTGCCCGGCGACGTGGTCGAGGTGCGCCAGCACGAGGTGTTCATCAACGGCCACCCGATGCCGCGCCAGCGCCTGCCCATCCCTTGTCCGGACTCGGAGTCGCGGCCCGGCCTGGGCGCCGATGAACGCGACTGCGAGGAGTGGGAGGAGACCCTGGGCAGCAAGCGCCACGCCACCATCCAGGAGCCCGGGCGCGGCCACGATTTCAGCCGCACAGTCGTTCCGCCCGGCAACGTCTTCGTGATGGGCGACAACCGCGACAACTCATCGGACTCGCGGGTGTGGGGTACGGTGCAGCACGACTTGATCAAGGGCAAGGCGCTGATCATCTGGTGGTCGCGCGCTCCCGCCGAGGGCTGGAACCTGGTGACCTGGTTCAAGTCCATCCGCTGGGGGCGCTTCTTCCAGATCGTGAGATAGGGTCTCGCAAGGCCTGCCCTCACCCCGGCCCTGCTATGAAAGTGCGCCCAGCTGGCGTCGAACGGGATCCCCTCTCCCGCGGTCCGCCGCGGGGGAGGGTTAGGGAGGGGGCAGACCTTGCGGAGCGATACGGCTCGCGCGTGCCTCGACGCTCGCAAGGCCTGCCCCCTCCCTATCCCTCCCCCGAGTACAGGGGAGGGGACCGGAGGGGAGGCAAGGGCGCCACTTTCGTGCGTGGGGGTGCACCCGTCCCCGGGTGCGCGGTGACTCTCCCGCGGACGGGCGAGGGTGACGCGTCTTTCGACGGGGGCGGTGGTTCAGCGGCTCTGCTCTACGGACCTCCCTCCCTCGATTGACCGTCCGTGGGGGCGCTGGATCGAGGGAGGGAGGTCCGGAAAGAGGAAACGCCGAACCACCACCCCGTTAAAGAACGCGTCACCCTCGCCCGTCCGCGGGAGAGGGCCGGGGAGAGGGTAGGCCTTGCGAGACCCAACGCTCGACCGCGCCGCTGCTCCCGACATACATTCGCTCCCCGTGGCCTTCCGGCGGCTGCAACCCATCGAGCACGAGCTGGCCCCGCACTACGGCGCCCTGCGCGCGTTCGCGAACCGGCGGGCGCTGGAGCGGAGCGAGCTCTGGCGGCGCATCTCGGGCGAGGTCGAGCGGGTCACGACCACCGTCGAGCGCGGCGACGCCGAGCCGCGGCTGACGGCCGGGCGCCCGCTGCGCTTCGTGGCCTGGAACGTCCAGCGCGGCGCGTGCTTTGACCCCATTCTGGGCGCTCTGCGCGATGACCCGGTGCTGGCGGGGGCCGACTTCGTGTTGTTGTCGGAGATCGATAGCGGGCTCGGACGCTCGGCCAACCGGAACGTCGCGCGCGAGCTGGCCCAGGGGCTGGGCATGAGCTACGCCTTTGCGCCCTCCTACCTGACCCTGGGCGACGACTGGGGCGAGAACCGCGCCGGACTGGCCAACACCACCGCGCTGGCCGGCACGGCGATCCTGACCCGCGCGCCCATCGTCCGCGCCGAGAACGTCGAGCTGCCGGCCCTGCGCGACAAGTTCTCGTCGTCAGAGCGGCGGCTGGGCAACAAGCGCGCGCTGCTGGTCGAGGCCGACGCCGGCCTGCCCGGCGGACCGCTCCTGGTCGGCGCCTGTCACCTCGACTCCAACGCGTCGCCGGCCGATCGCGCCCGCCAGCTCGCGGCCTTGCTGGCGCGCATGCGGGGCACGCAGCCGGCCGTCGTGGGCGGGGACTTCAACTGCTCGACTCACGACCTGTCGTCGCCGCTGGCCGTGCTGCGCGACGCGCTCGTCAAGCTGATCAGGCGCGGCCTGCGCCGCACCATCGACGGCTACATGCGGCCCCAGGACGGCGCCGAGCGGCCGCTGTTCGACCTCCTGCGCGCGCGTGATTTCGCCATCGACGGATTCAATGACCCGGCGCTGCCCACCTACCGCTACGATTTCAACGACCCGTACGCTTTGCAGAAGCTACGCCGCACCGGGGGCCTCCCTCTGATCGCCCTGGTGCGCTGGCTCTCGCGGCGCTGGGACCATTGTTTGCCGGCCCGCCTCGACTGGTTCGCCGCGCGCAGCCTGCGCGCCGCCGGCGCGACAGTGGTCGACCCGCACGACGCCGCGGGGCGCGCCGTGTCCGACCACGCCGCCGTGGCCTGCGACGCCGCGGCTCCCTGACGTCCCGTCAGGCTTCAGGCTTCAGGCTTCAAGCCTGAAGTGTGACGACCCTTGGTTCGTAGCTTCCACGTTCACCTGGCCAGGAAGTAGACCACCGCGCCCACCACGGCCACCGCCACCACCCCCATGAGGCCGATCAGGCGCGGGTCGCTGAACGGGAGCCGGAACGACGAGCTCTTGCCGTCGTCGTGGCGGGCCTGGTCGATGGCGGCGCGCAGCGCGGTCGTGTCGGAGAAGCGGCTGTCGCGCGACTTGGCGACCATCTTCAGGATCAGGGCATCGATCGCGGCCGGGATATTCAGATCTGGGCGCAGCTTGGAGGGCGGCGGGCAGATGTCCTTCATGTGAAAGTTGATGATCTCGATCGGCGTCTTGGCGCTCTTGAACGGCAGCTCGCCGGTCAGCATCTCGTACGCCATCATGCCGAGCGCGTAGATATCCGAGCGCCCATCCAGCTTTATTCCGCGCAGCTGCTCGGGCGACATGAACTCCAGCGTGCCCAGTGTCTGACCCACGGCGGTCAACGCCTGCACCTCGCGGTCGCCCGAGATCATCTTGGCGATACCGAAGTCCAGCACCTTGACGTAGTCATTGCCGGCGCGGGTCTCGACGATGACGTTCTCCGGTTTCATGTCGCGGTGGACGATCCCGTTCTGGTGCGCCTCGCCCAGCGAGTCGGCGACCTGCTCCAGGATCCCCAGCACGCGCTCGACGTCGAAAGGCCCGTCGCTCTTCTGCAAGAGGTGCAAGCTCTTCCCGCGCAAGAGCTCCATGGCCAGGTACAGGACGCCGTCTTCGGTCTCGTCGAAGTCGTAGGTGGTGACCGTGTGCGGGTCGCGCAGCTTGGAGCACGCCTCGGCCTCGCGGCGGAAGCGCGCGACGATGGTCGGGTCGCCCGAGTTGTGCGGGTGCAGGATCTTGAGCGCGACCTCGCGCCCGGTGGCGATCTGCTTGCCGCGGAAGACCGCTCCGAATCCGCCCTCGCCGATCTTGTCCTCGACCACGTAGCGGTGGTTGAGGATCCTGCCAACGAAGGTCTCCGCGGGGCGGGCCGCCGGTCGCACCGCGCCCCCGCCCGGCGCAGCGCCGGGGAGGGCCAGGCCCGCGAAGCCGGGCGGCTGGCTTCCGGCGACGGTCGGGGCGGCGGTGATGGGAGGCGCTGGGTTTGCCGGCGCGGCGGCGCCCGCCATGACCGCCGCCAGCGGGCTGCCGGACAGCGGTCCGCTGCTGAGCATGGTCGCCGCCAGCGGCTCGACCGGTCGCTTGCCGACCGCGCCCGAGCGGTTGGTCGCGCCCGATCCGATCTGGGTCACCACCGCGGGCGAGGCCGGCGACGGTCCACTGCCCGCCGACATCTGCGCCGCGGGGCTGGCTGCGGCCGGCGAGGGTCGGGCGGCGCTGGCGGGCGGCGCCGGGCTGGCCGGCGTCGAGGCGGGCGGATCAATCCTCCGGCCGCAGGCGCCGCAGAAGCGAGCCCCGTCCTCGAGCTCGGTGCGGCAATGTGGACAGTGCTGCATCTCGCCCTGTTCCCCTAGGGCTTACCGCCCCGCCCTTCGCTGGTGCTGCTGTGGGCCGCTTGCTCGCGCTCGCACTTCATCACGAAGATGCCGCCCGCCGCGGCCGCGACCAGCGCCAGAAAAAAAAACGCCAGCACTGACCGCGCAGTCCGGATCGCCGACCCGGAGGCGGACAAACGTCCCGACCGCTCGACCACGCCCGCGGTCACCGCCTCGTCGGAGGACCGCAGCTCCTGGGGCACGCGTTCATTGACGGTCGCCGTGCTGGCGATCGGGTGCTCGAACGACGACGTCGTCGGGTCGGCCTCGGGCCCGGGTCCCGGGTCGTAGGGGACGAAGGTCACCAGATCTTCGGCCGTGGCCGGCAGCAGCGCCGCGCCGGTGAAGCGCGCGATGACCACCGTGATGTTGTCGGGTCCGTCGCGGTCGAGCGCCTTCTGGATCAGCCCTTCGGCCGCCTTCTGGAGATCGGCCTCCCGTTGCAACATCTCCAGCATCTCGTCGTCGCCGACCGGGCCGTGCAGGCCGTCCGAGCACAGCACCACGAGATCACCCTGGCGCAGCGCGACCTGCGACAGCACGACCTCGACCCGCTCCTGAACGCCCAGCGCCTGCAGGATGATGTTGGCGTGCTCGAAGGCCTTGGCTTCCTCTGCGGTCATCGCGCCCGCTTCGATCAGCTGCCACGCCAGCGACTGGTCCTTGGTGACCTGCGCCAGCTTGTCGCCGCGAAAGACGTAACAGCGCGAATCGCCGATCTGACCGACCACCAGGGTCTGGTCGACCAGCGCCGCCACGGTGCATGTCGTGCCCATGCCGCGCTCGCTCTGGTTGTCGCGCGACTGGACGTAGATTCGCTCGTTGGCGACCTCGATGGCGCTGCGCACCGCGCGCGCGAAACCGTCGCGATCCTGGGGCTCGACCGCGGTCAGCACGTCGAAGATCGACTCGACCGCCATGCGCGACGCGACCTCTCCGGCTGCCGCGCCGCCCATGCCATCGCAAACCAGGAACAGGGCGCCCTTTTCGCCCAGGTGGATCTTCAGCGCCTCCTTGATGTCATTGCTGCGCATCCCCGCGGTGACATCGGCCACCAGGAAGTTGTCTTCGTTGTGCTCGCGAATCAGACCGACGTCGGTCTTCCCGAAGACCTCTATGATGATGTCGGGGGGGCTAGGCATCGGCGGGGTAGGTCGCGGGTCAGAGTACCTTCCCTATACTTCGCCCTATCCCAGCTCGAACCGCAAGAGTTCATCGCCGAGGCGGATGAGATCCCCCGAGCCCAAGTTCTGCGGCCCGCGCAAGCGAACAAAACTTCCGTTCGAGCTCCCGAGATCCTCGAGGCGACCGCGCCCAGCGCGCAGAGACAGCTGTGCGTGTCGTCGCGACATGAACTCATCCTCGGAGAAGACGATGTCGCCCTGCTCGCGCCCCAGGATGACTTCATTGCGGCTGAGGTGGTGCATGTCGCGAGTGACGCCGTTGGGCGTCACCTGACGCAGCCGCGCCCACGCGGGGCGGGTCGGCGTGCCGAACAGCGCAACGCCGTGCTCGACGGCTGCGTGTATGTTTCTCTCCGCCTCCGAGACGATCTCGTAACGGAGCACCTGCTTACCGATCAGAAAGCAGTCGCCGTCGTTGAGATCCACGGGCGCGCGCAGGCGCAGGTAGACGCCGTTGCGCAGCTCGAGAGGGCTCAACACCCAGCCGTTGGGGCTGACCACGATGCGCGCGTGGCGCGGCGCCAGGTGCGGATCGTCGAACAGCAGATCGCCGTCCGTGCGGCCGATGTCGATCTGATGGCCGATGAGCGAGTAGGCCATGCCGTCGCTGCCGTCGCGGTGAACCACCACCAGGCGAAACCCGCGGTCGAAGTTGCCGGCGCGGGGCATCGGCCCGGGGCTGCCGACCGTGACCTCGCGCATCGCCTCAGGCAACGGTTCGGCGACCAGTCGAGTCCCACAGAACTGGCAAAAGACGACTTCGTCTGAATTGCCGTTACCGCAGCGAACGCACTTAATCATGAGAAGGGGTTTGCAAGCGGCGGAATCCTTTGATAACAGGCGGGCCGTACTTGCAGTCGTCGTCCTTGCGCTTTCCCCAGCTCGCTGCCTCACCCATCTGACGTGCCCCGATCAATAACAACTTCCGACGGACCGGTCAATTCGTGGGTCGGCACGTCCACCGGGTCCTTCAGGCTCGGCCGCGGTGTCGTGCTGGCGGTGCTGCTGGCGGCCTGTGGTCCCATGGTCGAGAAGGCGCCCTTCCCGGTGCGCCCCGACTCGGTCCGGGCCGCTGATCTGCTCGGCCCGTATGACGGCATCGTGGTCGACGCTGACACCGAAAGGCCAATCGCCGGCGCGCTGGTGGCGGCGTCATGGGCGTTCGAGCGCGGTGTCGGCTTCCAGGCGCCGCTCGCGGCCCAGGAGGTAGTGACCGAGACCGGCGCCGACGGCCGCTACCAGATCCCGCGCCTGGAATCGCTGCCGAGTGGGCTGTCGACCCGGGTCCGGCGCTTCACGATCATCGTGTACCACCGGGGTCACGTCGGCTGGCGCAGCGATCGGCGTTTTCCGGGCCGGCTGCCGCGGCGGGATTTCAGCCAGCGCGGCAACCGGGTGCGCCTGGAAAAATGGCTGCCCACCCTCGCGCACGCCGAACACCTGCTGTTCCTGGGCGGTGGCTCGCGCATCCGTACCGCGGCTGCCTGGGAGGCCCAGACCGCGGTCGTGGAGCTGGAGGGTGAGCGCGGCGCGCCGATCTCAGGGCGCCCGTCCGAGCTACCAGGTGCCCCGGGGACCCAGGCGATCCCGGGCAAGGCGGCGGTGGCGCAGCTGGATGTCGCGCATCTCCTGACCGACGACGAGATTCGCGGCGTCACCGGGTACGTGGGCAAGTTCGAGGACGGCAAGCTCAGCGATCTGCCGACCACCGAGTTCTACGACAGCCGCCATTTCAAGGCGAGCGGCAAGCCGGAGAGCTTCGACGTCGGCCTGCGTGTCTGGCGCCTGGGCAGCGCCGCCGCCGAGGTGCAATACGGCAAGCTGCTGGGCGAGCTGCCGGGCGCCAAGGCGGTCGACGAGGTCGGCGACGCGTCGTTGCGCGCGCGAGCGGGGGCGGTCAGCGGGCTGGCCTTCCTGGTCCGTGAGCGTGGCGCGGTGGTGTCAATCACCTGCGGCACCAGCCAGTGCACCGAACCGGGCATGCTGTTGCGTCTGGCCAAGCTGGTCGAGTCGCGCCTGCCCGATCTGCAGGCGCCCGCCGAGCCGCCGCGCCCGGCGCCGGCGTTGCCCAGGCTCGAGAACCCCGATCCGGAGGCGCAGTGATGACATCGGCGCGGTTGGTGGCGTGGCCGATGGCCTTGCTGGCCCTGGTGCTGCCGTCCAGCGGTCGGGCCTATGATCCCGCGACCACCCACGCCGGCCTCACCCAGCGCGCGGCCCTGGCGTCGGGCCTGCACGCCGTTCTTGCCAAACGGCTCGGGCGGCCGCTCGGTCTGTTCGAGCCTATCCGCCTGTCGCCCCACCTGGTGCCGGGCGACCAGGGTCGGCTGCTGGCGGCGCGACTCTCGGCGCTCGACCCGGCCGGCGGTTACCGTCCCGGCGACGACGGGGTGGCCACCTCGGTCGCCTGGCTGGTCGCCGGCAGCGTGATCGCCTGGACCCCGGCCGAGCGCGCCCAGAACAGCTTCCTCGACCCTGGCCGCGGCGAGGGCCTGCGGCAGGCTCAGGGCGTCGCCGACCTGGGTCAATCGGTGCGTGGGTTGCTGGACGGCGGCAGCCTGCGCGGCTGGGCGACCGGGACCAACTTCTCTTTCGAAGGTCCACCCTCCACGGCGTGGCTGCGGTCGCCGCAGAACGACGTCGGGTTGCCGGTCTTCTACGACCAGCTGGAGCTGGCGGTCGCGGGCGCCGATCGGGCCGCGCGCAACACCGCGCTGGCGCGCACTCTGATGGCGCTGGGTGGCGTGCTGGCGGTGCTGGAGGACGCAGGCGAGCCGGCGCACGTGCGCAACGATTTCCGCGGCGCCTTCCTGCGTGCCGGCGAGTCGGGCAGCCCCGGCCCCTTCAATCGCGGTTCGGCCTTCGAGCGGTTCGTCGCCGACAGCTACGGCGCGGGCGGTGTGCCGGCCGCCGGCGCGCCCGTCGATCGGCCGACGCTGATGGCCTACTTCACGGCCGGCGACGCCCAGGGCCTGGCCGATCGTACCCAGCGGCGCTTTTTCTCCGACGGGTCGCTGCCCGAGGACGGCATCGTCGATCGCGGCACGACCTCGCAGGACATCGTGCACGCCGCGCGCAAGTCCTTGCCCTTCGGCCTGCCCACGCTGCCACGGCTCGAGCTCCGCCCGATGGGCCGCACGCAGTACGTTTGCGCCGTCGGCGACGACCGGCAGGGGCGGTTGGTGCTCACCTCCCGCTCGGCGACCGTCGGGTCGTCCAGCGCCGGTGGCGCGGCGGCCCGGGGCACGCCGGGAGCCAGCGCCGGCGCGCGCGCCGCCGAGCCGTCGGTGCGCCGGATGCTCGCCTACCAGCGCGTGCCGGGGCGGGTGCGCTTTTTCCTCGATCGCGCGGTCTACCAGGACACGGCGCGCGCGTTGCTGCCGGAGATCGGTGCCTTCGCAGCGGGCTTGATCGACCACCTGCTGCGCGGCGAGGTGAGCATCCAGGTCGACGGCGCGACGGCGCGTCTGTCGGTGACCGGCGTGCGCGGCGCGCTGCGCGGCGGCAAGCTGCGCCTGTTTGCCGAGGACGCGGTCGGGCTGCGGCACGAGGTCGGCTCGTGGCCGGCGTCGGCGCTGGTGGGCGGCCAGGAGATCAGCGTCGCGGTCCCCGCCGGGACCCGCCTGCTGGCGGCGGTCCTGCGCGGCCAGGACGACGCGGGCGAGCTGGTGGCGCCGGGCGAGCGGGCCGCGCCGGCGCAGTGACCTCGGCGCGCGCGGCCAGCACCGGCAGTCGCAGCCGCGCGGGCACCGATGGCCTGTTCGCCGGTGGCGCGGCGCCGGCGCGACTGGTCGGCGCGGCACGCGCGAGGTCTGGATCGACAGCGTCGACCAGGACGAGCGCCTGCTCCGCCGCGTCGTCGTCGCCGTCGGCGCGGGCGGCGGCCACCGCGCGCTGCAGGTCCTCGACCAGAGCCGGCTGACGTGCCAGCGCGGCCGCCCGCGACTCGGCGGCGGCGCCGTCGTCGCCCGCGGCGCGCGCGGCGGCGCTGGCCCAGGCCAGCATGCGCGCACCGGACGGGCCGGCGTCGATCTCGGCGGCGCGCCGGAAGGCGTCGGCGGCCCGGCTCGGCTCGCCCGCCAGCAGCGCGCGACCAAGGTCGAACCATAGCCAAGGGTTCCGGGGATCGAGCTCGGCGGCGCGCGCGAACTCGCCGGCGGCCTCGGCGCCCCGGCCCACCCGCCGCAGCGCCACCCCGCGATCCAGGTGCGCCTCGGCCGATTCGGGGTCGAGGCGCAGCGCGCGCTCCGCCTGGCGCAGGGCGACGCGGGGCACCACCTCCTCCCCGTCGGGCTCGAAGACCTCGGGCGCGAACTCGCCGTCGGGGCCATAAAGCATCTGCTCGCGCGCGACGGTGGCGTCGAGCCAGCGCGCGAAGCCGCTACCGGCGCGCACCCGCTCTTCCGATCCGGCCCTGACCCGGATCACGGCCGGCTCGCCGTTCGCGTCCCCGGCCTGGTCACGGGGCGCGAAAACCAGGCGGTCGCCGGCAGCGGTCTCGGCGAAGGCGAGCTCGCCGCTCGGGCCCGGCGCGATCGGGTTGAGCGCGCGCAGCGAGAGCGGCGCCTGCGCGCCGACGCCCGCGATGACCACGCTCTCGTGGAACAGGTCGGCGCCGTCGAACGAGCGCAGGAACGAGGCGTAGGCGGCCGGCAGCGGCGCGTGCAGCGCCCGCTCGGCGGCGGCGATCGCCTGCGGATCGGCCGCGGGCCCGGGACGCAGCAGGCCGGCGGGGAGCCGGGCGGCGGACTCGCGAAACCGCTCGAAGAACAACCTCCCGCCTACGCGCTGGCTCGGCGAACCAGGTTCGTCGGTACACCATGGCCGCGCGCGGCCATGGCGTCGGCGAGGCGCGTCGAGATGCCGGTGACGTCCAGCACTCCGGACCCGCTGCGCGGCCCACCGTCGCTGCGCCAGGCGAGCACCGTATCGAGCCCCAGCTTGCCGGCGCTGTCGAGACGCAGCTCCGCCACCTCGGCGATGCGCGTCCCGCCCGAAGGCAGCGACACTGCGTGCACGAGCAGATCGACGCAGCTGGCGGCCAGCGCGGACACCCCCGCACCACCCGGGGTGCGTGCCGCCAGGGCCTCGGTGCGGGCGATCGCCTCCGCCGGAGTGCGCGCCGGCAAACCGAAGATCAATCCTTCCTGTCCGCGCACCGCCGCCAGCAGCACGTCCAGCACCTCGGGGCCGGCGGCGTCGGCGATCAGCAGCTGGTCGGGGCGGAACGCAGTCGCGACCCGCACCAGCCCCGACATGTCGCCTCCCCCCGCCAGCTCGGTCCAGGCCGCGCGGGCGCGCCCCAGGCTGGCGCCCACCGACACCACGCGCCGCTCGGTCGGGATCGCGCCCGCCAGCGCGCCCAGCACCGCGGTGACCGCTCCGGCGTCGCCGGTGATCATCAGATTTCGCAGTCCCCGGACGGCGGCCTCCAGAATGACCTGCACCTCGCTGGGCGTCGTTGCGCCGGGGTCGAGGTCGGCCAGCGACCGGTCCGGCAAGACGGGCTTGCGAATCACGGCGCAGATCCCGGCGGGTGCGGCGGGCGGGAAGGCGGCCGCGATGCGCGTCCCGTCGACCAGGCGCACGTCGACCACCGGATTGTCGGGCGCGGGCGGCGGGATCGCCATGGTCGCCAGGCGCCAGATCACGTCGGCCAGCGCGTTGAGATCGCCGAAGGGGGCGCTGGCCGGTTCCAGTCGGCCGGCACGCTCGACCAGCGGCATCTCGGGGCCGCGGATAACGATCGCCGACACCGTGGGGTCGCCCAGCATCTTGTCCAGCGCCTCGGCGACCCGCGCGTCGGTGGCGGGCTCGGTGCCGGTCGGGCTGCGGCCGCTGCGGTCGGCGGTGGCCATCGGCCCGCTGTCTCCCGACATGCGGCCGGGTGGAGCGACGGTTCGGTTCGACGCCTCCGCCGCCGGACGTCCCAAGGCGCGTTGCGCGCCGCGGCTACCGGTGACCGGCGCTTCGCGGAAGGCCTCGCCCTCGTCGTCGTCGTCGTCCGCACGGCGGCTGGTCGCGGCGTGCGTGGGTCCGTGCTCGAACAGCGCAGGGCCCCCCTGCGAGCCGGTCTCGTCGCTGGACCGTTCGACGTCGAGTGGCGCGCGCTCGGACGGGACTCGCGACTCGCCGACGCCTTCGGCGCCGCCTGCCTCCAGCCCGCCCAGCTCGTCGTCCTCGATATCGTCCAGCGCGGTCCCCATGGGCGTGCGGCGCGGCGGGGGTGGCGGGGGCGGCATGCGGCCGGCACGCGGGGGCCGGACCGCCAGGCCGAGGCTCTCGTCCTCCTCGTCGCTGGCGCCGCCCGCCTCATCATCATCCTCGCCCAGGGGCGCGCTGGCGCCGGTGGTCCCGCGCGCGGGCGGCGGAGGCGGCGGCACCGGCATACGCCGGGAGGCGCTCACCGCCTCGCTGTGGCCGTTGCCAGTCGAGGCCACCATCTCGCTGTCGAGGACGATCATGAAATCCCCGACGTAGATCTTGTCAGAGGGGGTGACCGGAACCGGGTCGGCGATCTTGCGGCCGTTGACGTAGGTGCCGTTGGTGCTCTTGAGGTCGACGACCTCGAGCAAGCCGTCACGGCTCGAGATCTTCGAGTGCCGTTTGGAGACGTTGCCTTTGGGAAGAACGATATCGTTGCCGGTGACGCGCCCGATCGAGATCTCGTCCTTGTCGAAGGACAACACCCTGGGCTCGCCCCCCTTTTCGGTAATCGTCAGCTTGATCATGCGGCCTCGGTGTCGCGGGATTCGGTGGCGGGTGAGACGTTATTCTTCGCGATCGTCAGGGTCAAGAACTGGCGCTCGAGCGCCGCTTCGGCAGCTTTCCTGACGACCGCCTTCCTCACGGGCGCCTTCCTCACGGGCGCTTTCCTCACGGGCGCTTTCCTCACGGGGGCGCGGCGCTCCCGTCGGCGCCGGCGGGGGGCGCTCCGCCGCCGGACGGAGGGGAGGGCGACGCCGGCCCGGTGGCGGGTTCGGCGGGAGCCGGCGCGCTGGACGCCGGAGACCAGGCAGCCGCCAGCGTCTCCGAGAACACGGTGGCCACGCCGACGACGGCCAGCAGCGCCAGCCCACCGGCGACCAGCGCGCTGGTGCGGTCGCCGGTGGTACTCTGTTTGGCCTCGGGATGGTCGGCCATCCGCGGCACAGTATACCGACAGCGCACCGACGAGGAGACAATATGCGAATGCAGCCGATCCGGCGCACCCATATCCGCGACGCCCCGGCATCCGGCCCGGGTGGGCGCAAGGCCCGTACCCGGGCGCTGGCGCGGGGTCTCGCCCCCGAGTCGCTCGAGATCTTCTGCAAGATCTTCTGCACGATCCTCTGCACGCTCTTTGCCGCCAGCCCGGCGCTCGCCAGGCCTTCGGCGGCCACCGCGCCCAGGTACTTCTTTCAGCTGCGCGACGTCAAGGCGGGCCCCGACGTGGCCGCCGACCTCAGGAGCTACGCCGGCGAGGCCCTGAAGGCTGACCTGGCCGGCCGGCCCGAATGGGCCTCCGACGTTGCGGCGGACAGCCCGGAGGCCCTGGCCGCCGAGCTGGGCAAGCGCAAGCTGCGCGGCTTCAACGTGACCGTGAGGTTCGAGGACATCCGTCAGGAGGTTCGCCCTCCCAAGCCGGGGGGCCGCCTGAAGCAGCTGGCCATCAACGTGCGGCTGACCGTGTTCGGCACCACCATCGCCGAGGAGAAGCTGGCCTTCAGCGGCGCCGGCGAGTCGGGGTTGGAGTCGGAGGTGTCGGACAAGAGGGTGCAAGCTGAGACCACGTCGCTGACCAAGGACGCCATCAAGGACGCCGTGAAGCAGGCCGTCGACCAGGCGGTGCTGAAGCTGTCGGTCGGTGCGTCGGCCTTGCGCGGCGGACCCCGCAAGGAGACGAAAAAGAGGAAATAGGTCTCCATCGTCGAGCGCACTTTTGCTACCGTAGATCGAAGCGTCACCCCTTTCTGATGCAGGCGGTAGAGGTCGTCCTTTTCATCGTCGTCGCCGCGCTTGCGCTGTCGCTGGTCGCCTACCTGGTGATCCCTCGACTGCGCTCCGGCGGTCGTGCACCCGCGCCGCGGGCTGCCGAAGCTCCGCCTCGCGCGGTCTCCACCACCGAGATGGTCTGTCCGACCTGCGGGCGCGAGTACCCCGCTGGCCTCAAGTACTGCCCCGCCGACGCCCGCCCGCTGGTGCCCAGCGCCAACGCCACGGGCGCGACCGCGGTCGGCCTCGCCTGTCCCGTGTGCAAGCGCGCCTTCGACGGCGGCAAGAAGTTCTGTCCCTATGACGCCGAGGAGCTGGTGCAGGCCGCCTCGGCGCCACGGCGTGCCCGCCCCGGGGCGGCGCCGCCTGGGCTGGCCCACGTCCTGGGCAAGATCTGTCCCCACTGCTCGAAGCGCTACGAGAGCGACGCGACCTTCTGTGGCCGCGACGGCTCGGAGCTGGTGCCGATCAACTGACGGGGCGGACCAGAAGGTCAAACGCCAGGACGCCAGCCGGATCCGGATCTGAACTCCATTGGCGTCTTGGCTTCTTGGCGTTTCAACTCCTAGAATCACCCCGCATGAGACGGATCCCGCTCGGCCTGCTGTTGGTCGCCTTTGGCGTACTGGGTGCCGGCTGTCGTCGGTCCGCGCCCGACGCTCCCGTCCCCGCGCGCACGGCACCCCAGACACTGGAGGTGCTCAAGGACGGTCGCTGGCTGTTCACCTACGTCGAGTCGAACGGTCAGTTCGCCACCACCGACAAGCCGGACGCCGTGCCCGAAGCGGCGCGCGCCCTGGTGCGGGTCTTTGATCCGGCCAATCCGCCTCCGAAAAATTCCGATAGTCCCGAGGTCTTTGTCGCGGATCTCAACCAGCTCATGAAGTCGGGCAAGGCCCCGGCGAAGCCGATGTCGCGCGAGGCGTTCGAGACCGCGGCCCTGGCGCAGCTGCCGCCGGGTGAGAACTCGGCGCTGGCGGCCAGGCCCCCCGGCGGCGGCGCCCCGGGTCCGGCAATGCCCCCGGTGGCGCGGAGCGGAGACGGTGGCGCCGGGGGCCCGCCGGTGGTGACGATCTATGGCACCTCCTGGTGCGGCGCCTGTCGGGCGGCGCGCCAGTACCTGACCGAGCGGAAGATCCCCTTCGCCGACAAGGATGTCGAGAACGATCCCGCGGCCGCGCGCGAGCTGGCCGACAAGGCGAGCAAGCTCGGCGTGCCCACCGACCGGGTGCCGGTCATCGACGTGCGCGGCCGGCTGCTGCTGGGGTTCGACCGCGCGCGCATCGAGGCGCTGCTGGGCGAGTCGACATGAAGCAGCACGTCGCGGTCATCCCCCTGGCCGCCGCCATCGGGTTGCTGAGCGCCCTGGCCGCGGCCCCAGCGGAGGCGCGCCTGGTCGACTTCTACGCGGGCCCGCGCGCCGGCGCGGTGACCGGCTGGGGCTCGAAGTCGGGGACGCCCGACTTCTTCGACAAGGTGCGGGGCGCGGCGATGGGCGCCGAGGTGGGGGCCAAGCTGCTGGTCCTGCAGCTATCGGTGAGCTTCCTGCAGATGATCGACGGCGGCGGGCGCTCGGGCACCTTGTCGCAGGCGATCCTGGGCCTGGAGATCGACATCCCCATCGGCCAGGCGCGCATGCGGAACGGCCGGCGCAAGCTGTTGTTGCGCCCCGGTTCGGGCGGCGGGGTGGCCTTCGGCACGCCCGGTCCGGTCAGCCCTCCGCTCAGCAACGACCAGATCTCGCACAAGGGCCTGGTCTGGCAGACGCGGCTCGCGCTGGAGTACAACCCGCACGAGCTCTTTGGCTTCGGCGTCGAGGGGATGTTCGGCTACCACTACTTCGTGGGCGCGCAGGCGGTGAACGACCTCAGCACCCACTCGTCGGGGTATCACCTGGCCGCCCTGGCGACTGCGACGCTGCACCTGGGTTACTGAATAGTCCTCAGTTTTCAGGCATCAGTCGTCAGGAATAGGTGGGCTGGTCCAGGCGGGCAGCGAAACCGAAGCCCGGGCCTGATGGCAGAGATAAAGGCCATCCAGCTATTCTTGGTGGCGACTCACCGCTGATGACTGATGACTGACCACTGATGACTTTCGCTAGCGGCTGCCGGCCAGCAGCGCGCGGAAGGCCCGAACAGACATCAGCTCGTCGGTTTTGCCGCGCAGCTTTCCGTCGGGTGCGACCAGGCGGATCGCCGGCAGGGTGTCGGCGGCGTACTTCTTCTTGATCGCGCCCAGGGCCGGGTCGTCGTCCTCGCGCGTCAGGTCGACCTTGAGCAGGGTGAACCCCTGCATCTCGGCGGCGACCTCGGGGTCGGAGAAGACCTTGAGCTCGAACTCCTTGCAGGGCAGGCACCAGCTGGCCATGAAATCGACCAGCAGCGTGCGGTTGGCGGCGCGCGCGTCGGCGAGCGCGTCGGCCTCGGTGTGCAGCCAGCGCAGCGCGATCTCGCCCTTGGGGGTCAAGACGTAGTTGGTGACCGCGAACAGCCCCGCCGTCGCCAGCGCGACGCCCAGGCCCTTGCGCAGCCGGCGAAGCGGCTGGTCGTGGAAGCTGAGATGAATCGCGCCTGCGGCCACGCCGGCCACCACCATGGCCAGCGCGCCCAGCAGGAACAGCGGCGTCCGTCCGGTGATGGTCCCCAGCGGTGGCACCACGTTCTTCAAGTAGTAGAGCGCGGCGGTGAACAGCGCGATGCCGAACACGCTCTTCACCGATTCCATCCAGGCCCCGCCGCGCGGCAGCGACATCGAGAAGCCGGCCAGCGCCCAGAAGGGCAGGCCGATACCGACCGCGTAGGTCGCCAGCAGCGCGAAGCCGGTGAGCGCGTCACGGGTGGTGGCGACGTAGGCCAGGATCCCGGCCAGCGGCGGTCCGGTGCAGGGCGCGGCGATGATCCCGCCCACCAGCCCCATCAGAAAAGCGCCGCCAAAGCCGCGGCCGCCCACGCGCGACAGCCGGTTCTGCAGGCCCAGCGGCAGGGCCAGCTCGAACGCGCCGAACATCGACAGGCCCATCACTACGAAGAAGATCGCCAGCGGCACGATGACCCAGGGGTTGGCCAGGAAGGTGCCGAAGGCCTTGCCGAGCAGCGCGAACACCGTGCCCAGCGCCCCGAACATGAAGGCGATCCCGGCGACGTAAAAGGTCGCCAATCCCAGAGCGCGCGCGCGGCTGACGCCGGTCTTGGCGCCGAAGATGCTGATGGTGATCGGAATCATCGGGTAGACGCACGGCGTGAGCGCGGTCAGCAGGCCGGCGGTGAGCGCGAAGAGCACCGTGGGCGGGGCGGTCATCCCGTCAGTATAGCCGGCCGGTCTGCCGGATCGCCCACGCCGAGGCCGATGCCGATGCCGGCGACCCGGCAAAGGGGCGCGCCCGGTCCCAGGGGTGGTGGACGACAGGGCCCCCGATTGGCTAACTTGTGCCCTCATGAGCGCCCCTCGACCACCCGCAGCGCCCGGCGGCGCGTCCGGCCTCGGCGAGCTGCGCGAGCAGATCGATCGCCTCGACGATCAGATCCTGGCGCTGCTTGACCGGCGTGCCCAGGTGGTCCAGCGGGTGGGCGAGATCAAGCGCAGCCGGCGCGAGACCTTTCACGTGCCGGGGCGTGAGCGAGCGGTGCTGGAGCGGCTGTCGGCGGCCGCCACTGGCGCGTTCCCCCGCGAGGCGGTGCGCCCGGTGTTTCGCGAGATCATGTCGGCCTGCCTGTCGCTGGAGAGCCCGCTGGTGGTCGCCTATCCGGGACCGGAGGCGACCTTCAGCCACATGGCGGGCATGACCCGGTTCGGCCTGTCGGCGCGCTTCGTCGCCGCGGCCAGCCTGGGCGAGGTCTTCCGGGAGATCGGGCGCGGCGCCGACTACGGGGTGGTCCCGGTCGAGGAAGCCTCCGAGGGGTTGGTGACCCACGCGCTCGACTACTTCATCGACTCCGATCTGCTGATCGTCGGCGAGATCGTGATCGAGGTGGCGCACGCGCTGCTGACCCACCACGGCCAGACCGGAGGCATCGAGCGCGTCTACGCCCATCCCGCGGCCGCGGCGCGTTGCGCGGCGGGTCTGGTCGAGGCGGCGCCGGGCGCGGCGCTGATCGCGGCCCCCTCGGCGGCCGCCGCGGCGGCGCTGGCGCGCGACGACGCGCGCGCGGCGGCCATCGCGCCGGCGCTGGCCGCCGACCTGTTCGATCTCGCCGTGGCCAAGCCGCGCCTCGACGACGGCCCCGCCGACCTGGCGCGCTTCCTGGTGCTGGGCAAGGAGGCGCCGCCCGCCACCGGCACCGACGCCACCAGCGTGCTGTTCGGGCTCGACGATTCGCCGGGGCGGCTGGCCAAGGTGCTGGACCGCCTGGCGGCGGCGGGCGTCAACCTGCGACGCATCGCTTCGCGTCCCACCGACCGGCGCGGGCTGCGCGATCTGTTCTTCGTCGACCTCGATGGCCACCGCGCCGACGCCGCCTGCCGCGAGGTGCTGGACGCGCTGGCCGCCGAGGTCCCGCTGCTGAAGATCCTGGGCTCTTACCCGCGCGACATCGCGGGCGGGACGCACGCGTGAGCGCGCCGGCGCGCTGGTCGGGACCTCCGCTGGGGCCGCTGGCGATCATCGGCGCCGGGCAGATCGGCGGGTCGATCGCGCTGGCGGCGCGCGCGGCGGGCGCGGTGACCGATATCGCCGGCTTCGGACGCAACCCCGAGACCCTGCGCCGCGCCGTGGCCCGCGGCATCCTCGACCGCGCCGCGCCGTCGGCGGCCGAGGCGGCGCGCGGCGCGGCGCTGGTCGTGCTGGCCACCCCCGTGCGCAGCCTGGGCGCGCTGGCCGCAGAGATCGCGCCCGTGCTGGGCGCCGACGCGCTGGTGATCGACGCCGGCAGCGTCAAGGCGGCCGCCGTGGCCGCCATCGAAGCGCGGCTGGGCGACAGGGCGGCGCGCTTCGTCGGCTGCCATCCGCTGGCCGGCAGCGAGCGCTTCGGTCCCGACGCCGCGGCGCCCGAGCTGTTCCACGACCGCATCTGCGTGATCTGCCCGACGGCGCGCACCCTGCCCGAGCTGGTGGCGCGCGCCGAGCGCTTCTGGCGCGCGCTGGGCGCCATCCCCCACCGCATGGACGCCGCGCTTCACGACCGCGTGCTGGGGGCCGCCAGCCACCTGCCGCACGTCGCCGCCTTTGCGCTGGCGGCGGCGATCGGGAGCATCGACGCCGAAGGCGGGCCCGCGTCGGTCGCGCTGCGCGCCCTGACCACCACCAGCCTGCGCGACACCACCCGCGTCGCCGCGTCGAGCCCGGCGATGTGGCGCGACATCTTCCTCGACAACCGCGGCGAGATGCTGCCGCTCATCGACCGTCTGGCCGCGGCCATCGCCGCGCTGCGCGCCGCGGTCGAGGCCGGCGACGCCGCGCGCCTCGAAGAGCTACTGGAGGTCGCGCGCGCCGCGCGCCGCAAGATCGTTCCGGGTTAGGGGAACTGAGCCTTCGAGCAACCACTTGGCGATCCTCAAAAATGCGAAGTGAACAAAGTCGTCCCTGTGGATCACCTTGCGCTCCGGTGGTGTCGCAGAGCGCGCTGCAGAGATAATCCCCCATCGTGGATTCTGGTATGAGTACAGGTCTCGACCCGCGGGCGCGCTTCGGCTCGTCGGCCCGATGCAACCAGGAGCACAGAGCGTGAAATTGGATCCCTTCAGCCCTTTATTCGCAGTTTCCCATTACCAAGGACGTTCAATTGTGAGCCGCTGGGCGCCAGTCGGTCTGATCGGCGCCTTGATGCTGGCATCCTGCACCGCCGCTACCTCGGGGCCAGGCGGTCTGGGTGGCAGGAGCGGCGGGCAGGGCGGTGCGAACAGTGGCGGAACGGGCGGAAGAATCGGAACGGGCGGGACCACCGGCGCGGGCAGTGGTGGCGCCGGTGGCAGCGTGGGCGGTCAGACCGGGGGTGGCGCGGGCGCCTCGGGCGGCGCTGGCGGCTCGACCGTGAGCGCCTGCCCTGCCGGCGCGACGTTTTGCGCTGGCTTCGAGCAGCCCGGCATGCCCGCGGGCACGACGTACAAGTTCAACGCTGGTCCGGGCGACTGGACGCGCGACTTCGCACTGGACACCACCGTGCACAATAGCGGCACGGCGTCGCTACGAGTCAAGCCCGGTACCGAAGCAGGCACCTCGGGTAGCGCCTACAAGATGCTGGCGGCGGCGGCGCCATCGGGCAAGTTCTGGGTCCGTTTCTACGTACGCAGCGACGCTCCACTCGGCGAGGCTGACCCCAACAACGGCGGCGACGGCCTGCACAACGCCTTCGCCCAGGCGGCGGCCAGCGACGAGCCCAACGAGGCGGTGAACGTCGAGTTTGCCCAGGACGCCGGCATCGCCTTCAACTCACACGACGTCGTCCGTTGGCCGGACGGATACGGCCGTCTTACCACCGGGGGCATTCGCGCCTACACCTTGCCTGCCAACACCTGGCACTGCGTGGAGATCTCCTTCGACAGCCAGATGCGCACGCAGATCCTGTACGTCGGCGGTGCGCAGCTCATCAACGCGACGAACTATCCACCGGCGGACCCGAATCCGGCCAACAACCTGCCCTATGCCAGCTTCCGATTCGGCTTCACGCAGTTCCACGGGCCGGCGCGCAACATGTGGTACGACGACGTCGCGATCGGCCCTGACCGCCTGCGCTGTCTCTGAGAGATCGATGAGCGCGAGTTTGCGGTCGCGCTGCCTGTCGCGCGTGGCCTGGTCCGTTGCGGGCATTAGCGCGGCTAGCCTGGCGGCGGGCTGCGCATCCGTCGAGGCACCGCCGGCCGAAGCCCCGGCGTCGGTGGCGGACCCGGCGCCGCGCAGCGCGCCCGACGACGGCGATCTCGGCGGGTTGGTGCCCGAGGGGGCGGAGACGCTGCTGGAGGTCGACGTCGCGGCGCTGCGCGCGTCGGCCTGGTCGCGGGGGCTGGTGGCGCGGCCCGACGCCGAGCGCGTCGCGCGCGCGGTCGAGCAGGGGTTCGACGAGATCGGCGACGTCGATCGGGCGCTGTTCGCGGTCAGCGAGGGGGCCGCCGGGCCGGCGACGCTGCTGGTGGCCCAGGGGCGCTTCTCTCCGGCGCGGCTGGCGGCGGCACTGGGCGCGGGCTGGGTGGCGTCGACCTGGCGGGGCAGCCCCATGTGGACGCAGGCGCCGGCGCGCGGCGCCGAGGCCGTGGCGCTGGTGACGCCCCGCACCTTGCTGCGCGGCGAGCCGGCCGCCGTGCGCGCGGCGATCGATTGCGCCTGGGGCCTGGCCGCCGACGCGCGCCGGTCTGCCGTGGGCGAGCTGCGCCGCGAGCTGGCGGCGGCGGCGGGCGATCGGGCCGCGCTGGTCGCCGCCTCGGTGGTGACCGAGGCCATGCGCCGCCGGGTCGCCGACGAATTCGTGCTGCCGGCCGGCCTCACCCGGGTCGGGGCGCGCCTGGACCTGGGCGCTGCCCTGCGTCTGGATGTGCTCGGGTTGCTGGCGACACCGCGCGAGGCGGCCGAGACCGCCCGCAACCTCCAGTCGACCTTGCGCGATCTGCGCGCGCGGCGGGCGCTGGCCGCCTTTGGCATCACGCCTTTCCTGTCGGCGGTCGCGGTCGCGCCCCAGGGACGGCGCGTGCGCCTGCAGCTGGTCCTGCCCGAGGACCAGCGCGAGGATCTCGCGGCCCGGCTGACCGCGATCGTCGACGCCATCCGCGCGCGGCCGGTCGTGCCCGAGGCTGGTAAGTGATCCCGCGGGCGGTAAGTGCTAAGGAAGACGCGATGTCGTCTCACTCCAGCACTGCTTCACGTCCCGGGGCCTCGCCCGAGCTGCTGCGCGCGCGCCGGTCGACGGCGCTGGGCGGCCGCTGCAGCGTTCCCGGCGACAAGTCGATCTCCCACCGCGCGCTGCTCTTCGGCGCGCTGTCCGACGGCCCGGTGGCGATCTCGGGTCTTGGCCGCGGCGGCGACAACCTGTCGACCGCGCGCGCGCTGGCCGCGCTCGGGGTCGAGGTCGACCTCGACGCGACGGGCGGGGAAGCGCGGGTCGTGGGCGCGGGCTTCGGCGGGCTGCGCGAAGCCGCGCAGGCGCTGGATTGCGGTAACTCGGGCACGACCATCCGGCTGATGACCGGCCTGCTCGCGGGCCGGCCATTCGAGTCGGTGCTCGAGGGGGACGCCTCGCTAACCCGCCGCCCGATGCGCCGGTTGGCGGAGCCGTTGCGCCAGATGGGGGCCACCGTCGAGGGGCGCGGCGAGACGGCGCGTCCCGGCGACATCTTTCCGCCGCTGCGCGTTCGCGGTGGCAAGCTGCACGGGATCACCTGCACGCTGCCGGTGGCCAGCGCGCAGCTCAAGAGCGCGCTGATCCTGGCGGGACTGCAGGCCCAGGGAGCGACCCAGGTGAGCGAACCTGGTCTGTCGCGCGACCACACCGAGCGGATGCTCGCCTTCCTGGGCGCGCCGATCTCGGCCCATCCCACCATCCACACCGTCACCGTCGATCCGGAGGGCTGGGATGGCAAGCTGCGCGCCCTGCCGATCACCGTGCCCGGCGACCTGTCATCGGCGGCCTTCTTGCTGGTCGCGGCCCTCGTGGTTCCGGACAGCGAGGTGGTCGTCGAGGGGGTGGGCCTCAACCCGACCCGTACGGGCGCGCTCGACGCACTGGCAGCGATGGGCGCCGAGCTGCAGATAACGGTCACCGGTACCGTGATGGGCGAGCCGGTGGGTTGCGTGCGCGCCCGCGCGTCGAGCCTGCGCGGCATCGAGATCGGCGGCACGCTGGCGCTGCGATCGATCGACGAGATCCCGGCGCTGGCGGTGGCGGCCGCGGTCGCCACCGGACGCACGGTGTTCTCGGACCTCAAGGAGCTGCGCGTGAAAGAGTCCGACCGCATCGCCGCCCTGGCGCGCGAGCTGGGCCGCGCCGGCGTGCTGGTCGAGGAGCGCCCCGACGGACTGGTGATCGAGGGACTGGCCGGAAGGCGGCCCCGCGGCGGGACGGTCAAGCCCGAGCACGACCACCGCATCGCCATGGCCGGCGCCGTGCTGGGCCTGGCCGCCGAAGCGGGTGAGGAGACGGTGGTCCCGGCCGACGACATCGCCACCTCTTTCCCAACCTTCGCGGCCACCCTTCGCGATCTGGGCGCCTCCCTGTGACGACCCAGGCGACCGCGCGCCCGCCGGTCTGAAATTCCCGGGTCATGTCGGACCGGTGCCGCGGCGTGGTGCCCGTCAGGGAGCCGCGCCCTTGTCGATCGTCGCCACCTTGATCACCGAGGTCTCGCCGTCCCGGAAGGCGAAGCCGATCCAGGCGCCGCCTCTGCGCGCCGCGCGCACCGCCACCTGGTCGACGGTGCGTGGCGCTTCGAGCGTCGCCAGAGGCCGCCAGGTGTGCCCTTCGTCGGACGACGTCAGTAGCGCGACCTCGGTGCTGGGCCCCACCTCGTGGAAGGCGGCCAGGTACAGCGTTCCGTCGGGGCCCTGGTCCAGGTCGAACGCCGACACAGGCCCCAGCGCGGCGAGCGTGGCAGTGCCGGCGTCGGCACCGAAGCGCTGGATGGTGAGCGTTCCGCGCGGATTGCCTTCCGGCATGTGACCGTTGTAGTTGCCCAGCGACCAGAACAGGTTGTGCGCCAGCGTGGCCTGGGCGAAGGCCACGATCAAGGCCGCCCGCCCTTCCACCGCCACCGGGTACAGCCCCGGCGGGCCGAAGCCGATCTCTTTCCACTCCGGGACCTTGGGTTCACCCCAGAGATGCAGGCGGTCTCCGGCGTCGGGCACAGCGGGCAGGGGGCCGCGCATGCGCAAGATTTTGCCGTCCAGCGAGTTGCAAACCACCCACCAGTCGCCGGCGTGGCTCGCGCGCACCCGCGGCGAGAACAACCACTCCCGCTCGGCCATCATGGTGTGCCAGGGGGTGCCGACCTTGATCTCCGCCTGACGCGCTTCCGGGAGCTCGACAGCGGTGGTCTGTCCGTCCTCGGACACTGGGATGATTCCCTTCGACGTTGCCTGGGTTCGCAGCAGGGTCGCCTCCAGCGGTCGATGCCGGTTGCTCTCGATCAGCCACAGGATCGTATGATCGGAGATTCCTATGTCGAAGTCGTGCGCCGACGACTCCACCGAGACCTTGCGCTCCAGCTGCGCTCGCGCTCGGGCAGCGTCGATGGAATAGACTTGCCAGTGGATGCCACTGGTGGTTTCTCCGCGCTTCTCCCGCTGCCAGTCGGAGGCGATGACGACCCGCACGCCCTCGGGCAGCTCCAGGATGCGGAAGCGGATCAAATTCTCGACGGTCGCCACCGGGATCGACCTGGGAGATCGTTGCTGTGTCGCCATTGCCGTCGCCTCCTTCTTAGCCGACGCTGCCTGACGACATCCCGACGCCGCCAGCAGCAGCGCGAGCAACCAGCTCGTCCTGGATGAGCCCACGTTGCCCCCTCTTCATGTCTTCGAAGAACCGTCACCCACGTTCATGGTGTGCTCTCCCTCCTTGACGATGATCAGGCTGGACTGATTCTTCCGTCCCTTGGCCTGGGCCGGCGAATAAGCCATGAACGCTGCTTCCCAGCCGGAGATGGCCTTCGGTTTGTACGCCGCGCCGCTTGCGTGCGGCCCGCTCCCGTAAGATGTGTCGAAGTAGCCGCTGTACGGGGCGGAGAAACGTGCGATCCAGTGGTTTCTAAATGACCGGGGCGGGTTCGGCTGACCCTGTCCCACCGCCGCGGTGCGGGTCACGTCGACGGTCCAGCCGGGATGGTCGCTCTTCCGCTGCGGTTGCGAGAAGCGGTTGGAGCGCCAGTCGCCGGCGTAGTAGAGGCCGTCGCGGTTGGCCATGCCGTTGGTCTTGAACTGATCGCCGGAGCCGGTGAAGTCCCAGCGCGCTACCATGAAGTTGCGATCCGGAACACCTACGGGAATCGCCTCGCGGCAGTCGAGGCCATGCAGGGCCACCGACATCATGAAGAAGTGACAGATCGCCCGGCAACTCCAACCGACCTTGCCCGCCGCGCGCGCCTTGCAGTCCAGCAGGTTCTGCGCCGGATCGTCGGTCTTCCAGTAGCTCCAACCGGTGGCGTGCGGGATCCGCGCCTTGCTGCCGTCGGAGAAGCCCGCCCAGACCGCGTCGAAGACGTTGCGGGCGCCGGTCTTGCCGTCGGCCCACTGGCAGGAAAGATCGACCACGAAGTCGTACCAGTTCTTGGCGTCGCGCGCGCCCTGGGCCCAGCTGACCGGCTTGGGAGTTTCGTCGACGATGTACAACGTCGAGGTCGTCGGATTGATGGTCTTGGTCTCACCGCCGATCTCCAGGGTCCAGGGCAGCGCCAGCCCTTTGAGCCGCCGCACCGTGCCCGGCAGCTTGGTCAGCTTGCAGTCGAAGACCACGTCAGTGTCGGTCTTCGAGACGGACACCGAGGCCTTGCCCTCGACCTCGACGTCGGGGGTCTTGGCGGCCAGAGTGGCCTGGCCCCCGACCTCGCTGCGGATCTTCACCGTGACCTGCAGCTTGCGGTCGGCGGATCCGCCCGCGCCCTGGCGCGGATAGATCGCGGCGTAGCGCTCCTTCTTGCCGGTTTCCCAGTGAGCAGCGCCTGATGGGGGCAGCTCCGCGTTGGCCTTGCTCTTCACCGTCCACAGCTCGATGCCACTCTGGAAGAGGATCTTGACCACGCGGCCGCTGAAGACCTTGACGTCCTTGATCGCCGCCGCGAGCGGCAGCACGACCAGCGGGGGCTGCAGGTTGGCCGGCCCCATGCCGTTGCCGGTGCAGGGCGATTTGTTCTGCGCCATTGGATCGAGCAAGCGGCAGACGCTCTTGCCCTCGACCTGGACGTCGAACGAGTAGTTGATGAACTCGGCGTTGCCCTTGGTGACGCTGGAGATAACGCCGCCCGCCGAGCCGGCCTCGTCGCCGGTGCTGGTCGCGTACACCGAGCCCTGCAACATGATCGGGTTACCGTCGACCTTGACCGACGAGCTGCCCTTGTCGGTGTCGGCGGACTTGGCGATGTTGGGGTAGGGGATCGGGATCGGCCCGGCGGGGGTGGGGGTCTTGCACACGTCGGGGAAGCAGATCGAGATCCCGCCGCTGTCCTTGTGGACCACGGTGAGTGAGTTCACGTTGACGGTGGCGGGCATCGGTCACCTCAGACGGGAGGATGGGGAGCGCGGGTGAGATGGACCGCGGCGCGCGGTCCGTCGTCGGAGCTGGTCCAGACCAGCGCGTCGCTGGCTGGTGAGAAGAGTCGATTCAGCAGGAAGGTCGCGAAGCCCAGCAGCAGCGCGCCGGTGGCCGCGCCCACCTCGCCGACCGCGTCGGCGGGATGAAAGAGATCGATCTCGCGCGCGAAGCGCAGCACCCGCGAGCGGCCGAGACCCCACTCGGCGGATCGATGCGGCTCACCGTTGAGGTCGCAGACCACGGTCATACGATCCCGGAGCGCGTTGGCCCCGCGGGTAGCCGCCTCCAGCGCGGCGCACAGTGCTTGCCCTCCGTCCTGGCGGGGCGGCCAGCTCCAGGGCGGCCCGCTAGCGTCGCCGCTGGCGCGCACCACGGCCAGCGCCCGCCCCCCGCGCGCGCCGGCGTCGGCGGCCCGTTCCAGCACCACGAACGCCGCCGCCTCACCGGGCGTGACACCGTAGGGTGCGTAGCTGGTCTTGAGCCGCTCGTCGGCGTCCAGCGCCGCGACCGCCGCCACCAGGGAGTCGACGCCGCCCACCAGGCACACGTCGGCGCGTCCGGCGCGCAGCCGGTCGACGGCGGCGCGCAGCCCCAGCAGCCCGGCGGCGTGGTGGCCGGTCGGCAGCTGGCTGTCGGGCTCCACGCGCAGGCCGGGCACCGCCAGCCGCAGCCGATCCCAGGGCGACACCCCCAGCGGCGGCGCGCCCCCGTCGCCGGCCAGCGGCCCGGTGTCGATCGAGACCCAGGCGCGCAGGCGCTCCAGCGCCTCCTCGGCGTCGGGGAAAGACTGCCCCATTGCCTCAGCAGCGGCGGCCAGGGCCATGGCCAGCGCCGGCTGGTCTTCTTCCGCGAACCGCGACACCTGCGCCGCGGCGATCGGCTCGCCTTCGCGATCGAGGAGCTCATCAATCTCGACGAAGCGCTGCACCCGCGCCAGCATAGCGGCCGCCGCCGGCCAGGCCCGGTGTCCAACCGAGGTCACCATGCCGACGCCGGTGATCACCACCTCGGCGTCGGCGGACCGGGCGCGGCTCACGCGGGCCCCGGACGGCGAGGCGTGGACCCCTCGGGGCTCACCTCGACCGCGAAGATGTTGTAAAGGGCGCCGGGACAGACGAAGTGAGCACGCCAGACCAGCACCAGTTGAGCTTCCCCCGCAAACAATACCAGGGTATCGAGGAGCGGGATTCCAAGCTGCGTTGGTCCGGTTCGAAAGTGCGCCGCCACCGCGACCCGATGCCCTGGCAGGTCGACCTCGATCAGGGGCGCCGACGATGAAACGTGGCGTGCGCGCACTCGCTCGCCGCCGTGGAGGCACGGGGTCGCAATCAGGCCGGGTGCCGCTGCCTGGAAATAGCGGTTGTCGAAGTCGGTCGGCAACAAGGGCGCGCGCGTGCGCTCCCATTCGCCGTCGTAGGTCCCGGCGAAGGCGGCACGCGGCGACCAGTGACGACCGATGAAGCCGAATCCCTGCGGCGCCGGCCGATCGGTCCAGGCGCGAATCGGCGCGCGCGGGTCTTCCAGGTTGGGCAAGGGGTGCCCTTCCAGCGCCGCGGTGCCGGAGCGAAATCCGGTACCCACGGGATTGCGCGGCTCCCAGGCGTGCTGGCGGAGATCGGGGGAGGTCGTGTCGGTGCCGCCAAAGGCCCGCTCGTACACCAGCGGCATGGTCGCGAAGGGCAGCGGCGAGGTTGCGCGGAACTCGCGGCCCGCCTTGTACCAGGCGCGATCACCCATCACCCGCACCGACTTTTCCCAGCGGTCGACGCCAAAATGGACGTCGAGCTCGGTGACAGTGCGGCCACCGGGAGCGTGGGCGTCGCCCACCAGCACCAGGTCGGTGCCGGGTTTGACGAGCGCGACGTCCGACTCGTAGATCACGCTGGACAGCCCGGGCTCGCCGCGCAGGCGGTCGACCAGCTCGATGGGTCGCTGCTCGTCGGCCAGCTTCAGCCGCCGACCGGCCTCGACGTCGTAGGTCGCCTTGACGATCGCGATGACGTTGGCGGTGCCGCTGGCGTCGTTCATCGGCACCAGCGAGGCGGAGAAGGGGGTCTGGTTCTCGAGCTGCAGCATGCCTGTCGCGCTAGCCCAGGATGTGGGTGAGCTGGTTGTCCAGTCGTTGCTGGTCGGTGGTCAATCGCGCCGGCGCGGGCAACCAGCGTCCTCGGGTGACGATCGCCACGCCGATCACCAGCCCGCGGCGGCGGCGCATTGACTGCGAGCGCAGCGCGCCCCGCAGGCTGGCTGGGGACAGCGGCGCGCCGTTCAGGTAGCGCACGGCCGGGTCGAAGCGCGCGCGGTTCTCCTGCCACCAGCGTGCGACCGCCGTGACGTCGAACAGCGGCAGCGCAGACTCGGGCCCGCTGTCCAGGGCGGAGTCGTCGCTGTCGGCGTCGTCCGCGTCGTCACCGGCTTCGGGACCGGGGTCGGACGGCGAGCGCAACAGCGCGTCCTGAGATCGCCAAGGCAGACCGGTGATAGCGGCCATAGCCTCGCCGGCGAGGCGCGCAGTAGCGTCGTCTGCGTCGCCCAGCAACGGCAGGCAGTCCTCGACCGCGCTCACCCGCCCCGAGAACCCCAGCGCCCAAAGGCAGGCCGCGCGCGCGCGCGGATCGCCGATGCTGCGTACCACCAGGTCATGGTCCCGGTCGTCGCCCGAGCCACCGAGCGCCAGGTAGAGGAGCGCCTCCGGGTGCCCGGTGGTGGCCAGCTCGCGGCAGAGCCTCCAGGCGTCTGACAGCCCCCAGACCACGCTGGTGTCGAGGGCGGCGTCGCGCACGGCCGCGACCTCGGAGCGCAGCGCCGACGCTATGGCAGGTTGCAGCAGCCGCCGATCCTGGGCCGGTCGGGCGGCAGTCAGGGCGGCCGCCAGTATCCCCGCGTCGTCGCTCTTCAAGCAGACCTGCAGCGCGCCGCCGGGATCGGTACCCCGCCCGGCAAGCACCTGCAGGGCCGTCAGCGGCTCGCGCCCGCCGGCGCCGTCGAGCGCCTGGCGGCACCCGTCGTCGATGGCCGGGTCGGACGCGATGTGCAGCGCGCGGATCAGTCCGTGGCGGGCCGCGCCCGCGGCGCCGACCAGCGCCGCCCACACCTCCGCGTACCCGTCATGACCGGGGGTGCTCAGCCGCGTCAGGGCTACCACGGCGGCGCGCGCCGTCGAGATGTCGGCGTCGGCCAGCGCCGGCACCAGCAGCCGCTGGGCGGCTGGAGAGCCGTTCCAGATCAGCGCCTCGATGTGCGCGAGCAGCCGCGCTTCCCAGCCGAGGCGCAGCTGATCCAGGGTGTGGTCCGGCGACGACAGCGCCCGCTGCCACTGCTCGAAGAGGAACTCCGCCTCATCGACATGCTCTTCGACCACATCCCATAGCGGTCCCACTGACGGGGCGGCCACGGCCACGGCCGGGCCTGTTCCGTCCTGGTCATCGGTGGCATCGCTCGCAATGGTCGTCGACACTTGCGGTAGCAAAACGATTGCACCCTCGCGACGGGCGAGTCAACGGCACGACGGGCGGTCTGGCGCTGGCGACACCAGTCGACCCGCGCGCCACAGCCAGAGGGCGGCGGTGCAACTCGGCGGAGGTGGTCTGGTCCGCGTAGTCGTTTCGAAGGGGTGGCGGGCGGATTCCGGGGACCGGCGGGAGCGGATTCCAGGCGCTATTGGATCCGGCTTCTGACGGGTGCGCACACGGTTAAATCTGCCTGATCGTGGTGGGACCCAGGCGGCAGCGCGACCGCCGGTCTAATATCCCTGGGCGATGTTGGACCGGGCCGGCGCCAGGATTCACTACGCGGTCGCGCTGGTCGCGGTGCTGGTGATCTACGCCGCCACCGCCAAGCTGGGCCTGCGTTTCGACGCGTTGGCCGGCGTGGCCACCACGGTCTGGCCGCCCACCGGCATCGCGCTGGCGGCCATCTGTCTGGGAGGGCGGCGGCTGTGGCCGGCGATCTTTCTGGCGGCGCTCGCGGTCAACGCCTCCACCGATATACCGGCGTGGGCGGCCGTGATCATCGCGACCGGCAACACCGCGGAGGCGGTGCTGGCCGCCAAGCTGCTGGGTCTGTTCGGGTGGCGCCGGCAGATGGATCGGATGTACGACGTGCTGATCTTCGCGGTGACCGCGCTGCTGGCCACGACCGTGAGCGCGACCCTGGGAACGATCGCGATCCGGATGGCGCATATTCCGGTCGCCGACGGGTACGGCCTGTTCTGGACGGTGTGGTGGGTGGGCGACGTGCTGGGGGCTTTACTGATCGCGCCGGCGATCTTCGCCTGGAGCGATAGGCGCGCTGGGTGGCCGCCGTCGCGCCGCCCGCGGCACTGGGTCGAGGCCCTGCTGCTGGCGGGGGGGTTGGTCCTGGTCAGCGCGGCGGTCTTCAGCGACCTGTTCCCGCAAAAGCTGGTGCGCCTCGCGCGCGGTACCTACTCCATCTGGCCGCTGCTCATCTGGGCCGTGATCCGATTCCGCCTGCGCGGCACCACGCTGGCGCTGCTGCTGGTGTCGGTGGTCGCGATCTCCGGCACCGCTTCCGGCCACGGGCTGTTCGCGGGCGGCACTCTGTCGCCGACCGCCCACGAGCGGCTATTCCGGGTGCAGTGCTTCATGGCGGTCACCGCGGTGAGCATGATGTGCCTGGCGGCGGCGCTGGCGGAGCGGCGCCAGGCGATCCTGGCGCGCGACGAGTTCATCTCGATCGCCTCGCACGAGCTCAAGACCCCGCTGACCGCGCTGCGTCTGCGTCTGGGAACGGCGCTGCGCCTGCTGGGCGGGGACAGGGGGCCGTCACCGTCGGGGTCGGCGCCGTCCGCCGAGGGGATCGAGCGCTCGGCGCGCGCGCTGGTCGCCGCCACGGCCACCACCGACCGGCTGGGCCGACTCGTCGACGATCTTCTGGATGTGTCGCGTCTCACCGCGCACCGGCTGGAGCTCACCCTGGAAGAGGTCACGCTGTCCGAGATGCTGGCCGATCTGGCCGGCCGCTTGCGCGAACAGGCCGCGGAGACCGGGTCGACGATCTCGATCATGGTCGACCAGCCCAGTCACCCGCTGGTCGGGGTCTGGGACCGCGGTCGGGTCGAGCAGGTGATCACGAACCTACTGTCGAACGCGGTCAAGTACGGCGCCGGCCAGGCCATCACCGTGGACGCGCGCGGCGAAGGCGATCGTGTGGTCATCGTCGTCCGCGACCGGGGCATCGGCATCGCCAAGGCCGACCAGGAGCGCATCTTCCACGCCTTCGAGCGGGTCGAGACGGTGCACCGGGTGGGTGGGTTGGGACTGGGCCTTTACATCGGGCGCCAGATCGTCGCCGCTCACGGCGGCACGCTGCGGGTCAGCAGCGACCCCGGTCAGGGATCGACCTTCGTGCTCGACCTGCCGCGCCTGGCCCACCCGCAGGCAGCCAGGCTGGCGCGCGAGTCGTGAGCGTGCGGCGGATCGCGTTGCTCCTGCTTCTGGCGGCCCTGGCCACGGCGCTGGCGGGCGCCTGTCACCGGCGCCGCGGGCGCGACGGCACCTGCGTGGCCCATGTTGACTGCGATCCTGGCTACGACTGCGTGGAGCGTCGCTGCCGGAAGCGCGCCGCGGCGCCCGGGACGACCCCGGAGGCGGCCCCGCCGCGGGTAGCACCGGTGCCGTCCCCACCTCCTGGCCAGCCTTTGCCCGCCGAGACGCCAGAGACGCCGCCGCCGGCGCGCGAACGGCCGCGCCGGAATCCACAGCCATCGTCACCGCCCGACAACACGCCGGCGCCTCCACCGCCGGACTTACCCGCGTGGAAGGTCCGGCTCAAGAACAGTTGAGGCGGGGCCCACGGGCGACACCGCCAGGCTAGAGCGACTCGAACCAGCCGAGCGACTTGAAGGGGTCGCCGCCGACGTCCTTGTTGGGCGTGGCCTGCCCGGTGACGTAGCTCTGGCTCATGCTGCTGTTGAGGGTGATCGGGCCGTTGGAGCTGAGGATCACGATCTTGCCGCCGACCACGATCGGGCTCGACACTGGCTCGTCGGCGATCTTGATGGCCTGCTTGAGGGTCAGCGTCGCCGAGCCGCCGGTGACCGTGGTCAGCTGGTGGACCTGCAGGTAGGTCGTGCCCTTGCCGCAGCCGACGGCGTCGGGGGCGTACCACATCGAGATCACCACGAAGCCCGACGCGTCCGCCTTGAGGATGACGAGCGGCGTGCCCATCGGTCGCGCCGCGGTCGGCAGCGCGGTGGTGCAAGCGCTGCTGGAATCGGTGACGGCGCACATTTCCTTGTCGACGCCGACGGTCAGGGTGAGCGCGCCGCTGGTGCCGAAGGTGGTGTCGGCCACCACGGTACCGCTGTTGACGATGTCGCGGCGGAAGATGATCTTCGACGCCTCGAAGTCCTTGGTCACGTTGTCGAGCGCCGAGTTGGTCACCTGGACCAGGTACACCTCGTGCGGGTGGGCGCTGAAGTCGTCGCGGTCGAGCTGCACCACCGCCGGCGCGTAGTGCAGCGGCTGGGCGCAGTTCGCGGGCAGAACCGAGGCCGGCAGGCTGCCCAGCGTGAAGCGCCACAGGGTACCCCAGGTGTCGCCCGCGTAGGCCGCGAGCACGGTTCGCTTGGCGTCCTTGCCATTGTCACGCGCCGTGGGCACGTCGGTGAGCATGGTGTACTCCGGCGTCGCGCCGCAGGCGCCGGCCGGGGTGACCGTGGACTGCGTGAGGATCGCGCCCGTGGCCGCCGACACCGAGACGAACGACCGCCCCTGCGTGGTGATCTTGGTGGGATCGACCGGATAGCCCGAGGTCATGACCACCCGGTTGTCGTCGTAGTTGGTGCTGTAGTTGAAGATGAAGCCGGGCACCGAGATGGTCTGGCCAAGCAGGGTGTCGAAGGTGCTCTTGGCCGAAACGGTTCCGGTGTGCCACAGCAGCGAGAACGGCGTGGCCGCGGTGGGGTCGCTCACGTCGAGCATGAAGGCCTGGTTGCCGCCGAAGCCGTCGGTCATCATCAACACGGTCTTCCAGACCGCCGCGGTCTTGTCGGTGCAGTTGGCGGTGCAGATGCTCTTCACCTTGGGCGAGCTCGCCAGACCGAAGATGTGCTTGTTGGGGTCGGGCAGCTGTCCGCCCTGGGCGTAGAGCCTGGTGATCACCGGAAGCATCTCGGGCGGGATGTACGCGAAGGCCTCCGAGCCGCCCGCTTTCGCGACGCCAGAGACGGTGACGTCCTTGGTGTAGAACGCGTGCAGCATGCCGTCATCGGCGCCAACATAGGTGATCTGCGGCCGGCTGGCGTACTTGTCCGAGAACTCCTTGCCGCCCGGGTTGGGGTCGGCGCCGGGCTGGCCGACGTCGATCGGCGTCGAGTTGACGAGCGCGCCCAGGACGGCCGGGTTCTTCTGCGCCGGATCGCCCAGCGCCCAGCGCGCGATCAGCTCCGCCTCGGCCGCCGTCGCCCCGAGCCCGAGCCCCTGCAGCGTCGCCCTGTTGCCGATCGCGCCGGTGCTGGCATCGACGTTGATCTTGACCAGGTTGCCCGACGTGTCCGAGGTGTAAACCCGGCGGGTTCTCCAGTCCATGTTGGCCAGCTGCACCGCCGCATCCCAGACCAGGCCGGTGCCCGCCGCCGTGGCGTCGTAGGCCAGCAGGTGGCCGCGCCACGAGGGGAAATCGACGCGCGAGTCCAGCGCGTAGCTGCCGCTGCTGACCGAGTTCACCAGCTGGCTACCGGACGAGACCGCGGGCGGCGAGGTCGCGTAGCTGCCCTTGACCGCGTCGTAGATCGCGTCCTGGACAGCGTCGACCAGCTCGGCCTCCGTGGTCGCGTTGAACGCGTAGGGGGCCTTGTCGTCGTCGCCGCGGTCGGTTCCTCCGGCCTTGGCGATGTTGTCGTTGGTGGCTTTGCCGGTGCCGATGGCGACGTCGCCCGAGAAACCGACCACGAAGGTCTTGACGCCCATCTTCAAGAGGTCCTGGGCGGCGAGCACCGAACGGCAGGTGCAGTTGGCGGCCCTGGGATCGTCGGCCGCGCACGCGGCCGAGTCACACTTGTCGTCGCCGGGGCCGTTGGCCTCCCCGTCGGTGATGAGCAGCACGTAGTCCTGGCGGCAGGTCAGCTTGTCGGCCAGCTGCACCGCTTTCATGTAATCGAGGGCGCTGGTGTTCTTGGTCGCCGCGCCGGTGTTCTTCAACGAGCACCCGGTCGGGGTGCCGCCGAACGCGACGAGACCGCCGAAGTTCGCGGGCTGCATGCGGTCGTTGATCGCCGCCGCCATGGCGTCGGCCTTGACAGGGTCGTCGGTGGTGTCCAGGAACGGCGCCAGCTGATTGTCCCAGCGAGCGCCGCAGGTGGCGCTGCAGATGTTGAGCGAACAGTCGGGGACGGCGATGGGCGGCGCCGTGCTGGACGACACCGGGTTGTAGTAAGTCGGGATCGAATCGTAATAGCGGTAGGGCGTCCCGCTGATGGTGGTGCTCTTGCCGAGGTAGCTCGCCTTGACGGTGGCGCTGCTCGACTTGGTGCCGTTCAGCACCGGGTAGGTGTAGTAGCTGCCGTTGTAGCTCCCCGTGCCCTGGCCGGAGATGGCGCAGAAGCTGCCGCACCAGCTGACGTCGGAGTTGACGCCGCTCGGGCCGCCGACGCGATAGCGGCTGTTGGCGGACGAGCGCAGGGTGTAGGTCACGCCATCGATCACGCAGGTCGACGAGGGGCCGCTGCTGGCGGAAAAGCAGTTCTTCTGACCGAGGCGCACCTGCTCGATGAAGGCGGTCTGCGTGCTGCTCGACGACCCGCTGAGCGAGTAGTAGGGGAAATAGTTGCTCTGATGAAAGGTCATGAGGCCGAAGTTGACCAGCTGCGCGTTGTTGCTGACCATGTCGGCCAGCACGCGCTTGGCGATGACCACGCGCGAGGTGGCCGGGCCGCAGGTGTCGCCCGTGGGGCAGTTGGCGTTTGTGGTGCAGATGGTGAGAGCGCCGCGGCACATGCCGATGGTCCCTGAAGCCGTGGAGATCTTGCAGGCGTCACCGACGCTGCCGACGGTGCAGGGGTTGGATGGTCCAGCGGTGCAGGTGTTGGCCGGGCCCACGCACTTGTTGGTGTCGATGCAGGGGTTGCTCGGTTTGGAGACGACGCACGGCAAGGGTGGGAAGACGCAGCTGTTGTTGGCCGCGATGCATGAGCCTGCGATCACCTTGCAGGTGCCGTTCGACTTGCAATCGAGATTGCTGGTGCAATAGGGGCTTCCGCTCTTGGTGCCGGAGGTGCACGTCATGCAACCCGCGTCCGCCAGGCAGGCCGTGGTCTTGTTGGGACACACCTTGCCGCAGTCGGAGGTCTTGGTGCAGGAAGTGCCGCCGATGCTGCATTTGCCGCCCGTGGTCTGCAGAGGACAGTCGCTGTTCACCGCGCATTGCTTGCTGGTGAAGTTGCCCGCGGCGTCCTTGCACAGCGCGTAGGCCGCGCACGGGGTCGAGGTGCTGGAACAGGTGCTGCTACCGTAGGTGCACTTGAGCGCGGAGGTACACCTGGAGGTCGGGTTGCAGGAGTTGCCCGAGGTCGCGCATTTCCCCGAGGTCGCGGCCGGGCAATCGGCGTCGGCGAAGCAGGAGGCGTTCACGCAGTTGCTGTTGTTGCTGTCGCAGGTCAGCTGGTTGCACTTTCCGGCCCTGGGGGCGCAGTCGGCGCTGACCAGGCAGCTCGAGCCGTCCAGCTCGCAGGTCGCGCTCCGGCAGTCGAGATCGGAGGAGCAGAATTTTCCGCTGATGGCGCAGGTCCCGGTCGCGTCGCCGCCGCGGCAATTGGTGCCGTCGTCGCAGTCGACGCCGGCTTCGGTGTTGAGTCTGAAGGAACCACCCGGTACACCGGTCAGCGACCCCGAGGTGTCGAGGACGATCAGCATGTTGGGTTTGTGAATCTGCCGGCTGATGATCAGCAGCGGATCGACGCGCGCCTCGGCCGGCGCGGGCGCGACCAGTGTCGTGAGCGCAGTCAGCAGGCCGGCGTAGTGGATGCACGCGGTGAAGAGAGCCGCGGGACGGAGAAACCTTGGTCGCTGTCGCTGTGGATTCATGTTCAGTGGATCCGTTCGAGAGGCAAACCCATCGCCCCTCTGGAGCAATCGGTAGTTCCGTACAAAACTTTATGCACCTGTAACGGGCGCGGACCGCTCACTTCACCGGCGATGTCGGCGACGCATCCCGCCGCCTACCAGCGTCGGATCAGTTGACGACCACGCCGCTGGCTGTCGAGCTGTTGTCGTCGCAGGAGTTCTTGCCCGAGTTGCACAGCACCGGCGCGCCGACGGTGGTCGTGCCGGGGCCGGTGCTGGTAGGGGTCCCGCCCATCGCGACCTCGAGCACCACGGTGGTCAAGTTGTCGGGCGCCAGGCCGCGCGAGCGAATGACCACCGAGCCGTTGCCGTCTACCAGGTACTTGCCCTGCCGGCACTCGGCGGTGTCGTTGCGGATCCACACCGTGTACGTGCCCATGGTCGCCGAGACCGGCGCGCTGGCCGTGCCGGCGTTCCGGTTGAACGACGCCGGCGGGAAGGCCACCTTGTCGAGGGCGGTCGCCCCGTCGAACAGGATGGCGCCGACCCCGACCGGGATCCCGCTGGCGTCGAGCGCGGCGGGGATGTTGTCGTCGGCGTTGGCACCGCCCTTGAGCAGCGCGGAGACGTCGGGCGGCGGGGTGGTGTTGAGGATCGCGCGCGCGCGCTCGATGCCGGCCTCGGCGCAGTAAAGCGCCTGCAGCCGCTGATTGACGTTGGCGCCGATCTGGAGATTGCCGCTGGTGAGCCACAGCGCGGTGACGCCCAGGCCGAACAGGCTGATCATCAGCATCATCACCAGGACCAGGACCGCGCCCCCCTCGGCGTTCCGCGACTCTGACGACCTGGGCGACGGCGAGCAGCCTTGGGCGTTTCCGGCCCCCTCTCCCGTCCGCGGGACAGGGTCGGGGTGAGGGCAAGCCTTGCGGGAAGCGAGCTGCGCGCCAGGAGCTCTCATCAGCGGTTCCTCGGGAAAACGGTTGTCGTCATGACGCGGTGGCGGAAGGTGTCAGCGGCGCCCGCGACGCCGTCCTCGACGGCGGGCTTGGCGTTGCCGGGCAGGCCGGCCAGGGTGGTGTCGGCCTCGGTCGAGCGGGCGATGACGGTGATGCGCACCGCTTGCGGCCGGTTGCAGGCGGGGTCGGGAACGTCGCCGGTGACGTTGTAGGTCCACTCGTCGGCATTCCTGGTCGCGGCGTCGGCGCCCTCGAAGAGGTCGCCGTCGCCGGCCCCGGCCGGCTGGGTGTCGCATGCGTAGGCGATCTGCAGATCTTCGATGCCGTCCGCCAGCACCTGCGCGCCCGCCGCCCCGTCGAGCCGGTTCATCATCAGCTTGGGCGTCTGGCCGGTGGCGTCGATCGAGAACTGGACCCAGTTGAGGGTGCCGATGTCGCGGATGCCCGCCGTTGGGGTCGCGCCCCCGGTATAGCTGTTGGGCACGACCGCGGCGACGGCGCCGCCGGCGTTCCAGATCGAGGTGGTGGCGTGCTGCAGTGAATTGGTCGCCGGATCGATGCCGGTGATCTGGAACAGCGAGCAGCCGCGGTCGCCGGTCGGCGGTCCGACGGGGGTCGCGGTGTTGTCGAGCAGCACGATGAACTCGCCGGTGCGATACACCGTCGACAACCCGGGTGGCGTGGTGATCGCGCTGGCGGTGCTGGTCACGGTGGCGCCCAGGTTGGTGTCGGTGAAGTTGCCGAACGAGCCGGTGCCGAAGACCACGGTGAGCCGGTCGGGCGCGCCGGCGGCGCCGTTGTTGATCCAGATCGGCGCCAGCCGCATCCCGGCGCCGGTGCTCTTGTCGAAGGCGCGCAGGCCGGTGGCCGGCATGGTGGCGCCGGTCGGGGTCGGGTCGGTGGCGCTCACGCACCCGGTCAGCCCCATGCCGGCCCCACGCACGAAGCGGGTCAGGGTCTCCATCGCCGCCCACAGGTTCTGCTGGGTGTTGAGCACCTTCATCTGAGTGTCGTAGACCCGGCGCTGGCCCACGAAGAACGTGAAGGTCGACCCGGCGACGATCGACGAGATGATGATGGTGATCATCAGCTCGACCAGGGTGAGGCCGGACGCGGGGTGTCGAGGTGGCTTCACCATGTCTTCCGCCGCTGCTGATCGACGCGGATGGTCTTGGCGCTGCCGTTGTCCAGGTCGTAGGTCACCCGCACCGAGACCGCGTACGGGTTGGTGGCGCCCTGGTCGACCACCCAGGTCTCGCGCTTGAAGCGGAACTCCGGGGTCTTGGTGGGGTTGCGCCCGCCCGCGGCGTTGAGGTACTTCACGTCGGTCCAGTCGGGGCTGACCTCGGTGGCCAGCTGGTCGAGGCCGATGCGCACCGTGCGCGCCGAGAACTCCTCCAGGGCCTGGGTCGCCAGCCGGGTGGCGATCGCGGCGTCGTTGGCGTTGGCGGTGGCGTTGAACATGGTCTGCTGCACCGCCACCGTGCCCAGCAGGCCAATCGTCGCCAGCAGCAGCGCGATCATCACCTCCAGCAGGGTGAAGCCGGCTGCGCGGGTCCGGCGCGCGCGGGGAGTCGCCGAGGTCGCTGGCACCCGGCGCCGCATCACCTGGTCCTCGCCGCGACGAACGCGGTCAGGGGGTTGACGTCGATGCGGAAGTCGCGGTCGATACTGGTCGAGGGCAGGTCGCCGTTCCGGATGTAGATCGTCGCGCCGGTCGGGACGGCGCTGCCGACCAGCTGGGCGCCGCCCGTGCTGAGAAAGTCGATCTGCGCGTACGTCGCGGTGGTGAGAACGGCGGCGGCCGGCGCGGTCGCCGTGGGCGCGACGACGTCCAGCACCACGATGTTGTCCTTGGACGGCACGGTGCGCAGCAGAGGGTCGGTGGTCGCGGGCGCCGTGGGCGCGGCCCCCGGCGTCGCGCCGGCCTTGTAGGGGCGCAGCTCGACCCGATCGGAAAAGACGAAGGCGCGGATGGTCAGGCGGCTGCTCACCGCCTCCGAGCGGCACTTCTGCAGCTCGCGGGCGACGTCGAAGGTGAAGGCGCGCCCATCGTTGACGTGGTTGTCGCGGGTCAGCAGCGGCGTCGCCATGGCGGCCATGACGCCGATGATCACCACCACGATCATCAGCTCGACCAGGGTGAACCCGGACGAGGTCGCCGGGCGCGCGCGCGCCGCGCTCCGGGACCGGCGGCAATCGGAGAGCGTACGCATGGAGATCACCCTGGATATCGACGGATGGGCCTCCCAGGTTGAGGGGCGCGCGAGCGACGCCGCGCCGACCGCGTCAGAATTGCAGGGCCAGGCTGACCGAGGTCGCCGGAGCGGGCGCGCCGGGCGCGCGGCTCCGTTCGATCGTGACGTAGGCGCCCACGAAGGTCATGACCGCGCCGGCACCGATCAGGCTACCGCCGAGGGCCGCACGGGTGCGGTTCTCCGAGCACCTGGTCGCGTTGCAGCTGCCCAGCGTGCCGAGCAGCGCGGCGCCGACCGCGATCACCACCCCGCCCACCATGGCGGTGACCACCGGCCCGGTGATGTGGGGCGGCGGAGGTGGGGGCTCGGAGGGAAGCGCCTGCAACGGCGCCGGCGCGCCGACGTCTTCCAGATGCACCTTGAGCGCGTCGGCGAGCCGCAGCATCACGTCACGCGCCTCGGCGACGGTGCACACGTCGCAGCTCTTGGACTTGTTGGCCACGGGCAGGGCCGCGGGCGCCGGTCCCTCGGTCGAGAAGATGCGGCCGACGGCCTTGTAGCTGTTGCCGGACACCTCGACCTTGACCCGCACCAGGTACTTCACGTCCAGCAGCTGGCCGATGCTCTTGAGGCAGGGCGAGGAATCACAGCGCGCCAGCTCTGGCTTGGACTCCAGGCGTCGGGCGGCGTCGACCGGGTCGACGACCTGCAGGCCGGCGCGCACCAGACCCAGCACGAAGCCGTCTTGTAGCTGCAACGCCAGCGCGGGCGAGGTGCTGCCCTCGATCTGGAAATCAGGGATGGCGACGCGGATCTTCGGCGCGGGCCCCGCCGGCGGCGCCGCGGTGACCGCCAGGCTGGCCAGCAAGGGAATGACGGCCGCGCTCAGCATCGCTCAGTTCCCGCACACCGGGTCTGCGGCGCACATCGCCGGCAGGCCGGCCAGCGGCAGGCCGAAGCAGGCGTGCTGCTGGGTATGGTCGGGCAGGCGCGGGCAGCGCGCGCCCGTGAAGCACTGGTCGCGGTCAGAGGTGCCGTCGCATGAGAAGATGGCGCGCATGCTGCTGTTGCGATAATCGACCTCCAGCCGGGTTCGCGCCAGCGCTCCCGCGCCGATGATGCCGTCCAGCTCGGGGCCCTCCGGCCGGACGTCGCTGCGCAGCCCCTCCAGCAGCGGGTCGGTGTCGGGGAGGATGGCCACCGCGATCTCGCTGCCGGTCACGCCTCCGACCTCGATGTAGGCGGCGCTGTTCTGGGCCTTTTGCGTGTCGTTGGGATCGGTGTCGCAGGCCTGGACGCAGTCCGCGACCCCGAGGTTGCCGACCTGACGGTACGCGACCCATTCGATGCGCCGCGCGCGCGCCAGCTCGACGCACGGACCGGGGTCGTTGGCCGCGCTCGACTCCTGGTTCACCAGCGCCAGGTGGGCGGCCGGCGGCAGCAGCGCCCACGACACAGACAGCGGCGTGGCCGCGCTGGCCAGGTAGAGCTGGCCGGGCGTCTCGACCGGCACGTCGAGGCCCAGCTGAGGCCTCACGCGTTCCCAGGCGGAGCGGCTCAGAACCAGCGGGCCGACGCCCGTGGCCAGCAAGAGCGACAGCGGTGTGCCGGTGGCGTGGGTGATCGCGTCGCCCCGATCGCAGCAGGCTTCGCGCGGCGAGGTCGCCGGATCGAAAGGCGCGGGCGCGACACAGGCACGAAACACGATGCGGCTCGGTTCGACGTCGAGAGGAGCGCGCTGCCCGAGGAAGTCGGGGCGGCCGTGCGCGGTGATCTCGCCGCCACCGAAGGGGGTGAAGTGAATCACCGCATACCCGACGTCCTCGAGGAAGCCGTCGTCGGCGCGCTGGTTGGACCAGAAGGTGAGCGAGGGGACGCCAAAGCGAAATTCGACCGAGAACGCGCGCAGGAGGTCGCCGCCGAACACCGCCTGTGGCCGCGTCGCCGCGTCGCCGACCGCCCCCAGCGCGACCGGCACCATGTTGATGTCGCGAAAACTTGCGCGCACCGGGTCGGCGGGCGGAGCGCCCAGGATGTCGAAGGTACGGGACACGGTGTCTGTCCCATCGGCGGAACCGACCGAAACCGTAAGCGGGGAACCGGTGTCGACCGACATCGCAAAGGGTGCACCGCCGTTCAGCGACGAGGACTGCGCGCTCGCCAGCAGCCCACCGGGCCGACCCGCCGTCCCGATTCCCAGCGGTGCCCAGGACAGCGGGATGGGAAACGAGTCGATGGTGCAGCAGCGCTCGGAGCAACTCGAGGCTGCGGCGGCGGCAAGGCCGACGGCGACAGCGACGGCGAGAGGGTCGCGGGCGCGCACAGCGAAGCCGCCTAGTGCCTCACGTGAAAAGTCTGGGCAGCACCGAGGACGCCGAGAGCACCGAACGGTTTGAAAGCTGGGCCACCGCGTCTAAAGGTGCCTCTGGCTTCGGACATCGGACCTCCAGTGAAGAGTCTCCAGAGGTCTGAGGCCCGAGGCCCGAGGCCCTTGACCGGGTGATGACGGCTCATTCAAACCGTTCGGTGTTCCAGGGGGGCGAATGCGCCCAGACTTTTCACGTGAGGCACTAGTTCTCCTTCTCGTCCTTCTCCTCGAGCTTCTTCTTCATCTTCTTGAGGAGGGCCTCGAACGACTCCTTGGTGATGATCTTGTTGAACTCGGCGCGGTAGTTCTCGAGCATGCTCTGGTCATCGGTCAGCACGTCGTAGACCACCCAGTGGCCGTTCTTGTAGAGCATCTTGTACTCGAGCGCGATGACCACCTTCTTGCCGCGCGCCGTGGTGTTCAGCGTGGCGGTGACGCTGGCATCATTGCCGTTCTTCTCTTCCTTGTCGTACTTGATGTTGTAGGACGCGTTGCCGTGTACCTGCCGCAGGTAGCTGCGCTCGACCAGCTCGCGCAGGGTGTTGACGAACTCTTCGCGCTGCTTGGGGGTCAGCGTGTCCCAGTGGCGGGCGAGCGCGCGCCGCGCCAGCTCGCCGTAGTCGAGAAAGCCGCCGACGATCTTGCGCACCTCGCTCCGCTGCAGCTCGGCCTCCGGCGACCAGTTGGGGCGGTTCTTTTGCAGCACCTTGTCCAGGGCCAGGTTGGACCTCTTGAGCTCGGCCATCGGGCTGGACGCGGGCGTCGGGGTCGCCGCCCCCTTGTCGCCGGGCGCGGCTGCGGCGGGCGCACCCGCGGCGGCCGTGGTCGCCGGCGCCTGGTCGCCGGCCTTGTCTGCTGCCGCCGTGCCGCCGGCGCCGCCCGGCGCCTTGGCCTTGGCCCCCTTGGCCGGCGCCGCTTTGGCTGGCTTGGGTTCCCTGGCGACCCTGGCCGGCGGACCCGCGTCGGGCGCCGCGATCGCTCGAGGAGCGGTGGCCGCGATCAAGACCGACATCGCGGCGGCGACCGCGCAGCTCCGATAGCAGAGCCAGTGAGACGTTCGATGAGCGCGGCGCGGGGTCGAGTCCCTGAAGGGGTCCATGGCTCTCTTCATACTGTGGACGGGCGCCGAGGGGAAGTTATGCAATGGATCGTGACGGATCTGCGCCGGGTAGATCAACGCCATGTCGCGTGCTACCGTCGTCGGCAATGGGGACCAGCGACACATCGCGCTCTCCCAGCGGTGGGGACGGGCCGGCGCCGGAGCGTGAGGGGGACAACTTCGACGCCAAGGCCTGGCTGGTGCAGACCACCGGCGAGATGCGCGAGAGCTTCGCGCGCAACCGCCGGGTGATCTCCTACGGCGAGTACTTCGCGCTGTTCGGCGGCGAGGCGCGCCGGCAGGTTCGCTCGGCGGCCCAGTATCTGCGCGACGTCTTCGAGTACTTCGGCACCGAGCAGGTGCGCACGCCGCGCGGCCCGATGACCCGCTGGCACCTGTTCGACTGCCCCTGGGACGCCGGCAAGGACGCCCTCATGGGCCAGGAAGAGGTCCAGGCCGCGGTCTATCGCCTGATCTCCAACTTCGCGCGCGAGGGGCGGACCAACCGCCTGATCCTGCTGCACGGCCCCAACGGCAGCGCCAAGTCGACCTTCGTCGCCTGCATGCAGCGCGCGATGGAACACTACTCGACGCTGCCGGAGGGGGCGCTTTACCGGTTCAACTGGATCTTTCCGTCGCAGAAGCTGACCCGCGGCGGGATCGGGTTCGGGGGTGGCGGCAACTTCGAGGCCGGTGGCTCCGCCGACACCTTCGCTTACCTCGAGGACGATCTCATCGAGGCCAAGATCGTCGACGAGATGCGCGACCATCCGCTGCTGCTGTTGCCGCTGGGCAAGCGGCGCGAGCTCATCGAACAGCGGCTGGAGATCGAGATCCGCGACGGCTACCGGCCGGCCGACTACTTGCTGCGCGGCGATCTCTCGCACCGGAACAGGCAGATCTTCGAGGCGCTGCTGTCGTCGTACCACGGCGACCTCAGCAAGGTGTTGCGCCACGTCCAGGTCGAGCGTTTCTTCGTGTCGCGCCGCTACCGGCAGGGCGCGGCCACCGTCGAGCCGCAGCTGGCCGTGGACGCGCGCTCGCGCCAGCTGACGATGGATCGATCGCTGGCCTCGCTGCCGCCGGCGCTGCAGTCGCTGACGTTGTACGAGTATCAGGGCGAGCTGGTCGACGGGAACCGCGGGATCGTCGACTTCGCCGACCTGCTCAAGCGCCCGCTCGAAGCCTACAAGTACCTGCTCGGCACCGTCGAGCAGGGACGCATCTCCCTCGACGTCGCCAGCCTGGAGCTCGACACCGTGTTCATCGGTTCCTCGAACGAGGGCTACCTGGCGGCCTTCAAGGAGGTGCCCGAGTTCCAGTCGTTCAAGGGCCGCATGGAGCTGGTGCGGGTGCCATACCTGCTCGACTACCACGTCGAGGAGCGGATCTACCAGGCGCAGATCAAGGTGGCGCACAGCCAGTCGGGCAAGCACGTCGCGCCGCACGTCGCCTGGGTCAGCGCGCTGTGGGCGGTGCTGACCCGCATGAAGAAGCCGCTGGCCGAGAAGTACTCGAAGAGCATGGCCGACGTGGTGGCGCGCCTCGGACCGATGGAGAAGGCGCTGCTCTACGCCGAGGGCGCCATGCCGGACGGGATCAGCGCCGATCAGCAGCGCGAGCTGGTCGCCGGCATCGACAAGATCGCGCGCGAGTCGGACAACTACCCCAACTACGAGGGGCGCACCGGCGCCTCGCCGCGCGAGATGAAGCTCCTGCTCATGAACGCGGCGCAGAGCATCAAGTACCATTGCCTGTCGCCGTTCGCGCTCTTCGACGAGCTCGAGGACCTGGTGCGCGGGGTGACGGTGTACGAGTTCTTGAAGCAGGAGCCGCTGCCCGGCGGCTTCCACGAGAACCGCAAGTTCATCTTCCAGGTGCGCGACCGCTTGATCGATCGCATCGACGACGAGGTGCGAACCTCGATGGGCCTGGTCGACGAGCGCCGCTACATCGAGCAGTTCGAGCGCTACGCCTCGCAGGCGTCGTACTGGCACAAGCGCGAGAAGATCCACAACCCGATCACCGGTCGCGACGAAGATCCCGACGAGGATTACATGGCCGACGTCGAGCGCATGCTGGACGTGGGCAACCGCAAGGAAGAGTTCCGGCGCGAGGTGATCGCCCGCATCGGCGCGTGGTCGATCGACCATCCGCGCCAGAAGCCTGACTACGAGAAGATCTTCCCGCGCCCCATCGCCGAGCTGCGCGAGGCGTTCTTCAACGACCGCAAGAAGCAGGTGCGCAAGATCAACGAGGATCTGCTGGTGCTGATGACCGACGGCCCCACCAAGATGCATGCCGACGCCGCCGCGGCGGCGCAGCTGACGCTGGACACCATGAAGAGCCGCTTCGGCTATTGCGAGCACTGCGCCAAGGACGCCGTGCTGGCGTTGATCCGGAAGCGGTATAGCTAGACGGGAGGTTGGCTCCCGCAAGGCCTGCCCTCTCCCCGACCCTCTCCCGCGGACGCTCGCCATTAGTCACGGGCGAGGGCCTCCAAGGCTCGGGCGGCGGCGCGGACTTCCTTGAGACCGCGGGCGAGGGTGATGCTCCCAGGCGGTCCGCCGCTTGATGTCTTGCCGGTGTAGCCAC
>DASRQZ010000066.1:0-41518 GCA_035696125.1 Polyangia bacterium
CTCGACGGCCAGGTCGTGCGCGGGCTCGAGCGCGCGGTACTCGCGCCCGACCGCGGCGTAGCGCTGGCGATCGCCGATGACCTCAGGATCGGTCATCTGCTGGGCCAGCTCGGCGAAGCGCGCCTCGATCTGCTCGACGAGCGACTCGATCACGCCACCACCTCCATGCCGACCCTGTCCACGTCGGAGACGTTGCGCGGGTCCTCGACCGCGAGCACTGCCTGCATCGCCGCGATGGCGACGGCGAGCTGTTCGAGGTCGGGCTCGCGGGTGGTGAGCTTCTGCAACTGCAGGCCCGGCCACATCACGGCCCGCACCCAGCGCCGACGGCGGTTGCGCCCGGCGAACTTGATGATCTCGAAGGAGATCCCGGCGATGAGCGGCACGCCGACGATCCGCGTGAGCACGAGCCAGTACCACGCCGGCAGCCCGATCGGCGCGAAGACGAAGATCGCCACGATCATCACGATCAGCAGGAAGCTCGTCCCGCAGCGCGGGTGCAGGCGGCTGAAGCGCTGGGCGTTCTCGGGCGTCAGCTCGAGGTCGGCCTCGTAGCAGGAGATCGTCTTGTGCTCGGCGCCGTGGTACTCGAAGACGCGGCGCAGGTCGCGCAGGCGCGACAGCAGCACCAGGTAGCCCAGGAAGATCGTGGTGCGGACGATGCCCTCGACCAGCCAGAACAGGAACGACGAGCTCAGCTGGTCCTTGATGAGGCTCGTCAGGCCCACGGGCACGACGAAGAACAGCCCGATGGCCAGCGCGAGCGCGACGATGACCGTGCCCGCCCACATGCCGCCCGAGATCTCGTCCTCCTCTTCGGGCAGCTGCGCGTTGGCCGAGATGCCGAGCGCCTTGAAGCCTATGACCAGCGACTCGACGAGCGCGACGACGCCGCGCACGATCGGCAGGCGCAGCAGGCGGTGACGTTTAAGCACCGAGGTCAGCGGAAACGACTTGACCTCGATGTCGCCGTGAGCGCCCTGCTCGGGATCGACGGCGCCCTTGTCGGAGAGCTCCTCGGGCAGCGCCTTGCGCACCCCGACCGCCCAGGTCGAGACGCCGCGCATCATGACGCCTTCGAGCACGGCCTGGCCGCCCACGGGGGCGTCGCGCTGGGCGATCAGCCGCCCGTCGGCGAGGGCCTCCGTGTCGCCCATGGCCGTGAGGCTAGGAGCGCGCGGAGCGCTTGGCCGCGCGGCGCTTGAAGCGCTCGACGCGTCCGCCCGTATCGACCAGCTTCTGCTTCCCGGTGTAGAACGGGTGGCAGTTCGAGCAGATCTCGACCATGAAGGTGCCGCGCGTCGAGTAGGTCTCGGTCTTGTGCCCACAAGCGCAGGTGATCACGGCGGGCTTGTAGAGCGGGTGGATTCCCTTTTTGGACATGGTTTAGCCTCGGAACGGGTGTTTATAGGGGGCCTTGCGGCGGAGCGCAAGTCGTAAACAGGTCGCAGCCTATGATTCCAGCGGCGCGATTCCGTTCCGGGACGGCCCGCCCGGCCTGTTATAGTCCCCCGCCGAATGTCCGAACGGAGCACCAACGAGTCCTGGGATCGCCGCCTGCCTCTCTACTCCTACCTGGAGCCGCTGTGGGCGGGCCGCAAGGTCCTGGAGATCGGCTGCGGCTCCGGTGAGGGCGCCGAGTACCTGGTGAGCCACGGTGCGGCCCGGGTGGTGAGCATCGACGCCGAACAGGGCCCGGTCGAGAAGGCGCGCGCCCGTTTCCACAAGGCGAATCTGGAGTTCCGCTCGGTAGCTCATCTGGCCGACCTGTCGAAGCTGGGCGAGAGCTTCGATCTGGTGGTGGTGCCGACCGCCGGCGCGGCGGTGCTGCGCGCCGACCTGATCGCCGTCTGGAAGCGGGCGCTGTCCGAGGGCGGCCACCTGGTGGTCGCGGCGGGCAACGCCGACCGCACCGGTGCGGCGGATGGGGCCGCCACCGGCGGCGCCGGCTACTATCAGCTGACCGACGCTCTGTCGCCGCACTTCACGCGCGTGCAGATGTTCGGGCAGACCCCGTTCCTGGGGGTGGGCATGATCGAGTTCGACGCGCCCGCCGACGGGCTGCGCGTCGACACGCGGTTGCTGGAAGGGGAGGGAGAGCCTGCCTCGCACTACGTCGCCATCGCGGGTGCCGGCGACGCCGTGCCTCTCGGTTACGCGTTGATTCAGGTCCCTTACGCTCCGGTCGAGGCGCGCCTGCGCGCGGCGCCGGGCGCGCCCGCCGATCGCGACGCCGCCGCCGGAGCGGGCGCGCGCCGCGACGTGCCCGGCGCGCGCATCGACGACCAGGGGCCGGGCGCGCGCGCCAAGCTCGACGAAGCCGAGGGGCGCATCTCGGACCTGCGGCGCCGGCTGGACGACACGACGGTGCAGTCCGAGTCGGCGATGCGCATCGCGCGCGCGCAGTCCGACGAGATCGAGGACCTGCGCGCGCGCCTGCGCCGCAGCGGCGAGGACCGCGCCGCGCTCGACGGCGAGATCGCCAAGCTGCGCCGCGCGCTGGCCGAGGCCGACGAGTCGGTGCTGGCGCTGACCCGGCGCACCGCCGAGGAGATGACCGCCGTCGCCGCGCGGCTGTCGGCCAGCTTGCGCGCGCCGGAGGACAGCGCCGCCGGCAAGGCGCACCTGGCCGAGGTGGCGGCGCTGCGCGATCAGGCCGAGGATCTTCGCGTACGCCTGGTCGAGACCGAGGCGCGCGCCGGCGCGGCCGAGCGGAGACTGGAGGAGACCGCGACCGCGGCGCGCGACCGCGAGCACCAGACCGCCGACTTGCGGGCCCGCCTGCGGCGCGCCGAGGACGCGCTCGAGCGCGAGCGGCTCGCGGTCTCGGCGCTGCAGGAGCAGGCGCGCGTCACCGCCGGTGAGATCGAGCAGCTGGCCCACCGCGCCGAGGCGCTGCACGGCCGCGATGAGCGCATCGCCCGTCTCGAGGGCGACAAGCAGGACCTGGCCTGGCGCACCGCCGAGCTGGAAGAGAAGCTGCGCACAGCGATCGCGCGCGCGGTGTCGGCCGAGTCCGCCCGCGGGGCCCCGGCCGGCGGTTTCCAGGCCGCGCCCCTGCCGCCGCCACCGCCGCCGCCGCTTGCTCACCCGCACGCCCCGCCGCCGATCCTGGGTCCGCTCAAGGAAGAGCTGGCCGAGGTACGCGCGGCGCGCGACCGCGCCGTCGAGGAGTTTCACCGGGTGGCCACCACCCACGTCGAGGAGCTCACGCGCCTGCAGGGCTCGGCCGCCGAGCAATCGGTGCTGGTCGCCGAGCTGGAGGAGTCGCTGCGCGCCGCCGAAGCGCGCGCGGCCACGGCCGCCGCCGAGGCCGCGGCGCTGCGCAAGGGGTCGCGCGAGCTGGAGGAGGCCGACCGCTCGCGCCGCGCGCGCCTGGCCGAGCTGGAAGGCAAGTTGCTGCGCCTCGAGCACGAGAAGAAGGCGGTCGCCCAGGCCGTGACCGGCGCCGAGGAGCTGGAGCGCAAGCTGCAGGCGGCTGAGACCGAGCGCGAGACCTTGCGCGCCGAGCGGGACCTGCTGCGCGCGCAGGCCAGCGCGCGCGCGGCGGCGGCGCACGCCGGCAACGGCAACGGCCATCCGTCCGCGACGGCGCCCGCCTGGTCAGCCGCCCAGGCCTCCGAGCTGTCGGCCGATCTGGCGGCCATCGAGGATGACCTGCGCGCCGAGACCCTGACGCTGGGCTCGCTCGAGGCGGCGCTGGCCGCCGCGCCCGCCCCGGGGTCCGACGGCGGCCGCCCCATGGCCGGGGGTTCGCCGTCGGTGCCGCCGTCCGACGACGAGGCCGCCCGCGCGCACAACATACTGGCCAACTTCCGGCGGCGCGCGCAGGCGCTGCGCGACGAGATCGAGGGCTATCGCCGGCGGCTGGACACGCTGTCGCCGGCGGAGGTCTCGATGTTGCTCGACGAGCTCGGCGAGGGGCTCGCCGAGTTCGAGGCCTGACGGACGTCCACGCGACAGGAGTCAGAGGAGGCACCATGGCGACGACCGCACGGGTGGTTCTGATCGGTTTGGGCGCCATCGGGCGCGAGGTGCTGAAGGCCCTGGATGGTGTCGCGTCGGTCCGGGTGGTGGCGGCTGCCGACCCTCAGTTCGCGGGGCGGGACGCGGGCGAGGTGGCCGGGCTGCCGGCGCTGGGCGTCGCCGTGGTCGCGCGGGCCGAGGAGGCCCTGGTCGCGGCCGAGGCCGACGTCGCGCTGGTGTTGACCGCTTCGGGCACCGCCGAGATGGTGCCCATCGTCGAGGCGGCGGCCGCGGCGCACATCCACGTCGTGTCGAGCTGCGAGGATCTGGCTTTCGCCGAGTGGGGAACCCCCGAGCTGGCGCGCAAGATCGACGCCCTGGCGCTGGCCGGTGGGATCGCCGTGCTCGGCACCGGGGTCAACCCAGGGTTCGTGATGGACCGCCTGCCGTTGCAGCTGGCCGGCGCCTGCGTGCGGGTCAACACCATCCGCGTCGAGCGGGTGGTCGACGCCGCCAAGCGCCGCGGTCCGCTGCGCGCCAAGGTCGGCGCCGATCTGACCCCCGATCAGTTCGCGGCCGGCGTCGCCGAGCGCAAGCTGGGCCACCGCGGGCTGCCCGAGTCCTGCGCGCTGATCGGGCGTGGCCTGCGCATCCACTTCGACGAGATCCAGACCAGCATCGCGCCGGTGATCGCGACGGCCTCGGCGCCGCGCGCTGGCGTCGCGCCTGGGCGGGTCGCGGGGCTACGCCAGTCGGCGATCGGCCTTTACGCCGGGCGCGAGGTCGCGCGCCTCGATCTCGAGATGTCGGTCTGCGCGCCCGATCCCCACGACCGCATCCAGATCGACGGCGATCCGCCGCTGGACGTGCGCATCGCCGGTGGCACCCACGGCGATCGGGGGACGGTGGGCACGATCATCAACGCCATCCCGGCGCTGATCGCCGCCACCCCGGGGCTGAAGACCGTCCTCGATCTGCCGCTGTACGGGACGCTCTAGACAGTCGTCAGTCGTCAGTCGTCAGTTGTCAGTTCGTCAGTCGTGAGCCTCAAACTGAGTGGACCGGCTCGCGCGATCGGAGCTGTCGAGGTATTCCTGCTGATAACTGAGAACTGATGACTGACGACACTTCGTTCAGGTGTTCAGGCTCACCTGGATGATGACTGACGACACTTCGTCAGGCTCATCACCTGGCCAGGTCTACCCGGCCCTGGCGCAGCGGCGTACGATGGGTGCGTGACGCTCCCTGCGCTGGCCCCGCTGCCCCCGCGGCACGTCGCGGTCGTCGGGCCGGTGGTGGGTGGGTCGCTGTCGATCGCCGAGAGCAGCGTGCGCGCGCTGCGCACCCTGGGTCATCGAGTGACCTTCGTCGACAACCGCGGCTACGCGCCGGGGCTACGGGCCATCGAGGCGGCGCCGGTCGACGAAGCCGCCAAGGCCAGCGCGCGCACCGATCTCTTCCTGCTGGCCGCCGACGCCACGCGCCGGGCGCTGCGCGCTGCTCGGCCGCAGCTGGCGCTGTTCCTGGCGCAGGCACCGGTCTTGCGCGACGGCGATCTCGACGACCTGCGCGCGGCCGGCGTGCCCACGGTGTTCTGGTTCGTCGAGGACTTCCGGGTCTTCACCTACTGGCCGGCGGCCGTGCGTCGCTTCGATCACCTGTGGACGATCCAGCGCGGCGAGCTGCACCGGCGCCTGGCCGAGGCCGGCCATCCGTCGTTCGACTACCTGCCGACCGGGTGCGACCCGGAGCTGCACCGGCGCTACGGCCCCGAGGAGACGCGGCCCTATGGCGCGCAAGTCGCCTTCGCCGGCTCGGGCTATCCCAATCGGCGCGGGTGGATGGCGGCGTTGCGCGCCGACGGCGGCATGGACGACGTCGCGCTCCGCCTGTGGGGGCCGCGCTTCGCGCGCGAGCCGCTGCTGGCCTCCTGGGTTGCGGCGGGCGCCGACGGCGAGCTGCCGCACGCCACGCTGGCGCGCATCTTCGCGGCCAGCGCGATCAACCTGAACCTGAGCTCGTCGATCGCGCCCGAGACCTTCGACGTGCCCAAGGATCTGGTCAACCCGCGCACCTTCGAGATCGCCGCCTGCGGTGGCTTCCAGCTGGCCGACGCGCTGATCCCGGTCGGCGAGTTCTTCGAGCCCGGGCGCGAGGTCGAGGTCTTCGCCAGCATCGACGAGGCGCGCGACAAGATCCGCTATTATCTGGCGCACGCGCCGGCCCGCCAGGCGATCGCCGACGCCGCTTACCTGCGGGCGCACGCGGAGCATACCTATGACCGACGCCTCGGTGCCGCGCTGGTCCGCCTGGCCGCGCGCGACGACCGTGTCGCGCGCGGCGACGCGCGCTGGTGAGGGGGCGGGGTTGGCGGGGGGGTTGGCTCTCGCAAGGCCTGCCCTCACCCCGGCCCACCCCGGCCCTCTCCCGCGGCGGACTGCGGGCGAGGGTGCAATGCCGTTCGGTTAAGGGCCCTCGGGCCTCGGGCCTCGGGCCTCGGGCTTCGGGTCTCGGGTAAGTTGAGAGAAGTTACGAGTGCCTGCAGAGCCCTGATTACACGGCTGTAGCCGGCTTGCAGTCGCCCGCCATCGGTTTCGGTGGTGAATCCGAGGCGCACCGCAAGGCCGATCAAGTTGCGCACCTCGGAAGCCGAGCCGATCGCGATGCCGACGAAATGCGCCTGAGGCCGGAGGTCCGAGGCCCGAGGCCCGAGGCCCGAGGGAGGACCCCTTAACCGAACTGCATTGTGGCGAGGGTGACTGGTTCTTTGGCGCGGGGGCTAGTTCGGCGCTTCGTCTCTTCGGGCCTTCCTCTCTCGGGCCCCGCTCGGCTCGGGTCGATCAATCGCGCAGCAGCTCGGCCACTGTCGCGTTCGGACCCACGACGCGCAGGCCGCAGGCGGCGGCCTCGCGGGCGTGGATCGGATCGTCGTCGGCGCCGGTGAGCAGCAGGGTGTGCGCGGCGGTGTAGATCGAGCCGCGGCGCGCGGGTGGCAGCGGGGTGGACTCGAACAGGACCTCGGGCAGACCTGGCTCGGGCGCAGCGCCTGGCGGAGTCCCGGCGCGGGCCAGCAGCGCACCGAGGCGGGACAGCGCGCGCTGGACGGCGCCGGGGCCGGGCGGCTCGACGCGGATCACCAGCGCCACCGGATCGCGCGCCGTGAAAGTCTGGATGAAGCGCAGCGCGACGGCGCGCCACCCGTCGATCGCGGTGTCGTCATCGTCGTCGGCGAAGCACAGGAAGCGGCGGGGCGGGCGGCAGGCGAGCGCTAGCGGCGGGGCCTCGGCGCAGAAGATGTGCTGGTAGCGCAGGGGAATCCGGTCGCGGGCCAGGTCGAAGGGCGCCGCGCCCAGGCGGGCCAGGTCGGCCGGCGAGCACGCGGACACGGCGTGCGCCCACTTGACGCAGCATGCGCGCCAGCCGGCATCGGCCGCGCGCCGCGGATCCAGGCCGCGCTGCCGATAGCTCGCGCCGCCGTCGTGGTGCACGAAGATGTCGAGCGCGATGGCCAACCGCCAACCGGCGCGCGCCACTCGGATCGCGTAGTCGTCGTCCGCGCCCTTGCCACGTCCGAACGCGGTGTCGAATCCGCCCACCCGCATGACCACCTCGCGCCGCAGGACCAGGCACATGCCCGCCAGGCGCGGCGCCAGCGCCAGCTCGCCCCGGTGCTCTGCGGCCCAGGTCTCGGCGAAGGCCGCCGCCTGCTCCGCGCCGTCGTAGCTGACCATGCGGACGCGCTGCGCACCGGGGCACTCGTTGCTCGCCGGTCCGACGGCGCCGATGGCCTGATCGGCGGCCAGCAGAGCCAGCGCGCGTCGGATCCACCCCGGCCCCACCAAGACGTCGTCGTGCAGCAGCGCCAGCACTGTGCCGCGCGCGCGCTCCAGCCCCTGGTTGGCGGCAAAGGCGAAGCCTTCGTCGCGCGGGTTGGCGATGACCGCGAGCTCGGCGCCCCGCGCGCGCAGCTCGTCGGCCGCCTGCTGCATTTCCCCTGTGCTCAGGTTGGCGACCAGGATCAGCTCGCAGGGTACGTCGGTGAAGCGTTGCACCGCGGCCAGGCACCGCCGGGCGCGCTCGACGTCCCCGCCGGCGACGATGACCACGCTGACCAGGGGCTGGCCGGTGTCGCCGTCCGGCAATGGCGCGCCTTGCAGCTCGAGGTAGCGTTCGCGCAGCGCCGGGTCGGCCCCGCCCGCGATCTGGTTCAATCGGTAGACCACGACGTCGGACGCCCGCTGCAACCGACGCCGGGTTTCGGCCAGGCAGCGCGCCAGCGCCGTGGGATCGGCGCCGAACAGCGCGTCGGGAGCGGCCGCCGCTATCGATCGCAAGAGGTCGGTGCGCGCGGCGACCAGCAAGCTGGGCGTGACCGTTGCGGGAACCAGCGCCGCGCCGGGCGCGCCGCGGGAAGGCCGATCAACAACGGTCCTGGGATCGGTTCGTCCCGTGGGTGTGAGCAGCTCGGGGGTCGACAGCGTGGTGGCGTCGCCCAGCGTGGGGGTGATGGCCCCGTCACCGCCCCCGAGATGCGCGGCCAGCCGTTCCAGCCAGTCGCCGACCACTCGTACGTTCGGTCCCAGCAGCACCGCCAGTGGTCGCGTCGCCGCCGCCAGTCCGACGCCAAAGGCGGCCGGGAAGCCGGCGACCGCGCCACGCCCGCCCGCGCGTCCCGGCGGCAGCGCGGCCACGACCCGCACCCGCTCGGCGTGACGCGCGGCGAACCGGCGCGCGAAGCGCCCCGCGGAGTCTGCCGCCGAGTCGTCGACGATCACGATCTCGTCCTGCCTGCCGGTGGTGTACCAGACGTTCTCCAGGCAGGGAGCGATGGTCCAGATCGACCGGTCGGCGACGACGACCACGCTGAACCCGGGGCGGTCGGGGGCGACGGCGAGCGCCCGGGCGCTGCGGCGCAGGTCAGCGTCGAAGCGCAGGCCCAGATCGTCGAAGCGCTCGATCCAGCGCGCCATCAGCCGTTCGGTGTTGGCGGCGCTGCTGTCGAAGCGCCCTTCGCTCACCGACTCGTGGTGGGTGACGACGCTGTCAGGCGAAAAGACGATCTTGAGTCCGCGCGCGCGCACCTCGAGGCAGAAGTCGACGTCCTCGTAGCCGTTGACGTAGCCCTCGTCGAATCCACCCAGGGCGCGGAACACCTCCGGCCGCACCAGCATGCAGGCGGCGGTGACCGCGTCCAGCTCGCGGCGCACTCCAGCGGCGGAGGCGGGGCGGCGCGAGTCGACGTGGAATGGCATGATCGGTTGCCAGGTCGCGTAGGCGAACCCCACGCCCGCGTGCTGGATGGTGCCGTCGGGGTACAGCAGCTTGCTGCCGACGACGGCGACGGCCGGATCGCGCTCGACCTCCGCCACCATCGCCGCCGCCCAGCCGGCGTGCGGCTCGGTGTCGTTGTTCAGGAACAGCAGGAAGCGTCCGCTGGCCACGGCCGCGCCCTGGTTCGACGCCCTGGCGAATCCCAGGTTCCGATCGTTGTGGAGGGTACGGATCCCGGGAAACAGCGCCAGGCCGCGCGGCGTATCATCGGAGGAGGCATTGTCGATGACGATCACCTCGTGTGCGACGTCACGAGTGTTCGCCGCCAGCGCGCGCAGACAGCGCGCCGTGTACTCCCACTTGTTGTACGCCGGAATGATGATCGAGACCACCGGGGCGGACATGCGGATTCCGCGCGCAGTAGAACACGCGCGCAGCAGAAACACGATCCGCCGACGCCCACCTCAGAGGGTGATCTTGCCCAGCACCCGCGGGCCCGCGGCGCCGGTGACGCGCGGGACGTTGCCGGCGTGGCCGAACAGGGTCTCGTTGGCCAGCACGGCGAACGCGATCGCCTCCTTGGCCTTGGGATCGACGCCCAGCGCGTCCGTGGTGGCGACGGGGATCGGCGCCAGCAGGTCGCCGAGGTGGTGCATCAGCGTCAGGTTGAGAGCACCGCCGCCCGAGACGTAGACCTCGGTGGGCGGGGCCGGAAAGACCTCGCGATAGCTGCGCGCGATCGCCTCGGCGCTGAAGCGGGTCAGCGTCGCCAGCAGGTCGTCCTTGCGGTCCTCGAAGCGCGCCAGCAACGGATTCACGAAGTCGCGGCCGAAGAGCTCTCGCCCCGTGGACTTGGGCGGCGGCAGCGCCAGGTAGGGGTGCTGGTGCAGCTCGTCCAGCAGCGCGCGGTCGATCGTCCCGCGCGCGGCGCGCCGTCCGTCGACGTCGAAGGCCTGCTGGCCGGCCGAGGCCGCGCGCGCCACCGCGTCCAGCGGCATGTTGCCGGGGGCGTTGTCGAAGGCGATGAGGTCGGCCAGCCGCTCGCCGACCAAGGTCACGTTGGCGATGCCTCCGATGTTCTGCAGCGCGCGCCGGTGGGCGGGCTTGCGGAACAGGATGAAGTCGACCAGCGGCACCAGCGGCGCGCCCTCTCCGCCCGCGGCGACGTCGCGCACACGAAAGTCCGACACCACCGGGCGCCCGGTGCGCTCGGCGATCACCGCGGCCTCACCGATCTGCAAGGTCGCGCCCAGCTTGCCCGCCGAGCGCGGGTGGTGGACCGCGGTCTGACCGTGCGAGCCGATGAGGTCGACCTCCTCCATCTGCACCCCGGCGATCCGGCACACCTCGGTCGCCGCGGCCGCGAAGGCCTGGCCGAGCAGCACGTTGACGTCGGCCAGCTCGGAGTTGGGCGCCTGGGACAGGCCGAAGATGCGCTCGCGCAGCGCCCGCTCGAAGGGGACGATCGCGAACGCCAGCACGTGCAGATCGGTCGCCTCGCCCGATCCGGCGATCTCGCACAACGCGGCGTCGGTCCCGTCGGCGCTGGTGCCGGAGAGCAGGCCCAGCACCAGGCGACTCGGTTGCGCGCGCAACCCCAGGAAACGCGCCAGCGCATCCCCGGCGTCGCGACCCGCGACCTCGCCAACGCCACTTTCCCCGCCGGGGCCCTCGATCGATATTGGCGCCATGGTGCCGCTACGCCCCTTTGGCAGCGGTGCGGCCTTCCTCGTCGATGCTCGGGCGCGGCCGCTCGTCTTCCATGTCACCGACGATCGCGCGCAGCGAGCCTTTGTTGGCGACCAGTAGATCTCGTGCGCGCGCGGCGTTGACGCCGGTGTGGTGCATCACCAGCGCGACCTTGGCGCGACCGCCGGCCCGCTGGATCAGCCTGAGCGCGGCGTCGTCGGTCAGACCGGTGAGGCTGGTGACGATGCGTACGGCGCGCGCCCACAGCTTGGCGTTGGTGGGCCGTACGTCGACCATCAGCCCGCCGTAAGTCTTGCCGAGCAGCACGAAGGCCGCGGTCGAGATCGCGTTGAGCACGATCTTGGTCGCCGTTCCGGCCTTGAGTCGCGTCGAGCCGGCGATGACCTCGGGCCCCGTGGCCAGCTCGATCACCACGTCGGCCAGCTGGCTGACCCCGTCGACGCGCCCGCAGGTGACGAAGATCGTGGCGGCGCGCCGGAAGCGCGCGTACTCCAGCGCCGCGCGCGCGAACGGGGTCACCCCGGACGCGGCGATGCAGCAAACCGCGTCGGCGGGGCCCGCGGCCACGCGGCGCAAGCGCTGCTCGGCGTCGCGCACGTTGTCCTCGGCGCCCTCGACCGAACGGGTCAGCGCCTGCGGGCCACCGGCCATCACCGCCACCACCCGCGACGGCGGGATGCCGAAGGTCGGCACACACTCGACCGCGTCGAGCGTTCCCAGCCGTCCCGATGTGCCGGCGCCGACGTAGATCAGGCGGCCGCCGTTGGCCAGTCGCTGCGCCACCAGGTCGGCGGCGCGCCCGATCGCCTCGGCGTGTCCGGCGGCGGCCTTCACCGACCTGGCCTCCTCGGAAAGCATGAGCTTGACCACCGCCTCGGCGGGCAGGGTGTCGAGGCGGGTCGACCGGGGATTGACGGCTTCGGTCGGCAGCTGCGCGTAGTCCGGCGCGGTGGAACGGCGGGGCATCGCAGCGATATTAGCTCCGATGCGGCGCGACTTCCCGTTTCGCGCCGGGGGCTCGAAGGAGGGGGGAGGCGACGCGCCCCGCGAGCGGGCACTGAGATCAGGTAGCGGCCACGCTGACGCCGACGCCGACGCCGACGGTCGGATCGGATCTTCCCGTCGGCGTCGGCGTCGGCGTCGGCGATACCCGATCTCGGCCCCGAGGCGCCTTTTTACAGCCCCAGAACGTCGCGCATGTCGTAAAGCCCTGGCGGGCGGCGCTGGCCGGTGCCGCCGGCACCAGCGCCCGCCAGCCAGAGCGCGGCGCGCACGGCGCCGTGGGCAAAGGTGTCTCGTGAGGTGGCGCGATGGGTGATCTCGATGCGCTCGCCCGTGCCCAGGAAGTGCACTGTGTGGTCGCCCACCACGTCGCCGCCGCGCACGGTCTGGATCCCGATCTCCTCGTTTGTGCGAGGCCCGATCTCGCCGTGCCGCTGGTAGCGCGCGGTCGCGCCCAGGTCGCGCCCCGTGGCGTCGGCCAGCGCCTCGGCCAGGCGCAGCGCCGTGCCCGAAGGGGCGTCGCGCTTGGCGCGGTGGTGGGTCTCGACGATCTCCAGATCGTAGCCCGGCCCCAGCACGCGCGCGGCGTCGGCGACCAGCTTGAGCAGCATGGTGACCCCGACCGACATGTTGGGAGTGAAGACGATCGGGATCTGGCGCGAGGCCGCGCGCAGCTCTTCGCGATCGTCCGGCGACAAACCGGTGGTGCCGATCACCATCGCGACGCCCCTCGAGGCGGCGGCGCGCGCTGCCGCCAGCGTGGCCACCGGGATCGAGAAATCGATCCACACGTCGGTCTTGTTGGCCGGCGTTCCGGTGGTGATGGGCACGCCGGCGCTGACGCCCGACGCGATCACGCCCGCGTCCTGGCCCAGCGCCGGGTGTCCCGCGCGTTCGACCGCGGCCGCCAGGGTGGCGCCCGGCGTTGCCAAGATGGTGCGGATGATGGCGCCGCCCATCTTTCCGGTCGCCCCGAGGACGCCGATCAACGTGCCGGCCATGCCAGACCTCCTAGACCAGCTTGAGGTCGGCGAGCATGGCGCGCAGCTTTTCGCGGTGGCCCGTGCTCAAGGAGTAGAGCGGCGGGCGCACCTCGTCGCTGATTCGGCCCATCATCGCCAGCGCGGCCTTGACCGGGGTCGGGTTGGGCTCGATGAACAGGCCCTCGCCAAGCGGCAGCAGCTTGTAGTGCAGCTCGCGCGCCTTCTTCCAGTCGCCCGCGGCGGCGGCGTCCCACATCGCGGACATCTCGGCCGGCGCCACGTTGCTGACCACCGAGATGCAGCCGCGCGCGCCGAGGGCGAACAGCGGGAAGGCGGTGGCGTCGTCGCCCGACAGGACCACCAGCCGGTCGCCGACGCGGGCCAGGATCTGCGACGCGCGCAGCGACGACCCGGTCGCCTCTTTGACGCCCACGATGGGCGCCAGCTCCGCCAGCCGCGCCACCGTCTCGGGCAGGAGGTCGCACGAAGTGCGGCTGGGAACGTTGTACAGGATGGTCGGCAGCGGCACGGCGTCGACGATGGCCTTGAAGTGGCGGTAGAGCCCGTCCTGCGTCGGGCGGTTGTAGTACGGGGTGACCTGCAGCATCCCGTCGGCGCCGGCCTTGCGCGCTTCTTGCGACAGCTCGATGGCCTCACGGGTCGCGTTCGACCCGGTGCCGGCGATCACCGGCACCCGCTTGCGCGCCGCCTCGACCACGATCTTGATGACCCGGATGTGCTCCTCGAAGTTGAGCGTGGGCGACTCGCCGGTGGTCCCGACCGGGACCAGGCCGTCGACGCCGTTCTTGATCTGATCTTCGACCAGCGCGCGCAGAGCGGTCTCATCGACGGCGTCGTTGCGAAACGGAGTGACCAGGGCGGTGATGATGCCGGTAAACATCGCGGCAACTTACCACAGCACACGCGCTGCGGAACGCGTTCGAGCCCAGATCCCGTCCGCGTCGGCGCCGGCGATCTGTCTCGGGGATCGCCCACGCCGGCGCCTGCCACGCCCCGGGCGCGGGTTCACTCCGCCTGAACCGGCTTGAGGCGCACCAGCGGCACGAACCGCTCGCCGTCCAGCTTGCCCGCCGCGGCGCGCACCGAGTGCACGCCCGCGATGGGCAGCGTCAGGCTGCCCTGCGCTTGCGCCAGCCGGACCGTACTGCGCTCCGCGGCGATGCCCGAGGCGTCGCGGCGCAGGACCAGAATCTGCAAGGCGGGGGTGGGCGTGCCGGAGGGCAGTCGCCACCTGAGGGTGACCTGCTGGTCGTCGTGCTGCTCCTGGAGCTCGGTCGCGGACGTCCCTGCGGGCTCCGCCGGGTCGACTCGCGACGCTTCGCGGTCAGGTTGCTCCAGCTCGGCGACGCGGCGGGCGTGGCGCGCGCGTGTCGGCTCATCGGCTGCGCTGGCCAGCAGGCGGCGGTAGATGAGCAAGGCGTCGCGCACCAGCCCCTGCCTGAGGCACAGCTCGGCCATGGTCTCGGTTTCGAACATCAGCGTCCCATGACCTTTCGAGTTTCGCGCAGGTCTTCTTGAATGCGGGCGACCAGTGCCGCGATCGATTCGAACCGCTGCTCATCGCGCAGGCGGTGGACGATCTCCAGGCGCAGCCGTCGCCCGTAGAGATCGCCGTCGAAGTCCAGCAAGTGCGCCTCTATCGACAGCCCGCCCCCGCCGTCGCTGCTGCTGAAGGTGGGGTTGGTGCCGATGCTGAGCGCGCACAGGTGCGCGACGGCCGGCGCGCCGCCGGCGCCGGAGCCGTCCAGTGACAGCGCACGCCCGGCGTAGATTCCGGGACGCGGCAAGAGCTCGGCCTCGGGTCGCAGGTTGGCGGTGGGGATGCCCAGCCCGCGCCCGCGCCCGGCGCCGTGGATCACGGCGCCGGTCACCTCGAGGGGGCGTCCCAGCAGCATCGCCGCTCCCTCGACCCGCCCCTCGAGCGCAAACTCGCGCACCTTCGTCGAAGAGCAGGTGAGGCCGCTCACCGTCACCGGCGGCACCACGGTCACCCCCATGTCCAGCGCCGCCCCTTCGCTGGCCAGCAAGCGGGTATCGCCCTTGCGTCCGCGCCCGAAGCTGAAATCGTACCCGACCACGACCTCGCGCGCGCCCAGATCACGCGCCAGCACTTCGCGCACGAAGGCCGTCGCTTCGATGGCGGCGAACTCCGCCGTGAAGGGTTCGACGACGACCTCGTCGGCGCCGGCCTCGGCGAGGAGCTCGATGCGGCGTTGCAGAGAGATGATCAGCGGCGGCGCCAGCGCCGGCGCGAACAGCTTGGCGGGGTGGGGGTCGAAGGTCAGCACGCCGACCGCGCCGCCCGTCGCGGCCGCCCGGTCGCGGGCGGCCTGCACCAGCGCGCGGTGTCCCAGGTGGACGCCATCGAAGTTGCCGATCACGTACGCGCGCGCGCGCCGCGCGTCGCGCGAGGCGGCGAGGGCGGCACGCCCGGCGACGACATTCATGGCGCAGAGGATACATGATGGCGGCAGCGGGCCAATCTCTTAGAAGGCCGGAAGAAGTGGGATCGCCGACGGCGACGCCGACGCCGACGCTGACGGGATAGACTGGTCCCTTTCCGGCCGTCGGCGTCGGCGTCGGCGTCGGCGATCCCTGAATCCGCCTGCTTTTTTCGACAAAGGCCCCTTTCGGGGATGGAATGGGGGGGTGTCCCGGTCTGGCTCGATATCATCCCGGGGGCGTGCCCCGGTGCGGCGCACCCTCGTTCCGCAGCCGCTGCTGGGCTCGGACTGGCGGGGACACTTTGGCGTCTGGGCGGCGGTGGCTGGCCTGGCGTTCGTCGCGCTGATGCTGGCCGCGCCACGGGCCGGATCGGCGCCGTTTCCCGGTGGGGCGGCCGCGCTCGATCCCGCCGCCTCGGCCGCATGGCTGGTGCTGGGTCCTCTGGCCGCGGGGTTTCCGCTGGGCGATGCGCAGGCGCATCTGCGCCTCCTGTCGGTGGCCGCCGCGGCGGCGACCCTGTCGCTGTTGCTCTGGCGCGCCACCGATCCAGAACAGGTGCGCCGCGAGCAACCGCCGGCGGCGACCGAGATCGTCGCCACCGGCTTTGGCGTCCTGGCGGTCGCGCTGTCACGCGGGTTCTTTCACACGGCCACTGACGGGGGGCCGGGTGCCATCGGCGCGCTGTGGGCGCTGGGGTTGCTGGCGCTGGTCGAACGGACGTGGCGTGCGCCCGGCGACGTTCGCGCGGGCGTCGGGCTGGCGGCGATCGCGGGCACGGCGGGCGGCGGTCCGATGATCGCGGCGGCGCTGGGATGGCCGCTGGCGGCGGTGGTCATGGGGCGCGCCTGGCGTCGCCGCGCGCGCTGGTTCGCGCCCGCGACGGTGCTGTGCGCGGCCTCCGCTGTGTTCGCGCTGGCCGTCGTGCTGCGCGCGGCGGGCTGGTCGCGCTTCGGCCAGGTCGCGCGACACCTGTGCCTGGTCCCGGTGGTCCAGGGGTTGGCACGCTTGACCATGCCCGCGATGGTGTCGGCGGCCGGCGACCTGGTCGATCAGATCGGCGTGGTGGGGATCATGGTGGCGGCGACCGGTCTGACCAGGTTGCGGCCCCACGCGCTGTTCTTCTCGCTGTGGCCGCTCGCCGGTGGGCTGGTGCTGAGCGCCGCCCAGATGGGCGGCGGCCCCGCGCGCGGCGGTTCGGTCGGTCTGGTCGTGGCCCTGGCGGCGCTGGCGCTGCCGATCGGGGTCGGGACGGCGCGCCTGGCCGAACGACTCGGTCGAGCCGCGCTGCCGGCGACGGCCGCGATCGGCGTCATCGTCTCGACCTGGCCGCTGCTCGCGCGTTGAGGGCCGGCTTGTCTGCTGCGACTTTGTCCCACAAGTTTCGCGCAGGTATCGGGCGGGTGGGCGGCCGGTAAACGCCGGTAACAATCTACGCTGGGGTGCGCGGCGCGCGATCCAGGCGCGGCGAGAGCGGGTAGAGTGTTTCGCTGAATGTTGAAGTTTGCCGGCCGCACCAAGATCATCGCGACGATGGGTCCGGCGTTGGACGCCGAGGGGGTGCTCGAGCGCCTGCTCGACTCGGGTGTGGACGTGCTGCGGGTGAACCTGTCGCACGCCTCGCCGCGCGATCAGGCGGCGCGCGTGCGGCGCGCGCGTGCCCACCGTCCCGACATCGCGGTGCTGGCCGACCTGGGCGGCCCCAAGCTGCGCCTCGGCGAGCTGCGCGAAGAGGTCAAGGTCCGCTCCGGCGACCTCGTCACCCTGGGCGAGGGCGGCATCCCGGTCGCCGATGCGTCGCTGTACGATCGCGTGCGCCCCGACGACCCGGTCTACATCGCCGATGGAACGATCGATCTGGTGACCGTCGAGGTGCGGTCGGATCGGATCGTCTGCCGCGTGCGAGTGGGCGGCACGCTGCGCTCGCGCAAGGGGATCAACCTGCCCAATGACACCTCCTCGCTGCCGGCGCTGACCGACAAGGACCGCGCCGATCTGGCCGACGTCGGCGTGCTGGCGCCCGACTACATCGCGATCTCCTACGTGCGCCACGAGAACGACGTCGCCGACGCGCGGGCGCTGACTTCGCTGCCGATCGTGGCCAAGATCGAGAAGCAGCAGGCGCTGGAGCGCCTGGACGCCATCCTGGGCGCGGCCGACGCCATCATGGTGGCGCGCGGCGACCTGGGCGTCGAGATCCCGATCGAGCGCGTGCCCGCGGCGCAGAAGCGGTTGATCCGCGCCGCCAACCTCGCCGGCCGGCCGGTGATCACCGCGACTCAGATGCTGGTATCGATGGTGTCGAGCCCGCTGCCGACGCGCGCCGAGGTCACCGACGTCGCCAACGCCGTGCTCGACGGCACCGACGCGGTGATGCTGTCGGAGGAGACCGCGGTCGGGCAGGACCCGGTGGGCGTGGTGCAGATGATGAGCCGCCTCCTGTGCGAGACCGAGCCGCTGCTGGGCCCGCACCCCGCACCGGCGCTACGCGACGACGCGTACGCGCTGGCGCACGCGGCGGCCACCCTGGCCGAGGAGTTGAACGCGGCCGCGATCGTGGTGCCGACCCGCACCGGCGTGTCCGCGATGCGCCTGGCGGCGTTCCGCCCGCGCCGCCCGGTCCTGGCCTACAGCCGGGTGCCCGACGTCACCCGGCGCCTGCAGCTGGTGTGGGGTGTGCGCCCGATCGACCTGCGCCCGGTCCCGGGCCTCGACAACCTGCACGCGACCCTGGCCGCGGCGGGCCGCGATCTGCCGCCGGGATCACGCGCCGTGGTGCTGGACATCGCGCCCGAAGGGTCGAGCGCGCCGTCGCTGGTGAACGCGATCCGCTTCTAGCAGGCCTCGGGCTTTCAGGCTTCAGGCTTCAGGCTTTCAGGCTTCAGGCTTCAGGGAGGAATGCTCGGGCGAAGAAAGATGGGCTCTCCATGCCCGAAGCCCGAGGCCCGAGGCCCGAAGCCTTTTATGCCCGAAGCCTGAAGCCTGAGGCCTGAGGCCTGCGAGGGCCTGAAGGCTCCTTTTCACGCCGGCACCAGCATGGCCGCCACCGAATCCAGCAAGGTCTCCAGCTCGAACGGTTTCTCGATCACCCGGTCGTGGGACACACCCAGAGCGGCGCGCCGCTTGGGTGGGACACCAGTCATCAGGGTGATGGGGACCGCGGGAAAGATCGCGGCCAGCTGAGCCGCAAGCTGGGCTGGCCCCGCCGACCCCGACACCATCAGATCGCTGAGCACACCGGCCGGGTGCAGGCCGCGCGCGGCCTCTGCACGCGCTGCGTGGACGTCGCGCACCAGCTCGGGCCGGTAGCCCGCCTCGCGTAGCACCTGAGCCACGAGGCCACCGATGTGGAGATCGTCTTCGATGATCAAGATGACCTTGTCTGGCATTGACTTCCGCGCTGCGGAAAGAAAGAATCGACTTCCGAGTTGAAGACAACAATTCTCTCGGCGTCAACACCCGGAACGACAGCGGGCGAGCGGATCTGGCATCCCGGCCATCTTCTCCTTGTCGTCCTCCTTGTCGTCGTCGTCTTATCCCTGGGAGGAGTCTAGCCATGAACGGGTCTACGCGTCCGGGTCCCAAACAAACCAAGTTCATTTTCGTGACCGGCGGCGTCGTGTCGTCGCTGGGCAAGGGCCTGGCCTCGGCGTCGATCGGCAGCTTGCTGGAGGGGCGCGGTCTCAAGCTGACCATCCAGAAGCTGGATCCTTACCTGAACGTCGACCCCGGAACCATGAACCCGCTGCAGCACGGCGAGGTGTTCGTCACCGATGACGGCGCCGAGACCGACCTCGATCTCGGGCACTACGAGCGCTTCATCTCGCAGCGCATGAACAAGCTCAACAACGCGACGTCCGGCCAGATCTACCAGACCGTCATCCAGAAGGAACGGCGCGGCGAATACCTGGGCGGCACCGTGCAGGTCATCCCCCACGTCACCGACGAGATCAAGGCCCGCATCCTGGCCTGCGCCAAGGGCAACGACGTGATCATCGTCGAGGTTGGCGGCACCGTGGGCGACATCGAGTCGCTGCCTTTCCTGGAAGCGATCCGGCAGCTGCGCATGGAAGTGGGGCAGGGCAACGCGCTGTCGGTTCACGTCACGCTGGTGCCCTTCATCAGCGCCGCAGGCGAGCTCAAGACCAAGCCGACCCAGCACTCGGTGATGAAGCTGCGCGAGATCGGCATCCAGGCCGACATCCTGCTGTGCCGGTCGGAGCGCGCCATCGAACCGGCGCTGAAGAAGAAGATCGCGCTCTTCACCAACGTGGCGCCCGACGCGGTGTTCAGCGCCGAAGACGTCAAATGCATTTACGAGGTGCCGATCCGCTTCAACGCCGAGGGCGTCGACGACAAGATCGCCGAGATGCTCAACATCTGGACGCGCGCGCCCGAGCTGACCGGCTGGGAGCGGGTGGTGAAATGCATCAAGAGCCCGCAGGCCGAGGTCGACATCGGTCTGGTCGGCAAGTACGTCGATCTGGTCGAATCGTACAAGAGCCTCAACGAGGCGCTGATTCACGGCGGCATCGGCAACGACTGCCGCGTCATCCTGCACCACATCGACTCCGAAGAGATCGAGAAGCGCGGCGCCAAGGACCTGCTGTCGGCGGTCGACGGCATCCTGGTGGCGCCCGGGTTCGGCACCCGCGGCAGCCAGGGCAAGATCGACGCGGTTCGCTACGCGCGCGAAGGCAACGTCCCCTTCTTCGGCATCTGCCTGGGATTGCAGATGGCGGTGGTCGAGTTCGCGCGCAACGTCGCCGGGCTCAAGGGGGCCAACTCGACCGAGTTCGACCCGGGGGCGCCTTACCCGGTGATCGACTTTCTGCCCGAGCAGCGGACGGTCACCGACAAGGGGGCGACCATGCGCCTCGGCGCCTTCCCTTGCATGCTGACCCCGGGCTCGCGGGCCGCCGCCGCCTATGGCACCACCGAGATCAGCGAGCGCCACCGCCATCGCTACGAGGTCAACAACGACTTCCGCGACGCGCTGACCCGCAACGGCATGGTGATCTCCGGGACCTCGCCCGACCGCCGCCTGGTGGAGATGATCGAGATCCCGAGCCACCCCTACTTCGTGGGGTGCCAGTTCCATCCCGAGTTCAAGTCCCGCCCGCAGGAGCCCCACCCGCTGTTCCAGGCTTTCATCGCCGCGGCGCTGAGCGCCCGCCTGGCCGCGCGTCGGCCCATGGGCCGAGAGAACGGGCACATCGCCGACCGCAGGGCCTAGGTAGGATAGGACGAACGCCCTGACGCCATGACGCCAAGTCGGGCCTCGGGCCTCAGGCTTCGGGCATGGAGAGCCCATCTTTCTTCGCCCGAGCATTCCTCCTGAAGCCTGAAGCCCGAGGCCCGAGGCCTGACTTCGCGGCTTGGCGTCCTGGCGTCTAAATCCGATCCGGCGCGGGCCGGTTGGGGTCACCGCGTCGTCGTCAAGCCGGGTTCTTGACGCCTGATAGGGCAGGTGACTGCAATACATGTACCACCCGGCGGTTGGCGCTTTACCCGCAGCGCGGCCAGGTGCTAAAAGTACAAAGGTCTGGCCGCCTGTTTGAGCTCGCTTAGCGCTGCCGGTAGGGGAGGAAGAACAAAATGTCGATCGAAATCAAGCAGCATCTGAAGCTTTCGCAGCAGCTGGTGATGACCCCCCAGCTGCAGCAGGCCATCAAGCTGTTGCAGCTGTCCCGGATGGAGCTGGTCGACATGGTCCGGGACGAGATGCTGGAGAACCCGATTCTCGAGGACTCGGTCGAGTCAGGCAACGAGCAGGCCAAGGCGGCGGATGCCACCCCGGCCGAGACCGCCAACACCGAGGCCGAGCGGGTTGGCGAGACCGAGATGCCCATGGCCGAGATCCCCAGCGACAAGGTCGATTCGACCGCCGAGGTCAAGGCCGACACTCGGTCGAACGAGGCGGTCGCCGATTTTGACTGGGACACCTACCTCGACAACCAGGCGCAGTCGGCGCCCATGCCGTCCTACAAGTCCAACAACGAAGACCTGCCGTCGCTCGAGTCGACCCTGACCCGCGGGACCTCGCTGTTCGACCACCTGGAGTGGCAGCTGAAGCTATCCCACTTCACCCGCGAGCAGGACGGGGTCGCCATGTTGATCATCGGCAACCTCACCCCGGACGGCTACCTGCAGGAACCGCTCCAGGATCTGGCCGAAGAGGCGGCGGTCTCGCTGGAGCTGGCCGAAGGGGTCCTGAGCAAGATCCAGGAGTTCGACCCGGTGGGCGTGGGGGCACGATCGCTGCAAGAGTGCCTGTTGATCCAGGCGCGGCACATCGGCGCCGATGACGACGTCGTGATCGGCATCATCGAGCGGCACCTGCCCAACCTGGAAAAGAAGAACTACGCCGCCATCGCCAAGGACCTGTTGCAGCCGGTGGAGGAGATCTACGAGGCGGCCAAGGTCTTGCAGTCCTTCGACCCCAAGCCCGGGCGCCAGTACACCTCCGAAGAGCCGACCTACATCACGCCCGACGTGTACATCCACAAAGTCGGCGACAAGTACTTCGTGGTCGCCAACGACGATGGCTTGCCCAAGCTGAAGATCTCCGACTTTTACCGGACGGCGCTGGCGGGCGGCGCGAAGGCGCGCGAGTACATCCAGGAGAAGCTGCGTAGCGCGCAGTGGCTGATTCGCTCGATTCAGCAGCGCCAGCGCACCATCGTGCGCGTCACCGAGTCGATCCTGAAGTTTCAGCGCGACTTCTTCGACAAGGGCACGGCGCACCTCAAGCCGCTCATCCTTCGTGACGTCGCCGAGGACATCGGCATGCACGAATCGACGGTGTCACGGGTCACCACCAACAAGTACGTGCACACCCCGCAGGGCATCTACGAGCTGAAATACTTCTTCAACTCGGGGATCTCGCGCACCGATGGCGACGACCTGGCGTCCGAGGCGGTCAAGCTGAAGATCAAGCAGATCATCGCCCAGGAGAACACCAAGCATCCCCACTCCGACCAGCGCATCGTCGAGCTCCTGCGCGACCAGAACATCGAAATCGCGCGCAGAACCGTTGCGAAGTATCGCGAGCAGCTTAGGATCCTGTCGAGTAGCAAACGCCGGCAAGTTTTCTGAAAAGAATGTCCGTCGACGCGAAAATCGGGTAAAAGCGTCCCGGCTCGGCCGACAGAGAACCCAAGGAGAGTCATGCAGCTCTCGACAACCTTCCGTCATATGGATGCCTCCCAGGCGGTACGTGACTACGCCGAGGAGAAGCTGGACAAGATCCGGAAGTACTTTCAGAAGGACCCGATCGCGGCCCACGCGGTCTTCGCGGTCGAGCGAGGGTTCCACCACGTCGCCGACATCAACATCACCCTGCCCAACGGCATCGTGATCAACGCCAAGGAGACGACCGAGGACATGTACTCCTCGATCGACCTGGCGACCGCGCGCATCGAGCGGCAGGTGCGCAAGTGGAAGGAGAAGATCCGCGACCACAAGCCACACGGCGGCCCGTCTGTGTCAGTGCGGGAGATGGTGCTGCTGGCCGAGGAGATGGAGCCGCACCCGTCGTCGGCGCCGGCGTCCGCGCCCGAGGCGACGCCCCACCGCGTCGCGCCGGTCAAGGCAGCCGTCGCGCCGCCGGCGCCCGCCTTCCAGATCGTCAAGGACGAGACCTTCACCGCGCGCTCGATGAAGGTCGAGGACGCCGTCATGCAGCTCAACTTGCTGGGCGACGAGCTACTGGTCTTCACGGATGTCAACAGCCAGACCATCTCGGTGCTCTACCGGCGCAAGGACGGCAACTACGGCCTCATCGAGACCGGACGCGACGCGACCAGCAAATCGACGACGCCCAGCCGCACCGGGGCCCACACCTGAGGCCCCGCGCCCGACGGCAGAGCATCCCAGATGAAGGTCATCGATTTTCTGCAGCCGAAACGCATCGTCGCTCACCTGAACGCGCGTACCAAGGCTGGGGCTTTGGCCGAGCTGTCGGGGCACCTGGCGGAGCAGGAACCGGGGGTCGAGGCCGAATCTCTGCGCAAGGTGCTGGAAGAGCGCGAGCTGCTCGCCTCGACCGCGATCGGTGACGGGATCGCCATCCCTCACGGCAAGCTCGATTCGGTGGGCCACCTGGTCGGTACGCTGGGGAGGTCGGTCGAAGGCATCGAGTTCGAATCGATCGACGGCAAGCCGACCCACCTCATCTTCATGCTGGTAGCGCCCGCGAGCTCGACCGGCGTGCACCTGAAGGCGCTCGCCCGTCTGTCGCGCCTTTTCCGCGACGCCGACTTCCGGCAACGGCTGCTGGCCGCGCCCGACGCGCCGGCGATGTACCAGGTCATCGCCGACGAAGACGCGAAGTACTAGCGCCCCTGGCCAACGCCGAATCGAGGGAGGGAAGCTCGGAAAGCTGCGGCGCCGAACCACCTCGTCGCCCAAGACGCGTTCTTGAGCGTTCGGATCGTTCGGCGCTGATTCTGCTCGGGCCTCCCTCCCTCGGTTCGAGCTCGGCTCAGGGCGCTCAAATCGCGCACTTCGTCACAAAGGGGTAGACTCGCGACCGATGCTGACTGTCCGGTCTTTGCTCGACGAAAGCTCCGGGCTCAAGCTTGTCCTGCTGGCCGGCGAGTCGGGCCTGGGGCGGCGCATCACCATCCATCGCATCCAGAAGCCGGGGCTGGCTCTGGCCGGTTACGTGCGGCAGGTGCATCCGGAGCGGGTGCAGGTTCTGGGCGCGACCGAGATCTCGTACCTTGGCACGCTGTCCGAGGAGGACGCGCGCCGCTCTGTCGAGTCCTTCATCGGGCTCAACCCGGCCTGCGTCGTGGTCACCAAGGGGCTCGAGGTGCCGCGCCTGCTGCTCGACGTCGCCGACCGCGTGGGCGTCCCGTTGCTGCGCACGCCGCTGGTGTCGTCGACCGCGATCGACACCATCCAGAAGCACCTGGAGCTGCAGCTGGCGCCGACAGCCAGCATCCACGCCGTGCTCATGGACGTGCTGGGCGTGGGCGTGCTGCTGCTGGGCAAGAGCGGCATCGGCAAGTCGGAGGCGGCGCTGGACCTCATCATGCGCGGCCACCGCTTGGTGGCCGACGATCTGGTCGAGGTGCGCCGCACCTCGGGCGACGTGCTGGTCGGCTGGGCGTCGGAGCTGATCAAGCACCACATGGAGGTGCGCGGCCTCGGCATCATCAACATCAAGGACATGTTCGGCGTCGCCGCCGTGCGCGACGAAAAGAAGATCGAGCTGGTGCTCGAGCTCCTGCGCTGGGACCAGACCGAGAGCCACGACCGCCTGGGCCTCGACGAGATGGTCTACCCGATCCTCGACGTGCAGGTGCCTCTGCTGCGCATCCCGGTCAGCCCGGGCCGCAACGTCAGCTCGCTGATCGAGGTGGCGGCGCGCAACCGACTTCTTCAAGTGCGAGGGCACCATTCGGCCCGCGAGTTTCAAGAACGCCTCGATCGCGCGCTGGCCGACGCGCGCGAGCGGAGATGGAGAGACGACGTCGAATGAGGCTGGTGGTGGTGACGGGGGTTTCGGGCGCGGGTAAGTCGACGGCGCTGAGGGCGCTGGAGGATCTCGGCTACTACTGCGCCGACAACCTGCCGATGCCGCTCCTGCCCAAGCTGGTCGAGCTGCTGTCGACGCGCGCCGAGATCGACCGCGCCGGGCTGGTGATCGACGCCCGCGGCGGCGAGTTCTTGCAGGGCACGACCGCGATCCTGGCCGACATCCGCGCCGCCGGGCACTCGCTGGAGGTGCTGTTCCTGGACGCGGGCGACGATATCCTGCTGCGCCGCTTCTCGGAGACCCGGCGGCGCCACCCGCTGTCCGACACCGACATCCGCGCCGGGCTGCGCGCCGAGCGCGACCAGCTGACCCTGCTGCGCCAGGAGGCGAGCGCGGTCATCGACACGGGCGGGCTGACCGTCCACCTGCTGCGGGCGTTGATCCAGGAGCGCTATGGCGGCGCCGAGGACGACCTGGCGGTCACGCTGATGTCATTCGGGTTCAAGTACGGCCTGCCCACCGAGGCGGACATCGTGCTCGACGTGCGCTTCTTGCCAAATCCCTTCTTCGTACCCAACCTGTCGGCTCTGTCTGGCGAGGACGAGGCGGTGGTGGCCTACGTGATGCTGAATCCGGAGACCCGGGCGTTCGTGGACAAGGCGGAAGAGCTGCTGAAGCTCTCGATCCAGGGTTTCCGGCGCGAGGGAAAATCCTACGCCACCGTTGCCATCGGGTGCACCGGCGGCCGCCACCGGTCGGTGGTGATCGCCAAGGAGCTGGCGCAGCGGCTGCGCAAGGACGACTCGCTGCCACTGTCGATGTCGATCCGGCATCGAGACATCCAGCGCACGAGCGCCGCCTGATCGCGTCGAGATCGACTACAATAGGGTTGCCAACACATGGCCACTTCCAGTCAAAATGATCCCCCCATCGGCGTCGTCGTGGTCACCCACGGTGGCGCCGGGCATTGCTTGCTCGAGGCCGCCCGGACCATCGTCGGTCCGCTCGACAGCATCGAGGCGGTGAGCGTCGCGATGGAGAACTCGTTCGACGTCGTCATCCACCAGATCGAGCAGGCGTGCAACGACGTCGACCACGGCGCCGGCGTGGTGATCCTGGTCGACATCCACGGGTCGTCGCCGTTCCAGGGCTGCCTGGCCATGCTGGACGGCACGCGCGCCGTCGAGATCGTGTGCGGCGTCAACCTGCCCATGCTGCTCAAGCTGGCGACCGTCGATCGCCGCGAGCTGCGCCCCTACGAGCTGGCCGAGTTGCTGCGCGACGTGGGCCGCCGATCCATCCGCCTCGGGTCCGAGCTGACCGGCAAGATCGCCTTCCAAGAGTCACGCTGAATGTCCGACAACCAAGCCAGCGCCGAGGAGATCCGCGACGTCACCATCCGCAACCGGCTGGGCATGCACGCGCGCGCGGCCGTGAAGTTCGTGCAAACCGCGAACCGATACCGCTGCGAGGTCAAGGTGGTCAAGGACGGCCAGGAGGCCAACGGCAAGAGCATCATGGGCCTGCTGACGCTGGTCGCCGCGCACGGGGTCACGATGTCGATCGTGTGCGCCGGCGACGACGCGACGGCCGCGGTCGACGCCCTGGCCGCGCTGGTCGACACCGGGTTTGGCGAGGGGGTTGATCCGTGATCGGCGCGGGGCGCGACGTGATCGGCGCGGGGCGCGCCGCGACGATCTCGGAGCGCGGCTGACGTGGAACGGCTCGCCGGCGTAGGCGCGTCGCCCGGGATCGCCATCGGCGTCGCGCACGTCCTGGGCAGCCGGGTCGACGTGCACGAGCGCCGCATCGCGACCAACGCGGTCGACGCCGAGCTGAAGCGCTTCGACGAGGCGCTGGCCGAGACCGACGCGCAGCTGGCGCGCATCCAGCAGCAGATCGCCGAACGCGAGGGCGAGGAGCACCAGTATCGCATCCTCGAAGTGCACCGGTTGATGCTGTACGACGTGCACCTCACCGAACAGGCCCGGCGCCTGATCCGCGAGGACAAGACCTCGGCGGATTGGGCGGTGCGGCGCGCGCTGGACCAGATCCAGTCGGTCTTCGACCGCATCGAGGACCCGTACTTCCGCGAGCGGCGCAGCGACATCGCCATGGTCGGCGAGCGCCTGCTGCGAAATCTTCTGGGCATGGTCGAGTCGTCGGCAGAGGACACGCCCCGGGGCAGCATCGCCGTCGGACACGAGCTGTCACCCGCCGACGTCGCGCAGCTCGGCCGCGCCGAGGCGGCCGGCTTCTGCACCGAAGCGGGCGGTCGCACCTCGCACACGGCGATCGTGGCGCGCGCGCTGGGGCTGCCCCTGGTGGTGGGCGTCGAGCGGATCGGCCACCGCGTCTGGTCGGGGATGACCGTGATCGTCGACGGCAACCGCGGCGAGGTGATCCTGGATCCCGACGCCGAGGCGCTGCGCCGTTACCAGGAGCGCGCCGACGGCCAGCGCGGGCGCGCGCAGCGGCTGGCGGCCCTGCGCGACACCCCGTCGGCCACCGTCGACGGCGTGGCGGTCCACCTGGCGGCCAACGTCGAGATGCTGGAGGAGATCCCGATCGCCATCGACCTCGGCGCCGAGGCGGTCGGACTGTTCCGCACCGAGTTCCTGTACCTGGAGCGGCCCGAGCTGCCCACCGAGGAAGAGCAGTACGCGCACGCGGTCGCCGCGCTCAAGAGCGTGGGCGCGCGTCCGATCACCTTTCGCACGCTGGATCTCGGCGGCGACAAGCTGCCAGCGTCGGTGCGCATGCCGATGGGCGCCAACCCGGCGATGGGCTTGCGGTCGATCCGCTACTCGCTGCACCGGCACGACATCTTTCGCGTCCAGCTGCGGGCCCTTTACCGAGCGTCGGTCGAGGGCCCGATGCAGATCCTCTTTCCCTTGATCTCGGGCGTCGCCGAGCTGCGCGCCGCGAAGCAGATCTGCGCCGAGGTGTGCGCCGGGCTGGCGGCTGACGGCATCGCTCACGATCCCAAGGTGCCCATCGGGGTCATGGTCGAAACGCCCAGCGCCGCCTTCATCACGGATCTATTGGCGGCCGAATGCGACTTCCTCAGCATCGGCACCAATGACCTCATCCAGTACGCGCTGGCCGCCGATCGCGAGGACGAGCACGTGGGCTACCTTTATCACCCGTTGCACCCGGCCATCCTCCGGGCCCTCAAGCAGATCGTCGAGGGCGCCGCGCGCAAAGGCAAGCCGGTCGCCATGTGCGGCGACATGGCGGGCGATCCCCTGCTGGCCTGGATCCTGATCGGCCTGGGCCTGCGCCAGCTTTCGATGGCGCCGCGCCAGATCCCGGTGATCAAGTCGATCGTACATGCCACCACGCTGGCCGACGCGCAGCGGCTGGCGAGCGCCGCCATGGAGCTGGCCACCGAGACGGACGTCGAAGATCTGGTCTACGGCACGATGCGCGGGCGCTTCCCGGTCGAGCTGGCCGACGAGGAGGCCAGCTGATCCGCGCCGCCACGCCCGGTGACATCGACGCCTTGCAGGCGCTCTGGCGCCAGATCGACGAGCTGCACGCCGCGCTGGTCCCCGGGTATTTCCGCGCCTCCGGGCCGGGGGCATCCCTCGGCGGGGGCCCGGGGGCGCGCCCGTCGCCGCGATTCGCCGACGATCCGCACGCCACCATGCTGGTCGCCGAGGCGAGCGCGTCGTCGGGCCCGGGCGCCGCGCCGGTGATCGGCGCGGTGCTGGTGCGCGCTTACGACACGCCCAGCGATCCGGCGATGGTGCCGCGCCGGCGCGTGCACGTCGAAGCGCTGGTCGTCGACCAGCGGCGCCGGCGCGCCGGCGTCGGCACCGCGCTGATGGACGCCGCGGTCACCTGGGCGCGCGAGCACGGCGCCACCGAGATCGTGCTCACCGTGTGGGCCGGCAACCAGGCGGCCGAGGCGTTCTACCAGCGGCTGGGCTATCAGATCATCTCGCGCGCCCTGAGCAAGCAGATCCAGGGTTAAACGCCAAGACGCCAGGAGGGCGGACGACGCTGCTGGGCGCGCGCACGGCGGGCCCAGAACAGGTAGAGCAGGGGCGCGCCCAGCAGGGAGTAGGAGATGAAGTGTCCGATCACACCGTCGGGGCCCAAGATCTCGGTGGCGTCGTGGAAGGCCTGGCTGCCGTGGATAACTCCGCTCTCCGCCAGCTCGTGAATGCCGTAGACGAACAGCTGGATCAGGAACAGGCCGAGAAAGAGCGCGGTCACCTTGAGCAGGACGCCCAGGTTCAGCTTGTGGCTGTAGCGGCTCCAGTACCAGGCCAGGAAGCCGGCCAGCAGCAGGCCCAGCACCGCGCCCACCAGCACCAGCACGCCTTGCAGCGGCACCGCCGACGCGCGCACGGCCATCGCCTTGACGCCGAGATAGAAGACCGCTTCCAGTAGCTCGCGGGTCACCAGCAGCAAGGTCACCAGCGTGACGCCGACCAGCGGCATGATGCCGCCGCCGCCAGCGCTGCCGCCGGCGATCCGTTCGACGCGCGACTCGATCTCGCCCTTGAGGCGGCGTCCGATGCGCATCATCTGGACTAGCAAGAGTCCCACCAGCACCGCCGCCGACAGGGCCGCGATGCCCTCATAGAGCGGCTGGTTGGGCACCTGCAGCCACAGCCAGGCGCCGATCAGCGAGGCGACCACGGCCAGCGCGACGCCCAGGTGCACCCCGCGCACCAAAGCGGCGCGGTCGGTCTTGCGCAGATAGCCGACGATGACACCCACGATCAGGAAGGACTCGAGCCCCTCCCGAAAGGTCACGAGCAACGCGTCCAGCATTCGGTGCCGGAACTATAGCGCGCCGGTCGCGCGGTCGCGGTGATAACCTGGCGCGGCCATGGATTTGGGGTGAATCCCGTGCCCGGTGCCACGGTCCAAATGGAAAAGGAGACGCGATGCGACTGACCACGGCAGCTCTCGCCTTGACAATGACCGCTATCATGCTCGGGGCCGGGCGGACAGCGAGGGCCGACGAGGCAGCGGGGCACTACAACCTCAGCCTGCAGCTCAAGCGCGAGGGCAAGATTCCCGAAGCCATCACCGAGTGCGAAAAGGCGCTCGCCCTGCGTCCCGACTACGCCGCCGCGCACCTGACGCTGGGCAACCTCTGGCGCACGCAGGGTAACTACCAGAAGGCCGCCGGCGAATACGAGAAGACCGTCAAGCTGCAACCCAAGGACGCGCTGGCGCACGGCAACCTGGGCGCCGCCTACGTCCGCCTCAAGCGGGTCGATGAGGGCATCAAGGAGCTGGAGACGGCGGTCGAGATCAAGCCCGACGAATACGAGCCGCGGCTGTCGCTGGGCTATGCCTACAAGAGCAAGGGTGACTACCAGCGCGCCATCGAGCACCTGACCAAGGCGACCGCCATCAAGCCCGACGACGCCAACGCCTGGAACAGCCTGGGCATCTCCAGGGAGAAGTCGGCTGACATGGACGGCGCCATCGCGGCCTTCAGAAAGGCGATCGCGCTCAAGCCCGACGAGGCCGAATATCACTTCAGCCTGGCCACGGTTTATCGCCGCCAGCGCAACACCGACGAGGCCATCGCCGAGTACAATCTGGCGATCGCGCGCGACCCCAGGCACGCGCGCGCCTACTACGACCTCGGCATCCTCTACTCCCAGGACAAGAAGACCCACGAGGCCAAGCAAGCCTTCGAAAAGTACCTGGAGTACGGCAAGTCCGAAGACCCGGCCTCCCGCAAGGACGCCGAGGAGCGCCTCGAGACCTTCAAGGGATATGACGACGGCGTGAAGGCCCAGGCCGAGAAGAAGGGGAGCAAGGCCAAGACCCACTGAGAGAGGCCAATAGGCCGCGATCTCGGCGGCGGGCGAAGACGCGCGGAGACTGGGCCCTAAACATAGCCAGGTGAACCTGGAAGCTCGGACGAAGGGTCATCAGCTGTCAGCTATCAGTCTTCAGGAGATAGTGGGCGGCGTTCAGCTTTCTGGCGGAGGGCGACAAAGCTCTGGATAGCCTCTGCGATCAACTCGGCATTCGAGCCGCCGCCTGAGTCCGTCAGCTTTTCCTGTCGACTGAAAACTGAAAACTGATGACACCTCGCCCAGCTATGCCCACCGACCCAACCACCGTGCACCGAATCCCCAGAATCGGTCGGTTAGAAGCTAAAACCGAATCCCGAAGAACGTTCGCAGGACCTGCGCCGCGCTGGCGTTGGCGGCGTCGGGGCCCCAGAACGCCGTACCGTCCGAATGCGTCGCCGGGCGATCGAGCGCGGCCAGCGGCCACAGCACGCCCCAGGTGAGGCCGGCGTAGAAGCCTTCGGCCGAATTCCGGTAGTTGACGCCGACGTTCATCTCGATCCCGTACGACAATCCGTGGCCGGGCGTCCCGTCCCTGACCGGAGCCATGCTGTAGATCACCGCGCCGTTGAGGCCCAGCTGCCGGGTCTGTTGCAGGTCGAACCAGTAGGCGATCTGCGGCTTGAAGTAGACCGCGTTGGTGACCGTGCCCAGGATGTGCCGGAACAGGATCTCGTCGATGTGGTACTCGGGCGAGAACTTGAAGTCATCGAGGGCATGGTCGTTCATGGGCTGCTGCACGAATCGCCAACGGTAGTTCAGGTACTGAGATCGCGCGTCCTTGCTGCTGCCGGCGGCGTCGGAGTTTCCGGCCGCGTCGCCGGTCGCCCCGCCGGTCTCGAAGCCCAGGAAGAAGGCGTCGCGGTAGAGCCGCAGCTCGGACGCCAGCACCCAGCCAAACTGTCGCATGGCCAGGTCCTGTCCGTTCGCACCCAGGGGCCCGGAATGATCGATCTTGCCGAACACGCCCGAGCCTTCGAACTCGATGGTGAGCGCGCGGAAGTAGAGCTTGAGCCACAGGTCCGGCATCACCATGTGGGCCCCGACGTTGGTGAGCGAGTCGGCGGCCTGTTCGCGCGTGGTGGCCGTGGTGCCGGTGGGCGCCGACGTGGTCGACGCGATGGCCGTCGCTTGCTGACTGCGGTACACCAGCTGGAGCCCGTAGTTCACCACCAGGTCGCCGCGATCGACCCGCTCGCGCAAGTGGATGGGCGTGTCGATGCGCGTGATCGCCGCCATGAATTGCACGACGTCGTCGTCTTGCGACAGGTCGATGGGGTAGCCACCTGGATCATTGCGTCCCAGGTTGAGCTGCTGCGAGGTCAGGCCCTGCGCGCCGAAGTCCCAGGAGGCGGCGATCTGGTGACCGTAGAGCTGGGTCAGCGCCATCAATCGGTCGACGTTGGTACCGTGGTCGCAATCGGGGCAGCTGCCGTCGTTGTAGGCGATGCCACGACCGAAATGCCAGGGCATGCGGCCGAAGCGCAGCGAACCGAATTCGCTGTCGACCTCGCCCCAGGCGCGCTTGGCCCGGACGCTGGACAGATAACCGTTCTGACTGATCTCGGGCGCGTCCTGGGTCTCGTAGAGCAGGGGCGCAGGAGCCGCGCCACCGACGCCGTCCTGGGCGGTTCGGTTGATCCCGACCAGCGAGTCGGGAGTGGATCCCATGATGGTGTTGTCCAGAACATCGAACTGCGCGTGCACCCTGACTTGATCGGTGACGTTGAGGGTCGGCTCCAGGCGCAATCTCAAGTTGGCCGCTCCCAGACCCTTGGTTCCGCAGGGATTGAGGCCGCCCCCCGAGTCGGGAGGGCGACATCCCAGCGGAACCGGAAAGGGGGGCAAACCCGGGCCGGGAGATACGGTGGTGGAACCATTGGTCGATGGCGGCACCGGCTGGGTCAGCGATGTGTACCCCTGGCCAAGGAAGAAGTTGTGCAGGTAGTCGCCGCGCATGCGCAGGTAGCCGTCGATCTCGAAGATCTGCATCCGCTTCTTGTTTTGCTCGGCGTAGCCGGTCAGCGGCTCGAGGTCGCTGGGGCGCCCCTCCTCTTCGGGCGCGGCCTCGGCCGGGCCTTCTTCCTTGGGTTCTTGACCCGCCGGCGCCTGCGGCATGCCGCCAGGCTGGCCGGGCATGCCCCCATACTGCGCCGAGGCGGAGCGTGCCGCCGCCAGCCCCCATCCCAGTCCCAGCGCGAGGCCGAGGGCGATGTTCTTCCAACGGACCTGACGACGACGACGTCTCATGAAGTATGTCCTGCGGCGCACAGCTCGAAGAGGACTCCGCCAGTCGCCGCCGGGTGCAGAAAAGCGACGCGGTGACCGCGGGCACCGGGCCGCGGAACATCGTCGATCAACGGAACGCCCGCCGCCTTGAGCGTCGCGAGCGCGCCGTCCAGGTCATCGACCTCGAAGCAGACGTGGTGCAGGCCCGGCCCGCGCTTGTCCAGGAAGCGCTGCAGAGCCGGGTTGCCCGCGGGCGCCACCAGCTCGAGCGCGGTCTCGCTGGCCGCGGCCACGGCGCCACCGCAGGCCAGAAACAGAACGTCGGTTTTCTGATCCGCGACGTGCTCGCGCGCCTGCTCCGCCAGGCCAAACAGCCCTTGCAGGCGCGCGCCCGCTTGGTCCCGGTCGCCGACGGCGATGGCGACGTGATCGATACGCTTGACCTTGATCATGGAAACGGAAGTGAGCGCTGAAGGGCCGTCGGGTAAAAGGGTCCGCAACTTATATCAGCCCGTGACGCTTGGAAAGTCGGTTTTGTGACGGCCGTTCGACTGTTTACCTCGGGTTCGGGTTGCCTCGCCGGATCCCCGGCTGGCGCGCGCCGGATGTCTGCGGGCCGCCGCGGCGACGGGTGCCCGCTGCATCGGGGCGCGCGAGGGCCTATGATGGCTCGATGGTGTCTTCGAACGGGCCTTCGAACGGGCCTTCGAACGGGTCTTCGAATGACCTTTCGGCTGGCGCGGCTGGCTCGTCGACGTTGACCGGCGCGGCGGCGCGTCGCCTGGCGCGCGACTGCGGTCAGCTGCTGTCGGTGGGGTTCGACGGTACCGAGGCACCCGATCACCTGTTGCGCTGGATCGCCGACGGCGAGGTGGGCAGCGTGATGTTGTTCCGGCCCAACATCGCCAGTCCCGAACAAGTCGCGGCGCTGGTCGGCGCGCTCCGGCGCGCGGCGCCGCCCGACGCGCCCATCATCATCGCCATCGATCAGGAAGGGGGCCTGGTCCAGCGCCTGCGTGCCCCGCTCACCGTGTGGCCCGACATGTTATCGGTGGGAAGCGCGGGCGATGCCGCGCGAACCGAGCGCGTGGGGCGCGCGCTCGGCGGCGAGCTGGCGGCGCTGGGCGTCGGCTGGGACTTTGCTCCCGTGCTCGACGTGCACACCAACCCCGCCAACCCCGTGATCGGCAATCGGGCGTTCGGCGTGACCGCCGATGCGGTGGTGGTGCAGGCGCTGGCGTTCTGGCGCGGGCTGCGCGCCGCCGGCCTGGCCGGTTGCGGCAAGCACTTTCCAGGGCACGGCGACACCCACGCCGATTCGCACTTCACCTTGCCGGTGGTGGCCCACGACGAGGAGCGCCTGCGGCGCGTCGAGCTGGCCCCGTTCGCGGCTGCGGCGCACGCCGGCATCGAGTCCATCATGACCGCGCACGTGATGTATCCGGCGTTCGATCGGAGCTGGCCGGCGACGCTGTCGCGCCGGATCCTGACCGATCTGCTGCGCGTCGAGCTCGGCTTCGCGGGCGTGATCGTCTCCGACGACCTGGGCATGAGGGCGGTCGCCGATCGCCACGCCATCGAAGAGCTCGCGGTCATGTCGATCGCGGCCGGCGCCGACCATCTGATCATCCGCGAACCCTGGCAGCGGCAGCGCGCTGCGTTCGAGGCGCTGGTACGCGCCGCCCAGACCAGCGCCGAAACCCGCGCGCGCATCGAACAGAGCGCCGCGCGCGTCGCCACGCTGAAGGCGGGTGTGCGGGTGGGGCAGCCAGCGCCGGTGGGCACGCTCGGTTCCCTGCTGGGAACCCCCGCCAATCAGGCTTTGGCCGCAGGGTTCGAGCGATCGTCTTCGGCCGCAGCGGAGTCACCGGTCGCTGATTGACGCGCAACCCTGAGACGAGGTCCGAACCTCCTCTGATGCGGATTGACCGCCCGTCGCCGACCCGCTACCTTGGGATCAATCGTGCGTTCGTTCAGTGACGCAACCGCGGTTTTATCCTCGCGCTGGCCGCGCTGGTACCGGCGATTTAACCGCTATGCCACGGGGCGCGCGAGGACCTGGACCTGAGCTGAACGCTTTCACCACCCTCGAAAAAGGCGCCCATCGACGGCGCCTTTTTTCGTTGCAGCAGGGAAATGGCGTCGCGGTGGCACCGCAAAGGAGCCATGAGCCACCCCATCCCGACTCTCACAACGACCGGATCCCTCCCATCGGGCGCCGACGCGACCGTGGGCGATCACTACACCTTCGGCGACGGCGGCGACGCCGCCGAGCGGCTGGCGTTGCTCGCGGCGGTTTTCGAGCCCAGCTCGGCGCGCCTGCTGCGCTTGCTGGGTTACCTGCAGCCGCGGCAGGCCGTCGATCTCGGCTGTGGGCCCGGGTGGTCGACGCGCCTGGTGCACGCGGTGCTGGCACCGGCCCGCACGTTGGGGCTGGAGCGCTCGCCCCAGCAGGTGGCGCGCGCGCGGGCCATGGCGCCACCCGGCGTCGAGTACCAGGTGCGCGACGTGACCGAGGCGGCGTTCCCCGGTGAGCGTCGCCCGGATTTATTGTACAGCCGCTTCCTGCTGACTCACCTGCGCGATCCTGACGAGGTCGTGGCCGCCTGGGGCCGCGCGGCCGCCGACCGCGCTGTGCTGGTGCTGGAGGAGACCGCTGACATGCTGTCCGAACATCCCGCGTTCGCCCGCTATTACCAGCTGGTCGCCGAGCTGCAGGCGGCGTACGGCCAGTGCCTGCGCGTGGGTGCCGCGCTGGCGGGTCCGTTCGCCGGCTGGACCACCGAGCTCAGCTTGCTGTCGCCGCTGTCGCTGCCCGCGACCCGCATGGCGCGCCTGCACGCGCTGAACATCGCGACCTGGCGGAACGACCCCTACGCGCGCGCGGCCTTCGACGGCGACGAGCTCGACCGCCTGGCGGCGTCGCTGGCCGCCATCGCCGACCACGACGAACCGGCGCCGCCCGTGCGGGTGGTGATGCGGCAGCTCGTGCTGGCCAAGCCGTGACAAGCGGGGCCTCCCATCCGGCGGGCGCCGTCCGGAGCTCCACCGCGAAGCTGGCGGGCTAGAGGCGGAGCTGCGGTAGATGCCCAGGCTCGGCTCATTGCAACGAGAGCTTCAGGCTCGTCAAACAGAAGCTCCAGCTGGTACTGCTGGCGCCGCTCACCGAGAACTTGATCGACGCGACATTGCGCGTGTCGACGTTGGCAGGCACGGCGACCGAGGTCGCTCCCGCCGCTAGATTGTCGACCCGAGCCACGTTCACGTCGGCGGCGTCGTCGAAGAGCACAGACGTGCCGGCCGGGATGCTGCCGCTGCCGACGGTCCAGCTGACCGAGGTCATCGTCGCGCCCGGATTGCACCCACTGAACGGGCTCTTGACGGTGGAAGAGAGACTGCTTGCACTCTCGAGCATCATCAACTCCGGCCATGTCGAGACGTTGATCCCATGAACATCGCAAAGCGCGAGGCCGAGACCGCCCCCCGACGTGGCCGCGCAGGCGCTGCCCGAGAAACAGACCTGTGGGTTGGCCGCGCTGTTCCCCGCGGGCTTCGTGAAGGTCACGTTGCAGGTGCCGGCGGAGAATGCATAGTCGAACCAATACCCGACGACATTGGTCCCAGCGTTTGGATAGTTGAGAACGCAGATGAAGCCGTCGCCATGGGTCGCGTTCGTCGCGCCGCAGGTCGCGCCGCCCGGCCCAATGAGCTCCGTCGTGCGCGCGACCGCACCGCCAGTCCCCGCGCCGCCGCCGCCCGTTCCCGAGGTGCCAGCGTCGGTGCCACTCGGGCCCGTGCCGCCCGTCCCTGAGGTAGTCGGGCTGGTGCCCCCCGCGCCGGATCCGCCTGCCCCGGAGCCGCTCGCGCCGGCGCCGCCCGTCCCCGAGGCGCTGGCACCGGCCCCGCCCGCGCCGGTGCCGTTCGTGCCGGCACCGCTGCCTCCTCCTGATCCGCTGGATTGCGGAGTGCTCGCCGCGCATCCGGCGGCAAGAAGCGCAAGCGTCCAGAGCGCGACACACGGCAAACCGACGCAATGTCTGTGGATCAGTCTTTTCATGACAACCTCGTCGAGACCCGGCCCAACCTAGCTCGAAACGCCTCCGCAAGATATCCATCAGCGGCGGTCTGCTGGAGGCCGAACAGGCCGCCATGAACGCCTTGCCGATATGATCCTGCGCGGCTCAGCCGCGGTCGAAGCGCCGCCAGACGCCGCCGATCCGGCGCTCGTGCGGACGGAAGCGGGTCTTGTAGGCCATGGGCGGGCTGTCCTCGATGGCGAGACCGAGATAGACCCAGTCGAGGCCTTCGCGCCGGGCCAAGGCGATCTGGGTGAGGATCGAGTAGGTGCCGAGCGAGAGCGCTTCGTAGTTCGGATCCCAGGCGGTGTACACCGCTGACAATGAACGCGCGCCGTGATCGGTGATGGCCAAGCCCACCATCTCATTGCCAAGGAAGTAGCGGATCTCGAACCCGCCGACGCAGCTTGCGACGAAGCCGGCCGCGTAGTCGTGCACGTCGATCGGCTTCGCGCCTCGGTCGAGACCACGCATCTCGAGGTGTTGCTGGTAGAGAGCCACCCGCGCATCGTCGGCTTCGAGCGGGCCCACGCGTGCCACGATGCACGCATCGCCCTTGGCCTGCGCGCGACGCTGCGATCGCGACGGGGCGAAGGCGCGGACGTCGACGCGGATGGGCTGGCACGCGGAGCACGCCGGGCACTCCTGGGTATAGAGCAACCTGCCGGCGCGACGGTCACCGGCGTCGAGGCGTCCGTCGAACTCGGCGGGGGTCAGGTCGCGCAACGGCAGCCGCAGAGGGCGGCTCGCGCGGCGTCCCGGCAGGTATTCACATGCCTCCTCCCCGTCGTGGACCACCACCTCCGGGGGCATCACATTGAGGATCGTACGCGGCACCGCCCGTGAGTATCGCCCAAAAGGGAGGCGGGTGGGGGCCTCCGGTCCCTCCTGCTTGCGGCTCCGCTCTCTCCGTTGTGGGGCGGGCGCCGGCGGGGGAGGTGGGTATTCCTCTCGCGCGCTGGACCTGGAACGCCGGTCAAGGGCCTCGGGCCTCGGGCCTCAGACCTCTGGAGGACTCTTCACTGGAGGCCCGAGGCCCGAGGCCAGAGGCCCTTGAGGCGCGGTGGTCCAGCCTTCAAACCGTTCGGTGCTCTAGAACGTGCCCACCAGCGCCAGGTGCAGCGCCAGCTCGTAGATCGCCTGGTCCTGCGTCTGCCTCGGCGGGAACGCCCACAGCTCGGCCGATCCCTTGATGCGCCATCCGGGGAGCACCGCCAGCGTGGCGCCACCGGTCAGGCGCCCGACCCAGCTCCGCCGTTCCAGCGGGCTGTCCATCGGCAGGTTGCCGACCCGATAGAGACCGTCGGCGCGCCCCACCAGGGTCACCGACTCGTTGATCGTGCGCTCGACTTCCATGTAGGCGCCGTGCTTGTCGAAGATCTGGATGCCGCTGCCCGGGTACTTGAGCGGGCGATCCCGTAAGTCGAACGCCTGCCGGCGCATCAGGTACTCGAAGCGAAGCTGGGTGCGCCCCACGCGGGCCGCCAGGTCCGCCCCTGCGATGGTATAGGACAGGCGGTTCTCCTGATCCCAGGTCCCGTACATCACGCTCGCGCCCGCGGTCAGATCGTTGGCTTCGCCGACGCGCAGGGTGAACGCCATGCGCGCGCCGACCGCGGGGCGTCCGTTGTTGTCGACCAGCAGGCTGGTCTGCGAGTAGGAGTGCGACCACTCGATGTCATAGGCCAGCGCATCGCCTTTGAACCCCGAGACGGCGTAGGTCGCGTAGTCCATCTGCACCTGATCGCCGAACCAGTGCGTTCCGCCGATCTCCAGGCCGTTGTCGGGGAAGGGACTGGGCAGCACGCCCAGGTTCCACTCGCGCATGCGCAGCATGCGGCCCATGTCATAGGGCAGGGGCTTGCTGCTGGTGGCGTGGTTGGCGGGATCGTGGCGCACGTTGAAGGCGCCGAAGCTGGGGCTAAAACGGCCGATGCGAAAGTTGAGCTCGTCCTGCAGCCGGTAGTCGAAGTAGCCCATCGGCAGCTCGAAGCCGTGGCAACCGTGGCAGATCTTGACGTTGGCCGACAGCTTGTCGGAGACGTCGACGGCCAGCTTCAACGCCACCTCGCTGGTGAATCCATCGAAGGTCGTGCGCGCGGCGGCGGTCGCGCGTTCCGCCGGCACCAGGAGGTAGTCGAGCTGGGCCGAGCCCGCGAAGTTGCGCTCGATGGCGCCCGCGCGCGTCGCGGCCAGGACGGTCAGCAGCACCGGCGCTGCCACCGCCGCGATATACAGCAGTCGCTGCCGCATCAGCGGGTCGCGGTCTCGGTTCCCGAGGCGCCGCTCCCGGAGCTGTAGGAGGGGGTCGCGGCGGCGCCGCTGGCCTCCTCGTGCTCGCGCTTCAGCCGTCGCTGCTCACTGGAGTAGTAGTGCAAGAATCGCAAGATCGGGGCCGCGTCCTGGGGCGAGATGCCACTGCCCGGCTGGCGGCGCATGCGGTTGACGTAGGCGATCCAGACTTCGTCGTCGGTGATGCCACTGCGCAGCGGGCGTGCCAGCGAATGACATTTGGAGCAGCGGCGCGCGAACAGTTGGTAGTCGGGGCGCACCACCTCCGGCAGCTGAGCGACGTCCAACCCCTCGCGGCCGCTGCTGGCGCAGCCACCGGCCATCAGCCACAGCAGCGACGACAGGACCGCCGAGAACAGCGCCGAGCGACGAGTTGGGTTCATGGTGAGTACGTGAAGTTGAGGGTGATGTCGGCGCTGCCCTCGCCGGTGTCGACGTCCTTGATGCGCGCGCCGCGCGCGGCCTGTTCCACACATGCTTTGACCCCTGGGAGGAAGTGGGCGCCCTCGAGCTGGGTGCTGGTGACGTAACCGGCGATGTCGATCTTCAGGTGCAGCACCGCCGTGCCGGTGGCGGCCGCGCCCGCCGCGCGCAGAGCCTCGCGGTAACAGTGCAGCAGCGGCGCGCGGCTGAGGCCTGCGCGGATGTTCGAGCTGGGGATCGCGCTGGTGCTGCTGATGGCGGCGATCGAGACCCCGGCGCGGCTGATGTCGAGCGGCGCCGGCGGAGGAGCGGGCGGGGTCGCGGTGAGCGCGCTCTTGCCGGCCGCAAGGTCGGCCGGTGGCGTGCGCCGGTCGCCGGCGGCGGCTCGGCCCGGCGCCGGCTTGCCCGCTCCCGTCGCCACCGCGACCGGCGCGCCGGCGCGCGTTGCCCGCCCCCCCCGCGCGCCCCGCTTGGACCGATCGCGACTCTCGCGCACCAGCGCCGCCTTGCTGCGCCGGGGCGGCGCGCCGCTTGCGGGCTTGACGTCGTCGGGCACCGGCGCGCCGGCGGGTAGCGCGCCCGCGGTGGGACCGGTCGGATCGGGGGCTGGATCGAGGCCCGGCCTGGCCGCGTGCGCGGGGAGGCCCGAAGCCGGCGTGCTCGCCGGCCACGTCGAGGTTGCCGACGTCCGCTCGACCGGCGGGGCCGCGCTGCGGCGCGCGCGCACCAGCGACCGCACCCCGAGCGCGGCCGCGAACAGGGTCGCCAGCGTCAAGCCCACGACCAGGGGCGTGTGGCGCCGATGCGGCACGTCGGCGATCGCGCCCATCAGCGAGCCCGTGTGATTGTCGTTGCCGCCGCCCGCGAACACCGATTGCGGTGACGACGAGCGACCCGGCGCGATGTTGATGGCGCTGCGCAGCGCCGTGCGCATCTCGCGCGCGTTGGGGTAGCGATCCTCGGGCGCCTTGCTGAGCGCGCGCAGGCAGACCGCCTCGATCTTCTGGCTCACGGCGGCGAACTGTGACGGCAAGGGCGGCGGCTCGGTGATGTGCTTGACCGCGACGGTGAGGGCGCTGTCGCCCTGGAAGGGCAGGCGCTTGGCCAGCATCTGATACAGCACCACGCCCAGCGAGTAGATGTCGCTGCGGCGGTCGGGACGCTCGCCTCCCGCCTGCTCGGGCGCCATGTACTCGGGCGTGCCCACCACCAGGCCGCGCTTGGTCATGCGCGGGCCCTCCGGCTCGGCGTCCGGGGCGCGCGCGACGGTGCCCAGGCTGGCGATTCCGAAGTCCAGCACCTTGACCAGCTCGTGGTGCTCGCCCTCGTCGCTGGTGGCGCGGATGATCATGATGTTCTCGGGCTTGAGATCGCGGTGGACCACGCCCATGTCGTGGGCGACCCCGACCGCCGCCAGCACCTGCGACAGGATGTCGACGGTGCGCTCCTCGGGCAGCGGGAAGTCCGCCTGGATCACCTCGAAGAGGGTGCGCCCCTCGACGTACTCCATCGCCAGGTACAGCGACCCCTCGTGCTGGCCGAAGTCGAGCACCCGCACCGAGTTCGGATGGTCGAGGCGCGAGGCGGCGCGCGCCTCGCGCTTGAAGCGTTCGATGAAGTCCTCGTCCTGGGCGAACTCTTCCTGCAGCAGCTTGAGCGCGACCTTGCGATCCAGCCCCAGCTGATGGGCGCGATAGACCGTTCCAATGCCCCCGACGGCGATCACCGTCTCGATCACGAACTTGCCGGCGATGGTCTGTCCGACCAGCGCGGCGCTGTGGT
>DASRQZ010000067.1:0-16610 GCA_035696125.1 Polyangia bacterium
GCTGAGCTCGATCAATGGGCTGAGCTCGATCAACGGGCTGAGCTCGTCGAACGGGCTGAGCTCGATCAATGGGCTGAGCTCGATCAACGGACTGAGCTCGATCAACGGGCTGAGCTCGATCAACGGGCTGAGCTCGTCGAACGGGCTGAGCTCGATCAATGGGCTGAGCTCGACGAATGGACTGAGCTCGACGAACGGACTGAGCTCGACGAACGGGCTGAGCTCGATCAATGGGCTGAGCTCGACGAACGGACTGAGCTCGATCAACGGACTGAGCTCGACGAACGGGCTGAGCTCGACGAACGGACTGAGCTCGATCAACGGGCTGAGCTCGACGAACGGACTGAGCTCGATCAACGGGCTGAGCTCGACGAACGGGCTGAGCTCGACGAACGGGCTGCGGGCGGCGCGCGCGGCGATCTGGACGCTGAACGGAATCGACCCGAACCGGTCGCTCTCCACTGCCTCCGCAGCGATCAGCAAGTAGCCCCTTTGGCCAATCCTTGACCAGAAGCACGATGATCGCGGGGTTCTTGATGGCGGCGCTCTCGCTGATCCTGCCGTCCGCGAAAGCTTTCGGCGAGACGCGAGAGCGACGGTGAACGGATTCCCAACCGCGCCAGTGAGCGGTACCGCGCGTTTGCATCTACCTGGGAGGAGAGATATCGAGGGAGGGGAGATATCGAACGTAACCAAACTGTCACCGCTGGCCGACGCACCCCGCGGTAGCGATGTGTCATGGCTGGCCGCAAGAGCAAGACCGCGCCCCGGGGCCGGCCGGTCGGGTCCAGACGGGCGACGGGGAAGGCAACCGCGGCGGTGCCGGTCTCGGTGGCGGCCACGTCGCCGGCGATCTTGACGTCGGCGTCGGGATATCAGATCCGGGCCATCGCGGAGGTCGGCCACGAGCTGGTCACGGTCACCGCGCCCGACGGCCGCCTGTGCCTGAGCATCGCGCTCGGCGCCGACGGTCCGGTCGTCGAGGTGCGCGCCCAGTCGCTGCGCTTCGCCTCCCAGGGCTTGCTGCGGCTCGATTGCGATCGGCTGGAGGTCAACGCGGCCCGCGAGACCGTGCTGCGAACGGGCGCGCTCACGCAGGAGGTCGCCGGCGAGGTGCGCACCCGCGCTGGCGGCGCCGTCGATGTGGAGGCGCACTCGCACCGGCTGCGCTCGCGGCTAGGGGACATCCAGCTATGCGCCAACGACGACGTCTCGCTGGACGGCGAGCGCGTCCTGCTCAACTCGCCGAGGCCCGCGACGCCGGTCCCGCCCGAGGCTGCCGCCAGTCGCGCGCCGGCCCGGTCGACGCCCTTGTTCGGGTTGCCGGGCGCCCGTCGGCGCTGAGGCGGGATGCAGGGCTTCCTCTCCATCCGGAACACCGTCGTCACGGCGCTGCTGCTGGTGGTCGCCGGTTTCCTGCTCAGCCCAGCGGCGCGATCACCCTCCCATCCACCAGCACCTCGATCCCGCGCAGGTCCGAGCCGGGCTCGGGGGCGATCTCGGCGCGCATCCGGCCGGGCAGGCGCTTGGGTGGGACCCAGGCGCCGTGCCACACGATGTACACGCCCATCTCCTCGACGCTGATCAGGATTCGATTGGGCACCGGCTGGACGTCGTGGGTCTTGCCGGCGTGACGCAGCTGCATGCGCGGTGGCTTGCCGGGTAGCTGCACGACCAGCTCGGACGCCGAAGGGGTCATGCCCCAGCAGGCGCACCTGTTCGTTGGCGTAGAAGAAAGGCAGCACCATGCCGGGCCAGGCGGCGTTGGCGTAGCGTGGGTCGTAAAGGTCGCCGATCGCGGCGGCGCGCATGCGCGCCTTCTGCTGGCCGGCGACGTAGCCGAGGCGCACCTCCTCGACTTCGCTGTCGTCCTCGGGCAACAGCTCGGGCACGCCGCCGAGGTGCACCGAGCGCGGATACCAGGTGGAGTCGAACCAGTCGCAGCTCCACGGCAGCGGCTGGCGCCACCAGTTGTCGGGCGCGCCCGCCCGCAGGCGCTCCGGCATGAGCCCGTCGCGCGGGTTCTCGACGTTGGGCAGCGCCAGGCCTTCGATGTGCGCGCGCTCATCGCCGACCGCGTAGCCGCGACCGCTCGGGTTGCGCGGATAGATGCCGGGATGGGGCAACAGCGCGTCGAGCAGGCTCCTCGAGGGCGCCACCGCGACGGTCGGGTCGCAGCCGCCGTAGGCGCGCTTCTGAAGCTCGATGCTCAGCCGATGCGCGCGCGCATGCGCGCGCATCGATCATGGCGCGGCGAGCGCCTGATTGTCCTGGCGTTGGCTCCTCGGCACCGAAGTTGCTGTAGGGTCCCTGCAGGAGGAACCCATGGAACGATTTTCATTCGCGACGCTGTGCGCGATCCGAGCGGTGGTGCTGGCGTCGGCGATCTGGTGCGAGGGGTGTGGCGGCGAGAAGGAACCACCGCCGCCGCCGCCTACTGGCGGCGGCTCGGGCGCCTTTGGCGTGGTCACAGTCAACGGCTTGCAGAAGCTTTATCTGCCGCTGCCCGTCTCGCCCGCCGGCAAGAGCAACAACCAGCTGGCCGTCGTCGATGTCGGTGTCGCGGGCGCGGGCATCGCCGGCAGCCCCGCGCTGCTCGGCTATGTCGATCTCGGTTCGGCGAGCGACGTGGCGACCACCACCGGCGGCACCTCCAAGATCGTCGTCGCCGCCTCGACCAGCAGCCCCAAGGTCTGGCTCATCGACCCGACGACCGACCAGGTCACGAGCACGATCGTCCTCGACGACAGCTACGGGACGTCGTCCTTCTCGGGGGGTGGCGGGTATGTCACCGGCATCGCCATGGACGGCGACGATCGCGCCATCCTCTCGGTGTGGAACGGATTCGCGATCCTGGACATCAGGACCAAGGCCATCACCAGCATCGCGGCGGCGCCCTCGGAGAACTTCGGCTTCGACCCGGTGCGCCGGCGGATCATCGCCCCCTTCTACGACTGCGTGGGAGCCTCGGGCGCCGGCACAGCTCCGCCGTGCGACAGTTACCACACGGCCACCGGAGCGCCGATCGACGAGGGGTTGAACGTGATCGACCTCAACGACACGCCGCCGACGGTCTACACCTACCAGCTGCCCGGCGCGGCCAGCCCCCTCATCCCCGAAGCACCGGTCGGCGGCGAGCCCGATTCAGCGGCGATCGACCATGACCTGGGCGTCGCGGTGATCCCGTCGGAGAGCGCAGACTTCCACAACGTCATCGATCTCGGCGCGGCGGTCTTCGACAAGGCGGCAGGTACCGTGACCGGCTCGGCGGCCTCCCATCACGAGGTGGCGTACACCGGCCGGTCGGAGGGCGTGTCGATCGACTCGGTCTCGCACCTGGCCTTCTTCGAAGGGGAGTCGAGCTCCGATGTGGGCGTGATGGACCTGGTGCAGGCCAAGGCAGGCGCCGGGATGTTCCTGCACGCCACCATGCCCGACAAGCCCCACGACGGCGGCTCCTGGAGCAACCTCTTCGATCCCCACGGCATCGCCGTCACCACCGGGATTCTCGACGGCAGCCCCGTGGGCTTCGTGGTGGACGTCAGCGTCTCGGATCAGGCCTGGGTAGCGCGCATAGATCTGAAGAAGTTCCTGGCCGTGCGGCCGGCGTTGCCCGGTGACGCCAGCGCGGCGGAGATCGCGGGCGCCGTCACCTTCCTCGACGCTTCGACGGCCAGGTAGCGATCAGGGACGCGGCGCGGGGCCGCGCTGTCGCAGCCAGGACAGCGCTTGCTCCTCGGCCCAGTAGCGCGGGCGCCACGGCCAGGGGCCGGCGACGAACCCGGCGTGGCCGCCCTGGGTCGTGACTTCGAATGTCACCGCGGGTGAGCTGGCGGCGCGCGCCTGTGCGACGGCGGCCGGTGGGTAAAAGGGATCGTCGGTGCTGTTCATGCACAGGGTGGGCACGGCGACGCGCGACAGCCAGCCGACGCAGCTGACGCGCGCGTGGTAGTCGGCGGCGCTGGGAAAGCCGTGCAGGGGCGCGGTCACGATCTCGTCGAATTCGCTCAAGGTGCGCAGGCTACGGATGCGGGCGGCGTCCAGGTGCGCGGTCTCGCGCGGGAAGCGCGACATCAGATCCATGGTCTTGGCGCGCAGCCGGTTCAGAAAGCGCGCGCCATAGAAGCGGCCCACCCCGCGCGCGAGGAACGCGCTGGCCGCCGCCAGGTCGTAGGGGGTGGAGATGGCCGCCGCCGCGCGGATCGCGCTGTTTTCGCCGGCTTCGCCCAGCCACCTCAGCAGCACGTTGCCCCCCAGCGAGAACCCGATCGCGTACAGCGGCGTCGAGGGCGCGCGGGCCGCCAAGGTTCGAACCACCAGGTCGAGGTCGGCGCTGTCGCCGGCATGGTAAAGGCGCGGCCGGCGGTTGCGCAGACGGCGGCGGATGCACCGCGGATCGCGCGCGCACGACCGGAAGTTGAGCACCGTCGCGCGCCACCCGGCGCGCCGCACCAGCTCCGCCAACCCCTGGGTGTGCAGCGAGTACGCGCTTCCCTCCAGCCCGTGAAGCAGCAGCACGCGCGGCGTGGCGGGCGGGCCCGCCAGGTGGTCCAGCGCCAGGTCGTCGTCGTCCTCGGTCGTCAGCACCTCGCGCTCGAAGGCCACCAGCCGCCGCGACCGCGCCACCCGCGCCCACACGGTCTGCAGATGGGCGCCCGGGCACCACCAGGCGGGGACGAAGCGGGAGAGGAAGCGCGTGTCGGAGTGCACGCCCGATTAAGCATGCAGTCGAGCGACGGAGTGGTCGCAGGCGTGCGACGATTGGGAAAACTCGCGCGCGGCTCTGGATCTCGCAGGTCCGCGCTCTTGCCGCGAGCTGCGCCAGCAGGCCCGCTGCCCCGCCACGCGCCGGTCACGGCCACGCGACGACTCGGCAAACTCGCGCCCGTCCCCGTGCGCCGGCCCCCGCCGGGGCTATTCTGTCGCCGACACCCGGATGAAGACCGTCACCGAGAGCGCGCGGGAAGTGCCGGTGATCGCCGAGGTCGACGTGCTGGTCGTCGGCAGCGGGCCGGGCGGGTTGTCGGCGGCGCTGGCCGCCGCGCGCGCCGGCGTGCGGACCATGCTGGTCGAACGCTTCGGCTGCCTGGGCGGCAACATCACGGTGGTCGGCGTCGAGAGCCTGGCCTGGTACCGGCGCGAGAAGACCGTCGACAGCGAAGGCATCGGCGTCGAGCTCGAGCAGCGCGCCAAGGCCATGGGCGCCACCAGCCCCGAGCCGCAATCGCGCAGCGAGGCGCTCAACGCCGACATGTTCAAGGTGGTGGCCGACGCCCTGGTCGAGGAGTCCGGCGTCACCCCGCTGCTGCACGCCGTTGCCATCGACGCGGTCATGGACGGCGACGCCATCGCCGGCGTCATCGTGCACAGCAAGTCGGGGCGGGGCGCGATCCTGGCGCGGCGGGTGATCGACGCCTCGGGCGACGCCGACCTGGCCGTGTACACGGGCGCGCCCTTTCACCTGACGCCGAAGGAGAAGATGTTGCCGGTCACGGTGATGTTCTCGGTCAGCGGCGTCGATCGCCGCCGCTTCCTGGATCATGTGGCCGCCAATCCGTCGACCTACAAGGACTGGGGCCTCAACTGGGACACCCAGAAGGGCGGCAAGGAAGACGATCTCTTCAGCCCTTACCTCGAGCAGCCGTTCCAGCGCGCGCGCGCCGAGGGCGTGATCCCGCCCGGGCTCAAGAGCATCGGCGGCACCTGGAGCACGATCAACGACGCCGGCGAGGCCACCTACCTCAACATGATCCACCTCACCGGCTACGACGGCACCGACGTCAACGATCTGACCCGCGCCGAGATCGAGGGCCGCAAGCAGGCGCTGCAGGCGATCAAGGCCCTGAACCACTACGCGCCCGGCTTCGAGACCGCCAGGTTGCGCACCTACGGGATGACGCTGGGGGTGCGCGACACGCGCAAGATCGAGGGTCGCTACAACCTGACCGAGCACGACGTGCGCAACCAGGCGCGCTTCGAGGATTCGATCGGCATCTTCCCCGAGTTCATCGACGGCTACGGCGTGCTGGTGCTTCCCACCACCGGCCGCTACTTTCAGGTCCCCTATGGCGCGCTGGTGCCCCGGCGCGTGGACAACCTGCTCGTCGCTGGCCGCTGCATCGCCGGCGACGCCATCTCGCACGCCTCGGTGCGCAGCATGATGTGTTGCGCCGTGACCGGCCAGGGCGCCGGCGTGGCGGCCGCGGTCTCGGTCAAGGAAGGCGTGCGGGTGCGCGACGTCAGCGTGGCGTCGTTGCAGACCGAGCTGCGCCGCCAGGGCGTGCGCCTGTCCTAGAAGCCCTTACGGCAGTGATATAGGGCTCTCCCTCCAGCTACGGGGCGGCGCCGCCGCTGTAGAAATAGTACTCGGCGCTGTAGTCCGATCGCTTCTCCGTGCCGGAGGTGGCGGCGTCACAACTGGCGGCGGGCGGCTTGCCGTTCTTGGTGCCGATCCGCTGGACGTAGGTGACCTTGGCGAAGATTCCCGTCCCGCTGGTCTTGTCGGCGCGCAGAAGCAGCCAGGGGATGGCGTCCCCCGACGGCGCGTCGGCCTGCGCCACCTTCTTGGCGACGACGGAGCTGCCATCCTGCGCCGTCCAGGTGGGACCCGCGCCGTGCGTACCCGCCGCGCCGCCCTTTTGATCGAAGAGCGTCGCCGCCGGTCCCTTGAGGGTCCAGGAGTAAGTCGCCGTTCCGGCGGCAGCGACGCAGGCGTAGATCTGCGCCCCGGTGGCGTGAAAATGCGCCACCAGCTTGGCCGCGTCCGGCGCTGCCAGCGCGCCAGGCACGGCCGGCCGGCTCATCCAAGCATCGGCACGCGCCGACGCGGCGTAACAGCCACTCAAGAACGTGATGAGGAGGGTGCGCCCCACATTGGTCGTCTTCATGTGCCGGCATGATAGTCCGAACCAGGGGCGCCGGTCCCGGAATGTTCGGGTCCGGGCGCGCTGCGACGGCGGGGTTCGGAGAATCCGTCGTTCGTTTCGTACGCGCGTTCGTACGCGCTACTTCGGCCGCCATCGCCGCCGCCAGCGCACAAATGTCGTCAAAGCAACGCAGGAAGTTCACGCAAGCGCGACCGGGCTGTGATGGAGCCCGTCTAGCATCGACCACCGATGGATCTGACGGATGCTTTCAATCTATCGGGACGTTCTCGGTTCACCCTGTGGCCGGCGCTGCCGCCGGAGCTGGCGCGCGAGGTGCCGTTGCGGCGCCTGGCGCTGGTCACCGACGCCTGGAAGCCGCAGACCAACGGTGTGGTCAACACATTGGTGCGCCTGGTCGACTACCTCGAGTCGCAGGGCACCGAGGTGCTGGTGGTCTCGCCCGACGCGCACCGGACGCTGCCGCTGCCGTCGTACCCCGAGATCCGGGTGGCCTGCGATCCGTGGCGCGCGATCCCGCGCATCGAGGCCTTCGCGCCCGACGCCATTCACGTCGCCACCGAGGGGCCGCTCGGCTTCTGGGCGGTTGGCTGGCTGCGCCGCGCCGGGCTGCGGTTCACCACCAGCTTTCACACCCGCTACGCCGAATACCTGAGCGCGCGCCTGCCGGTGCCGCTGGAGTGGGGCTACCAGCTGGTGCGCTGGTTCCACGAGCGCGCGACCCACACGCTGGTCAGCTCGAAGGCGCTGCTGCACGAGCTGCAGGACAGACGCGTGGGAGGACAGCTGGTGCACTGGCCGCGCGGCGTTGACGCGACCCTGTTCCACCCAGACCGCCGCCGCCGCGACCTGTACGCGTTGCCGCGGCCAATCTGGCTGTACGTCGGCCGCGTCGCCGTCGAGAAGACCCTGGAGGACTTCCTCGGCTTGCCGCTCGAGGGGAGCAAGGTCGTGGTCGGCGACGGGCCCTCGCGCGCGGATCTGGAGCGGCGCTTCCCCGACGTGGTGTGGCGCGGCTATCGCTTCGGCGAGGACCTGGCGGCCCACTTCGCCAGCGCCGACTGCTTCGTGTTTCCCTCGCGCACCGAGACCTTCGGCAACGTGTTGCTGGAGGCCATGGCCTCCGGTTTGCCGGTGGCGTCGGTGCCGGCACCGGGGCCGGTCGATCTGGTCGAGGAAGGGGTCAACGGCGCCATCGACGACCAGCTGATGCGCGCCTGTCTGCGCGGGCTGCGTTGCTCGCGCGAGAAGGCGCGCGCCAGCGTTCTCGGGCGCACCCTGCGCGCGGGCCACGAGGTCTTCCGCGCGCACCTGGTTCCGATGGCGCCCGACGGGGCGGCGGCCCGCTTCTCTCCCGCGCAGCCGCCCGCCGTCCCCGCCGCGAGCGCGGCGGCGGTGCTCTGATCCGGTGTCACGGCAGCCGCAGCAGCGGTTGTCCGAGGCGGATCACCTGACCATCCTGCACCCCATCGCACAGCGCGAAGCCTCGCGGCGCCAGCACGACGATCGTCGAGCCCAGCTCGAACCAGCCCATCTCTTGCCCCTTGCGGAAGGGCGCGCTGCAGGCGATCTGGTTGGGACCGCGGTGGCGCAGGTGCAGCAACACGTCCAGGAAGTGCAGCCGGATGCTGGCCACCAGGATCGACGCCACCGCCACCAGGGTCACGACCTCTCCATTGGCCTCGAGGCGGGCCTGCAGCACGGCGCGCTCGTTCTTGCAGAACAGCTTCTCGACGCGCTTGAGGGCGATGGGGTTGGTGTTCCAGGTGTCGCCCGAGATGTAGGTCACCTTCTCGACGCGGGCGTCGTGCGGAGCGTGGAATCGGTGGTACATGCTGGACGTCAGGCGCAGCGTGACGTATTGACCGTCGCGGTAGCGATCGACCAACTCCGGATCAGCGAGGAGATCGTGCAACGTATAGGGGAACCCTTTGGCCTGGATCACGTCCACGCCGGCGATCGGCCCGCACGCGCCCACGATGGCGTCACAGGGGCTGATCATCACCGCGGGGTCGGGATCGATCGGGCGCGCGCCGGGCTTCAGCGAACGGATGAAGCAGTCGTGCAGGCTGGTGAACGCGGGCTTCTCCGCCTCTTCCAGGTCGGGGGCGGCGAACAGGCGCCAGGTCCCGATCGACAGATCGCGGATGACCGGGTTCTCGATGCGGCTCCACCAACCCATGAACCGCGTCGCCAGGTGGCGCGGGATGCGGTTGGTGAGCAGAAAGTTGAGGTCCTCTTGCAGCGCGACGCGGGCAATCATCGATCGAACGTTCATGGGCGGTCGGGTCTCCTGGTGACGGGTGGGGCGGCGAGGCGGCGACCATGAGCTGGCCGATGTACCTGGCCGGCGCGGCGGCGGTGGCGGCGGCGCTGCCCAGGCTGAAGATGCGCCTGGAGCTGTCGAAGGCCAAGCACCCGTCGCTGCGCGGCCACGCGCGCATCGGGCGCTGGGTGGCGTCGCTGGTGCCGTTCTACGAGTACCCCGACGACCAGATCTTCGGCAGCGACGGCGCGCCGCCGGAGATCGTCGACCAGCGCCACGATGGCTTCATGCGTCTGGCGGCGCTGTACCGGGAGCGCTTCGCGCGGACCGCGGCGCACACCCGCGAGGTCGAGCAAAGCATCTCCGATCTCCAGTTCACATCGGCCTACCGGGTGCCGTTCCAGTACAGCCGCTTCGTGCGCCAGCACCTGCGCGCCGGGGTGTTCGTCACCTCGTCGTCGGGCGTGCGGGTCACCGACCTGGACGGCAACAGCCTGTACGACCTGACCGGGTCGTATGGTGTCAACGTGTTCGGCTACGACTTTTACAAGGAGTGCATCGACCGCGGCGCCGACCGCGTGCGCGCGCTGGGTCCGGTGCTGGGCGCGTACCACCCGCTGGTGGCGAACAACGTGCAGCGGCTGCGCGAGATCTCCGGCCTCGACGAGGTGTCGTTCCACATGTCGGGCACCGAGGCGGTGATGCAGGCCGTGCGGCTGGCGCGCTACCACACCCGGCGCACCCACCTGGTGCGTTTCTGCGGCGCCTACCACGGCTGGTGGGGCGACGTGCAACCCGGCATCGGCAACCCGTCGCGCGCCCGCGAGACCTACACGCTCAAGGAGATGGACGACGACACGCTGCGCGTCCTGCGCCGCCGCCGCGACATCGCCTGCGTGCTGGTCAATCCGCTGCAGGCGCTGCACCCGAACGCCAACGCCCCCACCGATTCGACGCTGCTCGACAGCTCGCGCGGCGCGGGCTTCGACCGCGAGCGCTACACCGGATGGCTGCAGCAGCTGCGCGCGGTGTGCAGCGAGCGCGGCATCGCGCTGATCTTCGACGAGGTGTTCGTCGGCTTCCGTCTGGCGCCGGGCGGGGCGCAGGAGTACTTCGGGGTCAAGGCCGACATGGTGACCTACGGCAAGACCCTGGGCGGCGGGCTGCCCATCGGCGCCCTGTGCGGGCGCAAGGACTTGATGAAGCGCTTTCGCGACGACCGCCCGGCCGACGTCTGCTTCGCGCGCGGGACCTTCAACTCGCACCCCTACGTGATGGGCGCGATGCACGAGCTGCTGCGCCGTCTGGACACCCCGCAGCTGCGCAGCCTGTACCGCGACCTGGACCGCACCTGGAATGACCGGGCCGAGCGGCTCAACGATCGCCTGCGCAACCAGGGGCTGCCCGTCCAGATTTCCAACCTGTCGTCGATCTGGGCGGTCAGCTACACGCAACCGTCGCGATACAACTGGATGCTCCAATACTACCTGCGCGCCGAAGGGCTGGCGCTGAGCTGGGTCGGGACGGGGCGCTTCATCTTCAGCCTCGACTACACCGACGCCGACTTCGAGGCGGTGGCCGATCGGTTCGTGGCGGCGGCGCGGGCGATGCAACGGGACGGCTTCTGGTGGACCGACGCGGCGCTGACCAACAAGGCGATCAAGCGCCGCGTCCTGCGGGAGATGCTCGCGCACCGGTAGCGCGGCGTCGGCGTCGGACACTACGCGTGCTGCTTGGGGGGCTCGACGAGCTCGCCGCGCAGCAGGTACAGCGGCGCCTTGTGGTACAGCATGATGTCGTGGAAGGGGTCGGTGAGGATCTTGGTGAACCACACCAGTCCCGTCAGCACGTCGCGCAGGAAGAAGAGGTGGATGGTGCGGAAGAGCAGCGCGCCGACGGCCAGGCCGATCCACAGCTTCGACAGGTGCTGAAAGTATTCGCCGAGGGTGGCGTGGGCCGGGAACAGGCCGAAGAAGGTCGGCTCCAGCAGCAACACGAACGGGGTCGCGCCCCAGATCGCGTGCAGGATCACCTTGCGGCGCAGGTTATAGCCGACCTTGACCTGCTCCTTGTAGGCGTGGGTGGCCTGGTTTTCCTCGTCATAGCCCTTGGGCTCGAAGAAGAAGTGACCGACCTGGCGGATACACATCGCGAAAACCCAGCCAAACAGCGCCGCGGCGACCGGCTGCGTGAACAGCAGCACGTAGGTCACCAGGAAGCTGATGGCGCTCACCAGGTGCAGCGACTGGTTGACGCGGCTGTGGTGGTAGAAGCGATGGTCATCCCACCTTTGTTCTTTGAGTGCGCTGAGGAAACGGTTCATGGGTCCTCCCTGGAAGATGACCGTATCACCGCTGCGCGACGGGCCGCGGGTCTGGACTGCAACAGGTTTGCTTCAGTTTCGCGGCTTTACACTCGGATTGGCGGTCGGGTCAAACGTGTTCCCATCGCGAACCAATTCATGGACAGCGCCGCGCATCGCGCTTAGCGTGTCTTGCCAAGGGACCGTCATTGACCGTCAACGAGACCGGGCTGGCATCAACGGGGGTACTGGTGTGGTGGGCGACGCTGAGTGTGGTCAGCGTCATCAACATCGTCGCCTGGATCGTGGTGGCGCGCCGGTTCGCGCGCGATGAGGGCGAGATGGATCCGCGCACGCGGCGCGCCCGGCGCTGGCACCTGGTGCTGTCGGCGCTGTTCGTGGCGGGGTGCGCTTTTCGATCGTTCTTGCCGCGCGCCGAAGGGCAGCGCATCTGCCTGGTCGATTCCTGGATCTCGGCGGTGGTCATCAGCCGCGCGGTGGCGACGGTGGCGGAGCTGTCGCTGGTGGCGCAATGGTCGATCTTCCTGCGCGAGTACGCGCGCGCGGCGCAGGTGCGGCTGGCCGTGGCGCTGTCGTACTTGCCGCTCGGTCTCATCACCGTCGCCGAGATCTTCTCCTGGTACACCACGCTGACCACCAACTTCATCGGCAGCGTGGTCGAGGAGTCGACCTGGGCGCTGACCGCCCTGGTGGTGCTCACCGGCTTCGCGGCCATCTGGCCCCGCTACCGCGGCCTGCGCCGGCGCCTGATCACCCTGATGATCGCGATCAACGTGGCCTACTTCATCTTCATGTGCACAGTCGACGTGCCGATGTACTGGGCGCGCTACACGGCCGATCGGATGCTGGGCAAGCAGTTTCTGTCGGTGATCGCGGGCTGGCATGACGCCGGCCATCGCCTGGTGGTGACCCGCGGCTGGCGCGACTGGGTGGATGAGATGCCGTGGATGTCGCTCTACTTCACGGCCGGCGTCTGGATCAGCATCGGGCTGGTGCGTACCCCGCCCGCGCGCGACGTCGAACGCGCCGCCGGTCGCTCGCAAGCCTGAGCTCGCCGCGGCGGGTGCGTCCGGCGTCCCGGGTGCGTCACCGATTTGTTGGGATCCTGTGACGGATTCGCCGCGGCCGCCGTCGTACCTCCTTTCCGCGGCCCGCGCGCGCCCCGATGACCATGGAGGAGACCGGCATGAAACGACCCGCCGCCCGGGATTGGGATCAACGCCTCTCGCTCGAGAACCTGAACGCGATGGCGCTGGCGGTCCTGCTGAGCACGGCAGCGGCCTGCGATCGACCACCGATCGACGGCGGCGACCCGATGTTGCGCCAGACGTCGGCACTCAGGCAGGACGACGCCCGTTCGCGTTTCCTCGATTTTCACGCGCCGGCGGCGGATCGCGCCACGTCGCTGGCGACGACGGTCGATGGCCGGTCGGGCGCCATCCTGCCCAGCGGCCGCTTTCTGACGCCGGAAGGCGTCGAGGTCGGGGTCCAGGCGCCCAAGCCCTTCGGCCTGGCTGTCAGCGGCGACGGGCTGACCGCGGCCACCATCAACAGCGGCGCGTCCAGGTTCTCGGTGACGCTGATCCGCGACGCGCGCGCCGCGGTCCCGACGGTGGTGCGGGTCGACCTGGACGCGACCTTCATGGGGCTGACCTTCTCGCCCGACGGGGCGCTGTTCTACGCGGCGGGCGGCGAGAACGGCAACGTCTGGATCGGCGACACCGTCGCCGGGCGGATCATCGGCTCGGTCAACCTGAACGGCGCTAGCCACCCGCTGGATCGGCCGCTGGCGCCGGCCGCCGTGCCGGCGCTGCGGTTCAAGGGCTCCTTCCCCGGCAACCTGGCGCTGACCCGCGATGGGCGCTGGCTATACGTCGTCGACCAGGGCGCGTTCGTGGTGCACGTCATCGACACCGCCGCCATCGCCACCGGCACCGACGCCGACGGCAAGATCCTGGAGCCGGATAACTTCGCCGCGGTCGCCGGCCGCGCCGCGACGGGGCGCTATCCCTTCGGGATCGCGCTGTCGCGCGACGAACAAACCCTGCTGGTCACCAACGTGGGGATGTTCCAGTACACCCACCTTCGTCCCGCGGCGCCGGTCGGCGACAGCAACGAAGACTACCCGCTGTGCATCCCCGGCGTCGGCTTCCCCGATGAGGTCGAGACGCCCAGGACCATCGCCATCAAGAAGATCGACGCCTCGACCATCAGCGGGCTGCCGGCGACCCTGCGCGACCCGGACGGCATCAGGTGCGGCTACGTCAGCGCCGATCGCAGCTACACCATCCCCGCGCTCGGCAACCCCAACGTGCCGGCGTCGTCTTCGTTGTACGCGTTCTCGCTCGCCGACCCGCGCGCGCCGGTGATCGCGCGGGTCGCAAAAACCGGACCGCTGGTCGGCGAGCGCGAGGACGGCATCACGTCCAGCAGTGGCAGCCACCCCAACGCCGTGGTCGCCGGTCGGGGCGCGATCTACGTGTCGAACGGGAACCACGACAGCGTCGCGGTGCTGGATCCGATCCGTCAGCAAGTCCGCCAGATCATCAGCCTGTCGGTGCTGCCGGGCTTCGACGCGCGGCTCAAGGGCGTGCAGCCGGTGTCGCTGGCGCTGTCGCCCGACGAACGCTTCCTGTACGTCGCCGAGGCGGGCATCAACGCCGTCGGGGTCATCCGCCTCGACGGCCGCGCGTCCCGGGTGGTTGGCCACGTCCCTACCGGCTGGTGGCCCAGCAGCGTCAAGCTCAGCGGCGACGGGCGCACGATGTACGTCGCCAGCGCCAAGGGAAGGGGCGCCGGTCCCAACGTCAACGATCAGGCGCCCAAGCACAGCGCGCTCGGCACGGTCAACATCATCGACACGCCCCGTCCGGGTCCGGCGCTGGACGCCGACACCCGGCAGGTGCTGCGGAACAACGGCTTTCTGTCCGACGATCCGTCGCGCATCGCCGCTGGCGAAAACCGCGACCAAGACCGCGACGACGACCGCGACGGCCCGATCCCGGCCCGCGCCGGCGAGGCCAGCCGGCGCATCAAGCACGTGGTGTTCATCAACAAAGAGAACGCCACCCACGACCTGCTTCTGGGCGACATCGTGGCCACCCGCCAGGGCGCGGCCGTCGACGGCAATCCGGCCTACTCGCTGGGCCCGGTCGCGGCGCCCAACCATCACGAGTTGGCGCTGTCGTTCGCGTTCGGGGACAACTTCTATCTCGAGCCGTCGGTCTCGTCAGACGGCCACCGGTGGTTGACCAACACCTACACCACCGAATTCGAGGAGACCCACTGGCCGGCCTCTTACGGAGGGCGGCGGCGCGATTCGGGTGACGATCCGGAGGTGATCGCACACTACCCGGGGCGCATCGGGTTCACCGACGCCGACGCGTCACCCGAGCCCAACGACTACAACCAGCACGGCGGGATCTACGCGCACCTGGCCCGCCACGGAAAGAGCTTCGTCAACTTCGGCAACGGCTTCGAGTTCGCGCTGGTCGACGAGGACAACGCCACCGAGCCGACCGGCATCCGCGAGCACGCCAACGTCCCCATGGAGAAGGTGGTGCGCGACAACACCGATCACCTGTTCCCCGAGTTCAACACCCACATCCCCGACGCGCCGTTGCCCGAGGACCCCGATCGCTTCAACCGCTTCGGGCGTTTCCGTCAGATCTTCGAGAGCCACTACGTCGACCGCGTGCGCGGCACCTGCCAGCTGCCCGCCTACGTCGATCTCTACTACCCGAACGACCACGGCGGCGGCGCCAACGACATCCACCCCGCCGGCCCGGCCTGGGACTTCACCCGCTTCGTCCAGGACAACGACGCCGCGCTCGGCCTGACCGTCGACCTCATCTCCAAGAGCCCGTGCTGGAAGGACACGGTGATCTTCGTGGTCGAGGACGACACCCAGAACGGCCTCGACCACGTCGACGGCTTCCGCTCGATCTTCCTGGCGGTCAGCCCCTGGGTGAAGCGCGAGCAGGTCACCAAGCAGCACATCAGCCTGGCCAGCATCTTCAAGACCGTCGACCTGATCTTCGGTCTGCCGCCGCTCAACCAGTACGACGCCGCCGCCACCGACCTGCGCGACCTGTTCACCAGCCAGCCCGACTACGCCCCCTACGACTATGTCCAGCCCGCGTTCGTCGCCAAAGCCAAGAAGAGCTGGCGCCGCCACACGCGCGGCATCGACTTTGGCCACCCCGACGGCGACGAGGCCAAGCTGCGCCTGGCGATCATGCGCTCCGAGGGAATTCCGCGGCGCGGGCGGACCGCGACGGTTCGCTAACCAGGTGGTGATGAGATGCTGCGCGTGACTGGTCTTCCGGTAGTTGCCGTAGTTGCCGCTCTCCTGACAACCGCGGGCGCGGCGCGCGCGCAGGCGCCCACCGAGCCGCCGGGCGACGAGGGCACCATGCCGCCCGCGCCCCTCCCGCACGCGAGCGCGCGCGACGTCGCCGGCAGCGGGCTGTTTCTCGTGGGTTTGCAGCCGGCGCAGGTAACGCCGGTTGCGGGCAGCGGGATCGGCGTCGCGGGCTTCGATGGGGCCCGCCACACCTCGGTCTTCTCGGCCAGCGCCGAGGTCGCGCTGGCGCGCTGGCTGGTGCTGCGCGGCGAGGCGATCTATCGGCCCAGCAACCCCGACGATCGCGCGGTCGCGCGCCCCGCGGTCAGCCTGCGCGGCCGCTTGCTCGACCAGCAGTCGGCGGGCGTGAACCTGGCGCTGGTGGCCGGCTACTCGCAAGAGAAGCTGGCCGGGGAGGGCGGCATGCTGCACTTCGGTGCCGCCATCGGCCGATCGTTCGACCGCCTGTCCCTGATCGGCAACCTGGCCGTGGGCGGCGATCCCGAGGGCGATGACCGCGACGGGACGCTGGGCGGCGCCGCCCTGTGGCGGGCGTCGCCGTCGCTGCATGTGGGTGGGCAGGCCTTCTTCCGGCGCGACCTCGGCTCGACTGACGGGCGGCGCCTGCTGCGCAAGGACGGCCAGTACGACTATGCCGTCGGCCCGGTCGCCAGCTACGCGCGGGACGTGGTGGTGTTCGCCGTGCAGACCGGCGTCTCGGGGGTGCGCGGCGCGGGCACCAGCGCGCTCGGCCTGCTGGCGCTGGGCGGCGTCGGCGCGGTGTTCTGAGCA
>DASRQZ010000068.1:0-15899 GCA_035696125.1 Polyangia bacterium
GAATCCGAGCTGTCCTACCCCGGCCAGATCAAGGTCGCGGTGATCCGCGAGACGCGCGCGACGGACTACGCGAAGTAGCTTGAGAGACGTTGGCTCTCGCAAGGCCTGCCCTCTCCCCGGCCCTCTCCCGCGGACGGGCGAGGGTGACGCGTTCTTGAGCCTTGCGATGGTTCTGCGCTTCGACTTTCCGGGCCGCGCCCCCACGGACGGTCAATCGAGAGAGGGAGGCCCGTAGAGCAGATGCGCTGAACTCATCGCCGCTTTGAAAAACCAGTCACCCTCGCCCGTCCGCGGGAGAGGGCCGGGGAGAGGGCAGGCCTTGCAAGAGCCAACCCCTCTCGAGCTACTTCGCGTAGTCCGTCGCGCGCGTCTCGCGGATCACCGCCACCTTGATCTGGCCGGGGTAGGACAGCTCGGATTCGACCTTGCGGGCGATGTCCTTGGACAGGATGCGGGCTTCGCTGTCGGTCACGCGCGCGTTTTCGACCAGCACGCGGATCTCGCGGCCGGCCTGGATGGCGAACGCGCGCTCGACACCGGGGAAGCTGGCGGCGATCTTCTCCAGATCCGTCAGCCGCTGCACGTACGACTCCAGCATCTCGCGCCGCGCGCCCGGGCGCTGGCCCGAGAGCACGTTGGCGGCGTCGACGATGTGGTCCATGGCGTCGGACGCGGCCACGTCGCCGTGGTGGGCCTCGATGGCGTGGCAGACGCGCGGCGGCTCGCCCAGCTTCCTGGCGATCCCGGCGCCGATCACGGCGTGCGAGCCCTCGACCTCTTGATCGATCCCCTTGCCGATGTCGTGCAGCAGGCCGGCGCGGCGCGCGGTCTTGACCGGCAAGCCCAGCTCGCCAGCCATGGCGCCGGCCAGGAAACCGACCTCGATCGCGTGTTGCAATAAATTCTGCGCGTTGCTGGACCGGAACTTGAGCTTGCCCAGCAGCTGCACCAGCTCCGGGTGCATGCGCCCGAGCCCGAGGTCGAACACCGCCTGCTCGCCGGCGTCCTTGCACTGCTGGTCGATCTCGCGCGTCGCCTTCTCGACCATCTCCTCGATGCGCGTCGGGTGGATGCGCCCGTCGGCGATGAGTCGGGTCAGCGCGATGCGCGCGATCTCGCGCCGCACGGGGTGAAAGCAGGAGATCACCACCGCCTCCGGCGTGTCGTCGATGATGAGGTCGATGCCGGTCGCCGCCTCGAGGGCGCGGATGTTGCGGCCCTCGCGCCCGATGATGCGGCCCTTCATCTCGTCGGAGGGCAGCGGCACCGTGGCGACGGTCCGTTCGGTCACGTACTCGCCCGCATAGCGCTGGATGGCCGCCGAGATGATCATCTTCGACTTGTCCTCGGCCTCGACGCGCGCCTGATCCTCGATCTTCTTGACCTCGTCGGCGGCGGCGCGGCGGGCTTCGTCGCGGGTCTCGTCGAGCAGCTGCGCGCGCGCCTCGGTCGCGGTCAAGGCCGCGATCTTCTCGAGGCGCGCCTTGGCGGACGCCGCCAGGTTGCCGGCGTTGCGCGCCGACGCCTCGGCGGCCGATTCGCGCGCCGTGAGCTGCTTCTCTGCGCGCGACATCTCCTCCGCCTTCTGCCGCAGCTCGCGCTCCTGCTTCTCGATGGCCCGTTCGCGCGCGCCGATCTCGCCTGCCTGCTTCTCCAGCTCGATCTGGCGCGCGCGCAGCTCGGCGTCGACGCCAGCGCGCGCCTTCTGCGCCAGCTCCTTGGCGTCCAGCGCCGCCTGTCGCTTCAGCGACTCGGCCTCGCTCTTGGCGGCCTCGATCAGGCGCTGCTTCTCCTCCTCGCTCTGCGGCAGCGCCGGCGGCCGCAGCGAACGGCCCACAAGCAGCGCGATCACGAACAGCGCCAGCAGCGCGGGAACCGCGACGGCCAGCGAGATCACGCGCCCGCCCCCGCGCAGCGAACCACCTCGCGCTCGGTCACCACGCAGTCGACCGGGACATCGTCGACGCCGGCCGGACAGCGCTCGACGATCTGGAAGTCGAAGGCGACGCCGACCAGGAAGCCACGCCCCGCCGCGCGCAGGCGCCCGGCCGCCTCGTCGTAGTAGCCGCCGCCGTAGCCCAGGCGATTGCCGGCGCGGTCGAAGGCCAGCCCCGGCAGGATCATGAGATCGATGCCGGCGACGTCGACCTCGGGCGCGCTCGGCCGAGGCTCGAGCACACCATAGGGCCCCGGCGCCAGCGCCGCTGGCTGCGCCGGATCGACGTCGTGGAAGCGCAGGCGCGGCGGCTGGGCGGACAGGCGCGGCAGCGCGACGCGCGCGCCGCGGGCGCGCGAAGCCGCCAGCGCCGAGGCGGGGTCGATCTCACCGCGCGCCGCCAGCGCCATGAAGCCCGCGACCGTGCGGCCGGGCGCGCTGGCCGCCACCAGCTCGGGCAATGCCTCCAGATAGGCGCTGACCGCGGCCGAGGCGCGCGTCCGATCCTCGGACGAAACCTTCTGGCGACGCTCTGTCATCGCGCGCCGGAGCGCGCGCTTTTCCTCGAGCAGCAAACGGTTACCCGAAACCCTGGACGGTGACGCTCATACTCGCGCTTCGCGTTCCAGGTAGTCAAGCAGGGACTGACTCTTTTCGCGAATACTTTTCCGCAGTTCCACCGCTTCGCGCCGCTCTGTGAAGAGCTCCTCCGCGATCTGTAAAGCGGTGAGCACCGCCACCGACTGGGTGTCGGGGACCCTGGCCTGGCGCTGGATGTCGCGGATCTTGCCGTCGACATAGGCGGCCAGCGCCTTGACCGTCCGATCGTCGTCGTCAGTCCTCAGCGAGTAGCGAAGGCCCGCGATCTGCACGGTCACTGAGCGCTTCACGGCGGAGACTCTAGCACGGGTCCCTCGCCGGATATCGAACGGGGCGGAATCAGCACCCCGTCGCGAAAAACCTGCTCCTCGGTCAGCTGGCCGTCGGCGTTCCAGCGCCGCCAGCGGCTGTCCTTGCGCCCCAGGTAGTAGGCGCCGTCGGTACGGGGCACGCCGCTGTCGTACCATTCACGAAAGCCGCGGTGGCGGACCCCGCCCTGGTACTCGAGCTCGCGCGCGAGCTGACCGTTCGGGTACCAGAACCACCAGACGCCCCAGCGCGTGCCGTCGCCGTCATAGCGCCCCAGCGTGCGCGGCTTGCCGTCCGGGTAGCGGTCGCTGAACGATAGCGCCTCCTGTTCGACCTGGCGGCGGCGCAGGGCCGGATCGCCCGCTGTCAGCTTGATCACGCCCGAGCTGCCGTAGCCGTGCTCGTTGCGCGCTGACGTACTCAGCTTGGCGGCGCGGGTCACGATCTTCTGGTCGACCATCTCGCCGTCATTCCAGGTCTCCTCACGCCACATCTCGCCGGTGTTCCAGTAGTAGCGCCAGGTGCCGTGCTCGACGCCGTCGACGTAAGAGCCCTCCATCAGCCGGACGCCGCTGTCGTAGTAGCGGATCTCGGCGCCGTGACGAACGACGTCGCCGTCGCGGTGGCACCACTCTGCTTCGCCCCCGCCGCTGTAGATCCGGCGCGCCAGGCTGGCGCCGCGCGGACAGAGCGTCTGGGTGTGACTGCAGCCGCTCACGACCGCCGCCAGAACCATTCCTGCCAACCGGGCGGAAGCACTCCGACCCAACGAGGATGCCACGACGGAAGATTACCCTGGGCCGATCGGCGCGACGTGCAAGAAAGAGATAACAAAGAGCGAAGAAAGAGCCGTCGGTGCGCGATGGGCCACTCTCCCCCGGCCGTGGATCGCTGGCATCGATCGGAATCTCACCGAGCGCGCGGTGGATGGGCTGTTTGTTTGCCCCTGGCCACCTGCACGGCTCAGCCTCACGGCCGAGGCCGCACGCCGCCGGTCGAGGGGTGCGGCCGCGCTTTACGCCAGGAGTGCCGTGTTTATCAAAAGGGCCGGAAGGAGGAACCAAATGGCCCTGATTCGCAGAGAGAACAACACTGGCAACAACAACCGAGAAATCGCGCGTCAAGGCGCGCCTGAGTATCACTGGGACCCGTTCAGGGTGATGGACACTCTGCTCCGCTGGGACCCGTTTCGTTACGACGCGGGACTGCGGGCGAGCGGGGGTGAATTCGCACCGCGCTTCGACGTGAAGGAGGTCAAGGACGCTTACATCATCAAGGCAGACCTCCCAGGCGTGAAGCAGGACGCGGTCGAGGTGTCGCTCAACGGCAGCTTGCTGACCGTCAGCGGACGCCGCGAGGAAGAGCAGCGGAACGAAGGCGAGCAGTACTTCACCTTCGAACGCAGCTACGGCAGCTTCAGCCGCAGCTTTGCGCTACCTGACACCGCCGATGCCCAGAATGTCACCGCCGATCTCAAGGACGGCGTGCTGGTGATCCAGGTCCCCAAGCGCCCCGAAGCGCAGCCGAAGAAGATCAGCATTGGACAGGGAGCGGACGCCGGCAAGGCAAGAGCTTAGCGCCGACAACCGACCAAGCTAGAGGCCGCGCGAGCCCGGCTCGCGCGGCTGCCGTGTCCGGCCGTCATGTCCCGGAGTGCGGAGCGCGAAGTGATGGAGGTGCGAGTGACAGAAGAGAGGCTGGCCCTCGGCGGTTCGCCGGCAAGGAGGTAGCTCGGCGGGTGGATGAATCGCCGCGTGGATTTCCGAGCGCCGAACAGGCATAAACCCCGGATGCGCCCGGCACCCCTGCGCACCGACGAGAGCAACGCCTTCGCTCACTACAGCATGGGCGTCCGGGTCCCCAAGATTCTCGAAGAGGTGAGCGCGCGGAATCCCGACTATCCGCCGGGGGTGCACCGGGCGGTGGCGCGACTGCGCGATGATATCCGGGCCGATGGCCCCCTGCCCGAGCTGGGCTTTCCCGCCCCCGACGCCACCGAGTGGGAGGCGGCGCTGGCGGCCCACCCCAGGGCTACCTGGCTGGCCACCGACTGGTTCTTCGCCGAGTGTTACGTCTATCGCTGCCTGATGTTCGCCGTGCGCTACTGGGAAGATGCGCGCGATCCCTTCGCCCCCGCCAAGAGCGAGGAGCTGGCCAGGGAGGCGCTGTGGCGCGGGGTCGGCCGGGCACTGGCCAGCGAGCTGCCGCCCCTCGAGCAAGCCCGCGCCTTGCTGGTGCGCGCCCTATGGGGCAACCGCGTCGACCTCAGCTACGCGGTCGGCGTGGCTTTCGGCGCGGCCGGCGAGACCGACGACCTGGTCGCTGACGACAGCGCCCAGGCGGCGGACATGCTGGTGAGGCCCGGAGGTGACGTTCACCTGGTAGCCGACAACGCCGGCAGCGAGCTGTCGATGGACCTGGTGCTGGCCGACGCCCTGATCGCGCACGCCGCCGCGCGCGTCAGCCTGCACGTCAAGATGCACCCCACCTTCGTGAGCGATGCCATCGCGGCCGACGTCTGGTCGCTGATCGGCGCCTTCGCCGATCACGGCGGCGGCGCGCGCGACGTTGCGGCGCGGTTGCGCCAGGCGTGGACCGATGGGCGGCTGCGGGTGCTGCCCGACCCCTACTGGAACGGCCCAGGTTTCCTCTGGGATCGCCCCGCGCGGCTGGCGCGGGAGCTGGACGGCGCCAGCGCGGTGGTGCTGAAGGGCGACGCCAACTACCGACGCGCCGTCGGCGACGCGCTGTGGCCGGCGGGCGTCACCTTCGCCGAAGCCACCGACTACTTCCCGGCGCCGCTGATCGCGCTGCGCACGATGAAGAGCGACTCCCTGGTCGGGCTGTCCGCCGAACGGATCGCCCAGCTGGACGCGGCCGACCGAGACTGGCGCATCAATGGCCGGCGCGGCGTCATCCAGACCGGCGGCGGTCACTCGCGCTGAGCATCTCCGCTGCCAGCGCCGCGCACAGGCGCGCGCGATCTGGCGCCGGCCGCGCCGCCAGCCGCAGGTAGTCGGGCAGCCCGAAGGAAGCGCAGTCACGCACCAGGATGTGGTGGCCGGCCAGCAGCCCGTGCGCGACCCGGTCGGCGCCGGCGACGCGCACGATCTGAAACGAAGCGGCGCTCGGCGTCGGATCGAGCGCCAGCGCGCGCAGGTCCGCGGCCAGCGCGCGGCGGTCCGCCAGCAGCCGCGCGCGGCTCTCGTCGACGAAGGCGCTGAGCCCGCAGGCCGCGACAGCGGCGGATTGCGCGGCGGCGCCGGTGGTCCAGGCCGGCCGGGCCACCTCGACCGCGGCGGCGAGCGCCGGCTTCGCGATCAGGTAGCCCACGCGTACGCCGGGGATGGCGTGCTCCTTGGTCAATGATCGGACGCGCACCACGTTGGGGGGCAGATCGACGGCGGCGTCGTCGGCCTGCTCGCTCAGCGACAGGAAGGCCTGATCCAGGACGATGGTGACCGCGGGCAGCGCCGTGGCCCAGTCGCGCACATCGGCGGCGGTCACCGGCGCGCCGGTCGGGTTGTTGGGCGTGCACAGGTACAGCACCGTCGCCCGCTGCGCGCGCGCCAGCGCCGCGACGGCGTCCAGGTCGACCGCGAACCCACGCTCGGGGGAGGCACGCCACTCGACCACCCGCGCGCCGGCCGCCAGCGCGGCGGCGCGTAGCTCCGAGAAGGTCGGTTCGACCATGACGACGGTCTGCCCCGGTGACAGCAGCAGGCGCGCCAGCGTCCAGAGCAGATCGGCGCCACCGTTGCCGAGCACGATCCGCTCGGGCGCGACGCCGCCCGCCTTGCCGAGCGCCACGCGCGCCTCGTACGCCGACGGGTCGGGATAGACGTCGACGCGGGCCGCGCGGATGGCGGCGCGCATGGCCGGCGCCGGGCCGTAGGGGTTGACGTTGACGCTGAAGTCGAGCACCTGCTCGCGATCGATGCCCAGGCGACGCAGCTGGGCGGCGATCGGCCCGCCGTGCACGCGCGGCGGGACCGGGGCCCGATCTTCAGCCACCGGCGCCCCCTTCGCGCGGGCCCCGCAGCCCGATCGCCACCGCCGTGGCGGCAAACGCCAGCAGCGCCGCGATCACCACCAGGCGCCAGGCGGCCGTGATCGTGCGCGACGACAGCGGGCGCAGCGGATCGCCCAGACGATAGTGTCCGACCTTGGCCAGCTCGACGCCGAGCAGGCCGGCCATCGCCGCCATCGGCCGCCCCGCGTTGGGGCTCTCGGTCTTGCCGCCGTCGCGCCGCAAGATCGCCCAGCCGCGGCTCGCGTCGGCGCCCGCCAGCGCGCCGGCCAGCAGCAGCAACAGCGCCGTCAAGCGCGCGGGCGCCAGGTTGAGAAGATCGTCGAGGCGGGCCGCCGCCTTGCCCAGGTATTCGTAGCGTCCGTGATACCCGATCATCGCGTCCAGCGTGTTGACCGCGCGATAAAACACCGCGCCCGGAATCCCGAACAGCGCGAAGAAGAACAGCGGCGCCACCACGCTGTCCGACGCGTTCTCCGCCAGCGATTCGATCGTGGCGGCGACCAGCGCTGGCGCGTCGAGCGCCGCCGCGTCCCGGCTGCACAGACTGGCCAGGCCCCGCCGGCCCGCGACGACGTCACCGCGCGCCAGCGCCCTCGACACCGCGCGGGCGGCGACGCCGAGCGCGCGCAGGGCGAAGGTCGACGTCAGCAACCAGGTCGCGACCAGAAGGCCGATCCCGGGCAGGCGCGTGTGCGCCGCCGCGGCCAGCAACAAGGCCGCGCCGCCCGCGAAGAGCGCGGGCACCGCGAGCGCGATCAGCGCGCCGGCGCCGAGCTGCGCCAGCGGTCCGCGCGCTGGCACGCGACGCTCCGCGAACGCGATCGCCTTGCCCATCCAGACCACCGGATGCAGTCGCGCTGGCGGCTCGCCGATCAGCCAGTCGAACGTGAAGGCGCCCGCCAACGGCAGCAGAAGAGACCAGCCCAAGATTCGTCGTCCCTGGAGTCCCTGACCGATCGCCTACTCAGGCATGCAGTGATTGCGCACGACCTGCAGCAACACCTTGAGATTCACCGGCTTGGGCAAGTGACCCGCGGTGTGCAGCTCTTCAGCCGTCCGCTCGGCGTCCTTGGATGCCGAGAGGATCAGCACGGGGATCTCGCTCAGACCAGGCCGCTGCAGCTGCTGCTCGCGGAACGTCCGACCGTCCATGACCGGCATCATCAGGTCCAGGATGATCAGGCAGGGGCGCAGGTCCGCGCCTCCCAGCTTCTGCAGCGCCTCCTGGCCGTGAATGGCGCCGACCGGCTGGTAGCCATGGTCTTCCAGGAAGTCCATCAGACTCTCTCGGATGTCGAAGTCGTCATCGACGACCAGAACCTGATGCACGCCGGTCGCGATGGTCGCGGTGGTCACCATCAGCCACCACCTGGCCGCTCCGCCTGGGTGTCGCTCTCGATTGGCAAGCGGATCATGAACGCCGCTCCGCCCCCCGCCAGGTTTCGCGCGCTGATCATCCCGTTCAGGGCACCTACAATCTCACGAGAGACATAAAGCCCCAAGCCCAGACCGCCGTAATGGCGCCTGGGCGCGGCGCGCTCGAAGCGGCCGAAGATTCGTTCCAGGTCTTGCTCTCCAATTCCCGGGCCGTGATCGGCGATCTCGATGACCGCCTCGTCCCCATCGCGCGACAGCGACACGTCGACCGGCGCACCCGCCCCGTACTTGAAGGCATTGGCGAGGACATTCATGACCACCTGCTCCACCCGCAGCCGATCCCACCGGCCCTCGATCACCGGCAGTGGACCAAGCTTGAGATCGGAGCCGGCCCGGGCTGCGCTCTCGCGTAAGCTATCCACGACCTCCACCACGGCTTGAGCGAGGTCGAACCTCTCCAGGCTGAGCGTCAGCCTGCCGGTGGCGATACGCCCGACGTCGAGCAGAGATTCCACCAGCGCCGCGAGGCGATTCCCCGTGTGTCGCGCGCGCGCCAGCTTCTTCAGGATCCTGGGATCCTCGGTCTTCACCGTCTCCTGCAGGCCCTGAAGCTCGATCTGCAGCGCGGTGAGCGGCGTCCTCAGCTCGTGGGCTGCGATGGCGAGGAAGTCATCCTTCAAGCGAACCGCCTCCTCGGCGCGGACGCGCGCGACCCGCTCCTCGTCCAGGCGGCGCCGCTCCGTCAAGTCGCGGGTCACCTTGGCAAACCCCACCAGTTCTCCGGAGGCGTCGCGGATCGCTGTCAGGATCATATGGGCCCAGAAGCGAGATTCATCCTTGCGCAGGCGCCATCCCTCTCCCTCCAACCTGCCGTCACGCGCCGCGGCCGCCAGCTCCGCGTCGCACCGGCTGGCACCCAGGTCGTCGCTGACGCGGAACAGAGAGAAATGCCGGCCGATGATCTCCTGGGGTTGGTAGCCCATCATGCGCTGCGCGCCGCTGTTCCAGCTCGTCACCAGTCCATTCAAATCCAGCATGAAGATCGCGTAGTCCTGGACCCCGTCGACCATCAACCGGAAGCGCTCTTCGCTGCGGCGCAGCTCCTCCTCGCGGCGCGCGCGTTCCAGTTCGGCGTTCTTGCGCTCGGTCAGGTCGCGGGTCACCTTCGCGAACCCGGTCAGCACGCCGGTCGCGTCGCGGACGGCGGCGATGACCACGTCGGCCCAGAAGCGGCTCCCATCCTTGCGCAGTCGCCAGCCTTCGTCTTCGGCGCGGCCGCTGGCCATCGCCTGCGCCAGCAGGTGTTCGGGATGCTTTCTCGCGCGGTCCTCTGGCGTGTAGAACTGGCTGAGGTGCCGGCCGACAATCTCACCCGGTTCGTAACCTTTGATCAGCTTGGCGCCCTCGTTCCAGGTCTGCACGAAGCCACCCGGGTCGAGCATGAAGATCGCGTAGTCCTTCACGCTCTCCACCAGGATGCGAAAGCGCGCCTCGTGGGCCTCGGGCGGCGTTCCCGAGCGCGCTCGTGGGGGCTGGTGACGTGTGCTGCTCACTACTTGGCCTCTCGGCGCCTTTCACTCTCAGCCTAACAAGATATGTCAGGGGGCGCGCGTCCGGAACGTCCGAGTGGGTCGTCGCCACCTTCCGCCGTCGATGGTTTCATGAGATAAAGCCGCGAATCCAAGGTTTTGGGGCCCATAGCTCAGCTGGTAGAGCTGCGGACTTTTAATCCGTAGGCCGCAGGTTCGAACCCTGCTGGGCCCACCCCTTTGCCCGGCGCCGGTTCTATTCGTCCGAATCGGTGTTGTTCTCGGCGTGGTGCGGCGGAAAGCGCCGGTCAATGTCAGCCAGCGCCTCGCGCAAGGACAGCCCCGCCCGGCGCAGGCGCGACAGCTCATCGAGCCGCGGATCCTGCCGGACCCGATCCGCGAGCGCATGCAGGGACCGCACCCGCTCTTCCGTGGCCTGAACCTGATCGTTCACGAACAGATCCAGCTCCGCGCGCTTCAACCGATCCAGCTCCCGCTTGCGCGCCGCCGCCCGCTCCGCTGCCGCCCGCGCCCGCTTCTCGTCCCAGCGCCGTCGCGCCTCCGCCCGCTCATGCTCGGAAGGCCCGAACCCGGCATCACAGCGAGCGCATCCACAATCGCGTCGATGCGTGACCCCGTCCTCCTCGAACGAGGGCAACCTCGCCAGCAAGGAAAGCGATCGTCCCATGGCACACTGATTATGCGTTCAGGTTCGAGAATGTCAACTTCCCTCCATGCTTCCATCCCGGCCTTGCGCTCGCCCCAACCTTTCTCTATAGATGACCGCTCGCCGGACCCCATCGTCTAGCCCGGCCCAGGACAGTGGCCCTTCAAGCCACGAACGCGGGTTCGAATCCCGCTGGGGTCGCTACTCAATTTGAGACTGTCGATGCGGGCGGTCCCGGAGATCGCCCAGACCTGTCCGGGGGGGGTTGGCGGCCGGGCGGAAGGTAAGGCCCTCGGGGAAGAGGAATTGGAACACTTCACGCATGGCGGGGAGGTCGGCGTCGAGGGCGGTGCGAAGGTCGGCCAGCTTGGCCCTCGCGGCCGTCTCGGCACGGGCCAGGACGTCGGCCACCATCGCGGGCGAGCGGCGGACGCCAGCCAGGTCGGCTTCGAGGCGGCGAATGCGGTCGTTGCGGAGGCGTAGCTCGGCGACCAGCTCGGGGATGTCGTCGCCTGCGGTGGCCACAGCGCGCGCCAGGCGTTTCTGTTCGGCGCGCAGACTGGCCAGGTCCTTTTCGAGAACCGTGACGTCCTTGGAGCCGGCCGAGAGCAGCTTGGCCACCTCGTCGCGGATCGCCGAGACGACCGTCCCGAGAACCGCCGGTGTCAGTACCGTCCGCTTCAAGTAGTCGATCAGCGCGCCGTGAACGTCGTCCATCGGTTGGTTGATGGTCACCGGGCAGACGCTGCTGCCGCGGCTGTGGTGGAACGTGCAGGCGTACGCCGGCACGCGCCGATCCGTCCCGCGCGTGGTGCGCGCCACGCCGATCGCGCCGCCGCACAACCCGCAGCGACCGATCCCGGAGAGCGGATAGCGCGCCGCTGGTCCGGGCGCGCGCACGTCGCGCCGACGATCGGTGGTCAGCTCCTGAACCCGGAACCAGATCGACTCGTCGACGATGCGCCACTCGGGTATCTCGCGCGCGATCACCTCATCGGGTCGGCCCGCGACGACGACGCGCTTCCCTCCCCGTCGCACGCGATGAATCAGGCCGTGTCGGTAGACACCCCGGTAGCGCTCGCGACGAAGGATCTCGCGAACGCATCCCGGCGACCACGAGTTCGTGCCGCGCTTCCCGGCGGTCGGCGAGCGGACGCCCTCCGCGTTCAACTTGCCGGCGATCTTCTTGAGCCCGAGCCCGTCGACGTACCAGCCGAAGATGCGACGAACGACGCTCGCCTCGTTCTCGTCGATGACGGCGATCGTGTAGGCGCGTCCCGTGGAATCGGTCTCGCGCTTGAGCGCGTAGCCGTAGCAGCGGCCGCCAGCGATGCGCCCCGCCCTCACCCGCGCCCGCAACGCTTCCTTCGTCCGCGAGCGGATAGCCTCCAGCTCCATCTGGTGACCGACGCCACCGATGAATGTCGTGGCGGCATCGATCGCGTTCGCGAACGGAACTTCTTGCCCGGTCGAGTAGTACATCAGGCGCGCCCCGGTATCTCGAACCAGCTCCCGGATCGCGAGCGTCACCTCCAGCGCGTCCCTGCCCAACCGCGACTGATCCCTGCAGAGAACGACGTCGCCAGGCTGGACGTCGTTGCGCATCCGCCGCAGCTCAGTCCGTCCGAGGAAATCGTCTCGTCGAGGCGCCATACGAGACGAAGCGCTTCTTGGTGTTTCGTTAGGCGGGCGTTCAGCCATTCAAGGTGCTGCGGGGGCCGGCCTCGGGTATGGCGGCGGTGACCACCTTGTTTCTGTGGACCTTCGCGCGGCTGCGGACACGGTCGACCGCCTCGTACAAGGCGCTGGCCTCGATCGCACGCGCTGTCGTTCCCACACCGATGCTGACGGCCGGGCGCGTCACGATGTTAAGTGAAGGCCAGTCGCGCTCTTCAGCCTCATCTTCCTGTGCTGCACCGGCCTCGCCCTCCACCCCGTTCAAGAGGCGAGATCCACACCCACTACATGGTTAGGAGAACCCGTATTCTACGGGGTTGCGTTCCCGTGCATCGCCTTCTTGAAGAACTCCCCGGCAGGCGTCAACTTGTATTTCCAATCCTTCAGCAACTTCGGCCCCCAGTCCGGGTCGTAGCACCAACAAGCCCAACTGATCCCCTTGCCTTCGAGATATTTGATGATGCGCCGGGCGTAGTGACTTTCGTCGATCTTTTCGCCTTCCCGGGTGTCGAACCCGAACTCCGTCGCCACGACAGGCCAGGTATCCACTGCAAAACCAAAATCCTCATCCCACCGCGGCTCCCACGGCTGCGGCCGCTTGTTCGAATACGGATGCACCGTATACCCGATATTCGCCGCATCAATCGGGTCCTCCCGCAACGGCGTCAGGTCGTACGCCCAGTCGAACCCTCCCACCAATATGATCGACTCATTATCAAATGAACGAATCATGTAAATGATCGTCTCATTGATCCGCTTCCACTCCGACCACCGCGCCCGACCAAACGTCCCACGAAAACTCGTCGGCTCGTTGAATAACTCATAAAACCCCACGGTGTTGTTTCCGAGGAAACGACCCGCAATCGCCCGCCAGAATTCATAGGTCTCCTGCCGGCTCGTGTTGTACATCGGGGCCTGAAACAGTTCCGTCTCCAGGTTCCCGATCGAATGCCAGTCAATGATCACGTATATGTTTAGTTTCGTGCACCACGCCACCGCCTGATCCAACAACTCAAGATACTTCTCTGGTGTCCGCTCCCGCCACGCCACCGGGTGTACCGGAATACGCACCACCGTCGCCCCCATCTCCTTCACATGCTCAAACAGATTCTTGTTCCAGTGTCCCTGCTTCTTAATTTTGTCCGGATCAGCAATCGCCAGTCCCCGCAGCAGCGCCGTCTTCCCGTCCGGATCGACAAAATGATTCCCCTCCACTTTCAACCGCGGCATCTTCTTCGCATCCGGATTCGGCTGGGGCCTCCGCCACTGGTCCTCCCCCTGCCACCACTGCGTCGCAGCGGGTTTATCGGTGGACGGTTGACCCGCCTGTTGGGCCGGTGCGGTGGCGAGCCAGCATAAGGCGACGATAACCAACGCCGCCAGTTGGAGAGTGCGCTTCATTTCTTGCCTCGCTTGGTGGTAAGGTACTAGAAACCCGTCTCGTGCTGGCAGACGAACTCCGGTCGATCCATCGTCGCGAGCGTCAGGGCGCCATCAGCAGTACGCCTAAGCTTCGAACCGCTTTGTGCGTTCCTCAAATGGAGTCACCCGCGGGCGAGCCGGGCCGGCGCGCGGCGCGCCGGTCGACGAAGGGGCGGCGCAGCCGGGACGATCGGCGCGCCACGCTTGCCGGCAAACACGCGGCGGGCGCGGCGGAGCCCTGCTCAAGGGCCATTGAGGCGGTCTCTCGATAGGCCCGGCGGTCTCTCGATAGGCCCGGCGGATGGGGTTTTAATCGTGAAATCTCAGCGGCTTGCAAGAAAAGCCCGCCCCGTTGTCCAGATCGTCGCGCGCCAGCGTCGTCGGATCAGAGCCTGCAATGGAGCAGGTCAGAGTTGGAGGTCCGAACATGAACGCGCTCTCTCTCGATCGAACAGCTGGCACCAATGACGCCGGGGCGACCCGGGCGAAGAGGATCGGTTACTGGGTGACGACCGGGCTGCTGGTGTTCTGCATGACGGGTGGCATCTTCGAGATGCTGGGCCTCAAGACCACCATGGACGGGATCATGCGGCTCGGGTACCCGTCGTACATCATCCCGGCGCTCGGGCTGGGGAAGGTGCTGGCGATCCTCGCCATCTTGTGGCCCGGGTTGCCGCGGCTCAAGGAGTGGGCCTACGCGGGGATCTTCTTCAACATGATGGGTGCGTTCGTGTCCCATGTCGCGGTCAAGGACCCGGCGTGGAGCATCGTCGTCACCCTCACCATCGCGGGAATCACTCTAGCGTCGTCGGCGCTCCGCCCAAGCAGCCGCAAACTCGGATAACCTTCCCAACCGTTTCTGGAGGTCGAGCCATGCAGTACGCACTTCTCTTCCGCAAAGATCCGAGCAAGACCCCTTCGCCCGCCGACATGCAGGCAGCCTGGGGGCAATGGAAGTCCTGGATGACCAAGTACGCCAAGGAGATCCTCGCCCAGTCCCCGCCGCGCTCGGGCCCCAAGCCCGGCGGCGCAGTGGCAGTTTGCCGCGGTGGCGCGGTCACGGACGGACCGTTCGTCGAGGGAAAGGAGATCGTCGGCGGCTGGTCGTTCATCCAGACCGAGTCGTACGAGCAGGCGCTGGAGGTCGCCAAGGAGGTGCCCAGCTTCGACAGCGTCGAGATCATCGAGCTCGCGACGTTCTGATATGAGCGCGCCCGAGCTCCCGGAGCACTGGTTCCGCCACGAGCTCGGGCGCCTGGTTTCCATTCTCTCGCGCCGCTTCGGCGTGCATCGCCTGGAGCTGTGCGAGGACGCCGCGCAGACCGCCCGGTTGAGGGCGACGCAGGCCTGGTCGTCGAGTCTGCCCGACGATCCCGGGGCGTGGTTGTACCGGGTCGCGCACAACTATGTGCTCGACGAGCTCCGGCGCGACCGGCGGGACGAGCGCTACCTCGCCGAGGTCCAGACCGAATACGCGCAGCAGGAGGTGCAGGACGACGTGCTTCGGCTGCTTTTCGTCTGCGCCAATCCCGAGATACCGCCCGAGTCGCAGCTGGTTCTGGCGCTGAAGACGCTGTGCGGGTTCAGCACCGAGGAGATCGCGCTTCGGCTGTTCCAGAGCGAGGAGGCCATTCACAAGCGTCTGCAGCGGGCGCGCGACCGGCTGCGCGAGCAAGCGGAGCTCCAGAGCATCGACCCGGAGCGGGTGCCCAGCGTCCTGCACATGCTGTACCTGCTGTTCAACGAAGGCTACAGCTCCGCGCAGCCCGATCGCGTGATCCGCCGCGAGCTGTGCGACGAGGCGCTTCGGCTGGCGCTGATGCTGCGGGAGGAGCCGGCGGGCGCGCTGCCGGAGACAGACGCGCTGGTGGCGCTCATGTCCTTTCACGCGGCGCGGTTCGACGCCCGCGTGGATGGCCTGGGCGGCCTCCTGCTGCTCGAGGAGCAGGACCCCGCGCGGTGGGATCGCGACCTGATCCAGCGGGGGCTACTTCACCTGAGCCGGTCTGCTCGGGGAGAGACGCTCTCGCGTTATCACCTGGAGGCCGGCCTGGCCGCGGAGCACTGTCTCGCGCCTTCGTATGCAGCCACGAACTGGGAAGAGATTGTCCGGCTGTACGAGGTCCTGGAGCGCATCGCCCCGTCGCCGCTGAACGTCCTCAATCGCGCCATCGCCCTCGCCGAATGGAAGGGCCCGGACGCAGGGCTGGCCGCGTTGAGAGCGATCGAACCGCCGAGCTGGCTGCTGGGTTACTACCTGTGGGATGCGACGCTGGGGGAGCTGTATCGGAGGCGCGGTGATCGCCAGCGCGCAGTCACCCACACGAAGCGCGCCCTCGCGGCCGCACC
>DASRQZ010000069.1:0-5523 GCA_035696125.1 Polyangia bacterium
TCTGGTCAAGCAGGTGGAGACCAGCATCCGCGCGGTGATCCCGGCGGGCGAGATCGAGACCATCAACGCGATGATAGGCGTCCCGATCTCGTACAACCTGGCTTTCGTGCAGACCGACAACGTGAGCGCCATGGACGCCGAATTGCTGATCGCGCTCAGGTCCGAGCACGGCCCCACGGCGCGCTACATGCAAAGGATCCGCGAGGACCTGGCGCGCAACTTTCCGGGCTCGAGCTTCTACTTCCAGCCCGCCGACATCGTGAGCCAGGTGTTGAACTTTGGTCTGTCGGCGCCCATCGACATCCAGGTCGAGTTCCCCGATCTGCAGAAGGGCTACGAGATTGCTCGCCAGCTGCGCGATGAGGTCGCGCAGATTCCCGGCACCGCCGACGCCCACATCGTCCAGGTCATCGACTACCCGGCGCTGAACGTCGTCGTCGACCGTCTGCGCGCCGCGCAGGCCGGCATCACCGAGCGCGACGTCGCCAACAACCTCCTGGTGTCGCTGTCGTCGAGCGGCCTGGTGTCGCCGTCCTTCTTCCTCAACCCCAAGAACAACGTCAACTACACCGTGGTGGTCAAGTCACCGCTGCCCAAGGTGTCGTCGGTCGATCGGGTCATGGCGACCCCGCTCACCGCGGCCGGCGCGCCGCTCACCGCCAGCAGCGCCGGCGCCTCGCTCGCGGCCCTGCCGGAGGCGGCGACCCACCTCCTCAGCAGCGTGGCCGAGGTGCATCCGTCGGGCTCGCCCGAGCAGATCAACCACTACACCGTGCAGCGGGTCATCGACGTGGGCGCCAACGTGCACGGCCGCGATCTGGGCGCGGTCGCGGCCGACATCCAGGGCCGCATCGACGGGCTGGGCAAGCTGCCACCCGGGATGAAGGTGACCCTGCGCGGCCAGAACCAGGTCATGCAGCAGTCCTTTCGCAGCCTGAGCCTCGGCCTCGTCCTGGCGACGCTACTGGTGTACTGCCTCATGGTCATCCTGTTCCAGTCCTGGCTCGACCCCTTCATCATCATCATGGCGGTGCCGGGCGCGATCGTCGGAATTCTCTGGATGCTGGCGGTGACCGGGACCACCATCAACGTCGAGTCGCTGATGGGAGCGATCATGGCGGTCGGCATCGCAGTCTCGAACTCCATCTTGCTGGTCAGCTTCGCCAACGACCTGCGCGTGGAAAAACCGGGCATCTCCCCGCTGGAAGCCGCGCTCGAGGCCGGGCGCACGCGGCTGCGGCCGGTGATCATGACCGCGCTGGCGATGATCATCGGCATGGTTCCGATGGCGCTGGGGCTGGGCGACGCGGGCGAGCAGAACGCGCCGCTCGGGCGCGCGGTGATCGGCGGGCTGGCGCTGGCCACGCTGGCGACGCTGTTCGTGGTGCCGGTGGTGTACGCCAGCCTGCGCAAGAACCTGCCCAGCAAGCACGTGATGGAGCAGACCTTCCTGGCCGAAGAGCGCGAGGGGCTGGAACCGTCGGGCGCGGGGGTGGGGGTCTAGTCATGTCGCCGCGGCGTCGATCTGCGCTGGTCTATCTGGCCGGGGTGGGCGCCGCGCTGCTCACCGTCCTGGGCGTGGTCACTCTCGACGCTCACCGCAAGTCGGCCGCGCGCGCCGACGCCCAGGCGCGGCAGGAGGTGGTCGGTCGCGGACCGCGCGTTCGCGTCGCGGCGGTCAAGCGGTCGCCGGGCGTGCGCCGCCTGGTGCTGCAGGGCGAGGCGCGCGCCTTCGCCGAGGTCACGCTTTACGCCAAAGTCGCCGGCTATCTGCGCGACCTGCGCGTCGACAAGGGTGACCGGGTCAGGGCCAACCAGGTGCTGGCCAACGTCATCGCGCCCGAGCTGGACCAGCAGTACCAGGCCGCGGTCGCCGACGCGCGCAACAAGCGGGTCAACGCCCAGCGCCTGGACGCGCTGGCTCCCAGCGGGGTGGTGTCGACCCAGGAGCTGGACCAGGGGCGCGCCTCCGCTGATGTCGCCGAGGCCACGCAGGCGGCGCTGGCGACCCAGCGCGACTACCGGGTGATTCGCGCGCCCTTCAACGGTGTGGTGACCGCGCGCTTCGCCGATCCGGGCGCCCTGATCCAGAGCGCCGCCAACGCGCAGAGCGGCGCGGTGCCGATCGTGTCGGTCGCCAAGGCCGACAAGCTGCGGGTCTATGTCTACCTGGACCAGGCCAGCGCGTCGTTCGTGCGCGGCGGCGACACCGCCACCATCCGTGTCCCCGAGCGGCCCGGCTGGTCGCGCCAGGCGCAGGTGACGCGGTCGAGCGGTTCATTGTCGCCACGCACGCGCACCATGCAGACCGAGGTCGACATCGAGAACGCCGACGGCGCGATCTTGCCCGGCAGCTACGTCGACGTCGAGCTCGAGGTCAAGGTGCCGTCGCTGGTCGAGATGCCGGCCGAGGCCCTGGTGGTGCGCGGCGAAAAGACCCAGGTCGCGGTCATCGAAGGCGGCGGGCGTGTCCACTACCGCCCGGTGGTGGTCGCCGATGACGACGGCCAGACGGTGCGGCTGGTCAGCGGTGTCGCCGAGGGCGAGCGCGTCGCCCTGAACCTGGGCAGCGAGACCGAGGAGGGCGGCGCCGTGCAGGTGGTCGAGGCGCCACCGAGGCCGGGCGGCGCGGCAACCGCGAGCGGCGCGAACGCGACCCCCGCCGCGCCGTCCGCACGCTGACCGCGCGCCCCCATCCGGGGGGAGGCGGACGGGGCGTGAGCGCGGACGCTCCGGGCACCTCTCCCGGCCGCTGCGCGGATGGATCTTCAACCATCGGGCTTCCCTGGTGTTTTCGGTTGATGCTACGGTCCCGCCCTGCCGCACGGATGCGCTTCTGAGGAGCGTCGAGCAAGCCGGCGCGCCGACGCGCGCGATCCGAGCGACGGTCACGTTCGTAGATAGCGACACGGCAGGCGCGCCCGCCACCGCCGCCCAGGAGGCGTGCATGCTCCCGGACCCCCGCAGCTCGCTCGCAGACTCGATTGGAGCTCGTACCTCGTCGCCGCCGCCCGGGTGCGCGCGGTGGCTGCTTGGTGCGCTGCTGGCCGCGACCCTGCTCGCGCCGCGGCCGGCGCGCGCCCACGAGACCACCGCGCCGGTGCTGACCGAGAAGGTCGACCCGGTCTACCCCGCCGACGCGCTGGCCGCGGGCGTCGAGGGCACGGTGGTGATGCAGATTTACATCGACGACAAGGGCGCCGTGCAGCACGTGCACGTGGTGTCGTCGCCCGACTTCGGGCTCGACGCGGCGGCTCAGGCGGCGGCGCGGGGCTTTCACTTCAAGCCGGCGACCTCCGACGGCGTGCCGGTGGCGTCGCAGGTGGTGTTCGAGCAGCGCTTCGCGGTCAGCCGCACCCTGCGCAGCGCCGTGACCGGCACCTCGCCCAACCCCGACCCGGCGGCGCAGCCGGCCGTCGAAGATCCCCGGTACCGCACGGTGGTGGTGGCGCGCGGGCCCCTGACGTCTGCGTCGGCCAGCGAGGTGCGCGACCGCGACTTCGAGCTGCGGCCGCGCGCGTCGCCCAATGACATCCTGCGCGTCGTGCCCGGGCTGGTGACGGCGCAGCACCAGGGCGGCGGCAAGGCCGATCAGATCTTCCTGCGCGGCTTCGATGCCGACCACGGCACCGACGTCGCCGTCGCGCTTGACAGCGTCCCGGTCAACCTCCCGTCGCACGCGCACGGCCAGGGCTTCGCCGACCTGCACTTCGTGATCCCCGAGGTGCTGCAGACGGTGCAGGTGCAGAAGGGATCGTACTATCCGGAGATCGGCGACTTCGACACGGCCGGCGCGGTGAACCTGGTCACCCGCGACGGATTCGATCGGTCGTTCGTGAGCTTGTCGGGCCAGTGGTTCCGGCTCGACCCGGCGCACCTACGCCGCGACGCCAGCAACGGGCGCTTCCTGGGCGTGGTCGCCCCCGACGCGGCCAGCTACGTCGCCGTCGAGGCGGCACAGTCGAGCGGCCCCTTCGTACGCTCCGAGGGGTTGCGGCGTTTCAACCTGTTCGCCAGGACCACGCGCGAGATCGCGCCCAACTGGAAGCTGGGCGCGCTGCTGACCGCCTACAGCAGCCAGTGGGTCGGCTCGGGGCAGATCCCGTCGCGCCTCCTCGGCACGTCCGAGCTGCCGACTCCGTTTGACGCGCTGGATCCTTCGGAGGGCGGGTCGACGCAGCGAAACAGCGCCAGCGTATTCGTCGAGGCGTGCCCCGACCCGCTGTCGCGCTTCTCGCTGCGCCTGTTCGCCATCCAGTACAAGCTCGCGCTTTGGAACGACTTCACCTTCTTCCTCCATGACCAGGTCAACGGCGACGAGATCGAGCAGGACGATACGCGCGTGGTCACCGGGCTGGACGCGCGCTACGAATTCAACCGCCGCTGGGGTCGCGCCAGCGCCAAGACGGTGCTGGGCGCGCAGGTGCGCCGCGACGACGCACACGTCGACATCTGGGACGCCACCTCGCAGAACGGCAGTTTCCGCCGGCGGCTGGGCCGCCACGTCGACGCCAGCCCTTTCCATTTCGGCAATGACGACGACATCCGCATCCAGAACATCGCGTTTCACGCCGCGCAGGACGTGGCCTGGACGCCCTGGTTGCGCACCGTGGTCGGCTTGCGCGGTGACTACTTCAACTACGACGTCGCCGACGGAAACCCGCTGCCGGCGGCGATGCCGGGAATGGCGCCCGACCCGACGCTGCTCAACCCGAGCGGCGTGCGCCAGGTGGCGCTGCTGTCGCCCAAGGCGTCGCTGGTGTTGTCGCCGCGCCGCAACCTGGATATGTACCTCAACTACGGCAACGGCTTTCACTCCAACGACGCGCGCCTGGCGGTCACCGGCGTCGCCGGGCACGTCGTGCCCCGATCCTACCAGGGCGAGGTCGGCGTGCGCGCGCGGGTGCGCGACCGCCTGGACCTGGCGGCGGCGCTGTGGGGGATCTATCTGCAGAGCGAGATCGTCTTCGAGGGCGACGGCGGGACCTTCTCACCCTCGGACGCGACCCGCCGTTACGGCCTGGACCTGGAAGCGCGCTATCGCCTGCTGCCCTGGCTGTGGGCCGACGGCGACCTCGCGCTGGCGCACGCCCGCTTCGCCGGCGGCGGTGGAAACGGCGGGGCCGTGGCGCTGGCGCCGCGCCTGGCGTACACCGGCGGGCTGACCGCGCGCCACCCGCGCGGCTTCAAGGCGGCGCTGCGCGTGCGCGGCGTCGGCGATCGCCCGATCCTGGAGCCCGGCGACGAGGCGCTGTTCCGCGCCGCCAGCCTGCCGGTGCCGGCCGCCCAGGGTTTCACGCTGGTCGACCTGTTCGCCGGCTACGAGGCGGCCCGCTGGGAGGTGGTGGCGGCGCTGGAGAACGCGCTCGATTCGCGCTGGCGCGAGGCGCAGTTCGCCAACCGCTCGTGCAGTCGCGCCGAGAACGCCAGCGCGGCTTCGGCGTGCAGCCAGCGCGACGCGGGGGGCGCGCTGACCAACCCGGGCGCCGTGCTTCCGGATGTTCACTTCGCGCCCGGAAATCC
>DASRQZ010000070.1:0-6921 GCA_035696125.1 Polyangia bacterium
GCGTCCCGCGCGCGTAGGTGACGCGCGCGGTCAAGCACGACCGGCGGCAGCATCCGGCGGCACTCAGGGCCCACGGCCGATGCGGGTCGGTTAACCGCCAAGGCGCCGCAGACGCCAAGCCCGGACCCCTGATAATCTGGATCTTGGCGTCATGGCGTCTTGGCGGTTAGCCCCATCCGAACCGCATTGGACGGGATCGATGGGATCGGCCCGGGGAGCGCGCACCGGCGGGTCAGCGCAGCGGTAGCTCGACTTTCCAGGTCTTGCCTTCGCGGACCAGGCGCACCGTCTGGCGATCGCCGGCGGCCGAGTAGACCTCGACCTCGGCTTCGTCGCCGCTGCGCCGGAGCGTGCGCAGGCCCGAGGCCTCCCACGCTGGCGGAACCCAGCCGACGGTGACCAGATCCTGGGGCCGCAGCATGCGGGTGCCTCCGGTCTTGTGGGCCGAAGCGAGCAACTCCTCGATGTGGGCGCGGGTGCGCGGGCCGAAGCGGTTGAAGACCGCGTCGCGATCGCCGGCGCGCACCGACGCCAGCAGGAGCTGCACCGCCGACTCGGGTGTCGAGCCCTCGTCGCGGGTGGAGCAGGCGCCCGCGCCGCACGTCAGCGCCACAGACAGGACCACGGCCAGCGCGCGTCCCTTCATGACGACAGCGGCGGCGACAAGCCCAGTCGTTCGCGTACGCGCGCCATGGTGGCGCGCGCCACCTGACGCGCCCGCTCGGCGCCGGCGGCCAGGATCTCCTCGATGCGGCCGGGCATCTTGCGCAGCTCGTCGGCGCGCGCCGAGATGCGCGCCAGGTCGGCCTGCAAGCCCTCGAAGAGGATCTTCTTGCAGTCGATGCAGCCGATGCCTGCCGTGGTGCAACCGACGCGCACCGCGGCCTGTTGATCATCGCTGGAGAAGAACTTATGCAGGGTGAAGATGTTGCACACGTCGGGGTCGCCGGGATCGGTGCGCCGCACGCGCGCCGGGTCGGTCGCCGCCGTGCGCAGCTTGTCCCAGATCGCCTTGTCGGATTCGCGCAGGCTGATGGTGTTCCCCAGGCTCTTCGACATCTTGGCCTTGCCGTCCAGGCCCAGGAGCTTGGGCGTGGTGGAGAACAGCGGTTGCGGCTCGGCGAAAGTGTCGCCAAAGCGCGCGTTCCAGCGCCGCACGATCTCGCGCGCCAGCTCCAGGTGCTGGCGCTGGTCCTCGCCGACCGGAACGCGCGTCGCGCCGTAAAGGACGATGTCGGCCGCCTGCAGCACCGGATACGTGAACAACCCGGCGTTGATGTTGTCGGGGTTGTGCTCGGACTTGTCCTTGAACTGGGTCATGCGCCCGAGCTCGCCGAAGGGGGCGACCGAGGCCAGCGCCCACGCCAGCTCGGTGTGCTCGGGCACCGCCGACTGCACGAATAACGTCGCCCGCTCGGGATCGATCCCGCACGCCAGCAGATCGATCGCCATCTCGCGCACCCGGCGGGGCATCTCGGCCGGCTCGTAGGGCTGAGTGATCGCGTGGTAGTCGACGATGCAATAGAAGCAGCGATAGCTCTTCTGCAGCTCGACCCAGCTGCGAACCGCGCCCAGGTAGTTGCCGAGATGCAATTCGCCCGAGGGCTGGATGCCGGAGAAGACGGTTTCCATATCGACCTGGTTTTACCCTACTCGCGCGCACCCCCACCAATCTTGCTCGAGCTTGAATTCGCAGGTAACGTGGATCGTCCTAGGACGCAAGGAGATCCCGCAATGAAGCGTATCGTGTGGTTGGCAGCTCCGGTCCTGGCCATTCTGGCGTCCGGCTGTGTCGTTCGCGCGCGCCCGGCCCCCGTGGTCGTCGGGGCAGAGGTCGACTACGGTACGGCCTATCCCACCGTTCCCCCACCCGCCCCACTGGTGGACTATCGCCCGCCACCGCCCGGATACGGTTACTACTGGGTCGACGGCTACTGGGACTGGACCGGCTACGACTGGTCCTGGAACCCCGGCCTGTGGGCGCCGGAGCGGCCGGGCTACGTGTACGTCCGCCCGCGCTACGTGAACGAGGGCGGCCGCTACGTCCTTTATCGCGGGTACTGGAACGACGGCTACGGTCAGCGTGACTATCGCTACAACAACAGCATGCGCGGCGCGCCCCCGTCCGGCGGCTGGCGTGGCGCCCCGCCGTCCAGCGGTGGCGTGCGCGGCGCGCCCCCGTCGACGGCACCCTCGGGCTGGCGGGCCTCGCCGGCGCCGGGACCCGGGCCCGCCGCGCCCGCGCCCGGATGGCGGGGCTCGGCTCCGGCCCCCGGCGGCCCCGCGACGGCGCCGCCACCGGCGTCTGCTCCCGGATGGCGGGCCGGTGGCGCGCCACCGCCCAACGCTCCGACCCCCAACCCCGCCAACAACAACCCCGGCTGGCGGGCCGGCGGCGTCCCGCCGTCGTCGCCGTCGCCCACCCCCGTGCCCAACCAAGGCTGGAACAGAGGGGCCCCGGCGGGCAATGCGCCCCCGCCGGGCGCCAGCAACTCGCCCCCCGGCTCTCCTGGAAGCGGCTGGCATACCGGTCCGGCGGGCAACGCGCCCGGCGCGCCGCCGCCGTCTCGCCCGCCCTTCGGCGGCCAGCCCAGCCCGCCCCCCGGTGGCGGCGCAGCCAATCGCATGGGCTCCGGCTCGGCACCGCCGGCCTGGGGCAACAGCACGACCCCGCCAGGCGGCGCGGCCAACCGCATGGGCAGCGGCAACCCGGCGCCTTCGGGCGGCGCCGCCAATCGCATGGGACCCGGCACCGCCGCGCCGGGACCGGGACGGCCGTCCCCCACGCCGGTGCAGCAAACGCCCTCGAACGTACAAAGGCGCGGCAAGCCGCCGGCGCGGTAGGAGCGCTCACTCCGAACCATGGACGCCAGGCTGCGGACCCGGGCGACCACCAGATTTCGAATGTCGGTGCTCAGCGTCACGCCGCGAGGGTGGCGAAGGTCTGCCCACCAAACCTACGAGCGCCTCCCAGGCTTCGAACGCACCCACTGTCCTGTGCTAGGTTGGCGTCATGGGTCAGCTCGCAGAACGACAGCGACCCCTTCGCAGGGAGGAGTACGAACGCATGGTCGCGGCTGGTTTTTTCCGCGACGAACGCGTCGAATTGCTCCGGGGGGTCGTGATCGAGATGAGCCCGCAGAACCCACTGCACGCGGACGTGATCCAGGCGCTCAGCGAGTTGCTGGTGCCCCAGTTGGTCGGACGGGCGGGGGTCAGAATCCAGCTTCCTTTCGCGGCGGGCAATGACAGCCTGCCAGAGCCTGACCTGTCTGTTGTGGCACCCGGCCGTCACAAGAACGCTCACCCGGACCACGCGTTCCTGATCATCGAGGTCGCCGACTCATCCTTGAAGCTCGACCGGCAAGAGAAGGCCGAGCTCTACGCGCACGTCGGCGTCCCGGAGTACTGGGTCGTGAACGTCGCGGGCCGAATCATCGAGCGACACAGCGAGCCTGCGGGCGGGACCTATGCCCGGGTCACGCCGTTTCGGAGTGGCGAGACGGTTCAGCCACTGGCGTTTCCGGACGTGGCGGTGCGGGTCGATGACGTGTTCGGGGGATAGCGGGCGGGCGGAAAGCCTCAGGACGAAAGCCACGACGGCTTCGGGAACGTCGAGGGAATCCAGCGACGGCCCTGACCAGAGATCGGCGCCCCTACAAAATGTACTGCGACAGATCCTCGTCCTTGAGGATCCCGTCCAGCCGATCCCTCACGTAGGCGGCGGTGATCGGGATCGTCGTCTCGCCCAGCTCGGGGGCCTCGAAGGCCAGGTCGTCGAGCACGCGCTCCATGATGGTGTGCAGGCGGCGCGCGCCGATGTTCTCCATGCGCGCGTTGACCAGCGTGGCTATGCGCGCGATCTCGGCCACGGCGTCGGGGCGGATGTCGAGGGTGATCTTCTCCGTGGCCAGCAGCGCGGTGTACTGCTTGGTCAGCGCGTTCTCGGGCTCGGTGAGGATGCGCACGAAGTCGTCATCGGTCAGTGACTCGAGCTCGACCCGGATCGGGAAGCGGCCCTGCAGCTCCGGGATCATGTCCTTGGGCTTGGCGACGTGGAAGGCGCCGGCGGCGATGAACAGCACGTGATCGGTCTTGAGCGGGCCGTACTTGGTCGACACCGTCGAGCCCTCGACGATCGGTAACAGATCGCGCTGCACCCCTTCGCGCGAGACGTCGGGACCGTGGCCGCCGCCGCCCTCGCGGCCCGCGACCTTGTCGATCTCGTCGATGAAGATGATCCCCGCCTGCTCGGCGCGCCGGATCGCGTCCTTGGTCAGGCGTTCCATGTCGATGAGCTTGCTGGCCTCCTCCTCGGTGATCGCCTCCAGCGCCTCGGGCACCGGTAGGCGCCGGCGCTTGGTGCGCTTCGACCCCTGCGGCAGCATGTCGCGCAGGTTCAGCACCATCTCTTCCATCCCCGTGCCCGAGAACACGTCGATGAACGACTGCGGGGCGTCGGCGGTGTCGATCTCGACCATGCGGTCGTCGAGCTTTCCCTCGCGCAGCAGCCGGCGCAGGCTCTCGCGGGTGGCGTTGTCGAGCGGCGCCGCTGCCGCCGCGCCCGGAACACCGTCCGGCGCCGCCGGCCCGGATCCACCCGCGGGCGGCGGCCAGGAATGTGACGGCGCGCCGATGGGACCGAGCGGAACCGCGCCCGTCGTCGCACCGGTCGTCGTCGTTGTACCGTGCGTCGTCGTACCGGGCGCGGCGCCCGGCGTGGCGCGCGCGCGCGGCGCCGGCGGCAACAGGACGTCCAGCAGCCGTTCCTCGGCATTCTCTCGCGCGCGCGGCCGCAGCCGCTCGCGCTCCTCGTCGCGCAGCATCGACACCGCGGTCTCGGCCAGGTCGCGCACCATCGAGTCGACGTCGCGCCCCACGTAGCCGACCTCGGTGAACTTCGAGGCCTCGACCTTGACGAAGGGCGCGCCCGCGAGCCGCGCCAGCCGGCGCGCGATCTCGGTCTTGCCGACGCCCGTCGGGCCGATGAGCATGATGTTCTTGGGCGCGATCTCGTCGCGCATCGGCGGCAACACTTGTTGGCGGCGCCAGCGGTTGCGCAGCGCCACGGCGACGGCGCGCTTGGCCGCCTTCTGGCCGACGATGTAGCGGTCGAGCTCCTCGACTATCGCCCGTGGCGTCAGGGTCTCGGGGCGTTTCAACGGCGGCGGCGACATGACGGGCTCACAGCTCCTCGACCAGGTGGTTGGCGTTGGTATAGATGCAGATCTCGCCGGCGATGGCCAGCGCGCGGTCGGTGATCTCGCGCGCCGAAAGCTCGGTCGCGCCCAGCAGCGCGCGCGCCGCTGCCAGCGCGTAGGGGCCGCCCGAGCCGACCGCCGCGGCGTCGCCGTCCGGCTCGATGACGTCGCCGGTACCCGACAGCAGCAGGATCTTCTCGTGGTCGGCGACGATCAGCAACGCCTCCAGCCGGCGCAGCACGCGGTCGGTGCGCCAGTCCTTGGCCAGCTCGACCGCCGAACGCAGCAGATTGCCGTTGTACTCCTTGAGCTTGCCCTCGAACTTCTCGAACAGGGTGATCCCGTCGGCGGCCGAGCCGGCGAACCCGGCGATGATCTTGCCGTCATGTAGCCGCCGGATCTTGCGCGCCGTCGATTTGACCACGGTGGTGCCCATGGTGATCTGCCCGTCGCCGCCGATGACCACGTGTCCGGCGCGGCGAACCGCGAGGACGGTGGTGGAACGGATGCGCGGGCGCGCGGGTTCGGAGTCGTGGGTGGCAAGCGCTGGATTCTTCACGGTTTGAGGTGGCTCCGGGGGTGGGCCTTGTCGTAGACGGCCATCAGATGATCGATGTTGACGTGAGCATAGCGCTGGGTCGTGCGCAGGCTCGCGTGTCCCAGCAATTCCTGGATCGCGCGCAGGTCGGCGCCCTCGCCCAGCAGGTGGGTCGCGAAGCTGTGGCGGAGCGCGTGCGGCGACACCGCGGGCACACCGGTCAGGGCCTCGCGCCGCGCCAGCAACCGGCGCGCGACCCGAGGCCCCAGGCGGCGCCCGCGGCCGGTCACGAACAGGGCGTGGCGCGCGCTCGCGGACCCGGGGCCTGCCGCCGCCAGGCGAGCCACGCGCGCAGGAAAATACGCCTCCAGCGCGGCCCAGCCCTTGGACCCGAGCGGCACGATGCGGTCCTTGCGCCCCTTGCCCTGGCGTACCTTGACCCGCGCGCCGGTGCCTTCGCGTTCGACGTCGTCGCGGTCCAGGTTGCAGGCCTCGCTGACCCGCAGTCCGGCGCCGTAGACCACCTCGCAGAAAGCGCGCGCGAGCGGGGTGTCGGCCTCGGGGGGTACGGCCCCGTCGAGCAGGCGGCCCACCTCGTCCTTGCCCAGGAAAGACGGTAGCCGGCGCGCCCGCTTGGGGGCCCGCAGCGCCGCCACCGGGCTGGCCGGGATCAGGCGTCGCCGGACCGCGAAACGAAAGAACGCCCGCAGCGCGGAGATCTTGCGTCCGATGGTCACCGCGTCGTTCTTTCCATGAAGCGAGGCAAGGTATGAACGGCAGAGCACCCCGTCAAGCACGCCGACCGCCGGAGGCCGGTCGCCACCGCACACCGCGCGCGCAAACACCGCCAGCTCGCCCACGTCGTGCAAGTAGGCGCGCACGGTGTTGTCCGGCGCCCGCCTCTCGGAGACGAGGTGCTGGCGAAAGGCTTCGATCGCTTCCTGCATGTGCGCGCGGATCGTATCCCAGCGATCGCCCGCGCGCGAATCAGCGCAGGCGCGGCTCCTGGACGCCTCACTCCGCAAGGGGTGCCCTCTCCCTGACCCTCTCCCGCGGACGCTCGCCATTAGTCACGGGCGAGGGCCTCCAAGGCTCGGGCGGCGGCGCGGACTTCCTTGAGACCGCGGGCGAGGGTGATGCTCCCAGGCGGTCCGCCGCTTGATGTCTTGCCGGTGTAGCCAC
>DASRQZ010000071.1:0-45579 GCA_035696125.1 Polyangia bacterium
CGGCCCATCGCAGTCTGTCGGCACGCTCGGCCTCGGCCCCAGGAGCGCCAGATCGCGAAGCCGACCTCGATCTGACTCCGCGGGCGCACCCCAGGTCCCGTTCGAACGTCTTGTGAGGATTGCGTAGGGACCAAACGCCACGAGAGGAGCTGTGGCACCCTCCTCCAGATAGCCCGCGGCGAACAGATCGTCGGAATATTCTCCACGACGCCGATCTTGGATGGACGTATGCCCCTCGTGCTCCTGCACCCATCTCGTTCCATCCAAGCGGGCGACAAACTGATCGGAGCCTACGGCGAACGGACTCGTCGCGTCCCTGGGCCCAAAGTCGAGGATCACTTAGCTCGGCGGTGTCCGCCATTCCTTCTTTCGCTGCACGGCCGCCTTGGCAAAAGCCATCTCTTGCCCCCTGGTGACCGTCGAATTCCATCCTCCCTATCTCGCACCGTGGTGCCGCAAGACCTCCACCACCTCATGGTTTCCGGCTCGAACCGCACCTTCGAGGGGCGTGTGACCGCGCTGATCGGTCGCATTGACGTTGGCGCCTTGCCGGATCAGCAACTCGGCCAGTTGTCCGTCGTGCGTGAACACGGCGAGAAAGTGGAGCGGCGTGAACCCGCTCATGTTCGGGGCATTGACATCGGCGCCCTTGTCAATCAGCAGCCGGGCGACGTCGCGGTGTCCTTCGGCTATCGCGGCGTGCAGCGGCAACTCGGTCCCGTCTCGCGAGAGGCGATTGATCGCTGCGCCGCGCGCGATCGCCGCTTCGGCCAACGCCTTGTCGCCGACCAGCGCGGCCGTCTGCAGCGGCAAGAAGTCCCCGAGCCCGTCGGTCGGATCTGCGCCGTGCTCCAAGAGCAGAATGGCCACGGCGCTGAAGTCCCCTCTCGCTCTGCGGTGCTCTTCGCGATCCTTGGTCACGGAGCGGGCACCGGCTCGCCCGAGGAGCTTACGGCGAAGGTCTTGTGCCCCGGGCGTCGAGGCTCGAAGCGTGTACTCGAACAAGAGCGACCGGCACGCCGACAGCAGGGCCGTGAAACCGTCCTTGTCGCGAAGGCCGATATCCGCGCCGTGCTCGACCAGCACCTTGGCGACCGCGGGATTTCCGTTGCCCGCCGCAACGGTGAGCGCCGTGAAACCACGCTTCGTTCTGGCATTCACGTCGCCGCCTTGCGCTATCAGCAGCGCCGCCACCTCGCCCACATCCCTTCCGGCGGCCAGGACCAGCGGCGTCACGCCGTCGACGCTCGCCCCCTTCGCGTCCGCGCCCCGGTCGACCAGCAACTGTACCAGCCTCTCCTGTCCCGTTCCGGCGGCGACGTGCAGCGGCGAGATACCCTGTACGCCCCGAATATTGACGTCGGCGCCGCTCGCGAGCAGCAGCTCCACGATGCGGGTCGCCTTGGCGACCTCTTCATCCGCCGGCGTCCTGGTGCCAGGAGCCTCTGCAAGACGCTCCATCGCCTTGTGCAGCGGAGTCCAGCCGACCTCCGATCTGGCGTTCACTGCCGCTCCATGGCGGATCAGTAATCCAGCTACCGCCAACTGCAGGTTGTAAGCGGCCAGGTGCAGCGGCGTGCTTCCATGTTCGTTTGCACCATTGACGTCTGCGCCGTGTGCGATGAGCCATTCGGCGCTGTTCATCGATCCCCAGACTCCGGCCCAGCCCAGAGCTGATGCCCCCACGTATCGCCCCACATGTTTGCCGTTGACGTTCGCGCCGGTCGCGACCGCCCGCTCGACGCCTCCGGCGTTGTCCGCCTTGACTGCCGCGAACAGGTCCTGGTCGGCCTTGGGCATCGTCGCGCAGCCCACGACAGCCAGCACGAGGAGCGAGATCGAGCAGCGATGGTTCATGACTGGTCTTTGACGGCCGCGGGCGAAGGTGCTGAAAGCGTGGTCGCCCCGGGTCGCCGTTGTCGAACACGGCAGATGCATGGGCGCTATTCTGGGCTCGAGGCTGGCGTTGTCCGAGTAACTACTTGACGATGTTACGTGAAGCACTGCTTATCGATATCGCAGGGACGGGCGCATCGCCATCAGCCGTGCCCTAGACTCCCGATATTGCCTTGCATAAGGACGAATCCTGCTGGCTGGCGGACTAGCCGATACCGGCATGGACGGCAGTTCGGCAAGACCAGAAGCCTACGTCCTCGATCCGGTGCGCCAGCAATGGACCGAGATCGCGGGCCTCTTTCCCTTGGGACGCGCCGAATCGATCGACGTGCGCGGACGTTACAACCCTGGCGGCCGATGGGGACACATGGCGGTTGCCTCGCCCGACGGCCGGGTATTCGTCTTCGGTGGCTTCGCGGCCGTGGCGTGGGGAGCTGGGTACGACTCTCTCTGGACGCGGGTCATCCAGTACGACCCCGCCACCAGGACCTGGACCTACGCTGGCGATCTCGGAAGTGGCCGCATCGAGCACAGCGCCACGTTGCTGCCGGACGGAACCATCTTGATCATCGGCGGCCTCGCCAATCCCGACGTCACTCTGACCGACAAGACTAGGATCGACGGCGCTGTATTCCGTTACATTCCTGCGCCCAGGCAGCACGCCGCTTCATCGCCGGTCCGATGAGGTCCGAGTTCCCAGCGACTGCTGGTAACATATGCCACGTTGACATCACCGAGGTCGAATCGGAATCCGTCTCGATGAGTGCCCGACCGCGGGAGGGCCAACCGTCGGTCTTGGCGGTCAGTATCAACTTGGTAGACGACGACACCGCCCGCGCTTTCGTCGACGAGGTACTTGGTCACGCCGGGGTCTGGAACTCTCCCCTGATGTCGTCCGGACGGGACCCGGGAACGCCGAGCCGATCACGGTGGCGGTGGACAGCCCTCAGTTCTCAAGACCTCGTTCGTGACACGCACCGTCCACCGACGACGCTCGCGATCGCGGACCGAAGCCCCAGTCAGCGCGGACGACTCCAGTGGAGCGGTGGTGCAGCCCGACGCTGTCCGAAACCGCAAAGCGACAATCAACTCGGACAACGGGGTTACACCAGACCGTGGTTCCTCGTACTTGAGGACGGCACGCTCCTCCGTGGGTCGAAGCAGTCGATCTTCGTTGTATCCGGTATCACCACGTAAGCGGGTATGAATGGTGAAGTCAGCAGTTGTTTCATTTCGAACAGTCACAATTGCTACCTCGGTCAAACGACATCCAGAACCGGCCATCGCGACCAGGACGCCGCCACCAAAGAGAAAACGAGGGTTGAGTCTTAGCCGCAACAACCGCCTCAAAAAGTGAGCTTGCTCATCCACAACAGACACTTGACGTCAAACTCACTCGCGCGCGAGTTCGCCATCTGCGATGCAGGACCGACGGAGTGCTTGTTCTCATCGTAGTATCTCATCAAGTCAATCTCTCACCCGTCGATGGATACCCAGGCGTAGAGCTTTTAGTCGTCTGGAAGATTGACGTCGATCCCTTGTGAGTCCAGGAGTGCCCAATGCCGTTGAACTCCGTCAACACCGAATGCCCGAATTCGTGAGCGGCGGTCAACTTGAAGTCGTCGTCAGCGTCCAGTTGACTCGAGAAGAAACCGGCATTGTAGTAAAGGGAGGCGTCGATCCCAAAAATAGCCAAGTTCACCGAGCGCGCGTAATTCTTGCCGGTTTCAAGATAGAGGTCCACGCCGACCGCATTGGCCGCGCTGTACATTGCGTTGACATCGACCGAAAACGCCTCCTGTTTTACCGTTATCACCCTGGACCAGTAGGTGCGTAGGCCCTGTAGTGCCAGGGATTTTAGTCTCGTGTAGTCTTGCTGGCTAAGCGCATTCTGCTTCAGGTTCAGATTGATCTGAACCTTGATCGAGTGAGACGCCATGGTCACGGACGCGAGCGCCCAGGACGCGTGATGCGCGCCTGGTTCCTTGACGACCTCCTTGTAGATGAACTTTCCTGCGGTGCGGGTCTCACCTCGCTCTGCGGTTTCCCGACGTCTACATGGAGCGCCGCATGGAATTCGTCTGGAGTCATTGGAACCCTTCCGGATGGAGAGTGAGTGCAATCCTCGCAGAAGAATTCAACGTCCGCCCCGACACAAATTCCTCCCGGGACCGCGAACAGCTCGCAGGCCACCGATCCCCAGCCCCGCTCACCTCCCGTCCGGCTCATAGCCAGAGCTTTCAGCGGTGTACCACTTCCACCAGCGACTTTGACAGGAGGACTGGCGATCGGCTTCCATTCGCCCCCGCTACGCTTCTTCTTCTGTGACCCCATCGGGTCACTTTTCAATGTAAACAGCGAAATCCGGGTGGCGGTCGTGGCGGCACGGGCTCTTTAGCCCCCTGGGAGTACCAGAAAACACTCCTCTGAACGACGCGCATTCACCGTCGGTGAGCCTGTATCGTCTACACGCCGGTGGTGCCCGCCGGGCTTCGGCCTGTCCTTCGTCTAACTACCAGGTTTTCCATAAATACGATGGTCGGGCCTGGTTGCCGCGCGGAGCTCGCTGGGGGAAGAGAACGGGATTCCGCCGAGTGGAACGAGCCCACTTAAGCAGACATCGGGGAACTTCTTCGAAGCCCGACGTTTCTCTCTCCGGTCGCCGCTGCCCCGCACGCCAGCGGGTGATCGAGTCGCGTGTCTGGCGCGCGAGTGGCGATGCTATGTTGCCCTAGGAGCTCAATGGGTGGATTGGACACGCTCAGAATCGCAGTGGAGCGGGTCTCGAGGTACGCCTGCTTCGTCCTGGTCCTATCCGCCGTGGCGGTCGGAGTCGCGTGTCGCGGTCCGCACGCGGCGGCGGCGCCGGCTGACGCCGGCACGAAATCCCTCGCGGCGCCGGACGCCGGCACCGGATCTGCGCCGCCGCGCCAGATCCTGCAGACCTTGCCCGCCCCACCTTACGCGTACGAGCTGTCTCTCGAGAACTGCGCTGGTCCGCTGCGCGAGAACGCGAAGGACGAGTCGGCGTGCCTCTTCGCGGTGCGGCTGCTCGGGGGCGCTCAGGTTCTCGACAGGATCACCCTCGGCCAGGCGGGATGCGGTCCCGCCACGCCGACCCCCGTCGACCGAACGTTGGGCGCCGACCGCGAAGCAACGGCCTTCAGCACCAGCGACGACCGATGTGAGATCGACGTGGCCGCCCGAACCGTCGAGCTCGGGGCCAACACGACGGCGCTCCTGGTCACAGAGCTGCAAGGCTTCGAGTACCGCCATCGCAGCCACGCGCTCTTTCTTGCGCGCCCAAGCAAGCTGGAGACGGCGTGGAGCTATGCCGACGACTATCTGGGCATGCACTGGTCGACGACCAGCGTGATCCCGGCCGCCCAGCAAGGGAGCCGCGCCCAGGACATCGCCTTCGTCGACACTGAACGCACGACCGAAGGCGTCGCCGCCCAGGTTCGAGCGACGCGCCTGCATTTCGATTCCGCATCGGGCGTTCTCGGAGACAAACCGTTGCCCGACGCCGACGCCTCGCTGTTCGTGCTCGTGGTCGGTAACTTCAAGAACGCTGACGAAACCCAAGCCGCGCGCCAGCACTGTGTGCACGACCTGGAGGTGCTGCGCGCACGCCTCTTCCCGAAGCTACGGCTGCCGGCATTCTTCCTGGGCGCGGTGTTCGCGCGACGCGACGACGCCGCGGACAGCCTGGCCCAGCTCGCAAGCTGTCCGAAGGCTCAGAAGGGCACGATTCTCGAGAGCGGTATTTCGGGGGGGAAATCACATGGCGGACATCACTGATTCGGTGGGCACCGGGGGCATCAACGCGATCCACGACGTCGTGTTGGTCCAGTTGATCCTGAAGACACTCAAGAACTCGCATCAGGCGTCGTACTTCGGCTCCCCATACACCAACGGCTACAGCGGCGAGACGGCACGCGCGATCGCCGCGTTTCAGGCCGATCAGAACCTGATCGGTGGCCCCAACCGTGAGATTCAAGGCCTGGCCAAGGCGGGCAGCGCGACCTGGCTGGCGTTGCGGGCGGCGTTCACCGAAGCTGCGCCCCCCTATGTCGGGGCACGGACGACCAAGGGCCTTGGCCTCGCATACCTGCCGATGCCGCAAGCAAGGATGGGCGAGAGTATCGGTGAAATTCACGCCGCGAAGAACCTTCAGCCCAACTTTCGCCTGAAGGTCGTGCAGCTCGTGCAGACCTTCTACCAGCAGAGCTCCATCGCCTGGTCCATGGTTCCCAAGACGGGCGGCTGGCGATCGTTTGCCGGCCAGGAGGGGCTGAGCTCGGACGCCGGCTACGGCGAGAGCATTCATCACTACGGCTACGCCGTCGACCTGGTGGTTCTCAACTTCTCCTGGATCGCGGCGGACCTGCAGGTCCGGAAGTCACCCATCCGCCTCGACGGCATGGCCAAGGTGTTTGTCGATCAGCTCCACTCGGCGCGCAACCTGCTCGCCACCAGCCTGAAGGTGTACAAGACGACGATGCCCGGAGACGAGCCGCATCTCCAGAATTTCGACGACGATCCGCTCGACTCGGTCGCCTCGCTGATGGCCCTGATGCACGCGGTGGGACCGAAGGCGATGAACTGGAAGCCCCGGTATCGCAAACCGACGGACTACCTGTGCGATCTCGGCCTCGGCGGCGACTACTACTTCGTTGGGACGGCGATCGACATCTGGGAGCAAGATCCCGCGCACCACATCTCCGCGGCGGATCTCGCCAAGGCGCTGCAAGCCAAGAAGAAGGCTGACGAGAAGTTCTCCGTCAGCAACTTCCTCGGTCGATCGAGCGAGGAGTCGAAGATACCACCCGGCCCGGGAGACATATCGTCCGCGGACATCAAGGCCGTCCAGAAGATGCTGCGCGCGGAGTTCGACGCTGCGGCGGCCAAGTGGGCGCTGTGGAAGCCGGTCTACTACCCCGACAACGAGCGGCGCCCGCCGAATCCGGTCAAGCGCGCGAAGCGGTAGCTCCGAGGTCAGGCGTGTTCAAATCCAAGGACACGAAGGCCGGCGTCGCTGGGTCGGTGGACACCCCCACTAGTGCTGGCCGGTTTTGGCGGCGGTACTACCTGGCGTGGTGCCCGTACCGCCACGCCGGCCGCGCGCAGCTACGCACCGTTGTCTCTCGCCGGACGCCGGTCGCTTCCTCGATCTTCCGGAGTAGCGACCAACCCAGTCGAGGTTCGGGACAGTGGCCGTCCGGACGGACGGGACCCTTTCGCGCCGGCATTGAAAACTAACCTCGGAGGGGTGTCGGGTGAACGCACGATCCAGCATCAAGGCTTTGGTACGAAGCGGGCATCCAAACGGATGCTCCTGTTCTAGATGGCCTCGGCAGAGACTCGAGCACCCGTCAGGACGTGTTACGGCGAGCCGCTACGAATCAACAACCCCTGCCATCCCGCGGGCCCACGCCGGACTGCTCCCCACGCGAGCCGGCAAAGGCCAGGGGGCTCCATCTCGGGCAATTCGCGAGGCCAAATCCGCTCCTTGACGGCCGCTCTGACCTCCAGAAGGTCGGGCTGTCGGTACCAGTGTGACAAGACGACGACACCTATCTCGGCTGGACTGGGCTCGAAGTTCTTCCAGTCGAAGCGGATCACGTAGTTTTCGCGTTCGCACGCTGCCGTGGGAACTTCCTCGAGGATCTCTTGATGCCAGAATCGGGCGTCGACGTATATCTTGCCTCCCAGACCAGCTGACTTTTCTACGCATGCTTTGTCCAAAGCGAGCGGTTCTTGCTGAGATGGCTGGATCACAGCACGCAGCGCCGCGATCGCAATGTCGCAGTGTTCAGTCGTGTTCGCTGGACGGCGGTCTGGCGGCCGCGACGGAACGCCGGACGAGCAACACCCAAGCCCAATGAGGAGAATCAGCGACGTGGTCGTGAGGACGCCAGACATGGCGCGAGTCACCGCGCAGATGAAGAGGGCGCGATCGGAACGGCCAGCCATCCGATCGGACCAAGAGACGCAAAGCCACTGGATGAAAAGCACGCCGACCACGAATAGATATTCTGCGCGTGTTTCTGGCGCCAGAGCCGATCTTCCATGGTTGCGTTGAAGGCGATCTTCATTTGGCCCTTGCGGTCGATGTCCAGAGCACCACGTCGGACGTCAGGCTGGGCACGTAGGCTTTGGAGTCGAAACGGATCATGTAACCGTCCCGCTGGCACGCCGGGGCCTCCACCGGTTCGATTCGACCACCACGCGCGAACCGAACGTCGACATAGATCTTTCCGTTCAGGCCGGCGTGCTCTTCGACGCACGCTCTGTCGAGCCCGAGTGGCACCTGATCGTGCGGGCGGATGATGGCGGAAAGAACGGACATGGCGATGTCGCACCGGTCCGAGGTCAAGGCTGCCGGCGCATCGAGTGCTCGCGGGGACGGCGCCGACGAACAGCTGACCACGGCGATAGTCTGGACGAACGCAAGACAGGCACGGACTGACATCGTCACTTTGCTTTTGTGGTGTAGTGACGAAGTGGCGTCGGATCGAAGCGGACGTTCTTGACCTGGAGTGTGTTGCGATCCACCTCGAAGTTGTCCTGTCTCCAACTCCTGAGGTAGCCAACCTCCACGTCTGGTAGGGCGATCGAGAGCTCTGCCCCCAGACTCATGGTCTCGCAGCCCAGCATGTCGAAGTGCTTCACCCGCTTACCTTTGAGAGCGTCGACGATTTGCCAGCTCGAGATGTTCTTTCCCAGGGACGGCAACAACGCATTCGCACCCAGAACGGCCTGACCGTAGTAGATGAGGTGAGTGAAAGTCTCGCGTTTGACGGCGCTGACGAAGTCGGAGGCGCTGGCGATGCGGACGAGCCGGGCATTCGAAACGGCGACGTGATCTCCCAGCTAGCTCGCCACTGCCCGACGCAGAGCCCTTTCGAAGGACACCTGGTTTCCAGCGGTGATCGTGAGCCTTCCGAGGAATCTGCCGGACGAGTCTTCGAGGGAAGCGTTCGGCGGATCGCCATAGAGGATCAAGACTGAGGGACCTTCCGCCGTGCCAGGAGCTGTCGCGTTACCCATGGGGAACCTCGCTGAGGGTTATTCCAGTTCTCGGCAACCTACCTGGAATGTTGCTGGCCCTCCGTCCACACGTCCGCACGGCGCGAAGATCCGGAAGATCCCCAGCCGAGTTGTCAGCTGGCTCGCTCGCGATTCTTCCTGTGACCCCATCGGGTCACTTTTCAATGTAAACAGCGAGGTCGGGGTCATGGTCGTCGCGGCGCGCGCCCAGTAGCCGTCCTGGAGACCACCGAGCCTGACCGATGATCAGGTACTATTCACCGTCGGTGCGCCCGCTGAAATCCCTTAGTGCGGCAGTTGGTTCGTGCCAGATTTCGTGTTCGGCTGGCTTCAGTACTCCGGAAATGGCCTACCGGAGTTTAGGCCGGTGCGGAGCCTCCGGCGGGCGGCATGTGGACGACCCATCCCGCACCCGGAAAGCGCCAGGCCGATGACCGCCCCGGGAAGGATGCCTCCGCAACCAGGCCGCCAGCATTCCCAGAGGGTACCAGTTCCTCGCGACACCCCCCTCCCGACAACCCGTCCGACGTCGATTTTCGAGCCGACGTGCTGAACACCGCGGGGAGGAGTTCGATCCGTCAGGCCGCTGATGTGAGATTCTCTCGGATGATCCGTGGATGCCGAGCGGCAATTCGCAACAGCCCGAGGGCCGGCCCGTCAGGATGCCGACGCCCCTGTTCCCAGTTTCGGAGGGTGTGGACGCTGATCCCCATTGCTTCGGCGAACTGAGTCTGAGACAGCCCTACGAACTTCCGAAGGCTGACGATATCGGCACCCGACTCGATCTGACCCCGCATGAGCCGTTTGCGAACGCGGGCAGGGATTGCGCGCTCCAGTTGTTCATCGGTCAACTCAGGAATATCGGTCATGGTTTCCCTCCTTGCTGGGAGCGGTACGTCTCAGCTTCGCGCTTCGTCGCCCACCTCGCCCCGATGATTCTAAGAACGTCTGTGTCTCGCTCAGTGTAGACGACGAGGACCATCCCACCGGGAATCGGCCCGATTGCGAGAAACCGATCCTCATCATCGGAGTGCGCGTCGTCGAAGATCTCGACGTAGTCGCCGCTCTCGAAAAGGGAGGCGGCTTGCTCGAACGACACGCCATGCTTCTTCTTGTTCGCGGCGTTCTTAGCCTCGTCCCATTCGAATCCCACCGCGCCACCAAGTATAAGCCAGTGGCAGACTAGGTCACTGGCTGACACGATTCGTGCCGGGGGCCATGGATGCGGCGCGCGAACCGGGGAGTCGTTGTGTCGGGCCGCTCATTCCACGACTTACTGAGCGACCCCATCGGTCACTTTTCAATTCAAGCAGCGACGTCGTGTGGCGATCGCCGCGGCGCAGGCGACGTAACCCATTGACATCAGTACAGATTTTGGCGCCACTGAGACTCGGAAACACAACTCAGCCCGGCGGCGGGTCCAAACCGGCCGCGCTGACCCTCTCGGGACTACCCACATTCGCGGTCCTGGGCAAACCACGTCGGGAGCGCTTGAAAGCGACAGCATTCAGCACCACAGAAACTATGAGCACAAGGCCCCAAACGATTGCGTGAGCGTCGAGTCGCCAGGGTGAGGTTGTGGCGACGGGTCCATTCGAAGGGAAGCGCGACCGCGTCCGTCAGCGTGTGCGCCACGATCGATGGCACAAGCGAGCCTGTCACCTGAACCAGCCCGCCAAACAGAAGGCCACCGCCGACGATCTGTGCGGCGATGATCAGAACATTGACCGTCTCACCTCGCGCCCAGCCATGAGCCAGATGCATTGCATAGAAGAGCACGGCCGGGACCACGAGCGCCGTCGCGTAACCGAATCGTTTGATGAGGGCGTGACGCAAGAATCCGCGAAAGCCCACTTCCTCGAAAAACCCCGCAACGAGGGCCGTGGTCGCGAAGCCCGCCACACGCATCGGGATGGTGAGGGACCGCATGTCGATGCTCGACGCGAACGCATCGGCGTCGAATCGTCCGACGCGCAACCCAATCACGATGAGGCCCAGTAGACAAGCTGTGGTCGCTGCCACTGCGACCCAGGCCCACGGTAGCGTCGATGCGACTGGCAACCCAAGCGGGAGCCTCGGCGACAGAGAACGCCAGAGCAAGACGATGGTGAGGCACATGAACGCCGCTGACCACCGGATCTCGGGCCAGAAGTCGAGATTGGCCCGAAACAGAGCTCCCCATACCACACCGCCGCCGAGCGAGAAAATTACGGCGAAGATCCACGACAGCAGCACTCGCAGCATCGCTCATCCTACGTTAGCACCCGGCTAGCCTGGACATTACTCGCCATTCGCACCATGAGTGTTCGGCCGCAGACGGGCGCCGCCGCAAATCGATTGAGGTGCAAGGCCCGCAGGGGGTGCCAGGGCGTCTGAGGACAAACATTCGACGTCCTAAATAGTCTTGGCAGAACACGTCCTCTGCCTCAGTGAGGCGCTCGGCGATCTGGGCCAGTGGTGAGGCTCCGGCAGCGGTCTTCGGGATCAGCACCTCCGAGTGGATCTCAAGATAGGGCCACGGATATATTCCGGCAGTGTACCCCGGGGGAAGATCACAGTGGAGGGGAAGCTGAGGGCCAAGGCTCTCTCGCCTTCACCGAGGAGATACTGGCATGACGGCCGTAGACGTGTCGGGACTGTCATCAGCGGACCGGATCGGTTCCGCGCTTCAACGGTCGCTTCCGATGCTGGCACCGGAAGCCCGGCGCGAAATCGAGAAGCTCATCGAGCCCAAGACACTTGCGATCGTGGCGGGCGTCTTGGTCGCGTGGGTGGTCTCTCATTTGGTCGGTATCGGTGAAATCGTCGACGCCATCCTGATCGGTGCCGGAATCCTGGCCGTCGGCCTGTCAGTTTTCGAGGTACGGCCGTTCCTACCCGAACTCGGTGGCCTTTGCGCCGGTGGATTCATCTTCGCTGGAGTCCCGTTCGAGTATTGGTGGTCCCCCACTCAACCAAAAGCGGCGGACACCAGCCAGTGAGTATCTTGCGATGGGTCGGTGATGTGCTGCATCGAGCGACGGCAGGGCGAGTCACCGATCCCGAGGCTCCGCCCCAGACTCCAGAGGCAGAGGCGCTTCGGATAGCCGCCACTTGGGCTGCTGAGCAAAAGAAGCGCTGGACCCTTCCTGCCAAAGCGACCCTCGAGACAGACCGAGGACGTCGCCTCTGGTTGATTCAATCGAACGCGACAGGAAAGGGATACAGCCTTGCAATCACGATCGACGACGTGACGGGGCAGGTAGTCGCGCATCACGAATACCCCCGCTGACTGGCGATTCTTCTGTGACCCCATCGGGACTTGAACCCGAGATTTCGCCGTGAGAGGGCGACGTCCTAACCGCTAGACCATGGGGCCGATGGAGGGGGTTTTTACTCCCTCCGTGGTTCGGGGACAAGGATTCGAACCTTGATAGCCAGATCCAGAGTCTGGCGTCCTGCCATTAGACGATCCCCGAGTGCTGCCCGGGCGGATGCGCCCGCGCGGGGCAACATATCTAACAGTGAGCGGTGCGCTGTCAAGGCTTTGGATTTGCTTCGATCGGGGCGGGGCGGGGGTGGCGCGGGCTATCCGGCGGGGGGGTTTCGTGGTAGCAACAGGGGCCGCCGCTGGAAGCCGGGCGCCGGGAATCGGCGGGCTTCTGGGTTCGCCCCCTTGGGTAAGAGGACCAACGTCAAAAATGGAGCTGAGCTTCTGGGCTGCCACCGATGTCGGAAAGAAGCGAGAGATCAACGAGGACAACTTCCTGGTCGACAAGAAGTTGTCTCTCTTCGTGGTCGCCGACGGCATGGGTGGGCACGCGTCAGGTGAGGTGGCCTCCCACCTGGCGGTCCACGAGTTCCGCGCCGCGGTAGAAGCGGGCAAGGATGTCGTCGAGAGGTACGCCAAGGGCGATACCTCGGTGCGCCCACAGGACATTCTGGCACTCCTGGAAAGCGCCATCCACGCGGCGGGGTCGGCGGTCTACCAGAAGGGGCAGGCGGAGCCGGAGAAGCGCGGCATGGGGACGACGACCTCTGCGCTGCTGATCGCGGGCGACCGGGGCTTCATCGCGCACGTGGGCGACAGCCGGATCTACATGCTGCGCTCGGGCCAGGTCGTGCAGCTCACCGAGGATCACTCGCTGCTGAACGAGCTGATTCGGCGCGGCAAGATCACCAAGGAGGGGTTCGAGGACTCGCCCTACAAGCAGTACAGGAACGCGGTCACGCGCGCGGTCGGGGTCTACGAGACGGTGCAGGGCGACACGATCGACTTCGAGATTCTGCCTGGAGATCAGTTCCTGGTCTGCTCGGACGGGCTGCACGCATATCTGGACGACCACAAGATTATTGAGCTGCTCAAGGGCGATGACGTCACCGATGTTCCAAAGAAGATGGTGGAGCTCGCCAACGCCGGCGGTGGACACGACAACATCACGGCGCTGGTGGTCCGGGTCGGCGCGCTGGCGGTCGGCGCGGCGCCCGACAACCGCGCCGAGGAGCTGACGCGCAAGATCGAGGTCCTGAAGCAGATGCCGCTGTTCCAGCACCTCAGCTACAAGGAGATCATCCGGGTCTTGAACGTCACCGAGGTTCGCGAATTTTCGCCCGGGCAGGAGATGATCAAGGAGGGCGCTCCGGGCGAGGAGATGTTCATCGTGCTGCGCGGCAAGATCCGCCTGCACAAGAACGGCGCGTTCATCACCAACCTGGCGGCCGGGTCGCACGTGGGCGAGATGGCGCTGGTCGATCGCGGGCCGCGCTCGGTCAGCGCGACGGCCGAAGAGCGCTCGCGCGTGCTGTCGCTGCGCCGGCGCGAGTTCTATCAGATCATCCGCAAGGAGCCGCAGCTCTCGGTGAAGCTGCTGTGGAGCTTCGTGCAGGTGCTGGCCGACCGGCTGCGCAAGACGACCGAGGAGCTCTCGGGCGCGCGCCTCGAGGCCGATGCGCTCGATATGACCGACAACGTGCTGTTCGACGAGTAGCTTTAGCCCTCATGAGCCCCCCCGCAGATCGGTTTCGCACCGAGAATGATTCATTGGGTCCGGTCGAGGTTCCCGCCAATGCGCTCTACGGGGCGCAGACCAAGCGGGCGATCGACAACTTCCCGGTCAGCGGCCTGCGCCTGCCGCGCCGGGTGATCCGCGCGCTGGCCCTCATCAAGATGGCGGCGGCCGAGATCAACCGCGATTCGGGCAAGCTGGATCGAAAATTGGCCGACGCGATCATGACCGCGGCCCACGAGGTCGCCGCCGGCCAGCACGACGACCAGTTCCCGGTCGACATCTTCCAGACCGGCTCGGGCACGTCCAGCAACATGAACGCCAACGAGGTGATCGCGAACCGCGCGATCCAGCTCCTGGGCGGTGTGATGGGCTCGAAGAAGCCGGTGCACCCCAACGACCACGTCAACATGGGGCAATCGTCGAACGACGTGTTCCCGACGGCGGTGCACATCGCGGCGGTCGAGGCGGTCGACCGCGACCTGATCCCGGCGCTCAAGGCCCTGGAGGGCGCGCTGGCCGGCAAGGTCGAGGCGTTCGACCACGTGGTCAAGCTGGGACGCACGCACCTGATGGACGCGCTGCCGATCCGGCTCGGGCAGGAATTCTCGGGCTACGCGGCGATGCTGGGCTCGACGATCCGCCGCGTGCAGCGGGCGGCCTGTGGACCGCTGGGCGAGCTGGCGCTGGGCGGCACGGCGGTGGGGACGGGCTTCGGCGCCGATCCGGAGTTCGCGCCCAAGGTGATCCACATGGTGGCCAAGGAGATCGGGATCCACCTGCGCCAGGCGCCCAACCTGTTCGAGGCGCTGTCGGCGCACGACGCGCTGGTCGAGGCGTCGGGCGCGCTGCGCGGCGCGGCGGCGACGTTGACCAAGATCGCCAACGACGTGCGCTGGATGGGGTCCGGGCCGCATGGCGGGCTGGGCGAGCTGCGTCTGCCGGAGCTGCAGCCGGGCAGCTCGATCATGCCGGGCAAGGTGAACCCGGTGATGGCGGAGATGCTCTTGATGGTGTGCGCCCAGGTCATCGGCCACGACGCCACCATCGTCTGGGGCGGCGCGGCCGGGAACTTCGAGCTCAACGTGATGACGCCGGTCATGGCCTACGATTTCCTGCAGTCGGTGCAGATCCTGGCCAACGGGGTGCGGCTGTTCGCCGCGCACTGCATCGAAGGCATCGAGCCCGACGTCGACCGCTGCGCCGCCCTGGTCGAGCAGAGCATGGCGCTGGTGACGGCGCTGGCGCCGCGCATCGGTTACGACGCGGCGGCGGCCATCGCGCGCGAGTCGGTCGCCACCGGCAAGACCATCCGCGAGCTGTGCACGGAAAAGAAGCTGGTTACCCCTGATGAGTTGGCGCGGCTCCTGGACCCGCGCGGGATGACGGGCGCCTGACCGAAGACCTGACGGAAGACCCGAGAGAAATCTCGCAAGACAAGAGAAGCGAAGAGAAGAGAAGAGAAGAGAAGAGAAGAGAAGAGAAAGAAGGAGTGTTCATGAAGCGTTTCCTAGCGGGCTGGTTGGCTGTCCCTTGCGGCCTGATGTCGATGTTCTTGCTCGGTTGCCCCGGCACCCTGGATCCTGGGGTCGGCGCGGGAGGGATGATGGGCACCAACGACAATTGCCAGGTCCAGGTCCTGAAAGACAAATGCGCGCTCGCCGGTTGTCACGCGGCGGGCACGCCCGCCGCCGGTCTCGATCTGCAGTCGGCCGACATCGCGACGCGGCTGGTGGACCACGACACCGGCGACGCCGCCGGGGGCGGCCAGTGTTCGGGGATGAAGCTACTGAACGGCGGCGCGAGCCCGGCCACGGGGGTCTTCATCGACAAGATCACCACCCCGGTCTGCGGGTCACCGATGCCACTCGGCGGCTCGCTGACCGCGGCGCAGAAGACCTGCCTCACGGATTGGGCGAATACCCTCACGGCGCCCGCGGCCTTCATCGGGGAGGACCGCCCATGACCACGCGCCGAATGGTCACGAATTTGCTGGTCATCATCACTGGCGCGGCGTTCGCGACTGTGTTGCCGACGCCCGCGCAGGCGACGGCGCGCCTGGCAGCGGCCGCCGCCGATCGCGCGCCGCGCCAGGGCGCGGCCGCGATGCAGCTCGCCGCCAAGAAGAAAAAGAAGAAGAAGGGCGGCGCCAAGCGCCCGTCCTCCGGCGGCGCGGATCCGGCCGATGACGACGATGACAAGGGCGGCGACGACGCGGCGGCCAGCGCCGGCGGCGCCTCCGACGACGAGGTTCAGCGCGCGGCCCGGGTGGCGCCAGCCGGCGATAGCGGCGGCAGCGGCGGCGGCGACGCGCGCGCGTCGCGCACGAGCAAGCGTTCAGCGATCGCCAGCGAGGAGGGCGTCAGCGCGTCGCGGTCTTCGGACCCGTCGGCGCCATCGGAGCAGCGCTTCCTGGACGTCGCGATCGGCGGCAACGCCTTCGCGCGCAGCCTGACCTACAACCAGGCGGTCGGTGCAGGGAACCTGCGCGAGTACCAGCCGCGTCTGCTGGGCGGCGCGGCGGCGGCGATTGTCTATTACCCGGGCGCGCAGTTCAGCAACGGCTTCGTCACCAACGTCGGACTGGCCATCAACGTCAACCAGGCGTTCGGGATCACCTCGAGGACCCCCGACATGGTCAGCTACTCGACGTCCATTCACGACTACAACGGCGGCGTGCGCCTGCGCCTGCCGCTCGACAACCTCGAGCCCAGCGTGACCCTGGGCTTCGGCGACCAGGCCTACACCTTCAGCGGGGCGGGCCGCGACGCCTTGTTGCTGCCCGACGTCCACTATCAGTATGTCCGCGCGGTGGCGGGGCTGCTGGTGCAGCTGCCCAGCAAGCTGTCCCTGTTCGCAGGGGGTGGCTACCGGCACGTGCTGTCGGCGGGGCAGATCAAGGACACCTACTTCAAGAACCTGCACGTCGCCGGCGTCGAAGCGACCGCCTACGTCGCCTACGCCATCACCAGCATGATCGAGGCGCGCGCCGGCTTCGACCTGCGCCGGTACTTCTACGCGTTTCATGCCAAGAGCGGCGACATGTACATCGTCGGCGGCGCGGTCGACCAAACCATCTCGGGGTCGCTGTCGCTGGCGGTGCTGCTGGGCGGCTCCGACCGACCACGCAGCGGCGGAGGCAGCAGCGTCTCCGAGGAGCCAGCGACGACGGCGGCAGCGCCGTCCGAGGAAGGCGATTCCGAGCTGCGGGCGAAGCCGAAGAAGCGCAAGCACCTGGACATGGAGTAGTCGCCGCGATCATCCACCTCGACATGGACGCGTTCTACGCGTCCATCGAGCAACGCGACGATCCCCGGCTGCGCGGGCGGCCGGTGATCGTCGGTGGCCCCTCGCGGCGCGGGGTGGTGCTGGCCGCGTCGTACGAGGTGCGGCCGTTCGGGGTGCGCAGCGCGATGCCGATGGCGCGCGCGCTGCAGCTTGCGCCCGACGCCGTGGTGGTGCCGCCGCGCCACGCCGCCTACGCCGAGGCCAGCGCGCAGGTGTTCGCGATCCTGCTCCAGGTCACGCCGCTGGTGGAGCCGCTGTCGCTCGACGAGGCGTTCCTGGACGTCACGGCGTCGGTCTCGCTGTTTGGCAGCGCCAGCGAGATCGCGACGCGGCTACGGCGGCGCATCGCCGCCGAGGTCGCCCTGCCCTGCTCCGCCGGCATCGCCGCGGTGAAGTTCATCGCCAAGATCGCCTCGGACCTCGCCAAGCCCAACGGCCAGCGCCTGGTCGAGGCCGGCGAGGGCGCGGCGTTCCTGGCTCCGCTGCCGGTCGGCCGTCTGTGGGGCGTGGGGCCCAAGCTGCAGGCCCGGCTGCGCGCCATGGAGATCGCCACCATCGGCGACCTGGCGCGCCGCGGGGTGGAACGGTTGCAGCAGCGCCTGGGCGACACCGGCCGCGCGCTGTGGGAGCTGTCGCAAGGCATCGACCCGCGGCCGGTGGTGCCCGACCGCGAGGCCAGGAGCATCGGCGCCGAGGAGACCTTCGAGGAGGATCTGACGACGCCCGAGCAGATGCGGCCATTCATTCATGCGCAGGCGCTGCGGGTCGCCGCGCGCCTGCGGCACGCCGGGCTGCGCGCGCGCTGCGTCCAGCTCAAGCTGAAGCTGGCCGAGGTCTCAATGGGAACCCGCGACGGGTTCCCATACCCTCCCGCGACGGACTCCGCGGGGGCAAGCCCCGCTCCGTCCGCGCGGTACAAGCTGATCACGCGCCGGTCGACCTTCGCGACCGCGACCGACGACGGTCAGGCGCTGTACCGCGCGGCGGTCGAGCTGCTGCGCGCGCACCCGGCGCCGGTGCGCCTCACGGGTGTGTCGGCGCAAAACCTGGAGGCGGTCGCCGAGACGCAGCTCGGGCTGTTCCCGGGCGCGCCCACGGCGGCAGACCGGATCAACCGCGCGCTGGATCAGATCACCGAAAAGTTCGGCAGCGGCGCGCTGACCACCGGCGATCTGTCGGAGGGACGCCCGGCGCGGCGGCGGTAGCCAGGAGGCAGCCGAGGCCCAGCCCTACCCGAAGCGGGTCACCGAGAACGGGGACAGGTCCACGCCCGACTGGCCGCTGGCGATGAGCTCGGCGATCGACCAGGCGGTGATGGGGGCCAGCAGGATGCCGTTGCGGTAGTGGCCGGTGGCCAGCACCAGGCCTTCGATGGGGGTGTGTCCCAGCACCGGCAGGTGGTCCTCGGTGTAGGGACGGAAGTTCGACCAGGTGCTGGTCACCGGCGCCTCGCCCAGCGCGGGCATCAGGGTACACGCCAGGGCCAGGATCTGGGCCAGGCCGCCGACGGTGACCTCCTTGCGAAAGCCGGCCATCTCCATGGTGCTGCCGGCCAGCACGGTGCCGTCGCGGCGCGGGACCAGGTATCCGCGGCCGTGCACGCTGACCACGTGCCGGAACAGCGGCGGCCGGGTCTCGATCGACACCATCTGACCGCGCGCCGGTCGCACGACCTGGGCCGGGACGCCACCGCCCTCGACCAGCGCCGACCAGCTGCCGGCGGCCACCACCACCACGCCCGCGGGCAGCACCTCGCCGTCCAGCTCGACGCCGGTCACGGCGCCGCGCGACACCACCACGCGCCGCACGTAGCGCCCTTGCAAGAAGACCGCGCCGGCCGCCGCCGCCGCCTGCGAGAAGGCGCGCGCCAGCTCGCGCGCGCTCACCTGCGCCTCGTCGACGAAGCGAAGCGCGCCGCGCACCGCGGGCGCCAGCGCCGGCTCCAGCTGGCGCGCCGCCGCGCCGGTCAGGATCTCGACGCGCAGCCCGCGCGCGACCTGCCAGGTGCGCCGCGCCGCCAGCTCGGCCTCGTCTTCTTCGGTCAGCGCGACCGCCAGCACGCCCGACTTGGTGTAGCCGACGTCGATGCCGGTGGCGTCGTGCAGCTCCGAGGCCAGCGCCGGGAACAGCGCGCGGCTGCGCAGGCCCAGATCCAGCAACGGGCCCGGCCCTTCGGCCTCCATCTGCGGGCCCAGGATGCCGGCGGCGGCGCTCGACGCCTCGGCCCCGGGGATGCCGCGCTCGATCACGGTGACCCGCAGCCCGCGCTGCGCCAGCCGCAGCGCCACGGCGCAGCCCATGATGCCGCCGCCCACTATGGCGACGTCGGCGACGCCGCCGCGGGCGGCCGGCGGCGTGGGCGCCGAGCTCACGGTCCCTCCGTCGGCGTCCCGGTGCGCTCGAGCCGCCCTTCCAGCGACTTTGACACCCAGACCTTGTTGGCGGCGTCGACGATCATCGCCGAGCAGTCGGGGTAGGAATCGACCAGCGCCATGCCGCGCTCGGGGCCCAGGATGAAGACCGCGTCGTCGAGCGCGTCGGCCAGGAACGCGGTCGGTGCGAAGATGGTCACCCCGCGCGACGCGGTCGCCGGGTATCCGGTCTTGGGATCGATGATGTGGTGGTAGCGCCTGCCGTCGAGCACGAAGGCGCGCTCGTAGTCACCCGCGGTCGAGAAGGCGTGGTCCTGGATGGCCATCTTGGCGATGATGCCTTTGGGCGCGCGCGGATCGCGCACGCCCACCATCCAGTGCGCGTTCCCCTTCTGCCCGGCGACGAACAGATCGCCCCCCGCTTGCACCATGAAGTCCCGCAGCCCGAAACGGCGCAGCACCTCGGCGCAGCGATCGACGGCGTATCCCTTGGCGATGCCGCCCAGCCCCAGGCGCATACCGGCGCGCTTCAATCGCACGGTGCGCTTCTTGGCGTCGACGATCACATCGCGATAGTCGATCAGCTGGCGGCGGCGCTCGATCTCGGCGGCGGGCGGGATGCGCTTGTCCAGATCCTCGTCGAACTTCCACAGGCCGCGCATGGCCGCGTAGGTGATGTCGAACGCGCCGTCCGAGCGCCGCGACATGTCCAGGCTGGCCTGGATGACCTGCAGGGTCTCTTCGGACACCGGCACCGGCGTGGGCTTGCCGGCGGCGGCGTTGATGCGCACCACGTCGCTCACCGGCTGTCCCGGCCGCTCCCAGTCGGTCATCAAATCTTCGATGCGCCGTATCTCGGCGTAGGCCGCCGCGAAGGCCTGGTCGGCCTTGTCGATGTCGGCGGTCCAGGCGGTGAACACCGCCTCCGTGCCCATGACCTGGTAGGCGCGATGATGGACGCGCGGCGAGGCCGCCGCGAACATCGACGCCAGCAGGCCAAGGTGAAGGGCCGACAACAAGATGCGCGACAACATAGCAAATCCCCCCGCGCGCGCCGCCCGGCAGTTGGGGCGCACGTGCGGTGCACGTGGGGTGCTGTCGTCAGGCCCCCGCGTTAGTTGCAGATCCAGACGCGCATGCTCAACGGCAGGTCCTTGACCAGTGACCTGAGCACGCTGCCGCGCAGCAGGTGCCAGACGGCGTTGCGCTGCGAGGTGCCCACCATGACGGCCTGCACGCCCAGGCGGCGCGCGGCGCCGGCCACGGAGGCGCCCGCGTCGTGGCCCATGCGCCAGATGGGGACCGCGACCACGCCGGCCTGCCTGAAGTAGTCGACCGCCGCGGTCAGCACCTGGCGCGCCTCCTTCGACGGGCCGCTCTTGGGCGGGTAGAACAGGCCGGGGATCTCGTCGACGAAGATGACGTAAACGGCGCTGTCGCCGGCGCCGCGCGAGCGCGCCAGCGCTTCTTGAAACAGGCGCAGGTTGGGCGCGCGCAACGCGACCAGCGTCGACGACGGATACATCGCCTTCATGTCCAGCGCCTCGTCGACGGTGACCACGTCGACCGCCGAATCCAGCCCCGAGCCGGCCTGCTCCGCGGGCTCGGCCTCGGTGAACCCCTCGCGGCGGCCGCCGATCCAGCCCTTTTGCACGGCGTAGGCGACCGCGAACCCGAGCAGGGTCGTGCCGCCGCCGAAGATGGTCGCCTTGGTCTTGGACACCAGGTTGACGCCCCAGGCCAGCAGCACCAGCAACGACGTCAATCCGCCCAGCCAGAAGCCCAGGCCCCGCTTGTTCTCCTGGATGCGCATGCGGTCGAGCCCGACCGAGGTGAGCGTGAAAGCGCCCAGCAAGCCGAACGAGTACATGTCGCCGAGCAGCGCCATCTGGCCCTGGGTCGCGACCACCACCACCGCCGGCACGGTGACCGCGATGATGATCGCCCGGTGGGGCGTGCCGTAGCGCAGGTTGCGCTCGGCCAGCCAGCGCGGCATGTAGCCGAGCCGCACCAGCGCCAGGAAGACGTGATAGCAGCCGATGAGGGCGGTGTTGGCCGCGCCGATGAGCAGGGTCGACGAGGTGGCGACGATGGCCACCGTCAGCGCGCGGGTTCCGAACGCCGCGCCCAGCTCGTACAGGAACTGGTCGGGGTTGGCGCGCGCGGCGTCCAGCAGCGCGGTCTCGAAGGCGGTGACGATCGGCGAGGTGATCAAGATGCCGGCGATGACCATCAACATGGCGCGCAGCGCGGTCCGATCGCGCGGCTCGCGCAGCGCGGGCGCGATCTGGCTGATCGATTCCAGCCCCGAGAAGGCCAGCCACGAGCTGCCGAACCCGACCAGGATCTTCCAGGGCGGTAACGCCTTGATGGCAGAGAACTGCGCCCACACCAGCTGCCACTTTCCGCCGTCGAGGTGAGCGATCACCACGCCGATGACGACCAGGTTGACCGCCAGCGAGGCGACGGCCAGCACCGCGGTCAGCACCGCCGACTCGCGCACGCCGACGAAGTTGAGCAGGCCCAGGAAGATGAGCGCGCCGCACGCCGCCGGCGCGATGTAGGGCGTCAGGTGCGGCAGCGCGGCGGCCAGGTACTGGAAGCCGCTGACCGACGAGATCGCGCCGGTCAGGAAGTAGTCGACGCAGATCAGGATGCCGCCGATGCAGCCGATCATGGGCCCGAAGGCGTCCGAGGCCACCGACACCACGCCGCCGCCATCCGGGTAGCGGGCGGCGACGTCGACGTACTTGAGCGCCAGCAACACGAAGGCAAAGCCGGTCAGCAGCACGAAGGCCGCGGCCGCCGACGGGCTGTGGCTGCCCAGCTCGCGAAACAGCAGCCCGGGCACGTAGTAGATCGACGTGCCGATGTCGGCGAACACCACCGACCAGGCCAGGAAGGGGCCGAGCCGCCCCGACGACCGCTTGGCGCTCTCGAACAGCTGACCGGGGATCTCCAGGACGGATCCGCGCTGCGTGCCGGCGCGCCGGCGCGCCGGCGCCGGTTGGGTCCCGGGACGCGCGCCGCCTGGAGGATCGCCGTCGCCGCTACTCACAGATCACCACGTGGATGGAGTCGGGAAGCGTGGCGATCAGCTGCTTGAGCACGTCGCCGCGCAGGAAGGTCCAGACCGTCGAGCGCTGGGTCGTACCCATGATCACGCAGCCGACGCCCAGCTCCTCGGCGGCCTCGGCGATCGATGCGCCGGCGTCGTGGGCGATGCGCCAGACCGGAACCGCCTCGACCCCCTCCTTGCGCAGGTCGTAGACCGCGGCGTTGAGCACGTCCAGCGCGTCATCCGACGGTCCGGTGCGCGGTGGAAAGAACAAGCCGGGCATCTCGTCGACGAAGATCACGTACACGGCGGTGTCACCCACGCCGCGCGCGCGCCGCGCCGCCTCGGCGCACAGGTTGCGGTTGGGTCCGCGCAGCGCGACCAGCGTGGTCGACGGGTAGGCGAACTTCAGCGAGACCGCCTCCTCCAGGGTCACCACCTCGCCGCAGGAAGGCTGCTCCGACGCCGCGCGCTCTGCCGACGCGGCCCGGATGTAGCCGAAGCGCCCGGACCGGATCCAGCCCCGGTGGGTCGCCAGGGCGATCACCAGCTGCACGCCGGTGACGACCGCGGCGTAGATCGCGGCGTGCGGCTTGGTGAACCAGCTGGTGACCCAGGGGACGACCAGCGCCAGGGTCGCGACGACGCCGTTGCCGAACACCACGCCGCGCCGGCCCTCGCGCCAGCGCAGCACGTTGAGGCTGATCGAGGTGATCGCGTACGACCCGAGCAGACCGAAGGCGAAGATCTTGCCCAGCCTCAACAGATTGGCGCCGGTCGACACCACGATCACGATGGCCGCGATGGTGATGGCGATGATCGCGCCGCGCGGCGTGCCGTAGCGCCGGTTGCGCTTGGTCATCGCCGCGGGCAGGTAGCCGTGCTCGCTGACCGCCTTGAACACGTTGTAGCAACCGATGAAGGACACGTTGGCGGCGATGAACAGCAGCCCGGCGCCGGTGAGCGCCAGCGCGGTCAGCAGCCCGCGGCCGCCGTACTTGAGCGCGACCGGCGCCAGCAGCGCGCCCTGCGGCGCGATCTTGCTGGTGTTGGCCGCCTCGACCGCCAGCGCCGTGAACAGCGGCACGGTGATGAGCACGCTGCCCACCACCAGCGCCGCCGCGATGCGGATGACCCGCTGGCGCGGCTCGCGCACCGCGGGCGCCAGCTGGCCCAGCGATTCCAGCCCCGAATAGGCCAGCCAGGCGCCCGCGAACCCGGTCATGGTCTCGCCCCAGGAGATGCGCCGCAGGTGGCCGAGGTTGCCCCACAGGTCGGCCCAGTCCGACGGCGACAGCTGCACGATCACCGCGGCGATCAACGTCCCCTCGACCACCAGCGTCGCCAGGCTCAGCACCAGCGCCACCCGAGCGAGCTCGCGGATCCCGATCCAGTGCAGGAATCCCAGCACCAGGATGGCCAGCACCGACAGCACCGGGATCTCGTGCGGGAAGGGGTGCAGCGCCGCCACGTAGTGCAGCGCGCTGACGATCGAGATGGTGATGGTCAGCAGATAGGCGCTGACCATCAGCGCGCCAGATACCACGCCCACGCGCGGGGAGAAGGCCTCGACCGCCGCGGCGACGCCCCCGCCCCCCTTGGGGTAGCGGTGGGCGATCTCCAGGTGCTCGAACGCGACGAAGACGAAGGCGATGGTGGCGATCAGCACGAAGGCCGGGGCCAGCGTTCCGCTCTGCGCGTAGAGGATGCCGGGGACGTAGAAGACCGAGGTCCCCAGGTCGGCGAAGACCACCGCCCAGGCCAGCAGCGGGCCCAGATGACCGACCCCTCGGTCGCCGCCGCGCCCGGCGGCCCCCCCCATCTCTATCTCCGGAGCAGGCCTTGGACGCCTGCTACTGTCCACCTCCGAGGTCATCGAATTTGGTCGCGAACCTGCCACATCTGCCACCTCCGAGGCAACTCGACGGCGCGCCGCGCCCGACCGCGTGTTTCGGGCGTGTCGAGCATGGTCCGGCCTGGAACGATTTCCCTTGAACCGTCGCGGGCGGGCCAGGACACTCCATTCGCCATGCTCGACAGACCCACCATCGAATCCCTGCGCAAGAGGTCCTACGACCTGTACCAGCACTTCAAGCTCGACGCGCCCGGCATCGCCGAAGTCGCGAAGAAGTTTCTGGGTTGAACGCCGTCGCGCGGGCAGACAGCGTCGTCCAGCTGGCCGCGTCGGCGGTGGAGATGCAGGCGCTGGGCGAACGGCTGGGCCGCCTGCTGCGCGTCGGCGACGTGGTAGGTCTGATCGGGCCGCTGGGCGCGGGCAAGACCACGTTCGCCCAGGGTCTGGCGCGCGGGCTGGAGGTGCCCGCCGCCCGCCACGTGGCCAGTCCGACCTTCGCGCTGGTGAACCAGCACCCGGGGCGGGTGCCGTTCGTGCACGTCGACCTGTACCGGATCAACGACGTCGCGGAGATCGCCGAGCTCGGCCTGCGCGAGACCTACGACTACGCCGCGGTCGCCATCGAATGGCTCGACCGTTTCCCGGTGGTCGCGCCCGCCGACCGCCTGGAAGTCGAGATCGGGGTCACGTTCGACCTCGAGGGCGACAACGCCGGCGCCGGCACCCGCCGCATCGTCGCGCGCGGCACCGGCGCGCGCGGTCTGGCGCTGGCCGAAGCGCTGGCTGGCGGCGCGCGGCAGAGCACCACCTGAGATTTCAGGGGCTTCGCGAAAAGTCCAAACTCGCGCTTGCCATCGCGGCGCCCGTTGTTTAGCTTGTCGGCAATGCTCATCACGCGAGACATGGCTTCGCGCCTGCGCGCCGTCGTTACCGACGGCGCCGGCCGAGTCGTCCGCGGGTAGCAGCGCGCGCAGACGACCCTGGCCGGTGGGCCCAGGGTCGAAATCGCCGCGACGATGTCGATCCGACGGTCCCCCGGTCGTTGTTTACCGGAGACATCATCAACGTGGACGCTCAGCTTGAATCGACACCAAAACTGAACCCTGACCAGCCGTCTCCCACCGGGACCGACGGCACCGCTGCGTCCGCCGACGCGCACAGTGGAGGCGCGCCCGGCTTCTGGGCGCTGCTGCGCGAGGCGCTGGTCGGCTCGCGCCGCGACCTGACGGCGATGCCGCTCGGGCGGGCGATCTTCCTGCTGGCCATCCCGATGGTGCTGGAGATGGGGATGGAGTCGATCTTCACCCTGGCCGACATCTTCTGGCTGGCGCGCGTCGGTCCCGAAGCGGTCGCCACCGCCGGCCTCACCGAGACCCTGATGACGCTGATCTACACCGCCGCCATGGGGATGGCTATCGGGGTGGGCGCGGTGGTCTCACGCCGCACCGGGGCCCAGGACCGCGCCGGCGCCGGCCGCGCGGCGGTGCAAGCGGTGCTGCTGGGGCTGGGGGCCTCGGTGGTGTTCGGCGTGGCCGGCGCGCTGGCCGGTCCCTCGCTGCTAGCGCTGATGGGCGCATCGCCGGCGGTGCAGTCGACGGGCGCCGGCTTCAGTCGCGTCATGCTGGGCGGCAGCGGCACGGTGGTGATGCTGTTCCTGATCAACGCCGCCTTCCGCGGCGCCGGCGACGCGGCCTTGACCCTGCGCACCCTCGCGCTGTCCAACTCCATCAACATCCTGCTCGGGCCGGTGCTGATCTTCGGCCTGGGTCCGGCGCCACGCCTGGGCGTCGCCGGCGCCGCCGTGGCCACCACCATCGGCCGCGGCGTCGGTGTGCTGTATCAGTTTCGCAACCTGTCGCGCGGCGCGGGGCGACTGCAAGTCTCGCGCGCGGAGGTGCGGGTCGATCGCGAGACCCTGCGCACGATCCTCACCATCGCCCGCAGCGCGGTGTGGCAGGTCTTCATCGGCACCAGCAGCTGGATCTTCCTGGTGCGCATCATCGCCACCTTCGGCAGCCAGGTGCTGGCCGGCTACACCCTGGCCATGCGGGTGGTGATGTTCACCCTGCTGCCGTCGTGGGGCCTGGGCAACGCCGCCGCCACCCTGGTCGGGCAGAGCCTGGGCGCCGGGAACCCCGCGCGCGGGGAGCGGGCGGTCTGGCGTGCGGCGACCTACAACCTGATCTTCCTGGGCAGCGTCGGCCTGCTGCTGATGCTCGGCCCCGAGTTGATCCTGCGCCTGTTCACCTCCAACCCGGTGGTGGTGGCCGAAGGGGCGCGCTGCCTGCGCATCGTCGCCGCCGGTTATCCGCTGTACGCCTTCGCCATGGTGGTGACCCAGGCCTTCAACGGCGCCGGCAACAGCAAGACGCCGACCCGGATCAACCTCGGTTGTTTCTGGCTGTTCGAGATCCCACTCGCCTTCCTGCTGACACGCGCGCTGGGGGTCGGGTCCTGGGGCGCCTACCTGGCGATCCCCCTCGCCTTCTCGGCGATGGCGATCTCATCGGTGGTGCTGTTCCGCCGAGGGAAGTGGAAGACCGTCAAGATCTGAAAGCAGGAAGGGCGGAGTGCTCTCACCCACCGTCGCTGGCGTCACTCGAGTCCGCGCCGTCCGCGCCACCGTCTGTTCGCGCGTCGGCACCCCCCGGGGTCGCCCCCGCGTCGACGGTCGACGGGATGCAAGTGAAGGGACAGTCGGGCGTGGGCGGCGCGTCGGCGGCGCAGGTCACCACCCCGCCGTTGCACACGCAGCGGCGGCCGTCGTCGGCCACGCACCAGATGTTGATGGCGCAGGAATGGCCCTCGACGACGTCGAAGCCGCGGCAGTCAGGCGGGCACGGAGGTAGGTAACGGCCGACACAGACCTCGGCGCAGGTCCCGGCGACGCAGCCGGCGGGGCCGGTGGCATTGCCGCAGTACTGGCCGCCGTTGCAGGTGGCCTGCCAGTGTCCAGCCAGGCTGCTCAGCATGTCGGCCGCGCCCGCATTGACGAACAGATTGCACATCAAGGCCTCGCCCGGCGGCACCAGAGCCGCCAACGACCGGCAGTCGGCGTGGGTCTGGCAACTGGTCGCTGCGGCCAGCTGCTGATAATCGTCGCGCGTGGACCGGCAGCTGTCGGGCGGCACGCTGCGCGCCGCCAGCGCCACCAGATCGATGGCGGCGATCGCGACCTGGGGCGCGCTGGACGGCGGTGGCGCACCGGCGTCGAAGAAGCGCGCCGGGGCGCCCATGCTCCGATCCTGGCTGGCGGTGTGAAAGCGCAGCTGGCCGGCGACGATTCCAAGCGAGATGGCATCGGGGCCAGGGTCGGCCGCCGGATCCAGCGTCGGCGCGCACTGCGATTCGTGCGACTGCGGGCTGTCGCAGGAGCACGAGATGAACCCGCCGCCCTGGAACTCGAACCACGAGCTGTGCGCCACCATCACCACCGGGTCGGCGCCCTCCGCCTGCAGGATCGCAGCGACACAATGACCGTCGTACGACAGAGCGAGAGAACAGACGCCGACCGCGGACTGGCCCGCGACAGTCGGGCCTTGCAGGCTGGCCACCTGGCCGCTGGTCAAGGTGAGGGCGCTCGGGTCGTCGAGATCACCGGGGTCGAGGGTGGCGGCCAGCTGCTCGGGCGTGGTCCCGCAGGTGATCCGCTTGAGGACCCAGGTGACCGTCACCGCCGTATCGGCGGAGGTGCGGTTCACCAGGAAGGGCCAATGCATCCAGGACGGCGGCGCCGAAGTCGCGAGGCAAGCAGCGGCGCCGACCACCACGCCGGCGCGCTCGCGCCAGTACCGGGCGCGCCCTTGCTCGGGGGTACCGACCAGCGCAGGTCGGCGCAGCAACCAGACGGTGAACGGGAGCACCGCCAGGGCCAGCAGGTCGCTCGGGTCGGGCCACAGGCGCCAGTGGAATCCCAGGCGCCCCGCGGCGGCGACGACGCCGTCGGCAACCGCCGGTGACAGATCGGCGGCGATGTAGAGCGCGCTGACCGCCGCCAGCGCCAGCGCGCGCCGCCCGCGCAGCACGCGTGGCAGCAGCGCCGCCAGCAGCACCGGAGCGACGATCAGGAAGGCGAAGTCGCTCAGCTTGCCGGTGAGCCAGCCGGGCACCACGCCGCCGCCCTTGAGGTAGTTGTCGTTGATCAGCAGCACGACCAGCGCGCCCCACCACAGCGGATGGCCAAGCGCGCCGCGGTCGAACCAGCGGTCGGACCGGGACGGCGATCGTGGCCGGGTGGGCAGCGGGGATGGGCAAGTCCGCATGGGCGTCCCGGCATGGGAGCAATCTTCGGTCCACCTCGGCTGCGCCGGCAAATCAGCCCCATGCCCGACCGGCCCCTGACGGAGATGTCGTGGAGGCCGGTCGGTACTGAACGAAGGTGCGCCGTTGTGCCCTGGTTGGAGCACCCCCGCCGCCCGCGGACATCCCGCGGACGGGGGCGAGGGATCGGATGAATGACGGCGGCGGCAGCGCGACTTACTGCGGCGGCAGCGCGACCATCATGATCGCCATGCACATCTCGTTGCGGGTGCCCCACCCCGGCAACACCGGCATTGTGTCCGCCGAGGTGTCGTATTCGCAGGTCAGCTGGACCTGACTGTCGGGCCCGATCGCGATGGGGGTCTTGTAGAAATAGAACTCCTGCCAGTGAAAGTTCCAGTTCTCGAGATGCGCGGCGCAGGCCGGGCTGGCCGCGGGGCCGATCTTCAGCATCTGGCGCACGCCGCGGCCGTGCATGTGCGGCGCCACCGCCACCATGTCGACCGAGGGGATGTTGGTGCCGTCGACGCCGAGATCGCGCGCCATCAGGCTCCAGGTGTACTTGGTGTTGGCCTGGCCGGGCGGCAGAGTGTCGGGGTCGGGATTGCCGGCGCTGTCCGTGTGGGCGATCGACTTCAGGAAGGGATCGGGCAGCAGGAACACCAGCTGACGATTGACGCTGGCGGCGAAGCGGAGGTGCAGGGTGGTGCTGTCCGTGCGCCCCACGCTGAGCGGGTCGGCCAGGTTGTAGTGAATCTGCACCACCAGCTTGTCGGTCGGGTGGACCGGCACGCCCATCCCGCTGGGATAGTTCACCACCCCCTGCCCGGGCGCCCAGGCGATCGGCAAGCCGGTGCTGTTCACGCCGTCGCCGGCCCCGCCGAAGCAGGGCCAGCCCGCGCGACCCGACGCCGGATCTTGCAGCGACTGGATGATCTCGGCATTGGTGCGGCCCCCCGCGCCCCGCTTCTGCAGATCGACGACGAAGCCGAGCACGTGGTGCACCACGGTGGCGTCGCCGGGCGTGACGTGGTAGCCGGTCAGGAAGTCGTCGGCGCTGTGCGGCCAATCCATCATGAAGCAGCGATACTCGTCGAACTCGGCCAGCTGACCACCCTGCGCGATCGGCATGAACTGAGGCGTGGCAACCTCGGACGCGCCGACCAGCACAGGCTGGGGCGGCAGCGTCAGCGTGGCCGCAGCTCCCTCGGGGGTGCCGCCGTCGACCCAGGCGTTGATGGTGGCCTTCTGCTGGTCGGTCAGGGTGGTGTCGTCCTGGAAGCTGCCGCAGCTGCCGTCGTGGACGATGAAGTACGGCGGCATGGTGCCGGCGTTGACCCGCACTTGCTCGATCGCCGCGAAGGCCTTCGCGTCGGCGTAAGTGTCCAGACGGAAGGGCGCGATGCCGCCTTGCTGGTGGCAGCCCACGCACTTGCTGTTGTAGATGGGCGCCACGTCCTGCCAGAAGGTGACGGCACCTGCCGTCTTCTGGGTGCTGTCGTCTCCGCACGCCCCGAAACCGATCGCCAGTAACCCGATTGTCAGTACGCCCTTGGCAGCTCGCATGATGACCCCTTCCGATGATTGCTACGTGTGAAAGACAGAGTTGTTCCAGACCGGGTTGTCTCTTTTGCACAACTTCACAATCGATGCCCTCGCGAGTGTGATCGACGTTGGTCCGCGGCACAGCCACGGCGCCGATCGTTCTGTCGATCGAAACCTCGACAACCCCAACACTGCGACACTGCAACACCCGAGTCGGCTAAAAGTGTCACCGCGTCCATCAACAACCTCGGGGGACGTAGGCTCGGTCACCGGTCGTCGCGCGCGAGTCGGTGGAAGAAACCATCTGGCGGGCCGCCCGCCATGCGCTATGGTGCCGGCGCCCACCCAAATCCCACAACGAGGAGAAGAGACGATGGCCATCTCGAAAGCGCGTGCGACCTGGACTGGCAACCTCAAGGAAGGCAAAGGAACCGTGAAGGGGGGCAGCGGTGCGTTCGAAGCACCCTTCACCTTCGCCACCCGCTTCGAGGGAGCCGCGGGCGGCACCACTCCCGAGGAGCTGATCGGCGCGGCCCAGGCCGGCTGCTTCTCGATGTTCCTGGCGGCACAGCTGTCGACGGCGGGGTTCACGCCGACCTCGATCGATAGCTCGGCCACGGTTCACCTGGGCGCGGGCCCGCTGATCGAGAAGATCGAGATCGAGACCATCGCCAAGGTGCCGGGCGTCGATCCCACCCTGTTCGCCGACAAGGTCGCCTTCTCCAAGGCGAACTGCCCGGTGTCCAAGGCGCTGGCCTCGGTGCCGACGATCACGATCAACGCCCGGCTGGCGTAGCCGCTCTGCCTCGCGGCTAGTGCGGCACTAGATCTGGATCTTCTCGAAGCGCACCAGATCCGCGAAGGCGGTGAAGCGTTCGCGGATCTCGCTCAGGTCCAGACGCCGGAAGCGGTCGAGGCTGAAGTCCTCGACGCAGAACGAGGCCAGGACCGAGCCGAGGATCATGGCGGTGCGGATGGTCTCGGGGGTGGTGTTGCCGGTGCGGGCCAGCCAGCCCATGAAGCCACCGGCGAAGGAGTCGCCGGCGCCCGTCGGATCGACGACGTTCTCTATCGGGAAGGCGGGCGCCGAGAAGACCCCGCCCTCGTGGAACAGGAGCGCGCCGGCATCGCCACGCTTGATCACCACGGCGTGCGGCCCCATGGCGCGGATGGCGCGCGCCGCCGCCGGCAGGTTGCCCTGGCCCGACAGCTGGCGCGCCTCCTCGTCGTTGAGCAGCAACAGGTCGACGCGCTCGAGCAGGCGGACCAGCTCGGGGCGCTTGCCCGAGATCCAGAAGTTCATGGTGTCGCAGGCGACGAACTTCGGGCGCGCCGCCTGCTCCAGCACCGACAGCTGCAGCGTCGGGTCGATGTTGGCGAGAAACAAGTAGTCCGATGCTCCCCAGGTCGCGGGCAACTTGGGGCGAAAGTCCTGGAAGACGTTGAGCTGGGTGTCGAGCGTCGTGCGGGTCATGAAATCGGGCGAGTAGACGCCCGACCACCGGAAGGTCCGCCCCTTGACCCGCTCGAGGCCCGCCAGGTCGACCCGCTGCTGCTCGAGCAGCGCGGTGTGCTCCGCCGGGAAGTCGTCGCCGACCACGCCGACCAGGCGCACCGGCGCCGGGGTCAGGAACCCGGCGGCCACCGCGCAGTACGACGCCGCGCCGCCCAGGACCTCGACGCGTTTGTCGGCGCGGGTCTCGACGGTGTCGAAGGCGACCGAACCAACGACCAACAGAGATGACGAAGCTGCTTGGCTCACAGGTACCTCCCGTAAAGAACGCGAAGGCGTTCCCGCGCCGCGGCGGGGATGGCCTCCTTGGCAGTCATGATCGCACGCTCGGCGGCCCGGCCGCAGCCACACGCCGGCAGCCGCGGCAGTCCGGGCAGGACCCGCCGCACGATGTCCTTGGCGCCCGACACGTTGGCCAGCAGCACCTCGACGATCGACGTGGCCGTGACCGCCTCCTGCTCGGGGTGCCAGCAATCGTAGTCGGTGACCAGCGCCAGCGAGGTGAAGCACAGCTCGGCTTCCCGGGCCAGCTTGGCCTCGGTGGCCGCGGTCATGCCGATCACGTCGGCGCCCCAGCTCCGGTGCAGCAGCGATTCAGCGCGCGTCGAGAACTGCGGCCCCTCCATGCACACGTAGGTTCCGCCGTGATACGCGCGCCGCGCCCGCCCCGGCGCGCCGGGCCGCCCGCGATCCTCGCCGCGCCCGTCGTCGAAACCCAGCGCCAGCGCGCCGGCATGCACGGCACCCGCCAGCGCCGCGCACACCGGATCACCATAGCCGACGTGACCGACGACGCCGTCGCCGAAGAACGTCGACTCGCGCCGGTGCGTGCGATCGATGAACTGGTCGACCACCACCAGATCACCCGGTGACAATCCCTCGCGCAGCGAGCCGACCGCCGACACCGAGATCACCTTCTCGGCGCCCAGCTGCTTGAGCGCGTGGATGTTGGCGCGGTAGTTGATCTCCGACGGCAGCAGCCGGTGGCCACGGCCGTGACGTGCGATGAAGGCCAGCTGGACGTCGCCGCCACCGTCACCGCCGCCCACCTTGCCGGTGACCACCGGCCCCGAGGGAGCGCCAAACGGAGTGGCGACCACCTGTTCGCCCACGCCGGTCAGCCCCTCCAGATCATAGAGGCCGCTGCCGCCCAGGATGCCTACAATCATCGGGTTGCGTCCTCCTATCACAGATTCGCCGCGCGGTCAGGGTCTCGGCCGATGACTCAGGGCCAGGACATCATCGAGTACCTGATCGCGCACGGCGCCTACGTCGAGGCGGCGCGTCTGTGCGTCGAGCGCGGCGAGCCCCGGCGCGCCATCCAGCTTTACGAGCGGGTCTGGCGGTTCGCCGAAGCGGTGCCGGTCGCGCTGGCCCTCGGGGACCGCCCGCTGGCGGTGCGCCTGAGCCTGGACGCGGGCGACGTGGCGCGCGCCAGTCAGATCGCCGCGCAGATCGCCGACGACGCGCGCACCGAGCTGGCAGCGACGTCACAGGCCTTCCTGGCGCGCGGGCGACCTTACGAGGCGGCGCGCCTGGCCGAGCGCGGGTTTGACTTCTCGCGCGCGGCCGCGCTGTACCGGCGCGCCAACGCCGGCCTGGACGCGGGCCGCGCCCTCGAGCTGGCCGGCGATCTGCACGAGGCTGGCCTCCTGTACGAACGCCTGGCCGCGCACGGCGGCGAGGCCGAGGCGGCGGCGGCACGCCTGGCGCTGGGCCGCCTCCTGGGCCGCCTCGGCCGCCACCACGAGGCGGCGCGCATGCTCCAGCAAGCCAGCCGCGCGGCGGCCGTGCGCACCGACGCGCGTCGCGGACTGGTGGTCGAGCTGCTGGCGATGGGGCTGCGCACCGCGGCCACCCAGGTGCTGGCCCGCCTGCGCCGCGACGCGCCCGACCTGCCGCTCTCGCCCGAGACATTCGCTGCCGCGCAGGTCGCCGCGGTCGCCGCCGGCGAGCACAGCGCGGGCGAGGCCGGCCTGCTGCGGCGCCGCTTCCGCATCGTCAAGCTGCTGGGCGCGGGCGCCATGGGCCGGGTCTACCTGGCCCACGACACCCTGCTGGGCCAGAGCGTCGCGATCAAGCTGCTCGCGGTGGGCGCGGGCGCCACCGGCCCCGAGCGCCAGGCGTACTTCCGCTTCGCGCGCGAGGCCGAGGCCGCCGGTCGCTTGCGCCACCCCAACATCGTCTCCCTGCACGACATGGACGAATCGCTCGGCCTGTTCGTGTTCGAGCTGATGGCGGGCGGCACCCTGGCCGAGCGGCTGGCGCAAAACGGCCCGCTGTCGCCGGCGGCCGGGCGGCGCCTGGCGCTGGAGCTGCTGGCGGCGCTGGGCGCGGCGCACGAGCGCGGCATCGTGCATCGCGACATCAAGCCGGCCAACGTCTTCTTCGACGCCGCCGGCAATGCCAAGCTGGGCGACTTTGGCGCCGCGCACCTGGCCGACTTCGGCCAGACCCAGACCGGCGGCCTGGTGGGGACCATCGCGTACATGGCGCCCGAGCAGATCACCGGCGCGCCCATCGGGGCCGCCGCCGATCTGTACGCGCTGGGCGTGACTTTGTTCGAGGCGCTCACCGGTCAGCCGCCGTTCCGCGGACCGGACATCGTCGGGCAGCACCTGGGCGAGGTGCCGCCGGCGCCCAGCGCCGTGCGCGCCGGGCTCACGGGGGCGCACGACGCCGTGAACGCGCGCGCCCTGGCCAAGGCGCCGGGCGACCGCTACGACTCGGCCCAGGAGATGGCGATCGCGGTCTACGGCTGGCCCACCGAGGCGCTGTCGCCCGGGCCGGGTAACCCGACACAGGCCGACGACGGATCGGGCGTCGTCGGCGGCACCGTCGCCGACGGTGAGCCGAGCGGCGGCAGCGCCGGCGCCGCGCCCGAGGTCGAGATCGGCCGCACCGCCGACGCGCGCCTGGTGCGGCGCCGCGACCCGCGCGTCGGACGCTGGGTGCTGGTCGAGGAGCGGGCCACGCCGCTCGACGAGCCGACGTTGCTGCGGGTGCGGGCGCTGGCGGCCGCGGGCGGCCCCCACGTGCAGCGCGTGCTGGCGCTGTCGGAGGACCGACGCTCGATCATGTACGAGGTGATCGCGGACGCCGACGGCGTCCCACCCGCGCCGTTCGAGAGCCTCTCGCCCGATGAGCGGCGCGCGCTCAGCGCGGCGCTGGCCGCGCTGCACCACGCCGGCGCCGAGGCGATCGCGCTCGGCCCCGGCGCGCGCGTCGCCCGCACCGCGGGCGGCCTGGTGGTGATCGTGGCCCCCGATCTCGAGCCGCCAGGCGCCCCGGCCCCGTTCACATCATGAGCTGGGTCACCAGCAGGGGCACCATATCGTTGACCTCGCGGCCGATGGCGATGCCGATCCCGATGCGGGTCGCGCGCACGTCCAGGATGTTGCCGCGGTGGCCCGGGCTGGCCATGAACCCGCTCTCGGCGTCCTCGGCGGAGTAGGCGCGCCCCACGTTCTCCAGCAAGAGCGCCGGCGCCAGCCCGGCGCGCGCGACCCGCTCGGCCGCCGAGCCGGTGCGCGGCGAGACGTGCGCGACGAACTGATGCTCGGCCATATCGCGGCTATGCGCGCGCGCGATCTCCGATAGCCGCGCGTCCAGCACCAGCGGCTTCCGGTGCGCAGCGACGCGGTCGCGATTGACCAGCGCCAGCAGGCGGGTCTCGGCCTCGGCCGCCGTCATCGGCGTCGGCCGCACCGTGGCGGGCCCCGGCGCCTCGCCGGGCGGCGGCACACCGCAAAACAGGGGAAAGTTGGCCAGCACCGCCGGCCCGGCGCTGGTGGCCGCGGCTATCTCGACCTGGTAGCACCCTGGGCCGGCGTCGCAGCGCACCTCGTCGCTGAAGCGCCCGGGCACCGCCTTGCCGACCGTGCCGCGCGCGCCGTGCTCGCGCACCGATCCGTCGGGCGCGGTCACCACCACCCGGGGCTCGCGAAAGCGGGCCTCGACGCGGCCGGCGATGGTTGTGCGCCCGCCCGGTGGCAGCTGGCGCGGGATGGGATCGATCTCGACGTCGATCCCCTGCACCGCTACCACGACGCGCACCTCGGCGGCAGCCCGATCGATGCCGACCCCGATGCGGGCGACCGGCGTGCTCTTCAGCGCTTCCAGCACCGCGGGGGCGGTCCGCTCGGCGATCAGCTGGTCGGCGCCCGGCGTCATGCGCTCCATCAGCCAGTGCGGCGGCGGATCGGGCAGGCCGTAATGGGCGAGCAAGAACGCCACTGCCTCGGGTGCCGGCAGATCGTCCGGACCCAGCACGCGCGCAAAATCGTTCATCGCCCGGTCGAGGCGCGCGTCCGCGCGCGGCAGCGTCAACCCGTCGCGCCGCACCTGCGCGCGCACGGCGGCCAGGATCGCCGCGCGCAGCGGATCGGCGGCGAGGTCGCGACCATCGGCGTTCGTGGCCCGCGACCGGTAGTGGGTCGCGCCCGGCGCCGAGGGGACCAGACGCGCAGGCGGCGACGCTGACGATCTCGGCGCCGCCGCGTCGCCACGCGCAGGTGCACCGCCCACGCACAGCAGGATCGCCACCAGCGTCAGGCGCGCGGCGATCCCCTGGCCACCGAGGGGTCCGTCGACGAAAGCGCGGCGCTCCACGGCTGCGAGGCGGCCGCCTGGCGACACCCCTGCCCCCCTCCCCCGACAACGTCGAGAACGGGGCCGAGGGGACCGGAAGGGAACGGCCATCGCCCGCCACGCGCCGCCCGGGCGGCGGCGCCGAGGAGTCACTTCTTGCCGCGGGGCTCTTTCTCGACCACCGACTTGGCGCTGCTGGTCTTCTTGTCGTCGTCACGCGTCGCCGCAGGGGTCGCCCCGGGCACCGGCTTGCCGCGGATCGCGGCGGCCTGCTTGAGCGCCGTGCCGCTCATGCCTCCGGTCGAGTGCCCGGGCGCGGCCGCTGTCACCGACAGGGACGGAACGGGGACGTTGCCCTTGTCGTCGGCGAAGACCAGATCGCCGAACTTGTCGAGCGCGTGGAAGTCACCCACCATGGGCGGCGACCATCCCGACGCCTGCTGCGGCTTGCCGCTGGGCACGTCCATGCGGAACGCGTTGACGCGCCACACGTCGCCCGGCGTCGGCGGCAACTTGGCCGCGGTCTTGTCCAGGCCGCGCACGTCCTCGAGCGGGATGGCCATCTCGACGGTCCAGCCCTTGTCCTTGTCCTCGCGCTTGTTGAGCGTGCCGTCGACGTGGACCTTGACGTTCATCTTCGAGTTCCAGGAATAGGGCTTCTTCTTGGCATCGAGCGTGTCCTCGTACTTGCGGTACTCGGGCAGGTAGGTGTCGAAGAGATTGCCGTTGGGCGCCACCTGCAGCTCGACGTAGGTCTTGCCGTTGCCGTCAGCGTCGATCATCAGCTCGTCCGCTTCCTGGGTCCACAGCTTGTCGTCGCGCTTGGTCAGGCTGGCCCACACGTCGCTGTCGGCGTTGTCGAAGGCGACGTAGAGGAACTTGCTGTCCCACAGGAACTTGGCCTCGGTCTTCTGATCGACGGCGGCGCCGGTCATCGTGTTGACGAACGGGCCGGTCGAGGGCGCCTCGGCCCAGGCAGCGTCGTCGAGCTTGCCGTCAATCTTGATCGGTTTGCCGATCATGCGCGCCACGTAGCGCTTGCGCGCGGGGGCGACCGGCCTGGCCGCCCCCTGCACGGTCAGCGACGCGGCCAGCACGCGGCCGTCGTTGTCGTGCGCGCCTGCCTTGATCGGCAGCCGCCCGACGCCCGGCTTCCACAGGCCGGTGTAGACCATCACCTGCGCGTGCGCCCAGTTGGGCGGCAGGCGGATGTTGTGCTCGTCGCGGATGATCTCGCCAGCCTTCCACTGCGCGACCGGGTACTTGCCCTTGACCGGGGGGTGGTCGACGTTGATGAACGGTTGGTTGTTGGGCCCGTTCAAGTGGGTGAACACGCGCCAGCCGTCGCCGGGCGGCGCCACCACCTTCCAGTAGTGGGTCAGCTTGACGTCGTGCCCGGGCTCGACCACGGCAGGTTCGGCGTCGAGACCGAGGTAGACGACCTTGCCGTCCAGATCGGCGTTGACCGGGAACTTGGGCGTGGGAGCGGCCGTCAGGATATTTTGCTTGGCGATCTTCATGTCGTCTTCGGACGGCTTTTCTTCGTCCTGCTCGACGCAGGCGCCGAGCGGCAGCGCCAGCGCGAAGGCCAGCGCCGCGACCGGCGGGACGGCGCCTCTGCCGAGGCTGAGGGTGAAAGTGGACAAACCTGTGACCTTTCGCCTGATCCGCATCTCGCGCATGGGGTGCGGTTTTATCGAACACGCCCGGCTTTTGCAATTAGCGCGCGGGGCGCAGCGCCGCTGGGCGGGGGCGCTCGGCTCTGGGGGGCGCGGAATCTTGTCCGCCTGGCGCGGGCAAATTTGTCTTCCACGGCGAGGCGATGGCTCTGTTACGATCAAAAGTAACGCGTGCGTCCCCTCCTGGTCGTCCCCGCCCTTTTTGGCACCGAGCTTCATGATGAAGAGCAGGGCGCGATCTGGGGCACACTTGGCTGCCTGTACCGCGGACCCCGCTTCGCGTCCCTGGCCGGATTGCGCGGAAAGCCAGGCAAGGTGATGAGCACCATCCCGCTGTTCGCGGGGCTGCGCTACGACATCCTGGGCGCGCTCCAGCAGGCGCTGGGGCGGGCCGGCTACCTGCCAGGGCGCAACCTTCACCTTTTTGCCTACGATTGGCGCCTGCGTTCGGTCGAGGTCGCCGACGCTCTGATCGGCGAGATCCGCCGGCTGGCCGACGCCAGCGACAGCGACGTCGACGTGCTGGGGCTGTCCAACGGCGGCCTCTTGGTGCGCGCCGCCTTCGCGATCGACGCCACGCTGCCGGTCGAGCGGGTGGTCACCTCGGGCGCGCCGCTGGCGGGGTCGCTGGAGAGCCTGGCCTGCCTCAACGTCGGGTTCCAGTTCGCGCCGCTCGGCCGCACGGTCAGCCCCGGCGAGTTCGTGGCCTGCCCGGGCAGCATGGATTGTCTGCCGCCACCCGAGGCCTCGCTCTTCCTCGAGCCCGGCTATGACCTTTACGACGCCGCCACCTGGAAGGCGCTGCGCCTGTCGGTGTTCGCCGATTGTCGCGGCGGTGGCGACGAAGAGGATGAGTGGATCCGGGTGCTGGGCGCGCGCCTGAACGCCACCCGCCAGAGCTGGCAGACCCTGGGCCGGGCGAGCGCCCCGCGCCGCCTGGCCTGCGTGTGCGGCGCCGGCCTGCCGACCCAGGTCAAGATCGTGGTCGACAAGGGCCGCGCGCGCATACCCGGCGAGGGTCGCGTCGCTCGCTTGCCCGCCGAAGCGTTGGCCGACGGTGACGGCGGCGTGAGCATCGAGAGCGCCACGGCCTGGGCGGGGGAGAAGACGGATGTGATCAAGATCCCCGTCGGGCGGCACCGGGACGTGGTGCGAACCCCGGCGGCGTTCAAGGCGATCCTGGACAGCCTGAGTTAGTCACGAAGCCCGCTTCGGGCTTCGGGCTACGGGCTTCGGAAAAGGCTAACGCTAACTCTAATTCTCCCTGAAAGGCTCTGGCGCAGGCCCCCCGGAGAAGGTTCTGCGTTTCCCCTCTGAACCTGAAGCCTGAAGCCCGAAGCCTGAAGCCCGAAACCCGCTACAGCATGCCGCGCAGGCTCACCGGCGACCGGTTGGCCTTGGCTTTCTGCTGGGGCGTTGCCATCACCCGCACGCTGGCGCGCTCGGCGATCTCGGTGATCAGGATCGGAGCGCCCGCGGGCAGCGTGTCGGCGTCGAAGGCGTCCGACGCCGCGGTGAGCGCGTCGTCGATCGACGAAAACACGCCGAGCAGCCGTTTCCCACACACCGCCGCAAACTTCCCCGGCGACGAGCGCAGGAGGTCGGCTTTCAGCGACTCGTAGGTGCGCGCCTCTTCGCTGGAGCTGGATGTGAGCATGTGCCACAGACTCACCCCGTAAAAGGCCGCGGTCAAAAAAACTACCTTGCGGAGTTTGCATGGTCCGGGGGCGCGAGGTTCAATGATGGCGACGGAGAAGATGCGCCGTACGCTGGGACAGATCCGGATTTTTCTCGGGGGCAACCCGCTCACGGCGGCGGCCACCGAGCAGCTGTCGCGGCGCGGGCGCGCCGCAATTTTCCTCTACCGGCTGGCCCTGCGCATCCTCGCGCAGTGGGCGCGCGACAAGTGCCCCCAGCAGGCGGCGGCGCTGGCGTTCCAGACCGCGCTGTCGCTGGTGCCGGTGACCGCGATCGCCTTCACGATCCTGCGCGCAGTCGGCTCGCTCGACGCGCAGTCGCAGCTGACCGCCTTCATCGCCGAGCGGATCTTCCCCAACATGGCCGACGTGACCACGCGCATGGAGGACTTCTCGCGCAAGATCAGCATCGGCGCGCTGGGCGGCGGCGGGCTGATCTTCACGCTGGTCACCTGCTATTCGCTGTACAGCTACGTCGAGAAGATCTTCAACGACATCTGGCGCGTGGGGCAACGGCGAACGATCGTCGGCAAGTTCCTGACCTTCTACGCGATGGTCACGCTGTTGCCGACGCTGGCCGGGTTCTCGCTTTACTGGTCGGGGCGGCTGGTCACGGCCGGCGTCGCCTCGCGCTTCTTTGCGCCGCTGATGGTGGAGTTCTGCGCGCTGGTGCTGATGAACAAGCTCTTACCGCGCACCAACGTCAACTGGGGCGCGGCGATCCTGGGCGCGCTCATGACCGGCTTGCTGATCGAAGGCGTCAAGTTCGCGTTCGTCACCTACGCGCAGAAGATCATGTTCCAGAGCTACAGCGGGGTCTATGGCCAGGTCGGCCTGATCCCGCTGGCGCTGGTATGGATCTACACCTCCTGGCTGCTGGTGCTGCTGGGCGCCGAGATCGCGCACTCGCTGCAGAACCTGAACCTGCTCGAGGCCGAGGATCGACGCCAGCGCGGCGACGAGCCCATCAACGGCCTGCTGGCCGCGCAGCTCCTGGCCGCGGTGGCGGGCGCGCATGAAACCGGCGGCGCCGGCATCCGCAAGGAGCAGCTGGCGGCCGATTTTGGCCTGACCCCCGACATCATCGAACGCATCGTGGGCCGCTTGAAGCCGCGCGGGTTGATCGCCGAGGTGCACGGCGACATCAACGGCTACATCCCGGGGCGCGCCGCCGACACCATCACGCTCGACGACGTGCTCAAGGTCTTTCGTTCGAGCGACATCGAGATCGCCGAAGGCGCCACGGCGCCCGCTCTGCGCGCGCTGGTCGCGGATCTGGAGGAGACCCGGCGCGCGCGCGTCAAGGGTCTCACCATCGCTGACATCTACCCGCACCCCGAGGACGCGGAGGCGGTGCCGGCGGCGATTCCGTCGAACGACGCCCCGGGCAAGCGCTGACGCGCCTTCGGCGCTTCCATGAGGAGGCTGAGGACAGCATCGAAGGCTTGCTGGCCACCGTGCGCGGGTTGCTGGCGGAAAAGAACCCGCGCCTTCCGATGTGAGGCACGGGCGCGGGACCAACCCCCTCCTGCCCGCGCCCGCGCCCCCCATCGGAAGGCCGTGCCGACCGGCGAGTCGTCAGCGCGTCGGAGACGTCGGGCAGCTGATGATGGTCCACCCGCACGCGCCGCGCGCGTCGAGAACGCACGCCGGACCGCCGATGGTGACGCCGTCGGCGCAGGTGAAGTTGGGCGCTCCGGGTGCCGGCGACGGGCACTTGTCGCGCGGGCAACGAGTGGGTGGCGTCGGCGCCGGGTTGCAGGCGCAGGTCGGGCACCCTTTCGCGTCCAGCACGTTGCCGTACTGGCAGAAGATGTCGCACACCGGCCCGCACATGGGCTGCGGCACGCAGGCGCAGACCTTTGGCGAGCTGTCGAACACCGAACCGCGCACGCAGGCGACGTTCTGCACGCACTGACAGAGCCCGCCACAGTCGGCGCCACCGTGGTCGGGATCGCAGCTGTCGCTGGGATCGTCGACGCAACGACCGGCGCCCGGGCAGGGGATGCCGGCGATGCCGCCGCAGAACACCCCGGGCGAAGGCGGCGGGCTGGGCGCGATGCAGGCGCAGACCGACGGCGAGCCGTCGAACTTCGCCCCACTGGGGCACGGCAGGGGCGCACACCGGCAGACGCCACCGCAGTCGGCGCCGCCGTTGTTGGGATCACAGCTGTCGCTCGCGTCGTCGACGCAGGTCCCGGCGCCCGGACAGGGGATGCCCGCGATCCCGCCGCAGCGAACCACCTTGGGATCGCCCACGCAGATGCCACCACAGTCGGCGCCGCCGTTATTGGGATCGCAGCTGTCGCTGGGATCGTCGACGCAGGTCTGGCCGGTCGGACAGGGGATGCCCGCGATCCCGCCGCAGTGGGTGACCGTCGGGTCGGGCACGCAGACGGCGCGTGGGGGACAGGGCGCGCGCACACACACCACGTCTTCGACCTTGCACACCGAGCCGACCGGACACAGAACCGCCGCGCACGGGTTGGGCGTGTCGCAGTCGTGGGTGCTGTTCTTCTTGAGAAAGGAGGCCCCGGCGCCCTTCTGGGCGGCGAACTTGATCAGCACGTACGGCGAGGTGAACGCCTGGGTCACCGCGCAGCCGGCGCCCGGCGAGACCAGCTCGGTCACCGCCACCAGCTTGTCGCCGGCGCGGGTCAGGGACAGGACGTTGGCATCATAGCCGCCGGTCGGCCTGGTACCGGCGGCGTAGAAGATCACCCACTGGCGCGAGAAGTCGACATCCGCGGGGGCCGAGTGCCCGAACAGCGCCAGATAGCCCTGCTGAGTCTTGACCAGCATACGGGCCTCCGTCGCGGCCCGGCTGCCAACGTCGTCGTTGAACTCCTGGAAAGCAATGGCGGCGCCGGCCGGAGACGAGGTCGAATCTCCGACGTCGCCCAGGACCTCGTCGAAGTCTTGTCCGCTGCAGCCGGCGGCGGTCAGGCCTGCCAGTAACGACATACCCAGGAACGCGACCGACGTAATACCCGGAAACCTGGTTCGGACACGGATCGGGAGCATGTTTGCCTCCTTGCGAGCGGCTCAAGCGAGAGGAATCAGGAGGGGATCCAGCAAGCCCCATGCCCGGTGCGACGCCGTCCCTGCGGTACTTGACGCCAGATACTCCCGCATCTTCCCGGCGACTTCGTGGGTCCTCGAGGGTCCGCCGGCAAGGTGGGAAGCTGAGGCTTCAACTAATCTGAGGCAAGCCTCGGAAAACCGAGACACACCCGGCGGGCCGAGGCCCACGGGCTCAGCTACGCGATCTTTGCGCGACGCACCTCCTCGAAGCGGTCCTTGGCTTCGACGTGGGCGCGGGTCACCAGGGTGATCGCGCCGTCGCCGATCTCGTAGATGTTGTAGCGTGCCCGGCGCTCGGGCGCGCCGGCATAGGAGGCCGAGCCCGCGCCGACGACCGCGATGCCGCGACCCCAGGGACCGTCCAGCACCGCGCTCTCGTCGCGGTGATCGTGGCCGTGTAACACCAGATCTGCGCCAGCGCGCGCCAGCACCGCGGTCAGCGCGGCGCGATCACGCAGGTTGCGGTGCTCGCCGCCCTTGTGCAGGACCGGCGGGTGGTGCACCAGCACCACCCGCACGCGGCTGGCGACCTCGGCGCGCGCCAGCACCGATTCGAGCCGCTGCAGCTGGCCGGCGCCGACCTCACCCCAGGCGCCCAGATCGCCAGTGGCGACGCAGCTGTTGACGCCGATCAGAGCCAGCGGCCCGCGCAGCCGAACGAAGGGATAGGCGGCGCGCGGATCGCCGCTCGCGACTGCGGAAGGATCGCCGACGCCGTCGATGTCGAGATCTCGGCTCTGGTAGCTGCCGAAGATCCTCTCGAAGGCGCCGGTGCGCACCACCTCGGCGACGTAGGCGTCGTGGTTGCCGGGGATCACCGTCACGGCGTCGGGCGCACCGCCGTGACGCTCGATCCAGAGCAACGCCGCGCGCCACTCGCCGGCCAGCGAGATGTTGGACAGATCGCCGGTCAGCGCCAGGTGATCGACCCCCTGCGCGCGCAGATCCTCGCCCAGCGCCGCCAGCAGCTCGAGCTTGTGGTGGCGCCGGCGGTTGAACGCCAGGTTGAGAAACCCGATGGCCCGCTTGCCGGCCAGCGCGCCCAGGCTCAACCCTGCGTAGCCTCGAAAGTGAGGATCGGTGACGTGGGCCAGCCGATACACCTGGTCAGGCTCCTTCGTGCTTGGGCGGGGGCGGCGGCGCGGGATCGTTGGCGGCCAGCTGGATCTCGGCGACGACCGCGAAGTGATCCGATCCGAACAGGCGCTCGCCGTCGGGCATCACGGTCGCCTCGTCGAGCAGGAGGCGCGACGAGTGGACGGTGCCGCGCCCGTCGCGGCGGGCGGGGGTCACGAAGATGTAGTCCAGGCGGCGGTCGCCGCGCAGCCACGACATGCGCGCGGTGTACGGGTTGGCGCGCGACCAGGTGTAGCCGGGCGCGCCGGCGTGCATGGCGTCCCAGCAGTCCTGGTAAAAGACGCGTCGGCCGCCCAGCGTGGTCAGCCCGCACAACCAGCGGATCTCGTCGGAGTCCGGAACCGCGTTGAAGTCGCCCATCACCACCTGGGGGTTGTCGTTCTTGTGCGCGGTGACGGCCTCGTCGATGGCCAGCACCTGGTCCTCGCGCTCGCGCCCCTCGTGCTGGCGGTAGCTGAGGTGGCAGGTGTGCACCCAGACCTCGCCGAGATCGCCGTCGATGCGCGCCGACAGCACGATGCGGCCCTCTTTCTCGGCGGTGTGCGGCAGTGCGCGCACCTCGTGCGCGCCGATCGGAAAGCGCGACAGGATGGCGAGCCCCTCGTGGCCGCCGCCCCACTCCGTCGACGGGGCGAACACCTGGTGGTAACCGCGCCGACGGCCAAGCTGCTCGGCCTGATTGACGATCCGCCCCGGCGCCTCACGCACCTCCTGCAGAGCGACGACGTCAGGCTGCAGGCTGGTCAGCTTCTCGCCGACCAGCGCCAGGCGCGCCTCCCAGGGGCCGTTCTCGCCCCACAGGTTCAGCGTCATGAAGCGCAGGTACCTGGACTTCACGCGCGCCCCGCGGCCACGGCCAGGAGCTCCACGATCAGCCCCCGCGGTAGGTGCATTTTCCGTCGGCGGTTTCCCAGACCGTGACCGCCGAAAGCTGAGGGATGCGCGGGCGCAGCGCGTTCCAGATGTAGATGGCCAGATTCTCCGAGGTCGAGTTCTCGAGCCCGGGCACGTCGTTCAGGTTGTGGTGATCGAAGCGCGCGTGCAGCGCCGCCCAGGCGTCGTCGAGCACGGCGTAGTCGATGAACCAGCCGGTCTCGGGATTCACCGCGCCACGGGCTTCGACCTCGACCTTGTAGCTGTGCCCGTGCAACCGCGAGCACTTGTGCCCGTCGGGCACGCACGGGAGGCGATGCGCGGCCTCGAAGCGGTACTCCTTGGTGAGCTCGACGTTCATTCGCGCCCAAGCCTAACACGGCCTTGGAACGGCCTTGGCCCCCTCCTGAGGTTCGGGTGCTGCGGGAGCGTTCGGTGTCGCGGGGGCGGGGCCGGGCTCTCGATTCCGGCTCCGCTCTCTCCGTTGTGGCGCGGAGGGGCGGAGGGAGGGGGGTGTTCCCTCCGCGGGGACGCGCCCTTACGCCGCCGGTCGGTCGGTGAACTCTCGATGACTGCTTTTGGTGTCTCCGAGCTCTTCCCACTCCTTCACCATGAACGCCGGCGGCACGGGGGCGCCTGCGACGGCGGGCTGGCATCCTGCCTGCGGACAGGCAGGAGCGCCCGCTTAGCCCCC
>DASRQZ010000072.1:0-80577 GCA_035696125.1 Polyangia bacterium
AGGATGTGGGCGCACATCATCGCGGTCAGCGTCAGCGAGATCAGGGCGGAGGCGACGATCGCCGTCGCCAGGGTGACCGCGAACTCGCGGAACAACCGCCCGATGACCCCGCCCATGAACAGCAGCGGGATCAGCACCGCCACCAGCGACACGGTCAGCGAGATGATGGTGAAGCCTATCTGCTTCGACCCCTTGAGCGCCGCATCGAACGGCTTGTCGCCCTTCTCGATGTAGCGCGCGATGTTCTCGATCATGACGATGGCGTCGTCGACCACGAAGCCGGTCGAGATGGTGAGCGCCATCAGCGTCAGGTTGTTGAGGCTGTAGCCGAGCAGCGCCATCACGCCGAAGGTCGCCACCAGCGACAGCGGCACGGCGACGCCGGGGATGATGGTCGCACGCAGGTTGCGCAGGAACAGGTAGATCACCGCGACCACCAGCACGATGGTCAGCACCAGGGTGAACTGCACGTCCTCGACCGAGGCGCGCACGGTCTCGGTGCGGTCGCTGAGGATCGAGACCTTGATCCCCTGCGGCAGCGACGCCTCCATCTGCGCCAGCAGCGCCTTGACCCGGTCGGCGACCTGGATCAGGTTGGCGCCCGGCTGGCGCTGCACGTTCAGGATCACCGCGCGCTGCCCGTTGGCCCAGCCGGCCAGCTGCGCGTTCTCCACGCCGTCGATCACCTGGGCGACGTCGGACAGGCGGATGGGCGCGCCGTTGCGGTAGGCGACCACCAGCGGCCGGTAGGCGCCGGCGTGCTGCAGCTGATCGTTAGCGGCGATGGTGTAGTTGAGGCGCGGGCCGTCGAGGTTGCCCTTCGGCTGGTTGACGTTGGCGGCCACCAGCACGGTGCGGATGTCCTCCAGGCTGAGGCCGCGGCCGGCGAGCGCCACCGGATCGACCTGCACGCGCACGGCGGGACGCTGGCCGCCGTTCAGGGTCACCAGGCCGACGCCGCTGACCTGCGAGATCTTCTGCGCCAGGATCGAGTCGGCGTAGTCGTCGACCCGCCCCAGCGCCGCCGTGTCGGAGCTGACGCTGAGCGCGATCACCGGCACGTCGGCCGGGTTGCTCTTGCTGTAGGTCGGCGGCGTGGGCAGTGTGCGCGGCAACAGGTTCGACGCGGCGTTGATCGCCGCCTGCACGTCCTGCTCGGCCGAGTCGATGTCGCGATCGAGGGAGAACTGCAGCGTGATGAGCGAGGTCGCGGCGCTGCTCACCGAGGTGAGCTGCACCAGCGCCGGGATCTGGCCGAGCTGGCGCTCGAGCGGCGTGGTGACCGCCGAGACCATGGTGTCGGCGCTGGCGCCCGGCAGCAGGGTGGTGACCGCGATGGTCGGATAGTCGACCTGAGGCAACGCCGCGACCGGCAGCTGCCGGTAACCGACGAAACCGGCGATCAGCACGCCGATCATCAGCAGCGAGGTGCCGATGGGCCTGCGGATGAAGGGCTCGGAGACGTTCATTTCACCCGCTGGCCGCCCCCGCCGCGTTTGCCGCCGCCCGCGCCCGCGCCCGCGCCGCCGCCGCCCGCGCCTGCCTCGGCGGTGGCGTCGCCGCCGGGCTGGCGCACACTGACGCGCGCGCCGGGCCGCAGCTGGCTCTGCCCCTCGATGATCACCCGGTCGCCCGCCTCCAGCCCGCCCGACAGCAACGCATCGGCGCCGGCGATGGTGTCGACCTGCACCGTCCTCATCACGGCCTTGTCGTCAGCGCCCACCGTGTAGACGAACGTCCCCTGCGGCCCGCGCTGGACGGCCGCCGCCGGTACGACCAGCACGCCCTTGCGCACCTCCAGCTGCAGGCGCGTCTTGACGAACTGGTTGGGCCACAGCTGGTGCCGCGGGTTGGCAAACACGGCTTTCAGGCGCAGCGTCGCCGTGTTCTGGTTGATCTGGTTGTCGATCAGTACCAGCTCCCCGGCGGCCAGCGGCTGGTCGCCGTCGCGGGTCAGGATCTCGACCACCGGCTTGCTGGCCACCTGCGCGCGCACCACCCGCGCCAGATCGTCCTGCGGCAGCGTGAACAGCACGGCGATCGGATCCAGCTGGGTGACCACCACGATGGCGCTGGCGTCGCCGGCGTGCACCACGTTGCCCTGGTCGACCAGGCGGATGCCGGTGACGCCGTCGATGGGCGAGGTGATGCGCGCGTAGGCCAGCTGCAGCCGCGCGTTCTCGATCTGGGCCTGGTCGGCGCGGATCGTGCCCTTGAGCTGCTCGGTGAGCGCGCGCTGGTCGTCGACCTGCTGCTGCGGGATCAGCTTCTGCGCCACCACCGCCTCGTAGCGGCGCAGGTTCAGCTCCGCGCCCAGCAGCTGCGCCTGGTCGCGCGCCAGCGCCGCTTCGGCGGTGTGCAGCTGGATGGTGAAGGGACGGCTGTCGACCTGGGCCAGCAGGTCGCCGCGCTTGACGGCCTGCCCTTCCTTGAAGTTGACGCGATCGAGGCGGCCGTCGACCTGGGTGCGCACGTTGACCGTCTGGTAGGCGGTCACCGTGCCCAGTCCCTCGACGCTGATCGGGACGTCGCGCCGCGCGGCCGGCGTCACCAGCACCGGCACGACCCGATCGGCGCCGCCTGCGCCGCTGCGGCCGCCGCGCGACGGCCGATCGCTCTCGGCGGCGGTGGCCGACGCCGACGCCGACGCCGACGCCGGCGCTGCCGCCGAAGCGTTTCGCTGCGCGCGCTGGCGCAAGATGAAGGCCGCGGCCAACGCCAGCAGGATCGCCCCCGCGACCAGCCAGACCGCCCGGCGCGCGCCGTTGCTCGTGCTTCTCTCGGTGGTTGTCATCTCACCCCCAAAGCGGCCATCAGCTGGGCGCGCGCCGACGACAGGTTGAAGCGCGCCTGCACATCCTGGGCAGCCGCGGCGCTGAACGCCACCTGCGCGTCGCCGAGCTCGATGACGCTGCCCAGGCCGTTGGCGTAGCGGGCCTCGGCCAGGCGCAGCTGGTCGCGCGCGCTGGCCAGCGCTTCCTGGGCGGCGGCGATGGTCGCCTTGGCGCCGCGCACGGCCAGCTGGCCCTGCTCGACGTCGACCCGCACCGTGAGGCGCAAGCTGTCCTCCTGCGCGGCCAGCGTCGCCAGCACGCCCTCCCCTTCGTGGATCTGCCCCCTGGTCAGGCCGCCCTGCAGGAACGGCCAGTTGAGGGTCAGGCCCAGGAACCAGTTGGGCACCAGGTGGCCGAAGTCCTGCCCGGCTTCGGTGGCGCCGGCGGCGGCCCCCAGCGCCGGCCCGAAGGCGCCGCGCAGCGCCGCCACGGTGAGCTCTTGGGCGCGCCGCTGCCGGCGGATGGTCTCCAGCTCGGGGCGCGTGGCCAGGGCGCTGCCGACCATCGCGTCCAGCGGCCCCTGCTCGCCCGCCACCGGCGCCAGGCCGGCGTCGGCCAGGTCGTAGTCGACGTTCTCGAAGTTGCCCATGGTCTGATTCAGCTGCGCGCGCGCGACCGCGTCGTCGTTGGTGGCGGTCACCAGCTGCACCCGTGCGTTGGCCACCGCGGTGCGCGCCTGCGCCAGATCGATCTCGGGCCGGATCCCGGCCCGCACGAAGGCCTGGATCTGGTTGAGGTGCCGTTCCTGGTTGGCCAACGTGTCGCGCGCGACGCCGATCAGGTCCCCGTCGGCGCGCACCAGGAAATAGGCGCGCCGCACGGCCAGCAGCGCCTGCTGCTCGGCGGTCAGCTCGCCAGCCCGGGCCGCGTCGCGGCTGGCGGCGGCGGCGAGCCAGCGCCCGTCGGTCTGGCCAAAATCATATATCAGCTGCGAGGCGTTGAGCCCGAAGCTGAGGAAGTTGTAGGTCGTGCTCGACCAGCCCGACGTGGTGGTGGCCCGGGAGCTGCTCATGTTGGGCGTCGATCCAGGGCGCAGCGCGAAGTTTCCGGTGGTGCGCTGGTAGCTGCCGGTCAACGCAGCCTGCGGCAGGTAGCCGGCGCGCGCCTGCTCGGTGCGCCCCGCGGCGGCGTCGGTCTGGCCGCGCGCCTGGCGCAGCGACGGCTGGTAACGCAGCGCCCGTTCCTGCGCCTGCGACAGCGACAGCGCCTGCCGGGGCCGGGCTGGGGTCGCTTCGGGCGCGGTCGCGTCCGCGCCCGCCGGGTCGGCGGCGTGCACCGCCAGCGGCGACAGAGACATAGCCACCAACCCGGCGATCGTGCACAGGACCAGGTGGCGCCCTGGAGCAGCGAACGGTTTGAAAGCTGGACCACCGCACATCGAGGGCCTCTGGCTTCGGGCCTCGGACCTCCGGTGAAGAGTCCTCCAGAGGTCTGAGGCCCGAGGCCCGAAGCCCTTGACCGGGTGTTGACGCCTCATTCAAACCGTTCGGTGTTCCAGGGAGGAGGTGGCCATGGAGAGACCATCGCGGTATCGCAACAAGAGTGCCAGAGACACCCTTGCCACCATGGGACTGCCATCGGTCATGAGTTGTCCTCTTTCGCGACAGTTGTCGCTTCCCAGGGCAGCCCGGCGTACCGTCGAGCCCTGGGGTGAACGACCCGGGAAGGGGAATTCTTCTTGCTAGACCGACAGGGGATGAAGCTGCCCCGGCCGATCCGCCACGGGCTGCTGACCGTCGCCGTGCTGGGCATCTTCACGGCGGCGCTGTCGGCGGCCGCACTGTACCGGGTTATCGCCTTCAGCATGGCCCAGCGGCTGGAGCGGGCGCGCGAAGCGGTCGGCGAGGAGCTGGCGCTGATCCAGGGCGGCCCCGGCGCTGGTGGCGAGCTCGAAGGGGCGCCGCCGGCGATGATCGGTATGCGCGGGGGCGTGGCCGACACCGCGGCGGGGGTCGAGGCGCGCGCGCCCGCCGGCTGGCGTGCGCTGCTGCGGGCGGCGGCGGCGCGCGCCGAACGCGAGCAGCGGTCGATCGACATCGAGTCCCCCAACGCGGGCGCCGTGCTGGTGGGCCGGGTCGAGCCGCGCGCGGGCGCCAGCGGCCCGCGGCTGGCCTGGGTAGCGGTGGCGATCAAACCGTCGGTTTACACCCAGAGCTGGCGCTGGCTGGTGGGCGCTCTCACCCTGTCGGCCCTGTTACTGGTGGCAAGCGCCGCGCGCGCGCTGATCATCTTCCAGCGCGGCGCGGGCCGCCTGCGCACGGCGCTGGGCGCGCTCGCCAGCGACCTCACCACCCCGGTCCCGCGCCCGCCGGTGCGTGAGCTCAGCGACGTCGCCGACGGGATCGCCACGCTGGCGCGCCGGTTGGTCGAGGCGCGCGCGATCCAGGAGCGGCTCGGGCGCGACCTGGCCCAGCAGGAACGGCTGGTCGCGCTCGGGCGGGTGGTGGCCGGCGTGGCGCACGAGGTGCGCAACCCGCTGGCGTCGATCAAGCTGCGCCTGGACCTGGCCATGGCCGCCGAGGGCAAGCCGGGCGCGCCGCCCTTGCCCGCGTCGGTCACGCAGGCGATCGCGCACGCGTCATCGGAGATCACCCGACTCGACCGGTTGGTCGCCGATCTGCTCATCGTCTCGGGGCGCGCGCTCGGCCCGCGCCACCCTACCGACGTGGGCGCGTTGCTGCGCGCGCGCGCGGAGGCGCTGGCGCCGTGGAGCGCATCGCGCCGGGTGAACCTGCGCGTCAGCGGCGGCGGCAGCGGCGGCAGCGGCGGCAGCGGCGGCGGCGGCGGTGGCGGCGCGACGGTGGCCGCCGACGGCGATGCGCTGGCGCGCGCGCTCGACAACCTCCTGCGCAACGCGATCGAGGCCTCGCCCGACGGCGGCACGGTGACCGCCACCGTGCTCGACGACGGCCCCGCGGTGCGCGTGCGCATCCAGGACGGCGGTGCCGGCGTGCCCGCCGGGCGCGCCGGCGAGCTGTTCGAGCCCTTCTTCACCACCAAACCCGAAGGCACCGGCCTGGGCCTGGCCATCTCGCGGGCGATCGCCCGTGCGCACGGCGGCGACGTGGTCTACGCTCGAGAAGGCGACGTGACCCGGTTCGAGCTCAGCTTGACGCGCGGCGCGCCCCCGCCCTCCGGGGGCCCGGGGGAGGCGCACGCGTGAGCCCCGTCGGCACCGTCCTCATCGTCGAGGACGAGCCGGGCTTGCGCCAGGGGCTGTGTGACGTGGTCAGCGCCATGGGGCTGTCGCCCGTCGCCGCCGCCGGCATCGCCGAGGGGCGCCGCTCGCTGGAGGCGCAGACGATCGACTGCGTGCTGCTGGACATCCGGCTGCGCGACGGCGACGGCCTCGATTTCCTGCGCGAGCTGCGCGCCGGACCGGCGCGCGACGTGCCGGTGATCGTCGCCACCGCCTACGGCGACAGCGAACGCACCATCCGCGCCATGCGCGACGGCGCCTTTGATTACCTGACCAAGCCGTACGACCTGCCGCAGCTGCGCACCGCGGTGCTGCGCGCCACCAAGCAGCGCGCGCTGTCGCGCGCCGCGGGGCCGCCAGCGCCCGCGGCGGGCGCGGGCGAACCCCCGCCCAGCGACCTGTGCGGCACCAGCGCCGCCATGCTGGGCGTATGGAAGCTGATCGGCCGCGCCGCCGGGTCGGCGGCGCCGGTGCTGATCACCGGCGAGACCGGCACCGGCAAGGAGCTGGTGGCGCGCGCGATCCACGCCTACTCGGCGCGCGCGCGCGAGCCGTTCATCGCCATCAACCTGGCGGCGCTGCCGCCGACGCTGATCGAGAGCGAGCTGTTCGGCCACGAGCGCGGCGCCTTCACCGGCGCGACCGCGCGGCGCAGCGGCCGCTTCGAGAGCGCCGGAGAGGGAACGCTGTTCCTCGACGAGATCGGCGACCTGGATCCGGCGTTGCAGACCAAGCTCCTGCGCGTCGTGCAGGAGGGTACCTTCGAGCGCGTGGGCGGCGGCGAGCTCCTGCGCGCGCGCGCCCGCATCATCGCCGCCACCAACCGCCCGGTGCGCCCCGGCAGCAGCGGCGTGACCCTGCGCGAAGACCTGTACTACCGCCTGGCGGTGATCGAGATCGAGGTCCCACCCCTGCGCGCGCGCCGCAGCGACATCCCGCAGCTGGTAAGCCACGCGCTACGCGGAACGCCGGCGCGCGCCGTCTCCGAGGAGGCGATGGCGGGCCTGCTGGCCTACGGCTGGCCGGGCAACGTGCGCGAGCTGTTCCACGTCCTGCAGCGCGCAGCCGTGCTCTCGGGCGGCGAGGTCATCGACACCCTGGATCTACCGGGCGCGCCCGCGCCCGCGCCGGCGTCAGCCTCGGCGACGATCGGCGCCGAAGAGGAGCTGTCGCTGCACCCGGCGGTCGCGCGTGTCGAAAAGCAGCTGATCCTGCGCGCGCTGGAACGCGCCAGGGGCAACCGGTCCGCGGCGGCGAGGTTGCTCGGCATCGGCCGGCCGCTGCTGTACGCCAAGCTCGAGGAGCACGGACTGGGGCGGGCGGATTCCACGGACCCCGGCGACTGACGTGGGGGCTGTCCTCGGTCCCCTGCGAGCGCCAAACGCGCGTTAGCTCTTCTTGCAGTAGAGCAGCGCCAAGGAGGGCTGCATCTGATTGTGGGCCTGCCCGCCACCGGCCGCAGCCGTGGCGAAGGCGTGGGTATGGGCCGACAGAGCGTAGTTGGCGTCGGTGTAGTCGGTGAATGCCGAGCCACCGGTCCACCCGACGGCGTGATTGTTGGCGGTGTTCGCCCCCAGCGTCGTGTACACGACCCGGTATGTCATCGCGTTGCCGCCCGCGGTCGTCCCCGTGTGGCTGTGCGCCGGGAGCTCGGCGACCGTGAGGGTGTGGGCCTCCTCGCCGAGGGTCTGGCCACGCGTGCGCGCCGACAAACCGTTGCCCCCGGCCGCGTTGGTGCCGACGATGGTCCGCCCGCCGGCCGGCGCGAAGGGGGCCCAGCCCGCCGGGCAGGCGTCCAGATCGAACGCCATCACCGCGCCGGTGGGAACGCTCGCCGCCTGCAGGCCGCTCACGGTGGTCCCGAGCGGCCCGACAGCCTTCGCGGCGCTGTCGGCCTCGAGCGCGTAGGGCACGGCGCCGACCTTGGTGCGTCCCAGCGAAGCTCCGTCGACCAGCACCTCCGTCCACAGGTCGCCGGCGGCGTGAACCGCCGCCACACAGGCGTCGGGCAGCGGGAGCTGAAACCCGCCCGCGATCAGGGTCACCGCCGTCGACGGCGTCTGGCAAACCGGCGCCGTGCCGTCAGTGGCCAGGTTCCACATCTGCAGCTGGACATTCTTGGTCCCGGTCAGCGGGGTGCCGTTGGCGTCGGTCAAGACGCCCGCGTAGGTCATCACCGGCGGCATCACCGGGCCGCCCGCGGCGCGCGCTCCCCTCACGACATAGCCGGTGGTCAGACCGGCCACCACCGCGCCCGCGACCACGACCCACAGCTTCCCGTTCTTGATCTTCATGGCGTGATCCCTCCGCTGAGGCACAAAGGAGCGGCGCCGACCAGGCAAGTCGGCGCGCTCCGGATGCTGATACGTTGTCTGGCCACGCGAATGTCACCGGCGCTCAGGGGGGGCGCCGCCACCGTGGTCACTCCGCCGAGCAGCACGACGCCGACCGCGCCGGGAGCTCCGCCCACGCCGCCCGGATCACCCGCCCCTCCGACTCCGGCGCCGCTGACGTCAGACCGGTCAGACCCGTCAGACCCCGTCTCCGACTGACTGGTGCCCCCGTCGCGGGCAGAGCCGGGGACCTTGCCGCACCCCGCGGCAAGCGCCAGCAGACACCCGCCCATCACCAGACCGCGGCCGAGCCGGAACTGCCCCCTCATGCCGGTGATTAATTCAGGTATTCGGGTCGAGCTGTCAACGGATTTCGATCGCCCTCGCGCCCTCGCCCGCCCGATCCAGCGGCCGACGATCACGCCCTCCTGCACGCCCTCCTGCACGCCCTCCTGCCCGCCCTCCTGCCTACTGCTCGACGCGGTAGTTGGGCGCTTCCTTGGTGATGATCACGTCGTGAACGTGCGATTCGCGCAGGCCCATCGCGGTGGCGCGCACGAAGCGGGCCTTGGTGCGTAGCTCGTCGATGTTCTTGCAGCCGCAGTAGCCCATGCCGGCCTTGAGCCCGCCGATGAGCTGGTAGATCGACTGCGACAGGGCGCCGCGATAGGGGACGCGGCCCTCGATGCCCTCGGGCACCAGCTTGGCTTCGCTGGCGACCTCCGACTGGAAGTAACGGTCCCGACTGCCGGCGCGCATGGCGCCGATCGATCCCATGCCCCGGTACACTTTGTAGCTGCGTCCCTGGTAGAGGATGATCTCGCCGGGCGCCTCGTCGCTGCCGGCGAACAGACTGCCGATCATGACGGTGTGGGCGCCGGCGGCGATCGCCTTGGCGACGTCGCCCGAGTACTTGATGCCGCCGTCGGCGACGATGGTAACGTTGAGCCTGTCCAGCGCGCGCGCACAGTCGCTGATCGCGGTGATCTGCGGGACGCCGACCCCGGCCACCCCGCGCGTGGTGCAGATCGAACCCGGGCCGATGCCGACCTTGACCGCATCGGCGCCCGCCTTGGCCAGCGCCAGGGCCGCTTCGCCAGTGGCGACGTTGCCGGCGATGATCTGCGCCCTGGGAAAGTTGCGGCGCACGTCGGCAACCGCCTGCACCACCGCGCGCGAGTGCCCGTGCGCCGTGTCGATGCAGATGACGTCGCAGCCCGCGGCCAGCAGCGCGTCGACGCGCTCGTCCCGATCGGCGCCAATGCCGACGGCCGCGCCGGCGCGCAGGCTGCCGCGTTCGTCCTTGGCGGCGAACGGGTGTTGCTGCGCCTTCTCGATGTCCTTGATCGTGATGAGCCCGCGCAGCATGCCCTTGTGATCGACGACCAGCAGCTTCTCGATGCGGTTCTTGTGTAGCAGCTCCTTCGACGCCTCGAGGCTGGTGCCCTCGCCGGTGGTGATGAGCTTGCGGGTCATCATCGCGCTCACCGGCTGGTCCAGGTTGCGCTCGAAGCGAATGTCGCGGTTGGTGACGATGCCCACCGGCCGGCCGTCGGACGCGACCACGGGCAGGCCGGAGATCACGTGCCGGCGCATCAGCTCGACGGCGACCGCCAGCTTGTGGTCGGGCCCGATGGTGACCGGATCGATGACCACCCCGGTCTCCGCCTTCTTGACCTTGGTGACCTCCAGCGCCTGCTCGGCGATGGTGAGGTTCTTGTGCAGGATCCCGATCCCGCCCTCGCGCGCCATGCAGATGGCCGTGGCCGCCTCGGTCACCGTGTCCATGGCCGACGACACGATGGGGTTGGCCAGGCGAATCGACGGCGTCAGCTGCGTCCGTACGTCGACGTCCTTGGGAACGACGTCACTGTCTGCGGGAACCAGCAGGACGTCGTCGAAGGTCAGCGCCTCTCTCAACTGGCCGTCCGGCAACATCTCGGGAGATTAGCGACTCGCCCCGGGCGCTGCAATCGTCTTCTTGACCCGCGCGCGCCGTCGCGCCATGGCGATAATTGGCGCGCCGCTGCGTCTACCTGGCCTTGGCGGCGCCCACGCAGGACCTGGCGATGGCCTCGGCCTGCGCCTTGGCCTCGGGCTTGACGCCGGGGAGCGTGCGGAACTTCGCCAGCTCCGCCTGCGCGGCCGCGCAGTCGCCCCTGGCCACCAGCGTCTTGCCAAGCTCGTAGCGCGCCAGCGGGTTGGCGGGATCGAGCGCGACCGCGGCGCGGCACTCGGCGACCGCGCGGGCCTCGTCCTTGGCCTCGAACAACGTCCGGCACAGATCGGCGGCAAACGCGCCATTCTTGGGATCGAGCTTGCGCGCGCGCTGCTGGGCCTCGAGCGAGGCCGGGAGGCGGCCGCGCTTGAGCTCGACCCGCCCCAGCCGATTCCAGGCCAGCGCGAACCCGGGGTTGAGCCTGGTCGAGCGCTCCAGCGCCTGCTGGGCGTCGTCGTAAGCCTTCTTGTCCGACAGGATCATGCCGAGGTCGGCCCAGGCGACCGGGTCCTTGGGCGACAGGCGCGTCGCCTCGCGCAGGGCCCCGAGCGCGCCATCCACGTCGCCGATCCGCCGCAGGGCAGCGCCCAGGTTCAAGCGGTAGCTGCCGTCCCCGGGACGCAGTCGCACCGCCTCGCGGTAGGCGGCGACCGCTTCGGACCGTTTGCCGAGCACGTCGCGCGCGATGCCGAGGTTGTACTGCGCCTCCGCATAGTCGGGCTTGGCCTTGATGGCCGCCTCGAGCTCGAGGCTGGCGCCCGCGGCGTCGCCCCTGGACTGCAGCAGCGCGCCCAGGTTGTTGTGCGCCTCGGCGAAGTCGGCGCGGTGGGCGATGGCCTGGCGGTAGGCCGCCATGGCGGCGGCCGCGTCGCCCTTCTTCTCCAGCGCGACCCCGCGCAGGTAGGGCGCGCGCGCGTCCTGGGGGTCGGCCCTGGCCGCGTCGTCGAAGGCGCGCAGCGCGCCCGCGGTGTCGCCCTGCTTGAACAGGCGCTGGCCGCGCTCCAGCAGCTCGCCGGCGCCCCCGCCCTTGTCGTCGGCCGCGGCCGGCGGGACGGTAACGACGGCGAGGGCAATGACCAGCAGCAGCGGCGCAGCCACGGGGACGGTGTGGGCGCAGCCCGGCATGGGGCCGGCAGCATACACGAACTTCGCTCAGCCGTGCTGCGGCAGCGACGCCAGCAGCGCGGCGCGCAGCGCGTCCATGAGCGCCTGCTGGGTCACCTTCGCGCCGCTGGCCTTGTCGCGCACGTAGAACACGTCGACCGCGCGGTTGGCCTCGGTCGCGATCTTGGAGCGGTGGATGTCCAGCCCCTGCGCGAACAGCGTGCGGGTGATGGCGTAAAGCACGCCCGGGCGGTCCTCGGTGATCACCTCGACGACGGTGAAGTTGCGGCTGACGTCGTTGTCGATCTTGAGCTCGGTCGGCACCTCGGGCGTGCGCCAGGCGGCCACCGAGTCGGTCTTGGGGCGCGAGGCCACCAGCGTCTCGACATTGACCCGCCCCGACAACACCGCCTCGAGGTCGTCGCGGATCTTGCGCCAGCGCCCCTCGTCGGTGACCGCGCGCCCCATGCTGTCGCGCACGCGGAACACGTCGAGGGCCTCGGCCTGCTCGCCCGGCTCGGACGGCTCGCGCGAGTAGATGGCGGCGTCGGCGACGTCGATGCGGTTGGCGTGCAGCACGCCGGTCACCTCGGCCAGCAGGCCGGGCACGTCGACGGCCGCCAGCACCATGTCGGTGATGCCCAGCCGTCGCTCGTGGCTGACGTCGATGATCGAGCTCTCCTTGCGCGCGCGGCGCGCGCGGATGAGCTGTACGTGCAGCGCGATCTTGCGCGTGGTGTTCTCGGCGAAGTAGCGGTCGGGAAAGCCGCGGTACAGCCGAACCAGCGCCTCGTCGTCGGGATCCTCTCCCAGCAGCTTGGCGGCGCGCACTTGACGCCGGTGCACGATCTCGGCCCGCTCGGCGCCCAGCAGATCCGGGCCGCGGCGCAGGAAGTTGAGCGTGCGCTGGTAGAGGTCGCGCAGCAGCGTCTCCTTCCAGCTGGTGAGGTTGTCGGGCGCGACCGACGACAGATCGCAGAAGGTCAAAAGATAGAGCTCGCGCAGGTTCTCCTCGTCGCCGCACAGCTTGGCGAAGGCGGCGATCATGTCCAGGTCATCCAGGTCGCGTCGCTGCGACATCTGGCCCATGACCAGGTGCTGGCGCACCAGGAACTCGGCGCGCCGCACGTTTTCCTCCTCCAGCCCCAGCCGGCGCGCGATGGTCACGGTCAGGTCGGCGCCCTTGTCGCTGTGTGGCTTGCCGTAGGGCTTGCCCACGTCGTGCAGCAGTGTGCCCACGACCATGGCGACCGGCCGCTGCACCTCCTGGATCGTCTCGCTGGGGATCGGGAACTCGTCGTGCAGCTCGCCGCGCGACAGCGCGTGCAGGCGCGCCACTGCGTACAGAGCGTGCTGGTCGACGGTGTACACGTGGTAGATGTCGTGCTGCACGCGCCCGGTGCTCGGCTCCCACTCGGGCATGATCGCGGCCAGCAGCCCCAGGTCTTGCATCTCCTCCAGGCGCGAGGGGTTGGTCCGGTCGCTGGTGTCGGACAGGAAGTCGATGAAGCGCGGCCCGGTGTCGGCATCGGCGCGCAGGGCCTCCCCGCCCGAGGCGGCGCGCTCGGCGATCAGCTCGCGCGTGCGCGGGGCCAGCGGCGCGTCCAGCTCGACCGCGGCCGAGAAGATGCGCACCATCTCCGACGGTTTCTTCTCGAACACCGACTCGTCGACCGGCTCGAGCGCGCCGTCGCGGATCACGAAGCTGGGGTCGCGCTGCGGCGAGGAGCGCAACACCACCGGCACCGTGGTGCGGCGGTGATCGTCGCGCAGGGTGGCCCGTTGCAGCAGGCGCTCGGTCTCGCGCCGCACCAGCTTGGCGTGGGCGTGGAACTGGTGCATCAACGCCTCGACCGCGGGCGCGACCGCGGGCCGGATGTCACCCTCGCTGGCCTTGGCGTCCGGGCACAGGATGGGCGCCACCGCCTCTTGCATGGCGAAGCGCAGCTGATCTTGCCGGCGCCCGGCCGCGTGGTGCACCGCGATACGCACCCGCAGCAGCCACTCGCGCGCCGCCTGGAAGGCGACGGCGAGGCGTTCGTTCATCACCCCCTGGGCCTGCAGCTCGCGCGGCTCGCCGGTGCCGAAGCGCGCCATCGCCGCCCAGCGCCCCACGCACAGATCGCGCATGCCGCCCGGCCCGTTCTTGAGGTCGGGCTCGAGCAGGAAGATGGTATCGCCGAAGCGGCTGTGGCGGGCGCGCTGCTCGGCGCGCAGGCGGGCCACGAAGTCCTCGGCCGCGGTGGCGGCGACCCGGGCGCGGAACTCGGCCAGGAAGCGGTCGGCCAGCGCGCGATCCCCGATCAGGAAGCGCGCGTCCAGCAGCGCCGTCGCCGCCGCCAGGTCGGACGCGGGCAGCGCCAGCGCCTGGTCGAACGAGCGGACCGCGTGACCGGCGTCGACCTTCGCGTCCCACAGCGGGTAGAGGATGGCCTCGGCCAGCACGCTGACGTCGCGCCCGGGCCGCTCCGAACACAGGACCAGCAGGTCGAGATCGGAGTACGGCGCCAGCTCGCAACGACCAAAGCCGCCGGTGGCCAGGATGGCGACCGGCGTCGGGCACTTCGCGAGGTGCGGGCCGGCGACCGCGTTCACGATCGCGTCGACGTCCGCCGACAGCTGGCGCGCCACCGTGAGGCCGTCGCCGCCGCCGGTCACCGCTTCGCCGGCGCGCCGGCGCACCGACGTGAACTGCTGCGCGATCGTTTCCTCCATCGCCGCGCACTCTAACATCCCCTCCGTCATTGACGGCGGTCTGCGGGTACGGCACGGTTAGGCATGGCAGAAATCGAGCTGGCGCCGCTCTCACACCGCCTGGACGACGACGAGATGAAGACGCTCGGGCGCCTGCTGGACGAGGCGGGCGTGCCCCGCATCGGCAAGGCCGACGAGCATTCGACCCACACCATAGCCGCTCGCCTGTCCGAGGAGGCGCTGACCGAGTTCCTGGATCGCCTCGACGCGCACGACATCGGCGCCGAGATCTATCTGCCGGTCGAGTTCGAAGGTCGGGTCACCGTGGGCGAATACCGCGTCGCCTCGTCGCAGCTGTTGCTCGACGTGCTGGAGGAGATGCGCGAGGAGCTGGACGTCGACGCCGAGGATGAGGATGAGGACGAGGAGGAAGAGGAGGACGACGTCGAGGAGGACGAGGGCACCGTCATCGAAGCCCAGCTGCGCCACATCTGGCACCTGGTCGCGGACGGCGCGACCGAATCGATCGAGAAGAACCTGCCCCTGCACCTTCAGGTGTGAAGGAACCTTGATCAGGTATCGCTCACGCTGACGGCCACGCCGACGCCGACGGCCAGATCCCGGATCTTCCCGTCCGCGTCGGCGTCGGCGTCGGCGTGGGCGATACCTGATCAAGATCTTCGTGTCACGCCCGCATGAAGACGTGGGCCGGCACCTTCAGGTGTGAAGGAGTCTCGACCAGGTATCGCCCACGCTGACGGCGACGCCGACGCCGACGGCCAGATCCCGGATCTTCCCGTCGGCGTCCGCGTCGGCGTCGCCGTGGGCGATACCTGATCGAGATCGCTCGTGTCACGCCCGCATGAAGACGTGGGCCGGAATGCCGTCGCGGTACACCGCCCTCAGCTCGACCTTGCGTTCCAGATCGCGGATGACAGCGGCGCCGACGTCGATACCGTACAGCTCGTTGATGTTGTGGATGCCTCCGGGCGCGAACACGTTGATCTCCAGGATCTTGTCCCCGACGACGTCGACGCCGACCAGATAGAGACCGTCGGCCACCAGGCGGGGGCGCAAAAGGTCGCACACCCGCTGCTCGGTGTCGGTGAACTCGGCCGGACGCCGCGCGCCGCCGACATGCATGTTGCTGCGCACGTCGTCGCGGGGCCGCATGCGGGTATAGGCGGCGACGTGACCGCCGACGCGAAAAGGCGTCCCGCCCAGCAGCAGCACGCGCTTGTCGCCCTTGACCACCGCGGGCAGGTACTCCTGCACGATCACGTAGCCGTCGCGACGCACGGTGGAGATCATCTGGGCCAGGTTCGCGGTCTGACCGCGCGCGACGTAAAAGACATTCTGACCACCGAAGCCGGCCAGCGGCTTGATGATCGCCGGCCCATCCAGCTCGCGCAGGAACGATCGCACGCGCTCGGCCGAACGCGTGATCAGGGTCTTTGGCCGAAGCTCGACTGGAAATCCAGCTAAGTACATCTTCGACCCCGCGCGCAGCAGGCCGTCCGGATCGTTGACGACCATGACGCCGTAGTGCTTGAGGCGCCGTCCGAAATCGATGGCGGGGTTGAACGTGTCGGCCTCCTTGGTCCCCGCGTTGGGATTGTTTCGCAGGAAAACCACGTCGAAATCTGTAAGCCGGGCCTCTTCGTGAGGCGCGTCGGCGGCGGTGATCGCTTTCGTGTAGGCCGTCGCGTCGCGCAGTCGGCCCGCGCGCGGCCGCACCAGATCCCCGAGAATATCGCTGCCTTCAGCCTGCGATAGCGCATCGACCGAAACGAAGGCCACGTCGTGGCCACGACGAGATGCGGCGAACGCGAGGTGCAGCGTCGTGTAGGTCGGCCGCTGCGTCCTGACGTTGTTGACGACGAAGCAGACACGCATGTATCGGCCGATCTGGCGTTGGGGGTCGGGGAGAAGGCGGTCAGTATAGCTGTGTCTTTGTAACGATTAATGGCTAAAATCCGACCCTGATGGCAGGCGATACGCTGAGGGGCATCGGCAAGAAGGAAATTGCCGAGGCTCTGGAGTCCTCCCCCGAAGCTGTCCCCGAACGCGCGACCGAATCGAATGGGTCGGTCCAGGCGCGCGACGCCACGGCCGACATCGACATCGAGGAAGGGCGACCGGTACGGTCCCTCGACCAGTTGCCCAGCGAACGCACCGGTCGACCAGGTGTTGCGGATGTTGCAGGTGTTGCGCATGTTGCAGGTGTTGCGGGTGTCGACCCCGCGGTCACGATGCTCGGTGGGCTGGCCGCGCCGGTCCCCATCGCGCCGGACATCGCTCCAGATGTGGCTCCCGATCTGGCTCCTGGTCCGGCCCCGGCGCTGACCCGGGAGCTGGCCCCGAGCCCGCTCGCGGATCTACCGGCAGAGCTGGTGGGGGAGCTTCCCTACCAGGCGACCACGGCGACACCGGTCCAGGTCGATGATGCCGTGCCCCTTGGCACCAGGCCGACTCCCCGGTCGGGGCCGAACCGAGTCTCGTTCGGCACCGTGATTGGCCACGAGATGCACGCGGTTCAGGCGCGCGTCGCGGCCGCCCTCGCCGAAGCTGATTCCAGCGCGCGCGGGACCGCCCACGGACGCGACGTGCATTTGCCGGCCAGCCCGGGCATGACGGTCAATCCAGAGCCGGTGGCCCTGGCCGTGTCCATTCCGGCGGTCGAAGCGTTGGCGGCCATCTCCGGGACCTCGCCGGGTAGCGCGGCCGTCGCCGCCCCCATCGTGCGCGAGCCGGCCGCTACCTCGTCGCGCGATGCGCTCAACGAATTCTCGGGCGGCGACCATTCTTTCTTCGAAGCCGCGCCGGTCAACGACGAGTACGAGCCCGAGAACCCGCGCGGCCGGCTTTACACCCGGCTGGCGATCGCGGGTGCGGTGCTGGCCGTGGTCTCGGTGGTGGTGGTCGCCTGGGTCAACTCCCACGGCGGCGGCGAGGAACCGCCGCCGATCGAGATCAAGACCGCCGCCAGGCCGCCGGGCCCTCGGCCGGTCGTGCCCGCAACTCGACCCCCGGTTGCACCAGTCGCGCCGGTTTCCCCACCCGCGCCGGCCCCGGCCCCGGTGGCAGCCGCCCCGGCGCGCAGTAAAGAGCCGCCCCCGACCTCGACCATCCCTTCTTCGATTCCCGATGTGGTTCCGCCACCCCCGGTCGCTGCGACCCCGCCCGCCCCGGTGCGCATCGCCAAGGCAGCGTCCAGGGTGGCGGTCAGCGAGCCCAAGGCGCCCGCGGTCGCACCCCCGGCGGCAGCCCGCGAGGACCGCAAGCCCGCGCCGCCCAGCGCGTCCTCCGCACCGGCGTCGGCTGGCCGCGATCAGAAACCGGCGGTAACCCCCGCCAAGGCAGCGGACGAGCCGGCGCCTACCTTGGCGCGCGACAAGAAACCCGCCGCGGTCGCGACCAGGCCGGCTGAGGCGGCGCATGTACCGCCGCCTCATCCGCGCGAGGTCGCGCATCCCCCGGCGCCGGCCCCGGCGACCAAGGTGGCGTCGTCGCCCGCCGCGCGCGCTCCCCGGCCCGAGACGCCGGCGCGCCCGATCGCCAAGCCGGCCACGCCCTCGCCCGCGCGCGCGCAGAGGGGCATCCCCGTGCGCGGCAAGGGTAAGTACGATCCCGACGGAACGCTGCCGCTGTCGTTTGACTAGCGATCCCCGGACCGGCCTGGCTTGCCCTCTGCCCTCGCTCTTTGCCGTCTGCCCTCCTCGGCTTGCTGGTCCCCAAGGAGCGTGATAGGCATAACAAAAATGCAAATCGCGCCGGATCAAATCGATCCCGACGCTGCCAAGGTAGTCCAGAGGCTGAGGCGCTACGACCACGCCGCGTACCTGGTAGGCGGCTGCGTGAGGGATCTGCTGCTTGGACGAAAGCCCAAGGACTTCGACGTCGTCACCAGCGCGACGCCGCAAGAGATCAAGCGGCTTTTCCGAAACTGCCGCATCATCGGGCGGCGTTTCCGGCTGGCACATGTCTTCTTCGGTCCGAAGATCATCGAGACCTCGACCTTCCGCGCCAACCCGCGTGAGCTCGAGGAGGAGGATCCGGAGGCCGGCACCGAGGCGGAGAGCGGCGATCTGCTGATCCGGCGCGACAACGTCTTCGGCACCCCGGAGGAAGACGCGCGCCGCCGCGACTTCACCATCAACGGTCTGTTCTACGATCTCGAGACCGGCAACGTGATCGATCACGTCAACGGCCTGGTCGATCTCGAGGCGCGGGTGGTGCGCACGATCGGCGACCCCGACATCCGTTTTCGCGAAGATCCGATCCGTATCCTGCGCGCGGTCAAGTTCGCGGCGCGCTGTGACCTCACCATCGAGCCCGAGACCTACCGGCGCATGATGGACCACCGGAACGACATCGCGAAGTGCGCGCAGGCGCGGGTCTCGGAGGAGTTCTATCGCCTGCTGCGCGCCGGCGCCGCCAAGCGATCGATGGAGATCCTGCTCGAGGCCGAGCTGCTCGACCTGCTGGCGCCCGAGCTGGCGCGCGGCCTCAAAGACGACCCCGACGCCGAGGTCGCCGAGCCCGACCCGGCCAGGGTCGAGGCGCAGCAGCGGCGGCGCGCGCGCCTGTGGGCCTACCTGGCGGCGCTGGACCGATCAACGGCGCGCCGTACGGTGGCGCCCACCAACAGCCTGCTGCTCGCGGTCCTGATGCTGCCTCCGCTACGCGACGCGCTGGATCCGGACAGCACCGGCGTCGGCGACATCGGGCAGGTGGTGGGCCAGTCGATCCAGCCGGTGCTGGAGCGCTTGCGCGCCTCCCGTCGCGACGGCGAGCTGGCCCGCCAGATCCTGCTGGCCATCCGCTACATCCTGCCCTCCAAGAACCCGCGGCGAAAGCGCCCGCGCCTGTCCGGACGTGAGTTCTTCGACGAGGCGTTGCGCCTGTGCGAGATCATCTCCGACGCCGAGGGCCTGGATCCCGCGCTGGCCGGCCAACCCCTGGTCGGCGAGGGCGGGCCGGCGCCCGAGGACGCCGCGGGGGTCGCCGACGATGAATCGGCGCCCGAGCTCGAGCCCGCCGACAACTTCGAGCGCTCGGGCCGACGCCGGCGCGGGCGCGGCAGCCGCGGTCAAGACCGTGAAGGCCCGCGTCCGGAAGGACGCGCGCCCGAGCGGCGCCAGGAGCGCTCGCCGCTGCCGCTCGCGGCGGCCGCCCGTGCGGAAGCCGGCCCGACGCTCGAGAGCCTGCTGGGCGCGACCGCGGTGCTGCTGCGCCCCACCAAGAAGGCGCCTTTCCTGGGCACCGGCGCCTTCGGCGGCCCCTGGAGCGCGAACAGGGATTAGCCGGGGCAGTTACGGAAAAGCCGCCGACGCTGACGCCGACGCCGACGCCGACGGGTCGGATCAGAGTCCCTTCGTCGACGTCGGCGTCGGCGTCGGCGTGATCCGGCTCTTCCCGTCTCCCGCGCCGCACGCGCCCGCCCGCCCCCGCGTCCCCTACCCCGCGTACCGGGTCGGATCCGCCACTCCCGCCTCCTCGAACCCCTTGCGCCGCAGCTGACACGCGTCGCAACCACCGCAGGCCGCGCCGGTCGAATCAGGGTCGTAGCAGGAGTGGGTGAGCGCGTAATCGACCCCCAGGCGCACGCCCGCGGCGATGATCTCGCCCTTGGTCATGCGGATGAGCGGCGCCCGCAACATGAGCGGCCGCTGCTCGACGCCGGCCCTGGTGCCGAGGCGCGCCACCTCCTGCATGGCCGCCAGCCACTCGGGCCGGCAATCGGGGTAGCCCGACGAATCCAGCACGTTGACGCCGAGGACGATCTCGGAGGCTCCGGTCACCTCGGCCAGCCCGATCGCGTACGCGACGAAGATCGTGTTGCGCGCCGGCACGTAGGTCACCGGGATGCCGGCGCCGAGCTCGGCCTGGCTGCGCCCCTTGGGCACCGGGATCTCATCGGTCAGCGCCGAGCCCCCGACCGCGCGCAGGTCGAGATCGATGGTGCGGTGGCTGGCGGCGCCCAGCGCGGCCGCGATGCGCGCCGCCGCCGCGCGTTCGACGTCGTGACGCTGGCCGTAACGAAAGGTCAGCGCGTGGCAGCGCCAGCCCTGGGCGCGCGACATCGCCAGGGCCGTCGTCGAATCGATGCCCCCCGACAGCAGCACGATGGCGACGCCTGCGTGGTCCGATCCCACCGGTGGGTGGGCGGGGCCTGGATTCTCTGTCTGGTTCACGCGGGTCATGCGACGGCATAGATTATGCGATCATCGTGCGAATATTGAGTGGCAGGCGGCAGGACGAGCGCGCGGGCGCCATCGAGCACTTCGAGGACGCCGCCCTTTACGACCATGAATACCGCCGCCGCCGCGCTGACGTCCGGTTCTATCGCGCGCTGGCCGCCGAGCGGGGCGGGCCCGTGCTGGACCTGGCCTGCGGCACCGGACGCCTCATGCTGCCGCTCCTGCGTGACGGCCACACCGTCGTCGGCGTCGATCACGCGCCGGCCATGCTGGCGCGCGCGGCCCAGAAGATCGCGCGCCTGCCGGCCGCCGCGCGCGCGCGCGGGCTGCTGTTGCGCGCCGACCTGCGGCGCTTTGCCTTCCGCCACCCGGCGGCCCCGCCCCCCGCGCGCACGCGCTGGCCGGCGCCGGTCGGTTTCGGGTTCGCGGTCGCCGCGTTTCACAGCATCCAGCATCTGATCGCCGATCGCGATCTGATCGCCTTCCTGCGCGCGGCGCGGCGCGCCATCGCGCCCCACGGCTGGCTGGCGTTCGACGTCTTCGCGCCCGATCCGCGCTTCCTGGAACGCGACGGGGACCGACGCTGGGCGCGCACCCAGGTGCGCGATCCGGGCACCGGCGCGCGCCTGATCTACACCACCAACCACCACTTCGACCCCCGCCGGCGCACCCTGCTGATGCGCATGTTTTACCTGCCTGTCGACGGGCGCGGGCGGCCGGTGGGGCCCGAGCGCGTGCGGCGGCTGTGCCATCGCCAGCTCTCCGTCGGGCAGGTGCACGGCCTGCTCGCGCGCGCCGGCCTCCGGCTGATCGCGAGCTGGTCGGACTTTGCCGGCAGCCCTCTGCGAACGGGCATGGAATCGGAGCAACACATCTACCTGGCGAAACCGCGCTGATCGTCCGCTCTGGCGCGCGCTGCCACGCCCGCGTCAATCGCGGGACCCCGGAAGCACGAACGTGCAAGACATGGACAAGGATGTGCAAGACCGTGGAAGCCAAGGTGCAAACGGCGCGGAAAGCACGCGCGCAAAAGCACGCGCGCACCGGAAAAGTGCGGAAAAAACCGGGATTCTCCGACGAGAGCACCCCAGCTTTCCGGCGGAATTTCGCTTGACAGGGGTAGCCCCCCCGCTACGATGCCCAGGTCTTCTTTCGCAACACTTTCTAAACGGAGGGCTGCTGAGATGGCCGAGAAAGTCGCAAAGCTGGGCGTAGCTCGTGAAAAGGATTTCATGTACTACGTGAAGGACGGAGCGGTTTGGAAGGTCCAGCGGAAGCAGCCGGGCGTCCCCAAGGGCCGACCTGAAAAGGTCGCCGACGGCGGGTTCCAGATGGACACCAACTACATCTACTTCGTTGATCGCGACGGTGACGTCGCACGCGCCAAGCGCGCCATCGGCGGGCAAAAGCGCAAGAAAACCGCCAAGGCGGCAAAACGCCGCGGTGTTGGCAAGAAACCCGCCGCGAAGAAGGCGGCGAAGTCGTCCGCGAAGAAGAGCGCCGGCAAGGCCAAGAAGAGCGCCGGCGCGAAGAAGAAAGCCGGCAAGAAGAAGGGGCGCCGCTAACCCGCCCGATCTCCCCTCCGTTTTTCGAGGCCGCATCGGCACTCCGATGCGGCCTCTTCTTTTTGATGACCGGTTTTCCGTCGCTGCGGCGACGCGATCGCCGTCGTGTCAGCGCTTGCGGCCGCCGCCCTTGAAGTGGCGCCGGGGCCCGCGGCGAACTTTATCCGGCGTCCGCTTGGGCGACGCCGAGGGCGCGGCAGCCGGCGGCGCCGCGGAGGCGGCGGCCGGCGCACCGCCACCGTCTGCGACCGCGGCGGCGCCCGCGGCGTCGGCCTCGGCGACGAACCCGAAGCGGTACAAGATCCACCCGAACGCCACCAGGGTGGCGATGCCCATCCACATGTACTGTTCGTCGAGCCAGGTCGGCATCTTCAGCCAGCGCCAGATGCCGGTGTCGGGCAGGAACCGCGTCGGAGCCCAATCGATGAACGAGGTCGCCGCCGTCACCGCCAGCAGCGCGGCGCCCGCCTCTTTGCGCTTGTCGTACAACAACGCCACCACGATCAGGAACGAGTAGTAGTAACAGGTCAGCTCGACACCGACGGCGATCATGGTCGCGCTGAGACAGCAGGCGACCCAGGGCTCGGCGCCGCGCACCGCGTACCACAGCAAGGCTGCAAATCCCAGCGCCAGCACGACGAACAGCGCCCGGCGTTCGCGGAAGGTCTTGAGCTTGGCCAGCTTCCAGTCGTGCCAGGGATCGTCCATCTTGTCGCTGCGCAGGAAACGCCCGGCCTCGGACGGCGCGTAGGCGACCAGCGTGCGCAGACCCATGTAGTTGGTGAGCGGGGTCGACGTGTGCTTCTCGGAGTTCTGCTTGAAGTGGACCCAGCTGCTGATGCCCCCACTCTTGATCAGACTGAGCGGGAACAGCACCGCCACCCCCAGCGCGGCGCCCAGCACCAGCTGGCGCAGCCGGCGGTCGAGCTTCCTGGTCTTCAGATACTGCTGGACGAGCAGCATGATCGGTCCGAAGAACAGGAACAGCGGGAAAATGCGCAGCAGCGTCGCGTACGAAAGGAAGAAGCCGCCCAGCAGATACCTCTCCTTGCGCACCAGGCACACGCCGCCCACCATGTAAAAAAGCCAGTCCCAGCGCAGGAAGGCGCCGCCCGTCCAGTAAAAACGCGACGGGAAGTTGGTGGCGAACACCGCCAGCCCGACCGCCAGCACGCGCCAGCCAAAAGCCCACCAGATCATGACCATCATCCCGATGGCGTAGGCGGGATCGAGCAGCGACAGAGCGTTGATCTGGGTGTCGCTGGCCGGTGCCAGGTTGGCCAGCGTCGTGCCGAGCACGTTCCACACCGGCGTGGCGTTGTAGCCGTGGTCGGTCTGCGCCTCCTCCCAGCGTTTGACGCCGTGGGCCTCGCGGAAGTAGGCGACGTCGCGGGTGAACTGGGCCCAGCGCTGGGGCGTGAAGTGCTGCTTGCAGCGCTCGGGGTGGGCCAGGATGTCGGTCGTCGGGCCCATCATGTTGGTGTGCAGGTCCATGATCTTGCGCAGCTCGACCCGACGGCGCAGGCTGGGCACCTCCGAGTCGGCCACCGACACGCACTCGTAGAGTCGGTCGTAAGACAGCTCGGGGAAGTACTTGGACCCGATGTAGTAGTGGTACGTGTCCCAGATGTGGATGTAATTGCGGAAGTGAAAGAAGCCGAAGTTCCAGTACGCGCCGAAGGACAGCACGCCGAGCGCGATCATCAGGCCGCGCCGCAACTTGTGCTGGTAGTCGGGCATGTTCTTCTTGGCAAGCGCGATGCCCCAGGCGATCAGCGCCAGGCCCCCCAGCGCCAGCATCATCTCGAAGCGAGCGCTGACGTCGTTGTCCCACCAGGTCATCTTCCACCAGGGGATGTCCGGTAGGCGGGCCGGGGGCGCGTCGACGCGGCGGAACTGCGGCGGGAAGGGCGTGGGCGCGCGGCAATACGCGGCGAACTCGGACAGCGAATAGAAGCCGTCGCCCAGCCCCTCTCCGATGCGCAGATAGCGGACCGTCGTGGGATTGATGGTCGGGGTGCGGGCGCGCAGCCCGTGCCCGTTGGCGGTCTCGACCTCGACCAGCAGCTTGTAGCTGTCGGGCGTTCCGTCGACGGAGCCGAAGATCTTGTAGGTGTCGTTGGCGTCGGCCTGGACGAAGAAGGCGCTGACCGAGGTTGGCTGCCCGAGGTCGTAGGTCACCGACCCGGCCGGCGTATCGAAGAGGACCGCGACCGGCGAGTCCCACTGCGCGCCCTCGGGCGCAACCGCCTCGTCGGTGACCTGCCAGAAGTTGCCGCGCAGGTCCTGCCGCTGCGCCGGTGGCTTGCGCGCCAACAGATTGTCGCTGGTGCAGTCGGGCGTGAACAGCGCCCCGTCGGCGCGAGCCGGCGACGCCCCGAGGATCGCCGCAACGAGCACGACCGCGCCCGAGACCTGGCATTTGAACCACCGCATGGTCCGACACACTATCAAGGCGCGAGCCATTTATGAATCGGGGCGCGCCGGGGCGATAATCGCGCGGTGGACGCCCCACGCGCCTGCCTCGCGCCTGAGCTGCCCCGGCTGATCGAAGCGGCCAACCAGGTCTTTCGCCCCTCTGGCGGCGATATGGGGACCGACTATCCGCTGCTGTTCTCTCTCGAAAATCTGAGGCATTTGCGGGTCGCCAGCGACCGTGGCGCCCTGATCGCGCACGCCGGCCTTTGTGTCAGGACGGTGTCGTGGCAGGGAACGCCGCGGCCGGTCGGCGCCATCGGCGCGGTCTTCACCCGCGCCGACCGCCGCGGGCAGGGCTGGGGCGCGGCCGTGGTCAGCGATGCGCTGGCCTGCGCGCGCGCCGAAGGGGTGCCCCTGGTCGTGGTGTCGGGCGACGGACCGCTCTACCGGCGGCTGGGCTTCGCGCCCGCACCGCCCGCGGTGTGCTGGACCTGGCCGGCCGGTGCCGGCTCCGGCGCGGGGCTGCGGGGCTTACCGGACCCGATCCAGGTCCGCCCCTGCCGGCAGTCCGATCTGCCCCAGCTGGCGCGCTGGTACGACCAGGAGTCGGTGCATTTCCAGCGCGACACCGCCGACTGGCGCGCTTTTCTGGGTGCCCAGGTGGTCTTCGCCTGGCCGGCATGCTTCTGGGTCGTGGAGGACCACGCCGGCCCGGCCGGTTACCTGGTCGTGGCCCAGGGCACGCGCCGGCGGGTGCTGGAGCTGGCCGGCGACCGCGACGCCGTGCTGGCCGCCGCCCCGTCGGTCAGCGACCAGCTGGTGGTCCCCGACCACGACACCGAGACGGCGCGCGCCGCCGCCGCGCGCGGCTGGAGCCCGGCGCCGCTGACCCTGGCGATGGCGGGCCAGTGGCTGCAGGCGCCGGCGCGGCCGCTCCCCCTGCCCTGGTACGGCCTCAACTACGTTTAGATTCGGCCCGGCCCATGCGAGACTGCGGCCGACAGATGGCTTCCGAGTATTCCGCCGCGTGTCTGCTGGTCCCCGATCGTGCTCATCGCCGGTTCGCTTTCCCGGTCTGGGAGGCGCGCTAGTCAATGTCGCCGATGCTCGCGCTCGCCGTGACCTTGCTCATCGTGCTGGCCAACGCCTTCTTCGTGGCGGCCGAGTTCGCCTTCGTGAAGATCCGCCCCACCCGGCTGCAGCAGCTGGCCAACCAGGGCAAGCGGCGGGCGCGCCTGTTGATGACCATCACCAGCCAGCTGCCGGCGTACCTGTCGGCGAGCCAGCTCGGAATCACCCTGGCCTCGCTGAGCCTGGGCTGGCTGGGCGAACCGGCCTTCGCCGAGCTGTTGCGCCCGCTGATCGCGCGCACCGGCGACATCTCGGAGCGCACCCTGCACACCCTGGCGACCGCGGTCAGCCTCACCGTGATCACCTTCCTGCACACGGTGCTGGGCGAGCTGGCGCCCAAGGCGCTGGCCATCCAGCAGACCGAGTCGATCGCGCTGTGGGCCGCGGTCCCCTTCCGGGTCTTCTACGTCCTGGCGTTTCCGTTCATCTGGATGCTCAAGGGCGCGGCTTCGCTGGTGCTGAAGATGTTGCGCCTGCCGCCGGCGTCCGAGGCGGAGATGTTGCACTCGCCCGACGAGCTGCGTCTGGTCTTGCAGCACGTGCAGCTGGAACCGGGCGCGCGCCGCCTGATCGACCGGGTCTTCGACTACACCCACCGCGTCGCCCGCCACGTCATGACCCTGCGGCGCGACGTCGTCACGCTGGAGGCGGGCCGTCCCTTCGACGACAACCTGCGCATCGCGGTCGCCAACCAGTACACCCGCTACCCGCTGGTCGAGCCGGGGACCGACCGCGTGGTCGGCTACGTGCACCTCAAGGACATCGTCGCGGCGCTGGCCTCGGGACGCCGGCCCGAGAAGATGCGCGACCTGGTGCGCGAGCCGATCTACGCCTCGGAGGACACCCGCCTCGAGTGGCTGCGCCGCGAGTTTCAACGCCGGCGCGTACACATCGCCATCATCCTGGGCAGCGGCCACTCCTTCACCGGCATCGTCACCCTCGAGGACCTGGTCGAGGAGGTGGTCGGTGAGATCCAGGACGAGCAGGACCTGGAGGAGATCCCTCCCGTCACCCGCAACAGCGACGGCAGCTTCGAGGCCGACGGACGGCTCACCCTGGACGTCGCCAAGCGCGACCTGGGGCTGACCCTTCCGCCGCTGCCGCCCGACGTCGAGACCCTGGGCGGGTTCGTGCTGAGCCAGCTCGGCGAGCTGCCGGTGCCCGGCGACTTCATCGACGGCGCCGGCTTCCGACTGACCGTGCTGGAGGTGCGCGACCGGCGCATCCGCCGCCTGCGCGGCACGCCGCTTCCCAAGGAGGAGCAGGCCGATGCGGAAGACGGATGAACGCCTTCCTTCGTCTGGTGGTCGTCGCAGAGCGGCAGGGCTTTTGGATGATTTCGTCGCCAGACCTGGCGCGGCGGCCCGCAGCGGCTAGCATTGGCGCCGGATGATGCTGCAGGAGCTCTCGCAACAGCTCGGCCTCGGTTCGCTGCTCTCGGAGATCAGCAGCCGCGCCGGAGGGTACGATCTGCTGGATCACTGGCAGCAGGGTGAGTTCCACCACGACGTGGTGCTGCGCGTGCCCGAGACCGCGGCGCTGCCCGGTCCGGTCCTGGTCGTGGGCACCAACTGCAACGGTGGCGTGAAGGAGATCTTCTGCTTCGCCTCCGTGCCAGCGCGCGGCGCGCTGTGGCACCACCGCTGCCCCGACAACCAGGAGTTCGCCGGCGAGCTGCCGCCCCTGCTCGGGTCGGTGCGCACCCTGCACTGGTTCGACCCCTGCGAGCTGCTGGGGCCCGATGCGCGCAGCGAGTACCGGGAGGACGCGCGCGAGCGGCAATCGGGCGGCGGCTGGCAGCTCAAGACCGACAGCGGCGCGGTCGCGACCTGCGCCCCGCCGCGCGGGCCCACCGGCGATCAAGACGACGCCTGAAAGCCCGCGGCAAGCCGGCGGGAAAGCCCCGCGCGATGTCCTTCATCGAGCCTTGACCCCGCCCGCCACCGCGGGCATTGTATCGCCCGCGTCACCGGCCCAGGTAGCTCAACTGGTAGAGCAACGGACTGAAAATCCGTGTGTAGACAGTTCGACTCTGTCCCTGGGCACGACCTCTAGCCGCGTTTGATCGACGCCGGAAGCTGGCGGCGACCAGGCAAGCGCTCGGTTGGCGCACCGCGAGGTGAGGCGCCAACCGAGCGCCGCCAGTTGATCCGACGCATCTGCGTGCGGCTCTGCGCCACGGTGCCTATGCGCGCCGACTTCCACGCCACCGTGGGTTGCGCACGCCTTAAAGATCCGGTCGTCGAGGCCCGATGTGATCTTCAGCCCCGACAAAATGACGGTCGAGTTGTTTCCGCTCCTGGTCTTGCTTACCGCCGGTGTCGAGGTCGACGTGCCGGACGCAGGCGCGCGCGCGGACGGCGGCGCCGCGACCAGCGACAGCGGTCCCGCCACCGTCCCTGCCCGCGTCGTGATCGCGGCGACGGTGGGTGTGGGCGCGGCGGCGCGGCAGCACCGCAGCAGCGAGCCCGACCGGCGCGGCACGCACGAGCTGCGCGATCCCGCGGAGTGGCCCGCCGAGCCGGCGGCGCCGGCCGGCCCGCTCGACGAGGCGAAGTTCGACGCCGCGGTCGTCGCGCTGTGCGACGAGGTCGCGCCGCTGGAAGGCCTGGACAACCTGGCCCGCCTGGTGCGTGAGGTGAGCGCCGAGACGGCCAGCGATCCGTTCCTGCTGGCCGCGCTGGTCTATCGTCAGGGCCGCTGCCGCCCCGGCCTGGAATCTTCGGGGGGCGTCGGCCTGCTGCAGATCGAGCCCGCCATGTTCGGTCCGCGCGCGGCGCTCCCTTTCGCGCGCGAGGATCTGGCGCGCCAGCGGCTGCTGGACCCCGCGCACAACCTCCGGGTCGGCGCCAAGCTGCTGGCGATGTGGCAGGCGACCCACGTCGCGCTCGACGCCGCCGCCGGCAGCACGCCCCACCGCACCGCCGTGGCCCACCTGGTCTGGGGTGATCGGGTCTGGGGCGCCACCGCCGAGGACCGCGTGCTGGTGGCCCGTCGCCGCCTGCTCGATGCCTACACGGGAGCGCAGACGATGGCCGCCATGTCTCATCTCGGCCTCGCGATCGTGCCGCCGCTGACCGGCGGCGCTCGCCTGGGGACCAGCGGTCCGGGCGCCGATCGCGACGGCGGCAAGCGCGAGCACCGCGGCGTCGACATCGACGCCAGCGTGGGCGAGCCGGTGCGCGCCGTGGCCGATGGTGTCGTGCAGTTCGCGGGCGCCGACATGCCGGGCAGCCTGGCCGCCACCGGCCTCGCGCCGCGCCAGCTGCGCCGCTGGCGTTACCGCGTGCTGGGCCCGGGCGGTTTCTTCGTGCGCATCGAGCACGACGAAGGTATCCGCAGCGGCTATTTTCACTTGCACACCTTCAGCGTGGTGGCCGGGCAGGCGGTGAAGGCCGGCGAGGTGATCGGCACGGTCGGCCTCACCGGCGTGAAGGCGTCGGCCAGCCACCTTCACTTCGAGGTCCATCAGGACGGCGAGCTCGCCGACCCGGTGCGCTTCCTCGCCGCATCCACCCTGTCGCCCGAGCATACCCTCTCGCACGCCCTGGCCATGGCGGGCAAGCGCGAGCGCCTGGCCCGCGCGCGCCGCCAGCGCCGCCATCTGCACCGCATGACCTGACCGCAGGCCGCCGCACGGGCGCGCCCGCGCAGCCAGGGGGCATCAGCTCGACCAGCTTGTCATCGAATACCAGGTCCTGCTGACTTGGCTCTCTGCGGGGGGCGCGCGATCTTCGAGGCAGCCAGGAGGGTCACATGCTGGGAGACAAGGAAGCCGTCGCGACAATCTCGGTCAAGGATCTCGGGGTAGCGAAGAAGTTCTACGAGGGCGCGCTCGGCTTGAAGGCGGTGGACGCGCAGGGATCAGAGGCGGTCACCTACCAGAGCGGGAGCTCGAAGCTGATCGTCTATCGATCCGAGTACGCCGGCACCAACAAAGCAACGGCCGCCAACTGGTTGGTCGGCGACGACATCGAGAAGATCGTCCAGGGCCTCGCGGATCGCGGCGTCCACTTCGAGCACTACGACCTTCCCGGCCTGACCCGCCAGGGCCACCTGCACGTCGCCGGTCCCATGAAGGTGGCTTGGTTCAAGGATCCGGATGGCAATATCCTGGCCCTCATGAACGGATAGCCGCACCGGTCCATCGGGTCAGACGCGTCGTCGGCGCGCGCCTTCCTCCGCTGCGCCGTGCGTCCTCGATCTTCCTTCGATCAGGCTGGCGCGATTGCCCGGGCGCGCGTGTTAGCAGGGCAAGGGAGGAAGGTCGCATGCCGGGGCCGGTCATTCACAGCTCGATTCTGGGTGTCCTGGGCGTGGTCGCCCTGCAGCTTTCGCCGCCGCCGACCGTGATTGGCGCTGGCCCGCCGGCTGAGGCGGCGTACGCGCTGGTGGTCGGCAGCAACGCCGCGGGCGAGGGCCAGCAAGAGCTGCGCTACGCCGAGCGCGACGCCCGGGCCGTCGCCGCGGTGCTGCGCGACGTGGGCGCGTACCCGGCCGACAACCTGTTCCTGGTCTTGCGCCCGACGCGGGGCCGGTTGCTGGCCGCCGTGGCCGCGCTGCGCGAGCGGCTGAGCGAGCACGCCCGGCGCGGCGAGCAGACGCAGGTCTTCTTCTACTACTCGGGACACGCGCGCGCGCACGCGCTGACCATCGGTCGCGAGGAGCTTGCCCTGTCCGAGCTGCGCCAGGAGATCCTCGGCCTGCCGAGCACGCTCACCATCGTGGTCCTCGACGCCTGCCAGAGCGGAGCCTTCTCGCGCATCAAGGGCGCCGAGCCGACCGCCGACTTTTCCTTCAACTCGGTCGCCCGCCTCAACACCGCCGGCCTGGCGGTCATCGCCTCGAGCGCGTCCGCCGAGCTGAGCCAGGAGTCCGACGATCTCACCGGATCGTTCTTCACCCACCACCTGCTGCTGGCCCTGCGGGGCGCCGGCGACGCCAACCAGGACGGCAAGATCAGCCTCGACGAGGCTTACCGCTACACCTATCAGCGAACGCTGACCGGAACAGCGGCGACGGCGGTCGGCGCGCAACACGCCACGCTGGAGACCGACCTGCGCGGCAAGGGTGACGTGATCCTGACCCGACCCGCGGCGGCCGCGCAGATCCTGGTCCCCGCCGCGGTCCACGGCCGCCTGCTGTTCCAGCACCGCCCCAGCCAGAGCGTGGTCGCCGAGCTGGACAAGGCGCGCGGCGAGGCAGTCCAGCTCGCGGTGCCGGCCGGCCCGTACTCGGTGCTGGTCCGCCAGGGCGACGATCTGCGGGAGTGCGAGGTCACGACCGCGCCACAGGCGATCGTGACCCTCGACCTCGCCGCTTGCCGCCGCTCCTCGCTGCAGATCTCGGACGCCAAGGGCACCGCCTGGCAAGGCCCGCGCTGGGGGCTCGAGCTCGCGCTCGGCCTGATCGCGGGGCGCAGCGACGCTTACGTCGACGAGATCCGGCAGTTCGACTTCAGCCGGTTCGGGGGCAACGTCTGGCTCGGATTGTCGCATCATCTGGCGCTGACCGCGTCGCGGGCGCAAGGCCGCCACTTCGCCGTGACCCTCGGCCTGGTCGAGCTCGACGCTCAAGATCACGACCGCGGCGACGCGGACCACCCCGACAACACGACAACACCGGCCCACTTCGGATGGTCCGGTTACGGCCTCGGCGTCGGCGTGCGCGGCACGCTGCCGCTGGCGCGCGATCGCTTCATCCCCTACGCGCAGGCCAGCGTCGGACCGGCGCTGGCCTTCACGCGCTGGCAAGACGCCACGGGGACGACCAGCGACTGGTTCCTCGGATACCACCTGGGCGCGAAGGCGGGCGCGGCCGTCATGCCCTGGCGTTCGCTGGGCTTCCTGTTCGAAGTCGGCTACTACCACGCGCCGCTGATCCAGAACCGGTTCGGCCAGACCCACGACAGCGGCGGCGCGGTCATCGACGTCGGCACCCGCTACGCCTTCTGAGGATGAGCCATGGCACTGACGACGACCACGACGACGACGAGGACGATGACCATGACGACGAAGACCACGACGACGGTGATCAGGACGAAGTCAGCCCTGGCACTGGCGCTGCTGGCCGTGCTTGCGGGCGGCTGCCCGCTGGACGACGATCCCGGATTCGACGACTGGTGCGGTGATCGGCTTTGCCGCTGGCAGGTCGCCGAGGGGTCGATCCGCAAGGCCCCCACCTGGCACGAGCGCGACCTGGGCGTCGAGCTGGTCGCCGACCAGGTGGTGCTGCGCCAGATCGACGACGTCGACTCGGTCGCCTGCCTGGAGTTCAAGGTCATCGCCGACATCGATCCCGCCGCGTCGGTGTTCCTGGAGATGGACTTTCTGTCCGATGGCGGCGCGCCCGACTACCGCCAGCGCATCCCCAGCGCGTCCTGGAGACCGCTGTCGTTCCTGGTCTCGGCGCCCACCTGGTACCACGGCGTCACGCTCACCATTCGCAAGGAGAGCGAGGGGCACGCCGTGCTGGCGCGTCTGGAGATGTCGAGCGCCACCGGCTGCACCGGCGCTCCCATCCCGCTGTCGGATCGTCCCGCGGGCGCCTGGTGCGAGACCACGCCGCAATGCGCGGCGGGCCTGGTGTGCGCGGCCGCCAATGTCTGCACGAAGACCTTCGCCGCCTGCGCCACCGACGGCGACTGCGCCGACGGCAGCGGGCCGTGTGTGGCCTGGCCGCCGACCTGTCAATGATCGGATGGAGCTTTATCGCCGCTATGGCCCCGCGCTGCTGAGAAAGGCCGAAAGGATGTTGCAGTCCCGCGAGGAGGCACAAGACCTGGTCCAGGGCCTGTTCCTGGATCTGCTGCAGCGTGCGCGCGCCGATGACGCCGGCGCGATCGACCTGCCGTACCTCTATCGCGCGATCACCAACCGTTGCCTGAACCACCTGCGCGATCGCCGCAACCAGGGGCGCTTGATCGCCAGCCACGAGCTGGCCGCGCAGGACATCGCGCGCACGCGCGTCGACGATCGGATCGTGGATCGGCAGCTCCTGTCGAGCCTCAGCGGGCGGCTCGACGATCAGAGCTGGGAGGTGCTGGTCTACCGCTTCATCGACGATCTGGGCGAGGACGAGATCGCCAGCCTTTTGGGCGCCAGCCGCCGCACGGTGGCGCGCCGAGTGCGCCACATCCGGCAAGAGGTGCGCCTCCTCCTCGCCGACCCGCGACCGATGACCGGCGGCAGGACGGGGGAGGCGACGTGAGCGGCGAGGCCGACTGCGTTCCGATCTCGTGGTTGCGGCTCGAGCGTTATCACCTGGGCGAGCTGCCGCCCGCCGAGAGCGATGTCGTCGCCCGCCACCTCGAGCAATGCGACCGCTGCCGCCGCTGCCTGGATCGGATCCAGCGCCCGCATGGCGCGGATCTTCCTGCGCTGCCGGCCGGCCGCGCGCCAGACGGCGCCGGCGGCGCCGCGACCGCGGCGATGACTGCCCCCGGGGGGCGCGGGCGCGGTGGCTTCACGCGCGGCGGTCGGTCCGTGAGCTGGGGCCTCCGGGCCCTGGTTGCGGTCGGCGCCGCCGCGGCGCTGGTGCTGATCATCGCGCGCCCGAGCGAGGTCCCCCTGCCGCGCCGTCACCTGATCCAGACCAAGGGAGGCGACGTCACCTTCGAGCTGGTGCGCGAGCGCGGTGGTTCTGTCGCCTGGGACGCGGCGGCGTACAGCGCCCAGGACCGGTTCAAGGTGCTCCTCACCTGCCCTCCCCCGTTGCGCCTGTACGCCGATCTGGCCGTCGTCCAGGGCGACGGCGCCGCCTTCCCGGGTGAACCGGTCGCCGTCTCTTGCGGCAACCGCGTCCCCCTCCCGCTGGCCTTCCGGATCACCGGCCCTGGCCCCGCCGCGGTCTGTCTGTCCGTGGACCAGGCCCAGCCGCCCGCGCGCGACCGACTGCGGGCGCTGCGCCCCGCGGACCGCCTGGGCGACCTGCCGACCAGCTGCATCCGTCTCGACGCGGCCGGCGACTGACCGGATGACGCGGCTTCGTGGATGGTCGCGTCGCGAGGCCAGCTCGCCCCGCGTCGCGCTGCCCGACCCACACCAGGTCGGCGCGCGTCAGCGCGAAATCGTGGGTCGCCCCCCCCGGTCGCGGTGGTAGCCTCTACAGTCGATGGCGCTGCTGCTCGTGGCGGTTGCCGCCGCGCTGATCGGCGCTGCCGTCGCGGCGGTGGTGATGCTCGCCGGCTTTGGCGCGCCGGGTCGCCGCCGCCGGCTGCCGCGCAAGTGGACATCGGCGGGCGGCCTGGTCATCGACGGGCGCGGGCGGATCGCCCTGGTGCGCCAGCGCAATCGCCGCGGCCGCTGGCGCTGGACCCTGCCCAAGGGGCGCATCGATCGCGGCGAGACCGCCGAGGCGGCCGCCCTGCGAGAGGTGCACGAAGAGAGCGGTCTGCGCGCGCGCATCCTGCGCCCGATCGTCCTGCACGAGGGACGCTTTCACTTCACCTACTTCTTCGAGATGGCGCTCGAGGGCGACGACGGCGCGCACGATGGAGAGACCAAGGAGGTGCGTCTGTGCTCCTTCGCCGAGGCCGCGACCATGCTGCGGTCGCGGCGCGACCTGCGAGTGCTGCGCCGGCTGGTCGAGATGCGCACCCGGGTGGTGTCGGTCGCCGACCGCTCGTCGCGATGAAATCCGCCTATGATTTATCGACAATACGGTCCTGGTGTTCCTGCACGAGGGCGGGCATGGCCTCGACACCGCGACCGGCTCGCAGAACAGCACGCACTCGACGCAGAACATGGCCTGCCTGATCGCGGGCCGGGCCGGCGGCCTCAAGCCCGGCCAGCACGTCGCCGCCACCGGCAAGCACCCCGCCAACGTCCTCATCACCGCTATGAACACCGCCGGCGTCGCCGGCAACGCGCTCGGCGAGGTGACCGGCAACATTCCGGCGCTGCTGGCGTAACCGAAAGCAGGGTTAACCGGCAGGGCGCCGCAGACGCCAAGCCCGGACCTTTGACAATCCGGATCCTGGCGTCATGGAATCCAGGAGGGTGTTGTCTCCATCCGACCGGGAGAGGGCCGGCGCCGCGCCCCCCGGCCCCTGGCCGGACTCGTCGCCGTGCCCCTGATAATGCGGCAGCAGGTAGTAAAGGATGCCGAACAGGATGGCCAGCGCCAGCAAGGTGACGAAGGCGATCTCCTTGGTCCGCCCGGATCCGGGGGTCAGTTTCTGATGACGGCGATGATGTCGCCGGCGACGGCGAATCACCCTCTCTTCGGAGCTCTCGGCGGAATCAACCACTACGCGGGCATCGGGCAGGCCGCTCGAGCTACCGGGGAGGGGGCCTGCTACGCCTTTGTTCATAGGCATACGGGGCACCAGTCATGCACCTTAGGCCAGATCGGTCGTCGCTTTCAACACCTCCCTTTCTCTGTGGGCCCGGAAACGTTTGTGCTCGGGGCAGAGCCGGCGGAATAGCGTGGCTTGCTGCTGCGTTGACCCTGGGCTAGGCTGACACCGGTCTCGCGCTTCACCCACCGATTCCCCCTGCCCCCATGATCGGTCTCGTCACTCCTTTTCTGCCTTTTCTGTCTTTTCTGCCTTTTCTGGCAGCGCTACCGAGCACCTTGGCGTCGGGTGCGCCGATCTGCGATCCGGTCGGCCCGACCAGCTGTGAGGCATCGCCGCGTGCCGCGATGATGCTCGGCGCGCCCGCCTCCGACTCTGACAGACCGCGCTACGCCACCCAGGCGGTGGTTGATTGTCGGGCGCCCTCCGTCCGCATCCCCATCGACCCCGCCTTGCTGGCCGGTCTGGTCGGCGAGTGTGACGGAACGCCCCGCGACGCCTGGTACCGGGCCTCGCGCGACCCGGACAGTGAGCGGGCCACCAACGGCCTTCGCCCGGCGCGCCGCGATGGCCAGGGCGCCAGCACCCTGGCCGCCTGCGCCGGCGTGCCGTCCGAGGGAGGTGACGCCTCCAGCGGCCCGGCGCCGTCGCAGCCTGTGGCGCTGTTCGCATTGCCCGCGCTTCCACCGGTTTCGGCCACGCGCTTGGCCGCCGAACGATCGATCTCGCTTCTCACGCGGCAGCCAAGGCCGCTCGAGAGACCGCCCAGAACCTAGGCCGCGGACCACGTCGGGCGGGTTCGACCGGCCCTCGTCACGCGCGCTTGCCGAAGGCGCGAGTCATCCCGGCCGGGACGGTCGCGGCGCGCGCGCGTGGCCAGCGACCCTTCGTCCCCGCGCCCGCGCGCGCAGCACGGTCTTTCGTGAACGCCTCTTGAGCTCAGGGTCTCTCTCCAGCGCGCATCTCGATTCTCGATTTCAGGCCTTTCACTTCAGTCACACCCCAGGAGTTTCACCATGAAGATAGGAACAGTCATCGCATTGCTGGTCGTCGTCGCGGGCGGCTTCTACGCGTTCGCGCGCTTCGCCAACAGCGGCAACAAGGAAAAATCAGGGGCCGGCGAGGTCGCCCTCAAGGGTGACGGCACGCCCGACAAGGCGGTCGGCGACGTCCCGCGCTTTCGCGTACCGCTCGAGGGTGCGGCGCGTGGGCCGGCCACCGCCAAGGTGAACATCGTCGCGTTCTCCGACTTCCAGTGTCCCTTCTGCAGCCGGGTCATCCCGACGATGGAAAAGCTCCAGAAGGAGTACCCCAACGACGTCCGTCTCTACTTCCGGCACAACCCCCTGCCCTTCCATCCCGACGCGCCGCTGGCCTCGCAGGCCGCGCTCGAGGCCGAGGCGCAGGGCAAGTTCTGGGAGATGCACGACAAGCTCTTCGCCAACCAGCAGAACATCAAGCGCCCCGATCTCGAGAGGTACGCGACCGAGCTGGGCCTCGACATGGGCAAGTTCAGGACCGCGCTCGACACCTCCGCGCACAAGAACCGCATCGACGCCGACATGAAGCTGGCGCAGCAGATCGGCGTGCAGGGGACACCCAACTTCTTCCTCAACGGCCGCCAGGTCGTGGGCGCGCAGCCCTACGAAGAGTTCAAGAAGGTGGTCGACGACGAGATCGCGCGCGCCGACAAGCTGCTGGCCGCGGGCACCCCGTCGAACCAGCTGTACGCAAAGTTCATGGCGGGAGCCAAGACCGCGCCGTCCCCGGCCGCCGCCGCGCCCAACCAGCCCCCGGCCAAGGGCCCGGGCGCGGGCGCGGAGGTGTACAAGGTCGCCATCGGCGACGCGCCGACCAAGGGCGCCAAGCAGCCCAAGGTCACCATCGTCGAGTTCTCCGAGTTTCAGTGCCCGTACTGCGGCCGCGTGTCGCCCACGCTGGAGAGCGTGCTCAAGGAATACGGCAATGACGTCCAGCTGGCGTTCCGCCACAACCCGCTGCCCTTCCACAACAACGCCATGATCGCCTCCGAGGCGGCCGAGGCGGCGCGTGAGCAGGGCAAGTTCTGGCAGATGCACGACAAGCTGTTCGCCAACCAGGGCGCGCTCGACCGGCCCAACCTCGAGAAGTACGCGCAGGAGATCGGTCTCGACATGGGCAAGTTCAAGAACGTGCTCGACACCGAAAAGTACAAGGACCGCATCAAGAAGGACATGGACGACGCGGCCAATTTCGGCGCGCGCGGCACGCCCAACTTCTTCATCAACGGACGCAACTTCCGCGGCGCGCAGCCGCTGGAGGCGTTCAAGGCCGTCATCGACGAGGAGCTCAAGAAGGCCGACGAGAAGCTGAAGAGCGGCACGCCGCGCGGCCAGCTCTACGCCGCGCTGACCAGCAACGGCTTGACCAAGGCCGCGCCGCCGCCCCCGGCTCCGGCGCGCCAGGGTGAGCCCGACGCCACGACCGTGTTCCGCGCCGACGTCAAGGGCGCGCCCATCAAGGGCGCCAAGGACGCGCTGGTCACCATCGTCCAGTACTCCGATTACCAGTGCCCGTTCTGTTCGCGCGTCGAGCCGACCATCTCCAAGGTCATGGACGAGTACAAGGGCAAGGTTCGCGTCGCCTGGCGCGACCTGCCGCTGCCCTTCCACCCCAACGCCATGCCGGCCGCCATCGCGGCGCGCGCGGCCGGCGAGCAGGGCAAGTACTGGGAGATGCACGACAAGATCTTCGCCAACCAGCAGACCCTGGACCGCCCGACCTACGAGAAGTACGCGCAGGAGCTGGGCCTCAACATGGGCAAGTTCAAGGCGGCGCTGGACGCGCAGAAGGGCAAGGCCGAGATCGAGGCCGACGCGGCCTCGGGCAACAAGATCGGCGCGCGCGGCACGCCGGCCTTCTTCATCAACGGCAAGTTCCTGTCGGGCGCGCAGCCGTTCGAGGCCTTCAAGGCCAAGATCGACGACGAGCTCAAGACCGCGGAGGCGCTGGTCGCCAAGGGCACGCCCAGGGCCAAGGTCTACGACGTCATCATGAAGGACGCGAAGACCGAAGTGGCGGCGGCGCCCGCGGGCCAGGCCCCCGAGGCCGAGAAGACGCCGGAGCAAGACCAGACCGTGTACAAGGTCGAGGCCGGTGACTCGCAGGCCAAGGGGCCGAAGAACGCCCCCATCACCATGGTGATCTTCTCCGACTTCCAGTGCCCGTTCTGCGCGCGTGTCGAGCCGACGCTGACGCAGATCGAGAAGGAGTACGGCGGCAAGGTGCGGCAGGTGTGGAAGAACTATCCGCTGCCTTTCCACAACAACGCCGAACCGGCGGCCGAGGCGGCGATGGCGGCGGGGGCGCAGGGCAAGTTCTGGGAGATGCACGACAAGCTCTTCGCGAACAACACCGCGCTCGACCGGCCGAATCTCGAAAAGTACGCCCAGGAGCTGGGTCTCAACATGGCCAAGTTCAAGGCCGACCTCGACAGCAGCAAGTACAAGAGCGTGATCGAGGCCGAGACCAAGGAGGGCCAGGCGGTCGGCGTCAACGGCACGCCGGCGGTGTTCATCAACGGCCGCAAGATCTCGGGCGCCTACCCGTTCGACACGTTCAAGAAGATCACCGAGGAGGAGCTGGCGAAGAGAGAAGGTGGCGGCGCCCACGGCAAGGCGATCGCCAAACGCAAGACGTAGTGGGGCCGAGGACCGCGTGAAGACGCGGGCCCGCCGCCAGGGCGGGCCCGCCCACCCGAACCGTGTACACTGCTGGGCCATGCTGATCGTGATGAAGGCCGGCGCGACCAAGGAGGAGGTCGCGGAGGTCGAGACCCGTATCCGCGAGCTGGGGTTCACCCCCAACGAGGTGCCGGGCTCGACGCGGCTGGCGATCGGGATCACCGGCAACCAGGGGCCGCTCGACCCCGGGTTGTTCAATGTCATGAACGGCGTCGCCGAGGCGGTGCCGATCTCGCGCCCCTGGAAGCTGGTCTCGCGCGAGGTGAAGCCCGACGACACGGTGGTCAAGATCGGCGACGGTCAGTTCGGCGGCGGCAAGTTCGGCGTGATCGCCGGCCCGTGCGCCGTCGAGAGCCGCGAGCAGATGCAGACCACGGCCGTCGCGGTCAAGAGCGCGGGCGCGCGCTTCCTGCGCGGCGGCGCCTTCAAACCACGCACGTCACCCTATGCGTTCCAGGGCCTGAAGGAAGAAGGGTTGCGCATCCTGGCCGAGATGCGCGAGGAGACCGGCCTGCCCATCGTCACCGAGGTCATGGACACCCGCGACGTCGAGCTGGTGGCGCGCTACGCTGACGTCCTGCAGATCGGCGCGCGCAACATGCAGAACTTCTCCCTGCTGGAGGCGGTGGGCGCGCAGCGGCGCGCCGTGATGCTCAAGCGCGGCCTGTCGGCGACCATTCAAGAGTTCCTGATGGCGGCCGAGTACATCGTCAAGCAGGGCAACTACAACGTGATCCTGTGCGAGCGCGGCATCCGCACCTTCGAGCCCATGACCCGCAACACCCTGGATCTGGGCTCGATCCCGCTCATCAAGCGGCTCACCCACCTGCCGATCATCGTCGACCCATCGCACGGCACCGGCGACCGTCTGTCGGTGCCGGCCATGGCGCGCGCGGCGGTGGCGCTGGGCGCCGACGGCTTGATGGTCGAAGTGCACCCGCATCCGGACAAGGCGCTGTCGGACGGACCGCAGTCGCTGACGCCGGCCCAGTTCGCGACCCTGATGGAGTCGGTGCGCGCCATCGCGCCGGCCGTCGGACTGGAGCTTTGAACAAGTGACCGACGCAGCACCCGCGGCCCAACCCACCTCTGCCCCCGCGCGAGGTTCCCTGGCTCGATCCTGGCCGATCGCTCTGACCCTGGCCGCGCTGGCCTACGTCAGCGTTCGCTTCTTTCAGGCCACACACGACGGCATCGGAAAGGCGCGCGTCAACGCCTGCCGCGCGCTGGCGCCCGATCCGGTGCCGCCGTTTCTGCAGAACCGCGACGCGCCCGACTTCCAGCTGCCCGACGCCAGCGGCAAGCTGGTGTCGCTGAGCGCGCAGCGCGGCCACCCGGTGCTGGTCAACTTCTGGGCCACCTGGTGTCCGCCCTGCGTGGAGGAGGTGCCCGCCATGGAGGACCTGGCGAGGCGGCTCGAGAAGACCGACATCCGCCTGCTCGCGGTCAGCGTCGACGAGAGCTGGGACATCGTGCGCAAGTTCTTCGTCAACGGCACCAGGATGGGCGTGCTGCTCGACCTCAGCAAGAACGTCCCCAAGAGCTTTGGCACCGAGAAGTTCCCCGAGAGCTTCATGGTCGACGCCAGCGGCAAGGTGCGCCACTACTTCATCAACAAGCGCGACTGGTCCAAGCCCGAAGCGATCGCCTGTCTCGAGAGCCTGCGATGACCGGCCTGCCGGGGCCGACCGCCGGCCCTCTGTCTGCGCCGGCGCCGGCAGCCCCGGCCGCGTCCGGCCCGACGCCGACCGCGCACACACCGCGCGGCATCCCGCCGCTGCCGCTGCTCACCGTGATCAACTTCTTCAATTACCTGGATCGCCAGGTGGTGTACGGCATGACGCCGTTGATCGGCGAGAGCTTCCACCTGTCGCCGCTGGAGCTGGGGCTGCTGGCCACGGTGAATCTGATGGTGTTCGCGTTCGCGTCGCTGGTGTCGGGTCCAATCGCCGACCGCGTGGGACCACGCAAGGTGATCTTCGCGGGCATCCTCATCTGGTCCGTCGCTACCATCGGGTCGGCGCTGTCGACCTCCTACGCCATGTTGATGATCTTCCGCGCGCTGGTGGGCGTGGGTGAGGGCGCCTACGGCCCGAGCGCCAACACCCTGCTGTGCGCCGACGCCGACCCGGCAAAGCGCGGGCGCGCGCTGGGCATCTACAACGTCGGCATGGCGGTCGGCGGCACCAGCGGCCTGGCGCTGGGCGCGATCCTGGCGCCGCACCTGGGCTGGCGCGGCGTGTTCTGGCTCGCGGGCGGCCCGTCGGTGCTGCTGGCGCTGATGTCGGCGTTCATCGCCGCGCCGGCGCGGCTACCGCGTCCGGCGACCTTGCCGGCGCGCGCGTATCTCCTGTCGACCAACTACATCCTGGCGCTGGCCGGCGGGATCCTGGCCACCTTCGGCGCCAGCGGCCTGATCTTCTGGGCGCGCTGGCTGATCGTCGAGGAGCGCCGCTTCTCGGTCATCGGAGGCAGCGCGTTCATGGGCTTGGCGGGCCTGGTGTGCGGCGTCGGCGGCGTGGTGGCCGGCGGCTACCTGGGTGACCGGCTGAGCCGGCGCGCGCGCGGCGGCCACGCACTGGCCATCGGCGTGTCGATGCTGATCGCTGTCCCCTTCGGCGTGGGGTGCCTGATGGTCTCTTACAAGCCGGCCTTCATGGCGCTGACGGCGCTGGCGGTGTTCTGGCTGTCGGTCTACAACGGCCCGTCCGCGGCGGTGGTTGACGAGCTCGGCCCGCCGCAGTTCTCCGCCACCTTGCAGGCGGTGTTCATGTTCGGGCTGCACGTGCTGGGCAACTCGACCGCACCGCCGCTGGTCGGCCTGATCAAGAAGTACACCTCGGTCGCCAACGCGCTGCTGGTCACCGTGCTGGCCTTCGGCCTGTCAGGGGCCCTGTTCATGATCGTCGCCCGCCGCCAGCGCCGCGGCCCGAGTTACGACACGTAAGTCGCGTCTCGCAAGGCCTGCCCTCTCCCCCGGCCCTCTCCCGCGGACGGGCGAGGGTGACGCGTTCTTTGGCGTGGAGGTGGTTCGGCGCCTCCTCTCTCCGGGCCTCCCTCCCTCGATTCCGGCGCCCCCACGGACGGTGAATCGAGGGAGGGAGGTCCGGAAAGTCGAGGCGCAGAACGACCGCAAGGCTCCAGAACCAGTCACCCTCGCCCGTCCGCGGGAGAGGGCCGGGGAGAGGGCAGGCCTTGCGAGACGCGAGCCCCGCGCGACGAGCTCGAAGTGCGCCCCTGTAGTGCATAATGGCCGCTCGAGATGTCCAGCGCAGCGCCCCCCTCGACGCAGACCTACTACGACCGGTTCTCCGCCACGTACGAGGCCGAGCGCCACCACGGGTACCACCAGCTGGTCGACGAGCTGGAGCTGCAACTGATCCGCCAGTACGGCAAGGGGCGCGATGTGTTCGAGGCCGGCTGCGGAACCGGCCTGCTGTTACGCGAGGCGGCGCAGGTCGCGCGCTCGGCGGTCGGGCTCGATCTGTCGCGCGGCATGCTGGGCACGGCGCGCGCGCGCGGGCTGCGCGTGGTGCAGGGTTCGCTCACCGAGGTGCCACTGCCGTCGGAGTCGGTCGATCTGGTCTACAGCATGAAGGTGCTGGCGCATATTCCGCCCATCGAGCAGGCGCTGGCCGAGCTGGCGCGCCTGGTGCGCCCCGGCGGCCACCTCCTGCTGGAGTTCTACAACCCTTACTCCCTGCGCTATCTGGCCAAGTGGATGGGCGGACCGGCGCGCATCGCGCACGGCACCACCGACCATGATGTGTTCACCCGCTACGACACCGTCGGCAAGGCGCGCAGCTACCTGCCGGTCGGGGTGGAGCTGGTCGGCGTGCGCGGCGTCCGCATCATCACCCCGTCGGCCAAGGTGTTCGCCTTCCCGCCCGCCGGCAGGCTGTTCCGCTGGGCCGAGCACGCGGCCTGCGATCTGCCCGTGCTGCGCAAGCTGGGCGGCTTCCTGATCCTGGTCGCGAGGAAACGGGCGTGAGCATCGCCGGCGGCGGGAGATGAGCGCGGCTGCCCCGCGCGGCACGATCCTGGTCGTCGACGATGAGCGCTCGATGCGCGAGATGCTTGCGCTCTACCTGTCGCGCGCGGGCCACGCTGTCGAGTCGGCGGGCAGCGGCGCCGAGGCAAGGCGCGCGCTGGCGGCCCGGGAGCGCGATCTGGTGATCACCGATCTGCAGATGCCCGACGCCAGCGGCCTCGATGTGCTGGCCGAGTGCAAGGCGCTGCACCCCGAGACCCAGGTGGTGGTGGTCACCGCCTACGCCACCGCCGAAACCGCGATCGCGGCCATGAAGGCTGGCGCCTACGACTACCTGGTCAAGCCGTTCAAGCTCGACGAGGTCGGCCTGGTGGTCGAGCGCGCGCTCGAGCGGCGCCAGCTGATGCGCCAGAACGTCGCGCTGCGCGACGAGATCAAGGGCCGCTACCGCCTGGACCGCCTGCTGGGCAAGTCGGCGGCGATGCAGCGGGTCTTCGATATGCTGCGCAAGATCGCGCCCGCGCGCACCAGCGTGCTGCTGGTCGGCGAATCGGGCACCGGCAAGGAGCTGGCGGCGCGCGCCCTGCATGAGCTGTCGCCACGCGTCGAGCACGCCTTCGTGGCCATCAACTGCGGCGCCATCCCCGAGACCCTGATCGAGTCGGAGCTGTTCGGGCACGTGAAGGGATCGTTCACCGGCGCCACCGCCGACAAGGCCGGCCTGTTCGAGGCCGCGCACGGCGGCACCCTGATGCTCGACGAGGTCGCCGAGCTGCCGCTCGGCATGCAGGTCAAGCTCCTGCGCGTCTTGCAGGAGCGCAAGGTCAAGCCGGTGGGCGGCGTCAGCGAGCGCGAGGTCGACGTGCGCGTGGTCGCCGCCACCAACCGCGACCTCGAGACCGAGGTCGAGAAGGGGACCTTCCGCCAGGACCTGTACTACCGCCTCAACGTCATCCAGGTGCGCATGCCACCCCTGCGCGAGCGGCGGGAGGACGTGCCGCTGCTGGTCGATCACTTCGTGAAGAAGTTCGCCGCCGAGCACGCGCAGCCCATCGCGGGCGTCGACGCCGACGCCATGGCGGTGCTGACCGCCCACAACTTCCCGGGCAATGTGCGCGAGCTCGAGAATCTGGTCGAGCGCGCCGTCACCCTGGCCAGCGACGGGCGCATCACCGCCGATGCGCTGCCCGACCTGTCGCGCCCCGAGCGCGCCGCCGCCGCCGGGCCCGACCTGCCCGCGATGGGGTTCGACCTCGAGCGCGAGCTGGACAGCTTCGAGCGCGGCTTCTTGCTCAAGGCGCTGGACCGCACCGGCGGCAACCGAACGCTGGCGGCTCGCCTGCTGGGAGTCTCGTTCCGCTCGCTGCGCTACCGACTGTCCAAGCTCGGCATCTCGGGCGGCGAGGACCTGGACGCCAGCCTGACCGCGGGCGACCGCGACGACAAGAAGGGAGATCCGACGCCGTGACCGCCGGCGCCCATCCGGTGCGGCCGCGCGCGCACCCGCTGGCCGTCACGCTCATCATCGCGGTCACCCTGCTGGTGCTGGCGGCGACGCGGGCCACGCTGCTGGGGACGCTGGCCCGACGCGCGACCTGGCCGGCCGAGGACGACACCCTGGCGCTGCCGACCGCCACGGCGGTGCGCGTCGCCAGCCTGGGCCATACCGAGCTGGCCGCCGACCTGATCGCGGCCCGCGCCAACGTCTACTTCGGCGCGCAGATCGCCGCGCGCGGCGACCACCGTTGGCTGGAGCGCTACCTCACCGCCGCGCTCGACCTCGACCCTCAATTCCACGGCCTGTACCGGCGCGGGGCCACCATGCTGGTCTACACCGGCAAGGAGTTCTCGATCGATGCGCTGCTGGCCGCCGACAGGATCCTGGCGCGCGGCGTGCGCGCCTTCCCCAGCGACTGGGAGATCTGGTTCCAGCAGGGTTTCAATCTGTTGTTCGAGCTGCCGCCGCTGGCGGGCGAAGACGACCCGCGGGTGCCGGGGTGGCGCGAGCGCGGCGTCGAGTCGTTGCGCCAGGCCACGCTGCTGGACGGGGCGCCGCCCTGGCTGCCCAACCTGGCCGCGCAGATGCTGACCAGGCAGGGCGGCGACGCGCTGGCGCTGCGCCACCTGGAGCATACCTACGCGGTGACCAGCGATCCGGCGACCCGGGAGCAGATCCGGCGCAAGCTGGAGGCGCTGCACGGACCGGCGCTCGCGGCCGAGCTGGCGCGCGAGGCGGCCGACCTGCGCCGCCTGGTCGAGCAGCGCTACCCCTACGCGCCCGAGGCGTACTCACTGGTCGCTGGCCCCCGCTTTACCTGGAACCCTGGGACGACGGAAAAGTTCGACCAAGCCGATAGCATGTGATCGCGTCGAGCGGAGCGCGGCTTGCCGCGCGGAGCTCATCGCGGGGGGTGTGCGACCCTCTGAGGGTCCCAGAGTAAGAGTACGTGATAAGACCGAGCGGTGAGCCTGACCCTGGACCTCCCGGCGCAGGGCGTCCTGCGCCCCAACGACGCCCACGATCCCCTACCGTACTATTACCACCCCTGGGTCGGCTGGCTCTACCGCCACCGGTTGCAGATGGGCCTCGACCTGCTGCCGTCGGACGGAACGCGCGTGCTTGAGATCGGGGTCGGCAGCGGCGTGCTGGTGCCCACGCTGACCAGGCGCTACCGCGAGTACACCGGCACCGACCTGACGCTGGCCTCGGGGCTGGAAGCACTGGTGTCGCCGGGATGCACGGCGCGCTTCGCCGCCGCGGATCTGTTGAGCGACCGCGATCTGCCGGCCAGGCACTTTGACGCCATCGTTTGCTTCTCGGTGCTGGAGCACATCGCCGACGCCGACGGGGCCGCGCGCGGCCTGGCGCGCGCGCTGGCGCCCGGCGGCACGCTGGTCACCGGATATCCGATGGTGAGCCCGCTCATGACGCGGGCCTTCGATCTGATCGGCTTCCGCGGAATCGACGAGCATCACGTCAGCCCGCCGGTGCGCATCGCGGCCGCGCTGGGCCGCGTGCTCCGCCCGGTCGCGCGGGTCGCCTTTCCGCCCCTGGCGCCCGTCGCCGCCGCGCTGTACCAGTGCAGCGCCTGGCGCCAGGAATAGAGTCAAAAAATTTATTTACCCAGGTTTCAGTGTCCCGCGACTTGTTTCCGCGTGGTAAACGCGACGCTAATTCTTCTCGCAGCCCCGCCGACGAGAGCCGCGAGGGGTACACTTCGGACACTGATACAACGCCATGAGCAGCAACGGTGACATACCGGCCGGAACTCGACGCCAGATCGCGGGCCAGTGGCGCTTTTTCTACGACGGCTACTGGATCAAGGCCTACGACCCGCCCGCCGACACGCTGGCCGCCAAGAAGGCGCTCATCGAGGGCCTGACGCGTCGGCTGTTCAACCACGTCGAGCACGGGCTGAACATCCCCGGTTTCCGGCTGGAAGAGGCGCGCCGCGCCTTCGAGGCCGAGACCGATCCCCAAAAGCAGCGGGTCAAGGGCGCGATGCTGGCCGGCGCGCTGTTCAACCGCGCGACCCAGGTGTTCACCAAGGTGGTCGACATCCAGGCGCTGGGCCTGGAGATCCGATCGGACAACGCGCTCATGCGCCAGTGCAGCGAGCACCTGCAAGAGGCGCTGGCGCTGGGCAAGATGGTCCTCCACCGCAGCGGCGAGGAGGGCATCGACGAGCTGTGGGGCGAACCATTCAAAGCGTTCGCTTTCCCCATCGAGGACTTTTACCGCAGCCGCTACATCAAGATCGCGCAGACCATGCGCGCGATCGACGTCATCGCCGAGGTCATCGTGCGCACCTTTGACGGGCTGGCGATGTTCAACGGCATCGCGACGCTGGTCGCCGATCTGGCCAAGACCGCGCGCGCCAAGTGCGAGACCCTGCACACCGACGCCGATATCTTCGACGTGTGGGCGTCGTTCGTCGCTGCCTCCGAACGACTGTCCTGTTTCCGCCCGCTGATGCCGGCGCAGCCGTCGCTTGCCGATGAGCACTACGCCTGGCAGGGGCGCGAGCTGATTCGCGCCGGTAAGGACCTGATCTCGTACATCACCCGCGCGCGGGTCCCCATGCCCAAGAGCACCCGCGAATGGGTCGAACGCTGCAAGCATTACCGCCAGTCGCTGGGCGTCGAGGCTGCCGCTGCCGAGCTGGCAGCGGCAGCAGCGTCAGCGCCGTCAGAGCTGGCGGCGTCGCGCGCCTACCGATCAGGTGAAGCCGACGTCAGTGGCGCCAGAGCTTCCGCCGCCACCCCCCCAAGGTAGACACGAAGCCAGATACCAAGCCAGACACGACGCCAGATACGAAGCCAGACACGACGCTAGACGCGAAGCCAGACCCGAAGATCGCCGCCAGGCGCGACAGGGGATGCCGCCAGCCCTGGCTCTCCGATTCGTAGATCGCCTTCTGCGCCAGCAGCTGTGCGCGCACGCCTTCGCAGTCGCCCTCCCCGGCCCCGGCCCATTTTCGGTTGCCCGCCATCGACTCCAGGTCTTCCCTCTGCCACCGCGTGTTCGACCTGCCGGCCACCGTACGTTTTGCTCCACCTGCTCCCCTGCCTGCACTACCCTCGATTCCACCCCTCACGATCGTCTCCTTGGTTTGCCAGCGCTTCTTTCGGTCCGTCACACGCTCCGACGGAGCTGCCACGAATACAACGGCCCGACCCCCATTCATGACAGAACTAATCCAATCCGCGTCGCGTTGCAATGCGACGATGACTTTTTTGCGGGCCTCGACCGAAAATTATCCCGTCGGAAACAGGGTGGGCATGGCGCCCCATTCGGGCCGAAATCCCCGCCCGTTCAGCGAGGGAATTTCGCTCGCGCGCTTACGAGATCAATTTCGCTCGATGACGACCAAGATCCGAAAACCGAAGAGCCGGAAAGCCGCGGACGGCAGGCGGCGCTCCAGCCCATGCAGCGCACGCCAGATGGGCATCGGTAACAGCGCCCGGCGCGAGAACCCTCCCGAGGCCGGGTAGCTCGGCCCTGCCAGGCGCTCCACCGATACGATCCGCAACGAGGGGAACGCGCGCGTGAACGCACGCCGCCGGCGGCCGAAGAGCACGGTCGGGATAGCTTGATTGGAGTCGAAGGGGTCGCGGTCGTCGTCGCCGCGGTCAGCCGCACCCGCCGCCGTCTCCGCCGCCTCCGTCACCATCGCCAGCGGGTCGACCGCCATGTCGACCGGCTCTTCATGTAGGAATTTGTAGACGGGATACGACAACGGCGAGATCAACGGCTCGCACATCACCAGACGTCCGCCCGGGCGCAGCACGCGCGCCGCCTCGACGAAGAACCGGCGCGGCGCCGGCAGGTGATGGAGGACGTCGAACAGCACCAGCGCGCCGACGCTGCCGTCGGCGGCGCCGATGGCGTCGGCGCTGAGCGCGCGATCGTGCCAGGGCGCCGCGACGACGTCGGTGAGCTCCAGACCCGGGATGAAGCCGCGCGCGAAGCCGGGGCCCGATCCGAGCTCGATGCGCGGCCCCAGCTCGGCAGGCGGCAGCGCCGCGCCGATGCGGCCGTACCACTCCGCGTACAGCGCGCGCAGCGCCGGGTTCCGGTCCCAGGCCGCGCGGTGGCGTCGAAAGCGCTCCAGCGTCCTCTGGCGCTGCTGGACGGTGGGCACGCGTCAGCTCCGGCCGCTCAGACGAACTTCAGCTTGCGCGCCGCGACCGCCGACATGCGCAGCAACAGCCAGCCGTGTTTCCAGCGCGAGATGTTGGTCTCGCCGTAGGTGCGATCGCGGTAACGCACGGGGATCTCGGTGATCTTCAGATTCAGGCGCGCGGCGCCGAAGATGAGGTCGAAGTCGCCGAAGGGATCGAAATCGCCGAAGTAGTGGCGCGCGGCCGCGATGCGCTCGTAGTCGGCCCGCCACAACACCTTGGTCCCACACAGCGTGTCCTTGATCGGCTGCTGCAAGAGGTAGCTGAACAGCTGCGAGAAGGCGACGTTGCCCATGCGGTTGAAGAACCGCATCGCGCCCGGCTCCATCGGGTAGACCAGACGCGTGCCCTGCACGAAGTCGCCGTGCCCGCGCGCCGCGATCTCGAAGAACTCCGGCAGATCCTCGGGCGGGACGGTGAGGTCGGCGTCGAGGATCATGAGCAGGTCACCCGACGCCTTGGAGAAGCCCAGGCGAACCGCGTCGCCCTTGCCCTTGCCGGTCTGCTGATAGGCGCTCAGCTTCAGCGGACCACGGTAGTTCGCGATGCAGTCCTGGATCGTCTGCCAGGTTCCGTCGGTCGACCCGCCCTCGACGAAGATCAGCTCGGTGCCGCCGCCCATGACCGGCGTGCGATCGATCGCGCCCTTCACGTTGCCCGCCTCGTTGCGTGTCGGCACGATCACGCTCACGCTGGCGTTGCTGCCGCCCCGTCGGCGCGCGGGCGTCGCCGCCGCGGCCGCGACCAGCGGGCGCTCACGCTCGCGCAGCACGTAGACCCGGTACAGCGACAGGCGCGTGAAGCCGGGAACGCGCACCAGGTAGCGATTCAAGAGCGACGACGCGCCCGGCACCTCCAGCGGGAGGATCAGGCGATCCTCGTAGCGCACCACCTCGAGGCCGGTGATGTCGAACAGGTTGCGGAAATCGGTTTCGGTCAGCCAGTTCGAGGTCGGCGCCCGGCGTTTCCACCCCGCCAGCTCGGCCACGCGCGCCGGCGTCTCCCAGAAATAGTTGAACGCGGTGAGGTAGATGCGTCCGCCTGCCGACAGGCGGCGGCGCAGCCCGGCCAGGAGCGCGCGGATGTCGAGCACACTGTGGCACAGGCGGTCGCAGACAATCGCGTCCCACAGGCGGGGTTCGGCCCCGGTCTTGGCGCCCGGTAGCGGCTCGGGCGCCGTGGCGTCGTCGACCTCGAAGGCGATGTCGGGATGGCGGATGCGCGCGCGGTCGATCATCTCGGGCAGGAAATCGATGCCCTTGCGCACCGGGTTCGGCAGCGACGCCAGCAGATCGCCGAGGCCGCAGCCCGCCTCCAGCACCGTCGCGTCGCCCGGGATCAGCCGCGCCAGCGAGGTTTGCAGATCCGCGTCCATGAAGTCGCGCGCCGCCGGGTGATGGGGCGCCTCACCTGCGCGACGAAAGTAGTCGCGCCAGGCCGCGCTCAGCGCGTGGGAACGCGAGGGCGGCGCCCCGGCGGTCGAGAGGCCGCCGGCCGCCGCCGCTTCGCGGTTGAGATCGGACGCCCGACTGCTCATGTCCTCACGCCCTCGTGGAGGTCGCCGGGCGACGCATCACTCGGACGGTTCGCCTTCCAGCGCGAACGATTGCTTGAACTTCTGGCCGGCGCGCACGGTGATCGTCTCGGTGTGGTCGATCTGAAGATCGGGACGCTTGAATCCCAGCTTGTGCTTACCACACGGCACGCGGTAGTCGGCGAAGGGGGTGTGCTTGGTCGTGTTGCGCCCGTCGATCCAGACCTCGGACCAGGGGCGCGATCCGATGGTGATGCTGCAGTCCCCGCCCTCGGCGTTCTCGCCCCTGGCCGAGTCGGCGCTCTCTTCGTCCTCGCCGGGCGCGGGCTCGCGCACCTTCTTGCGGCGCCTGGCGACATCGCTGGCCGGCGCCTCGGTGGCGCCGGAGCTGGTCGTCGCGCTGGCGACGCGCGGCCGCGGCGGCATGACCCGCGCGATGGTGGTCTCCGCGCGGGGCTCTGGCCTGGGCTCGGTTTTCGACTCGGCGCGCGGTGGCGACGGCTTGGCGGCCTCGACCACGGCCGCCGCCGGCACCAGCGTGGCGTGCACCTTTTGAATGGCGCCCGCCTCGAGATCGATCTCCTGCCGCCAGGGCTTGAATCGGTTCTCACCCTTGATCTCCAGCACGTGATGGCCGGCGGGGATGCGATAGGCGCGGAAGTCGGTGCGCGCCTGCTCGCCGGTGGGTCCCTTGATCGGCACGCCGTCGAACCACACCAGCCCGCCGGGCGGCTCGCTGGTCAGCTCGAAGCCGGCGTCGGGCGACGCCTCCAGCGCCACCGCCAGGCGCGCCTGCTGGCCGGCGCGCAGCTCGACGTTCTGGTCATTGCGCAGGAACCCCTCGCGGGTGATCGATACCATGTAGGTCCCGGGCGGGCGCTCGAAGGTGACCGGCGAGTGGTCGCTGATCTTGACGTTGTCGACCAGCACCGTGGCGTCCGCGGGCGTGACGGTCAGCTGCAAGCTGCCCGGGCGGTTGATCGACCACCAGTACCACAGGCCGCTGCCACCCACGACCAGCACCGCGGCGACGACCAGCGCGGCGTAAAGGCCGGCGCGCGAAGGGGGCAACGGCCGCTGCGCCTCGCCGAGCGGCGCGGCGATCCCCGACGACAGCGCGGGAGGACCGGGCGGCGTGAACCCACCGGGTGGCGACACGGCCTGCCCCGGCTGGTAGGGAGGTGGCAGCGAGAACCGCTGCGACGACGCGCGCGCCGCGGCGCCGCCATAAAGCGGCGCGCTCCCGGCGCCGACCGGCGGGTTATGGGCAGGAATGCCGACCAGCGTCGACTTGGGCAACGCCGGCGCACGCCCCGGAGCGGTGGGCCGCGTGGCGCGCGCGGTGTGCCCGGCCGCCGAAGCCGAGACCCCGGGCAGCGTCGCCTTGCCGGAGCGCGCGGGATCGGCGACCGGCAGCGGCGTCACCAGGTGCTCCGGCGCGGTCGCGGCGCGCAGCATGTCGGGCGCCGGTTCGCTGGCCACCGTCCGATCGCCGTCCTCCTCGAAGAACAGCTCGGCCGAATCGGTGGCCGACTTGGAGGGCGGTGACGTGCTCTCCTTGTCGAAGATCTGGGTGTCCAGCTCTTCGTCGTCCCAGCCCATGTCGATGCCGGCGGGGACGATGTCCCTGAGCCCGGCGCCGGCACCTGATGGCGAGGCCGACGCCGACGCCGGCTGCCGCGCCGGCGCAGGCGCAGGCGCCGCCGCGACGCCGACCGCGGCGCGCTTGGGTGGGGCGGCCTCGGCCTGCGCCGCCGCTGGAGCCGAGATCTGGCGGAACAGCTCCAGCTTGGCGTTGTCCTCTTCTATCTCGATGGCGAAGTTCTTCTTCATCCAGGCCGCGAGATCCTTGCGCGAGTAGATCTCGCCCACCGAATAGAGAAACGCCTGCAGGTCGTCGTGCAGGTCGATGGCGTTCTGGTAGCGGTCCTCGGGATCCTTGGCCAGCGCCTTCATCGCGATGCGCTCGAGCTCGGGGGGAATCTTGCGGTTGTAGGACGAGGGCGGGAGGATCTCGACGTTGCGCACCTTCTCCAGCGTCGAGAAATCGCTCTCACCCACGAACAGGCGCTCGCTGGTCAGAAGCTCGTACAGAACGATGCCGACGGCGAAGACGTCGCTGCGCCGGTCGATGGGCAGCCCGCGTACCTGCTCGGGTGACATGTACCCGAACTTGCCCTTCAGGATGCCGGCCTGGGTCTTCGACGCCTTGCCGGCCGCCTTGGCGATGCCGAAGTCGATCAGCTTGATCTCGCCCTCGTAGCCGATGAGCACGTTCTGCGGCGAGATGTCGCGGTGGATGAGGTGCAGCTCGCGCCCCTGACCGTCGCGTTTGTTGTGGGCATAGTCGAGCCCCTCGCAGACCTGCATGACGATATAGGCCGACTGTGAGATCGGCATCACCTCGCCGCGCTGCCGCGTGCGATCGAAGATCGCGCGCAGGTCCTTGCCGTTGACGAATTCGAGCGCGATGAAGAAGCTGTCCTCGACTTTTCCGAGATCGAAGACCTGGGCGATGTTGGCGTGCTGCAGCTGAACGGACAGCTTCGCCTCGTCGATGAACATCGCGATGAACTCTTCGTCCTCCGCGATGTTGGGCAGGATGCGCTTGACCGCGAGCAGGCGCTCGAATCCTTCGACGCCAAACGCCTTGGCTTTGAATACCTCCGCCATCCCCCCGACGTTGATCCGCTCCAGGAGGTAGTACTTGCCGAAGGGAATGGGCTTTTTCAGTGCGATGCGACCCTCTTTTTCAGTCCCCTCAGTGCCGAAGCCGAGGAGGAAGCCGTTCTATTTATCGGGCGAGGTACGGCGCAATGTCAAATGGATTATCCGCGCTGTAGGGAATTGAACGCCATGGCGGATCAGCTGATTTTCTCTGGCGTTTTTTCCGTGACTGCCGCGGCCGCGCGCTTGCCTTTTCGCGTCTCGTCATCCAGGAACGCCAGGGTGGCGCCGGCGGCGGCGCAGGGGGGTGCGACCACGAACGCGAACGGCACCAGATACAGAATGGTACTCCCGATCCCGTAGCCGATGGTGAGCCCGGGGTGGCGAGCGAGGTATGCCCACTTGGCGCCAAAGCCCATGCCCCGGCGCGCGAGCGGGTAGTCGAACCCGTCGTAGGCCAGGAAGAGGGCGCCCAGACCGAGGCCAACCGGAACCCCGATCCCCACCACGGCCGTCAGGGCCAGGCCGGCGACCAGCGCCACCAGGTAGAGCAAGAGCTTGAGCAGCCCATGCACCACCGCCATGCCGGTGGAGGCAAAGAACGGAACCTTGGGGACGCTGCCGCGCTCGAGGATCTCGACCTTTTCGGACAGCCGGTCGTTGAAGATGGCGCCCAGCACCGGCTGCAGCGCCACGAACAACACGATCCCTCCCAGGGTGGTGGTGACGACCAGGAACAGCCCGCCCAGCACCGGCGAGTGGTCCAGGTGCTGGGACAGCTCCTGGCGCCAGTAGACCGAGGCCGCCCACAGCGCGCCGACCGCGAGCCCCAGATTCAGCATCAGCGGCACCAGCAGGAAGCGCCAGAGCCGCCGCCGCGCCATGTAGACCGCCCCGCGAAAGGGTGCCAGGAATCCGTTGACCAGGCCGCGATGGGGGCTCACCGGGAGATTCTACAATGGCGCAACCGGCGGCGCGCTCCGGCCGATACCTACGTGCTATGGTCGGACCAGCCCAGCGATGAAAGTCACCGGACCAGGTACGGGGCCGGGGGGGACCCCGCCGTCACCCGAGACGACCGCCGGCACCGACGGTGCCGGACCTGCAGGCGGCTCCCAGGAATCGGGGCGGGTGTTCGCGGAGAAGCTGGCGGGCGTGGGAGCGGCGGCGAGGGAACAAGCCGCGGCCGGCACGCAGGCGGCCGTCTCGATAGTCAGCCCTGAGATCGCCGCCGATCTGGCCGCGGGCCGCCTCGTGCCTCGCGCCGCTGTCGAGCAGGTGATCGAGCAGGTCCTGTCGCGTCAGCTCGGCGCCGACGCCCCGACCGCCGTGCGCGAGAAGGTACGCGCCGCGCTGGAGGACGCCCTGGAAAACGACCCCCTGCTCGCCGACAAGCTGCGGCGATTGGGTGGGTAGGGCTCTGCAGGCACTCGTAACTTCTCTCAACTTACCCGAGGCCCGAGGTCCGAGGCCCTTAACCGAACGCCGCTCTCAGGCGCCCGCGGTCGCTTCCGGTAGCGCGCTGGCGCGCTTGGCTTGCAGCGCTTCGCGGATCTTGGGCGGCAGGAAGATCTGGTCGGTGTCGAAGCCGGACAGCGCCTCGAGCAGCATCACGGCGCGGTCGGCGGCCGGGGTGCGGCGGTCCATCATCACCACCCATTCGCCCTTGAGCTTGCACAGGCCGCCAGCTCCGGCGGTGTCGCCGGTCATGACTTCGTAGCGAACCCTCACTCCTACCTGAGCGGCGACCTGTTCCAGCGCTTCGGTCATCTGTTCGGGTTTCATGTAAGTATCTCTTTTACCCGGTTCCCGGCCACTCGGGAAGCTTTCCCGCCACGTCGGCCTCGGCCTCGGCGTCGGTCTCCTTGGCCGAACGATCCAGATCGATGATCTGGGCGCCGCCCACGTAGGACTTGGTCTCGTAGCGGGTCAGGCTGCCCAGCTGGCGCACGATGGCCGCCATGCGTTCGGCCTCGTTGAGGATGGTCTCGACGATGCGGATGTGCGGGTCCTTGGGACCCAGCTTGCGCACCAGCATCTGGGCGTAGCCCATGACCGAGGTCAGCGGCTGGTTCAGCTCGTGGGCGGCCGCGCCGGCCAGCTCGATGGCCACCGTCTGCTTCTCGGTCACGGCCAGCCGCTCCTGCGCCGATGCCAGCCGCTCTTCCATGCGCAGGCGCTCGCGCAGATCGGAGAAGATCCCCACCGTGGCTATCTCACGCCCGGAATCGTCGAAGACCAGCGCCGCCGAGATCGACACCGGCACCAGCTCGCCGGTGGCGGTGATGAGGTCGCGGCGCACCGGTTCCAGTCGGCCGCCGCCGCCGTGCTCGGCCGAGCGGATGAGGCGCATCACCTCCTGCGCGACCCCCGGCGCGTACAGATCCTTGACCGACATGCGGCCGATGGCGTCGGCGGCGCGATAGCCGCAGATGCGCTCTGCACCCTGGTTGAACAGCAAGATGTTGCCACGCAGGTCGGCGGCGATGATGCCGTCGACGGCCGAGTTGAGGATGCGCTCCAGGAACTCGCTGGTGCGGCGCAGCTCGTGCTCCAGCTCGCGCGCGATGGTGACGTCGCGAAAGGCGAAGATCGCCGCCTCCTGCTCGGACAGGATGCCGATCGACGCCACCGACACGATGATGAGGTCGCCCGAGGTGGTGATGATCTCGAGATCGAAGTTATCGACCGGCTCGTTGCGGATCGAGCGGCGAATGGCGTCGGCCAGCTGCGTGCGGTGCTCGGCCGGGACGATCTGCGCCAGCGGCCGCCCGGCCAGACCGTCACGCGCGTAGCCGGTCACCTCCATGGCGGCGCGGTTGAGGTAGAGAACGCGCCCGGCCGCGTCCAGCACCAGGATCCCGTCGGAGGCGCTGTCGATGAAGGCGCGATAGCGCTCGATGGCCCGCACCTGGCGCTCCTGCTGGAAGTCGGACAGCGTGATCTGGCGCGTCCGCTCGCGGATCGGATCCAGCGCGCGCGCGCCGCGCATCACCATGCCGATGATCGCGGCGCTCAGCTTGCCGGCGCGCACGGTGGCGGCGGGGATGCGGCTCACCGGCAGGCTGGGGAAGCGGACCAGCAGCGCACCCACCGGTTTGCGCCCCACGATCATCGGGAACACCACGGTGGTCTCGGCGGCCAGCGGGGTCGCGAAGCCACCTCCGGTGGACGTCATCTCGCCCGTCTCGAGCGCGCCGCGGATGTGTGGATACTGCGCCAGCGGCAGGCGCACGCGTCCGGTCTCGGTCTCGTCGCTGTCGGCCACGATATAGACGCTGTCCACATCGGGCACCACGGCCAGGATGGTCACCGACGAGGCCTCCAGCGCGTGCGCGACGTGCTCGGCGACCGCGTGCAGCTGCACGGCGCCGGTGCCGATGGCCAGCACCTGGGCCACCTTGGCCAGGTCCTCGTCGATCCGCTGCTGGGCGTCCTCGGGGGTCAAGGCCGGCTCCGCGTTCCGGCGCGGCGCGCGCGCTTGCCCGCCACCGGCGCGGGTCGCGCTGGCCTCGTCGCCGGCGCCGGCGGCGGCAGCAGCGCCCGGCCGGCCGCGGCGGCGGCGCTCATCACCTCGCGCACCGCGACGCCGGCCGCGGCCGCGCGACGCCGGCAATCCTCGAACTCGGGCTGCGCGCCGATCACCAGGCCGGCGGCGGCACCGACCTTGACCCGCACCGAGCCATAAGGCGTCTCGACCTCGACCAGCGAGCGCGCCAGCACCGTGCGGTCAGCCGGATGACGCCGCACCCCGATGGTGGTCGAGTGGCGGAAGAATGCGCGCTCGACCTCGGCGAGAGCGAGCGGCGGCGCCAGCGCCGAGACGGTGACCGCGGGCCGCCCCTTCTTCATGAGGATCGGCGCCGACCAGACGTCGACCGCCCCCGCCGCCAGGATCGCCTCGAAGAGCGGCGCTACCAGCTCGGGGCTCATGTCGTCGATGTTGGCCTCCAGCACCATCACCGACGACGCCGGCGCCACCTCGGCGCGCCCCAGCGGCTGGCCGACCAGCACGCGCAGGAGGTTGGGCCGATCGAGCAGCGCGCGCGTGCCGGCGCCGTAGCCGATCGCGCCGACGCGCATCGGCGGCGGCGCGCCGAAGTCGTCGACGGTTGCGGCCAGGATCGCGGCCCCGGTCGGGGTGGTCAGCTCACCCGCCCCGTCGAACCGGACCGGGATGCCGCGCAGCAGCTCCGCGGTCGCCGGCGCGGGCACCATCACGCGGCCGTGCGCGGTCTGCGCCATCCCGCTGCCCACCACCGGCGGCGACGATCCGATCGACGCGGGGGCGAGCCAGGCGATGGCCGCGGCGGCGCCGACGACGTCGGCGATCGAGTCGAAGGCGCCGACCTCGTGGAAGGTCACCCGCGCGAGCGGCACACCGTGGAGCTGGGCCTCCACCTTGGCGAGGCGAGCGAAGATCTCGGAGGCGAGGGCGCGGGTGTCGGGGTCGAGTGGGGCGCGCTTGAGGAGACGCCGGATGTCGGCGTAGTCGCGGTGTTCGTGTTCGTGTTCGTGGGCGTGTTCGTGTTCGGACCCGTGTTCGTGTTCGTGTTCGTGTTCGTGATCGTGTTCGTCCCCGTGATCGTGACCGTGCACGTGCACGTGCACACCACCGTGGCCGTGGTCGTGGCCGTGGCCGTGGCCGCGAGCGGCGCTGCGCCTCTTCCGCCCGACCACCTTCACGACGAAGCCCTTGCCCACGAAGGCCCCTTGCTTGCGGGTCTCGAATCGGGTGGTCAGGCCTTCGACGCCCAGGGCGGCGATGGCCTTGGTGACGACCGCGGGCGGCACGCCGGCATCGACCAGCGCGGCCACCGTCATGTCGCCGGCGATGCCGGACGTCGGCTCGAAGTGCAGGTGCTGACCGCGGAGCCCGGCGCCGTTCTCGCGAGTCATCGGCCGATCACCGGTCGCGCTTCCGGTTGATCATCGCCGCCATCTGGCCGGCTCCGAAGCCGTTGTCGATGTTGACCACCGCGACGCCCGCGGCGCACGAGTTGAGCATCGACAGCAGCGCGGCGACGCCACCGAAGCTGGCGCCGTAACCGACGCTGGTCGGCACCGCGATCACCGGGCGCGCGAACAACCCGCCCACCACGCTGGGCAGCGCCCCTTCCATTCCGGCCGCCACGATGATGACCTCGGCGCGCTCCAGCGTCTCGCGGTACACCATCAGGCGGTGCAGCCCGGCGACGCCGACGTCGAAGATGCGCTCGACCTGGTTGCCAGCCAGCTCGGCGGTCAGCGCCGCCTCCTCGGCGATCGGCACGTCGGCGGTGCCGGCGCTGAGCACCGCGATCAGCCCGCGCCCACGGTCGGCCGCCGGCATCGGGCCCACCACCACGGCGCGCGGCACCGGCAGGTAGCGGGCTTCGGGGACGGCCGCGAGCACCAGCGCCGCGGTCTCGGCGCTGACCCGAGACGCCATCACCGTGGATCCGCCGCGCCGGAGCTCGGTCAGGATGGCGGCGATTTGCTCGGGTGTCTTGCCCAGCCCCAGCACCACCTCCGGGAACCCGGTGCGCAGGTGACGATGGGTATCGGCGTGGGCAAAGCCCATCGCCGCGAAGCCGGCGTCGCGAAACGGCAGCTCACGCAGCTCGTCCAGGGCCTGGTTGACCGGCAGCTTGCCACCCGCGACCGCCTGCAGGAGCGTCTTGAGCCGATCGGGATCCATACGCCGTCAGATTAGCATTCTGGTCGCGGACCGCGCACGCGCGCGCCGCGCGCACCGGCTGGAACCCCATGTTAAGCTGCGGCGCATGGCCAATCCGATCGCGCTCCTCAGCACCTCCCTCGGTGACTTCAAGATAGAGCTCTTCACCGACAAGATGCCGATCTCCGCCGGTAACTTCATCAAGCTCGCCAAGGCTGGCTTCTATGACGGGCTGCATTTCCACCGCGTCATCGACAAGTTCATGGTCCAATTCGGCTGCCCGCACAGCCGCGACCCCAACAGCGCCAAGGCTGGCACCGGCGATGGGCCCGACGGCCCGATCGCCGACGAGCACCCGCCGGACGCCAAGATCAGCAACACGCGCGGCACCCTGTCGATGGCCAACACCGGCCGGCCCAACAGCGGCAGCTGCCAGTTCTTCATCAACGTGGTGGACAACCCCTATCTCGACTGGTTCTCGCCCGGGAACTCGCGCCACCCGGTCTTCGCCAAGGTCATCGACGGCATGGACGTGGTCGACAAGATCTCCAAGGCGCCGCGCGACCAGCGCGACCGCCCCAAGACGCCGATCCAGATGGTGAAGGTGACCGTCTCGGGCGACTAGCACCGATCAGCTCGCTCGCCGCGCCGCGCCCGCCGCTCAGACCGGCGCCGGCGCCGGCGGGTCGAGCCCGATCGCGAACGACCACTCCGGTGTCGGGTCGATCAGCCGCCGCCGCTCGAGATCGAACAGGCCGATGGTGAAGATCGCCTCGCAGGCGACGTTGCCGTCGCTCTTGCGCATCTGCTGGCGCAGCTTGCCGACCTTGCGCTCGTACGAGAGCATCTCGGTCCGGATCACGATCACCTCGCGCGCGCTCATCTCGCGCAGGAAGCGGATGTTGATCTCCAGGATGGTCGGTCCGGTGCGCGACCGACGGATGATGTCGATGCCGAAGCCACGCTCGGTGATGAGATCCCAGCGCGCCTGCTCCAGCAACTCGAGGTAGCGCGCGTTGTTGACGTGGCCGAACGAGTCCAGGTGTGCCTCGCTGACCACGATGGTCTTCTCGTGAACGTACGGCATGGGGGCCGAGTTTTACCGTGGACTCAGCCGAGTCGCAGGATAATCTCGTCGTGCTCGTCGTAGAAACCGATGCCGTCGCACTGCACCATTCCGCCCGCCCGCTCGACGAACAGGCTCATGAGCCAACCGTTGGTCTCGTAGCCGCGCGCGCCCACGCCGCCGTCGGGGAACTCGACGACCAGCAGGAAGCGGGTGGCCTGGATCTGCGCCATCACCCGGGCGCGCGCCGGACTGTCGGGCAGCTCGCCGAGATCGGTGAGAAAGTCGGCGACCTCCTCACGTAGCCGAGCCGCGCCGGCCTGGTCGCCCGCGTGGTGGCAGCGCAGCACGAAGGGCGCCTCGTCGGGGTCGTACGAGACCTTGGCCTCGGTCCAGAACGGCGACAGGAGATCGGCAGCGGAGCGTCCGCCAGCGAGCATCACCGGCGTGCCGTGCTGACGCTGCCAGGCCACAAGCTCGGTCAGCGTGGGGGCGGTCGATTCGCGGCAGAAGACCCGGGTCGAGAACGGCATTCAGATTTCAAGCATGAAGCCGATGCTGGGATAAACAATCAAGGTCGAGAGCCTGGTGTCGTGCGCGGGTGGGTCGAACCCGGTCACCGTGGTGCGCGCGCTGCCGAAGGACTCGGCGATGGTCAGCTCCAGCGCGAAGAAGGCGTGCTTGTAGCCCAGCGCCACGCCGCCCTGACCACCGAGGTAAGTCGCGTGCCCGTCGAAGCGCGCCACCGTGAGGTCGTTGGGGATCTTCAGCGTCAGCTGGGTCTCGAACCAGGTGACCAGCAGCTTTGGACCGAGCCAGACCCGCACGAAGTCGCGCGAGGTGCCGATCAAGAGCGGGACGTCGATCTGCCAGCGCGAGAAGTTGTTGAGCTCGAGTATCGGGATCTGATCCGAGACCGGGAACTCGTAGGAAAAGCGAGAGACGCCCAGCCCCACGGTCATGTCGAACGGACCGCTGTCACGCTTCAAGATCTGGTAGCGGCCGCCGAAACGGAACGCGTTCCCGGCGAAGCGGAGGTTGGCCTCGAGCCGATCGATCAAGGTGTAGGCGATCCCCAGGTGCGGCCCGACGGAGGGCGAGTTCACCACCAGGTTCACGCCCGCGTCCAGGATCTGCAGCTTCTGTGCGTCAGTCAGCATCGCGCCGCGCTCGGCGCGCGCCGACAGGTCCTTGGCGGTGTCGAGGGCGGTAAAGAACGCGCCCGTGGGAAAAGCGACCTCGAGGCCGCCCTCGGCCAGCACGTGTCCAGCCGGCGCCACATGGGCCGGTTGAAAAGTCGAGAGCGCCGGCGCACACGCCTGGGCCGATGTCACCACCAGCATGCCGCCGAGGAGCGGAAGAGAAGACGGTTTCATAGCTCAACCGTATCATCGAATGCGTGGTGTCCGCGGATCCCGGCCTCAGCGCCGGAACAGCCGGCGCCAGCGCGCCTCCAGCAGGGCGAACGCGCCTACCGCCAGCAGGCCGGCGGCGACCAGGCCCAGCAGCCAGTTTCCGTGGGGTAGCTCGCGGACGGCGTGCAGGGCGCCGGCCGGGCCCCGCGCCAGCTGGGGCGACCAGCGCGCGGCGGCCTTGATCAGGAAATACCCGACCGAGCCCAGGACGGTGGCGCGCGCCAGCAGCGCGAGGCGACCCACGGCCAGGACCACCAGGCGTTCCCGGTCGCTCATGTCCTCGACGCGCAAGCGCCGGCGGACGGCGTGGGGGCTGAAGGCCCGCACCACCTGCACCGCGGCGGCGACCAGGATCGCGACCGCCACGCCGATCAGCAGCAGGCGGCCGAAGGGCGCCGACAGCACCCGCCCCGACCAGTGTCGTGCTTGGTGGTCCTTGTCGGCGTGGGCCTGGGCGCGCGCGCCCAGCGCCAGCGCACCGGCGGTCAGCGACAGGCCGAGATAGACGAGCGTGCTACCCGCGTTGGCGATGCGGCGCAGCCCCCGCCAGACCGGCCCGCGGTCGTCGTAGGGCTCGCTGATCAGCACCAGGACCGCCCGGAACGCCGCGTGCGCCAGCAGCGCCAGCGTCGCCACCATCAGGATCAGGCGCCCGGCGGGCGCGCGCGCGACCGCGGCCAGCGCGCCGCTGGGGTCGGTGGTCTCGCCGCCCCAGCCGGCGGCGGCCGCCGCCGCCAGGCCGCCGATCAGCAGGAATAGCGCCCCCTTGGCGATGTACCCGCCGCGCGCCACCCAGTCGGGCCAGGGCTCCGCCCACGAGAGCGCGCGCCGGGCCGCCCGGGGCGCCATCGCCAGGGGATCGACGCGACGGAAGCGGAACACCGCAGCAAGGTGTTACGCGCGGTCGAGTTGTCAATGGCCGGCGGCCGGGCCGTGGGGATCGTCCGATCAACGACCAAGGCCGGGCGAGCTTGCTCCCGAGGACGACAGTGGCGCACCCCGCCCGCTGTCGACGCACGTGTGCTGCGCCCCGAATACCCGCGAGCCGCACAGCGTTGGCGGCTCGCGTCGCGAGCCGCAACTTCGTTCGCAGCCGCACACTCTTTAGTTCCCGAGAAGGCGGACCGATGACCAGAGAACAGTGGTCAGGTGTCTTTCAGGCTTCGCCTTCTTGGCCTTCTATTTCCTGGCCATAGTTCCCGCGCCGCAGCACCTGCAGCTGCCACCGCAGGCGGTGTCGTCGTCGGCCAACGAGGGCGCCATCTCCTGCGAAGCCGGCGACCAGGGCCGCGATGACAACCGCCCCGACCCACTGCGCGCCGACAGCGTGCGCCGCGAAGGCGGCCGCTATCTGGCCGATCGCGAGAGCGGCGCGATCGCCGAGCTGACGCTGAACCCACGACTGCAGGCGGCGACCGAGAAGCAGCTGGAGCGCTCGCAGATCCAGTACGGCGCGTCGGTCGTGCTCTCCATCCCCGACGGCCGGGTGCTGGCGCTCGCCGGACGCTCGGCGCTGGATGCGCGCGCGGGCGGAATCGAGCTGGCGCTGCGCTCCTGGGCGCCGGCGGCCTCGGTGTTCAAGCTGGTGTCGGCGGCGGCGCTGGTCGAGCAGGCGGGCCTGACCGGCGATAGCCGCGTCTGCTACCACGGCGGTGTGTCGTCAGTGCGCCGCGACAACCTCGTCGACTACCCGCGGATCGATCGCTGCGCTTCGCTGGCCTACGGCATCGGCAAATCGCAGAATGCGATCCTGGCCAAGCTGGCGATCCAGCACCTGTCGCCCGAGCAACTGGCGCGCACCGGTCATGCGCTCGGCTTCGGCGAGCCGCTGCAGTTCGACCTGCCGGTCGAACAGTCGCACCTCGATGTACCGGAGGGCGATCCGCTGGAGTTCGCGCGCACGGCCGCCGGGTTCTGGCACTCGACGCTGTCGCCGCTGCACGGCGCGCTGCTGGCGGCGGCGATCGCCGGTGGCGGCCGGATGGTGGCGCCCTATTTGATCGAACGCGACCGCCAGCTGGGCGACGACGGCCAGACCGTGGCGGCGGGCAGGCTGCCGCCGCGCCAGGCGCTGTCGCCCGAGACCGCCGCCGCGGTGGCCGAGATGATGGCCGGCGTGACCCGCATGGGCACGGCGCGCTCCTCGTTCCACGACCGTCTCGGGCGGCAACGCCTGCCATTCTCGACGGCGGGCAAGACCGGCACGCTGTACGGAAAGACCGACCGCGGCTTCGTCGGCTACAGCTGGTTCGTGGGCTTTGCGCCCGTGGAGCATCCGACGGTGGCGTTCGCAGTGGCGCTGGCCAACAAGCCGGGCCGCCGGCTGCGCGCCTCCGACGTCGCGCGCGAGCTGCTGGCCGAGTACGCCATGGCCGACGGGCCGACCCCGGACGCGCTCGCGCAGGCCGCGCGCTCGGCAAGCTCGGCGACGCCGACGCGCTGGAGCAAGCGGCGCCACCAGGGACGCGCCAGCGCCAGCGCCGCCGGGCGCCGCGGCTGATCTCCCGCCTGGAGCACCGAACGGCTTGATAGCTGGGTCACCGCGCCTCGAGGGGCCTCTGGCTTCGGGCCTCGGACCTCCAGTGACGAGTCCTCCAGAGGTCTGAGGCCCGAGGCCCTCAACCAGCTGATGACGGCTCATTCAAACCGTTCGGTGTTCTGGGTCTAGGTGTGGGTTCGCCGCCGAGCGGCGCGAGGCCCGGCGATCAGATGATGCGGGTACGGATGTTGGTGGGCAGCGCGGCGATGCGCTGGTGCACCTCGGCCGATACGTCCTGGTCCAGGTCCATCACCAGGTAGCCGACGTCGGGGTCGGTGGCCAGCGTCTGGCTGCGGATGTTGGCCTGCAGATCGGAGACGATGCGGTTGATGTCGCGCAGCACGCCCGGCACGTTGCGGTGCACGTTGAGGATGCGGCGCGCGCCCGCCAGCGGCGGCGGCTCGACGACCGGGAAGCTGACCGCGCCCGAGGTCGCGCCCGTGCGCACCAGCTTGATCAGCGCCGTCGCCACCTCGCGCCCGATGGCGGCCTGCGCCTCGGTGGTCGAACCGCCGATGTGGGGCGTGAGGATCACGTTGGGCAGCCGCTGCAGCGCGGTCTGGAAGCCGTCGCGGTTCGACTCCGGCTCTTCGGGGTAGACGTCGACCGCCGCGCCGCCCAGGTGCCCCGCGCGCAGCGATTCGGCCAGCGCCGGGATCACCACCACCGTGCCACGGCTGGCGTTGAGCAGGTAGCTCCCCTTCTTCATCGCCGCCAGCTCGGCGGCGCCGATCATGTTCCGGGTCTCGGGTGTCTCGGGTACGTGCAGCGACACGAAGTCGGCGCGCGCCAGCAGATCGCGCAGCGACTCTGCCGCGACGTTGTTGCCCATGGGCAGCTTGGCGGTGTGGTCGTGAAAGATGACCCGCATGCCCAGCCCCTCGGCCAGCACGCCCAGCTGGCGCCCGATGTGACCATAGCCGACGATGCCCAGCGTCTTGCCCCGCACCTCGAAGCACTGAGCGGCCACCTTGCGCCAGGTGCCGTCATGCACCTCGCGCGAGCGATCGCCAAGCTGGCGGCCGAGCGCGATGATCTCGGCGATCATCAGCTCGGCGACGCTGCGGGTGTTGGAGAAAGGTGCGTTGAAGACCGGAATGCCGCTGCGGTTGGCGGCCGTGAGGTCGACCTGATTGGTGCCGATGCAAAAGCAGCCGAGCGCCAGCAACGAAGATCCTTCGAGCACGCGCGCCGGCACCTGGGTCTTGGATCGGATGCCCAGGATGTCGACGCCGTCCAACCGCCGCGCCAGCTCGTCGGCGGGCAGCGAGTGCGCCAGCGCCTCGACCGCGAACCCCTCGGCGGTGAGGAGAGAGATCGCGCTTGCGCTCACGTTCTCGAGCAGGAGCACGCGGGTGGCGGCGCGGGGATCGGTGGCGGGACCAGCGGACACGGATCCACGATAAACGAGGTCTCGCGGCGGAGCGAGCGCCGCGCGTCCCGATCCCCGTGGGCGTCGGCGTCGGCGTCAGCGTGGGCGGCTCGAACGGGTAGGAGCCGGCCGACGCCGACGCCGACGCCCACGGATCGCGTTCGTTCGCGCGCCAGCTCTCAGAACACCGTGCCCGCGCCCAGCAAGCTGATCATTCCCAGGTGCTGCCCGGGCACCAGCCGGTATTTCAGCGCGGTCGCGCCCGCGCTGGCACTGACCACGAACCGGCCGAGCGCGTAGGTCGCGACGGGGCCGGCGTCGACCTCCCATTCGGGCTCGCCGGGCGGCTCGTGCTGGTCACGTTCCAGATCGATCCGGAAGCGGGAATCGAGGCCGACGTGCAGATCCCTGGTCACCGGCCGCAGACCCGCCAGGCGCAGGTCGCCAAAGCGCTCGCCCTCCACGGTGCCCACCCCGTACGCGGCGTTGGCCAGCAGCCGGGTCGATCCCAGCAGGCGAGCCGCGGCGACGCGGGCGATGATCGCGGGCTTCAGGTTGAACCCCTGCGCCTCGTAGCCCACCGAGCCGGCCAGGTCGATGCCGTGTCGCTCCTGGCGAAGCGCGTCGACGCGCACCGCGAAATCGGGGCGCATGGTTCCGCTTGGCCCCAGGTAAGTGCTGCCCCCGCGCAACGACACCCGACCGAAGAGCTCAACCTCGGCCGTGGCCTGCCACAAACTGCCCCGGCGCGCGGAATCGTAGCCACCCTGCACCAGGGCCAGCGCGCGCTGGCTGTCGACGCGCGCCGCCATCGACCAGGGCAGGAAGGCCCCGGCCGCGACTCCGGCGGCCGCGTCGGCGGTCCGCGGCGCTGCGGATTGATCGTCGTCGGTGGCCGCGTCGTCGGCCGCCGCCGAAGGACGTGACCAGGCCCGCGCCTCGCACAGGCCCACGACCCAAAATAGACACAACGATAGACACAACGACAGGCTCAGCGACGGCCTCAGCGAAAACGAGCGGGGCGATAGCAGCCTGGACGACATCGAAACTCCGAGCCCGGCGTGATGATCCCGGACCGCAGTCGGAAGGCTAGCAGGTCAGGACCGGGCAGGAAACGACCTGCTGGTCACGACGAGGGTGGGTCACTGGACGGTTGCGCTCTGCTGCGGGTTTGCCGGCGGGCCGGCTATCAGCCCGCGCTCATCTTGTCGAGGCGGCGGCGCATCTCCTCGGGCGAGACGTCCTCGATGCGGGTCGCCAGCGTCCACACATGGCCGAAGGGATCGGCGAAGGTGCCGCTGCGGTCGCCGTAAAATTGGTCTTCCACCGGCCGCTTGATCGCGCCGCCCGCTTCGATCGCGCGCCGGAAGGCGGCGTCGACGTCGGGCAAGTAGACGTGCAGGCCAAAGGTGGTGCCGCCCAGCGTGCGCGGGCTGCGCGCCACGGCGTCGGGCATGTCCGGCATCTCGTCGGCCAGCATCAGGCGCGAGTCGCCGATGCGCAGCTCGGCGTGACCGACCCGGCCGTCTGGCATGTCCAGGCGGTAGAGCTCCTCGGCGCCCAGCGCCGCCCTGTAGAAGGCGATCGCCTCGGCGGCGCCTTTGACGCTGATATACGGGGTCAGGCTGTGAAAGCCCGCGGGGATCGGTTTCGCCGGTTGCGCCATGGTTACCTCCTGGTGGTCCGAGTCGAGGCCAGGCTGGCCGGACCAGCCGGGTCACTCGTGCGGTTCGCTGCCCGCGCCGACGCCGCTACTTTGCCAGACGTCGCGAAAAGCTGCCAGCGCAGGCCAGCGGACGAGATCGACGACGTTCCGGAACGCGATCCAGTCGAGCGCGCACCCCAGCGACAACCCCGCCGCGCCCAGCGGTCGGAGGAAAGGAATCGCGCGCGCCTCGAGCCAGCCCAGCGCGCGCTCGACGCGCAGCCGCTGCTTGGCGATGTAGCCCGCGTCGGAGAATCCGTCCAGACGCAGGTAACGGTGATTGATCGCGGCGTCGAGCGCACCCTCGACGACCACCTGCAAGGCGCGGTCGTCCCAGGCCAGCGGGTCGAGGTCGAAGCCGGCGGCGCGCAGCGCCTCACCCTGCGTGGTCCACAGCCAGCTGCTGATCAGCGCCGAGTCCGGGATGATCTGGCCGTGGCCGTCGTCGCCGGTGATGAGGACGGGGATCTTGCCGAGCGGGGCAACCCGCGCCAGCGCCGCCGCCCCCACCTCGGTGCGGATGTCGATCAGCTGATGGGGGCGCCCGATCGCGGTCAGCAGGATGCGCGCCTTGCGCGTATAGGGGGACGTCGTCGTGCCGAGCAGCTGCATCGCGCGCAGCTTCTAGCATACGTTATATGAGAATCCCGTCTGCGCCGTGATACGTTCCAAAGACGATGCCCAAGATCCAGACCAAGCGCGGATCCCTCCGCGAAACCCCCATCCCGCCCGGGGACGAAGTCGGGGCGGCCGAGCTCACCGCTCGCGTGGCCGAGAACCTGCGCGAGCAGCGCCGGCGCCGTGACATGTCGCTCGACCAGCTCGCGCAGCGCACGGGCGTGAGCCGCGCCGGTCTCTCGCAGATCGAGACCCGCAAGACCAATCCCTCGATCGGCGTGCTGTGGAAGATCGCCTCCGGCCTCGGCATCCCGTTCGCGGAGCTGATCGGCGAAGGCCAGCCGGCGCTGGCGGTGCTGCGCCGGAACGACGGCCAGGTGCTGCGCTCGACGGATCGCAAGTTCGAGAGCCGCCCGCTGATGCCGGCCTCGGGCAACAACCAGGTCGAGGTCTACGAGCTGCGCATGGCGGCGCGATCACGCCACGAGTCCGAGCCGCACGGCCCCGGCACCCGTGAGCTGATCGTCGTGCTCAGCGGATCCCTGCGCATGGTGGTCGGCGAGCAGAGCGAAGAGCTGGCCGCCGGCGACTCGATGCTCTTCGACGCCAACAGCCCGCACGTCTACGAGAACCCCGGCGGCGCCGAGGCCCGCTACCACAACGTGATCATCTACCCGCTGCGCTAGCGCGCGACGTTGACGGCGACGGCGCGCCGGGCCCGCTGTCGCAGCTGCAGCTCGGCCAGCAGCCCACCCGTGACCATGGCGGCCACCACGGCCCAGGCGCGCCCGGCGCCGAAGCCCAGCGACACGATCGCGGGCCCTGGGCAGTAACCGGTGAGACCCCACCCGACCCCGAAGATCGCGGCGCCGACGACCAGCTGCCGGTCGATGCCGGCTCGCGACGCGTTCGCGGGGGCCGCGGCACCTCCACGTCGGGCCAGCCAGCGCAGGAGCAGGCCGTGGGTGACGACCGCGCCGCCCATCACGGCGAGCAGCGCGGGGTTCCAGGGACCACCTGCGCCGCCGAAGTCGAGGAAGCCCACGATCTTCGACGGGTCGATCATGCTGGACGCCACCAGCCCGGCGCCGAAGATCAACCCGGCGGCATACGCGGTCGCCGTACGCCTCACCGCGCCACCAGCCAGGACGGGACCGTCCGCGCCAGCACCGCGACGGTCAGCGCTCCCAGGGCCACGAAGGTCGCGGTCGCGACCAGCGAACGGGGGCGCACGCGGCTGATGCCGCACACGCCGTGGCCGGAGGTGCAGCCACCTCCGACACGGGTTCCGAACCCGACCAGCACTCCGCCCACCAGGGCCACGGCCAGCGGCTGGCCCGGTACCGCCGGCGGCGCGCGCAGCACCGACGCGATCAGCCCGGCGGTGATCAAGCCGAGCAGGAACGCCAGCGGTTCCGATCGCCCGCCGGCCTCGTCGCCCGCCAGGGCGGCACGCACGATCCCGCTCACGCCGGCGATGCGCCAGTTGGCCGCCCAGTAGAAGGTCGCGGCGAGCCCGATGAGCACGCCGCCGAGCGCCGCTGACCAGAGAGCTGACATCCGAACCTCCCTTTGCCGCCGCGACCCCCGCGGCCGCGGCGTCGTCAAACAAGACAGAGATCTTTTTTAGCGAACATCGGCGCAGAGTCAAGAAGCCGGCGCTCCCCTCGGCGCAACGCCGCCAGCCTATCACTCCCTCGACATCCGCGACCGACTGGGAGGGACGCAGCTCAGCACCAGGGGAACACCCTGATCGGAGGCACCTGTTGATACCTGACGAATCCCCACGAAAACGATTCATCCGTCGGCGTCGGCGTCGGCGTCGGCGATTCTGGCTCTGTCCCCGTTCGGGTCGCCCACGCTGACGCCGACGCCGATGCCGACGGGAAAGACGGCGCCGGACCGACTCGCGAACGAGATTCGCGGGGATTCGTCAGCGTTGATACGGACCAGGGGCATGGGCGAGATTTATCACCACAACGCCGGCTTGACACCCAGTTCCCGATCGTGGAACCGTCGCCGGGCGCGCGAGAGGCGCCTGGTCGCGGAGGGCTCCATGTCAGAGTCAGATGACGGGTCGCAAGCGGTTCGGTGGCGCAGGGTCGATGCCCGCACCTGAGACCAGCCGCGTGGCCGACGAGTGGAACCTGTCCTGGCACCACCGCACGCTGGGCATCGCCGATCTGTGGCGCCGGCACCTCACCGGGCGCGGCGTCACCATCGCGCTGCTCGACACCGGGCTGGCGCGACCCGACGGGCTGGACCGTGCCGGCTTCCAGTACTTCGACGCACAGGGGACGCCGGCGGAGCCGCACGATCCCAGCGGCCACGGCACCTGCTGCGCCAGCGTGATCGCCTGCACGCGCGGCGGCTCGCTGGGCATCGCACCCGACGCACGCATCGCCAGCTTTCGCGTGCTGGAGACCGGCAACGACGCCGAGGACGTCGAGCGCGCGCTGGCACACATCCTGCGCGACCGGCCCGACGTCGACGTCCTGTCGTGCAGCTTCGTGATCGACGACGCGTCGCCGGCATTGAAGGCGGCGGTGCGCGCGCTGTGCAGGGATGGTCGCGTCGTGATCGCGGCGGCGGGCGATCGCCTGGACCTCGATAGCGGATTCCCCGAGCTGACCCCGGGCGCGATCACCGTCGCCGCGGTCGACGAGCGGGCCCGGCCGCTGCCCGGCGCCAAGACCGGCGCCTGGATCGACCTGGCGGCTCCCGGGCAGGACCTGCCCGCGGTCGCGCCCGGCCTCGACCACCTGGTGCTGTTCGGCGAATCGTCGGCGGCGGCCGCGGTGGCGACCGGCGTCGCCGCGCTGGCCCTGTCGACCCGGGCGCCGGGGCCGGCGCGCCGGCGGCTCGGCGTCGCGCTCGAGGGACTGCTCAAGGCGACCGCCGTCGCTCCGCCGGGCGGCGATCCCGACGCCGTGGGCGCGGGCGTGATTGATCCGGCGCGCTTGATCCAGGCCGCCGCCGCCATCCCCTGACCCGGAGGCCCATGACATCCAGCCGACACCGATCTTCGCTGCCGTTTCTTTCCGCGCTGCTTCTGGTGGCCCTGGGCGCCCCCGCGCAAGCCCAGCCGGGCAGCGCCACGGCCACCGGACCGGCGCAGCCGACCGAGGCCGATCTGGCGCCCATCACCATCCCCGGCGCCGTGGCGGCGTCGAGTGATTTCGCCCTGCGCCTGGGGCGCGCGTGCGGCGCCGTGCGCGCATCGGTCGCACCGGCGGCCGCCGCCCGCTCATTCCAGCTCGCGCCGCTCGGCATCGGCGACGAGACGGGGCGCGCCGGGCGTGGTGGCCTGACCGCGGCGGCCAGCGAGGCCCTGGCCGGTCTGCACGCCACCTGCGATCAGATCGAGACCGGGCAGCGGTTGAGCGCGGTCGACCTCGCGAACCTGCGCGCGTTTCGCCAGGACCCCGCCTTCGCGGAGGCGCGCATCGCGCACCTGCTCAACCGCGCGGCCGCGACGCCGGAGGGCACGGTGACGCCCAGCTTCGACTCGGTCGGCTCGCTGGAGGCCCAGGTGATAGCCGGACTGGCGGCCTTCATCTACGACCGCGCCAAGCAAGAGGCGGTGCTGTATCTGGGACGCGAGCTCGGGCAGCGGCTTTGCACCGGCCTCAACCGCCTGTTCTTCTCCGACCTGTGCCTGGCCATCGACGGCAGCGATCCGCCGCTGTCGCTGTCGGCGATGGGATCGTACCTGGCGACCGCGGCGCGTCGCGATCTGCAGCGGCTGCCCGACAAGGCGCTGGCCTATCAGTTATTCCGCCTGCCGACGACGGCGCCGGCGGCGGCGCGTGAATCGCTGGCGGCGGCGCGCCTTGGCCTGGCTTACTTTCGCGCCGTCGCCGCGGGCCGCACGCCGGCCGACGTCGCGCGCGCGCTGCACCGCCTGCCGGCGACGACGCCGGGCGCGACCGCGATGGTGTTCGGCGCCTGCGCGCGCTCTTCCGAGCTCCTGGACGCCGTGCTGGCGCAGGAAGGCTGGCGCGACGTCACCTCGGCCACCGACGCCGTCGCGCGCCGCTACGCCCTGGGCGCGATCTTCTCGCTCGAGGATCTGTTTCGCGAAGACGCGCTGCCTTTCCCCGCGCCCAACCCGGACCAGATCGCGGCCCTGGTGCCGGTGGTCGCGCGCTACCTCGCCGAAGCGCGGGCGCTCGATGAGCGCGCCCAGCGGGCGCTCGCCAGCCTGCGGCGACCGCCCGCGGCGGCCGCAGGCAAGCGCGGCGACTTCACGCCGGCCGATGGCGGCGGCGGCGGCGGCGGCGGCGGCGGCGGTGATGGCGACGGTGGCCTCGCGACGCGCGACTACCTGGCGGCCACCGCCCAGACGCTGCAGGGAACGCTACAAGCCGGGGTCGTCGTGGCGCAGAAGCTGGGCGTGCTGACCCCGGAGGCGGCGGGGACGGTGACCCGGGTCGCCGAGGTCGTCGAGCTCGGCGAGCAGCTGGTCTGGGGCAAGTCGCCCAGCGAGGCGGTGATCGTCGGTCTCGATCTCCTCGTGCGTCTGGGCCAGGAGCTGCACGACCCGACGGTCGCCGCGGCCACCGGGCAAGTCATCGCCGACCTCAAGGCGGTGGTCGTCCTGACGTCGCAGATCGCGCAGGCCGAGTCGGCGGATGAGGTCGCCAAGATCCTCGAGGCGGCGGCCGCGCCAGCGTCGACCTACGAGACCAAGTACCGGCACGGCCTGGTCGCGCTGGGGGCGCTGGTGGGCGCGTCGGTCGGCGTGGAGGCGCTGCGCGTGCCCGGCGCCAGCTGGAGCACCGGCGGCGTCGCGGGCGCCTTCGCGCCGGTCGGTATCACCGCCAGCAGGCCGACGGCGGGCGGGCGCTGGCACTACGGCGCGCTGTTGTCGGTGATCAACCTGGGCGCGCTGGTCTCGACCCGCTTCTCCGAGGACACGCGCACCGGCGCGAGCGGCGCGACCACCACCGTCAAGGCCGACCCGGCGATCAAACTGGCCAACGTCTTCGCGCCCGGCCTGTTCTTGACCCTCGGCCTTTATCGCTCGCCGTTCACCCTGAGCGCGGGCGGCCAGGTGGTGCCGCAGGGTCGCCAGGTGGAGACCGCGGGGGCCACCAGCACCACCGCGGCGGTGCAGGTCATCGCCACGCTGAGCGTGGACGTCCCGATCCTGACATTCTGAGGACGCGAGGAAGGCCATGTCCGAAAACCCGCGCCAGTTCGTGCTCGGCGTCGACCTCGACGGGGTGGTCGCTAACTTTTACGCCGGCCTGCTGCCGATCGCCGCCGAGTGGCTGGGCGTGCCAGCCGGGTCGTTGCCGGTGGAGGTCTCATACGGGCTGACCGAATGGGGCCTCGACGCCGCAGGCGGCTACGAGGACCTGCACCGCTTTGCCGTGGTCCAGCGCGAGCTGTTCCGCAAGCTGGAGCCGATGCCGGGCGCGGCGGCAGCGCTGCGCCGGATCTCGCAGCGGGGCGTACGCATCCGCATCATCACCCACCGCCTGTTCATCAAGTACTTCCACGAGGAGGCGGTGACCCAGACCACCGCCTGGCTCGAGCACCACGGCATCCCTTACTGGGACCTCTGCTTCATGAAGGACAAGGCCGCCGTGGGCGCCGACCTCTACGTCGAGGACTCGCCGGAGAACGTCGCGGCGCTGCGCGCCGACGGCCACGAGACCATCGTCTTTCGCAACTCGACCAATCGGCAACTGCCGCCGCCGCAAGCGGCCAGCTGGGCCGAGGTGGAGGACCTGGTCGCCGAGCACCACGCCCGCTGGCAAGCGCAAGCCCCGGCAAAGGGCGTGCCGGGCAGGTAGGGGCGGAGCGTCCCGCGAGGCTCGCCCTGCCCCCGTGATCCCGTCGGCGCCGGGGGTAGCCAGCAGCGCACCACCAGGCCGCCTCCGTCGCGCGGGTGCAGCGACAGCCGGCCTCCGTGGGCCTCGATGATCTCGCGGCACAGCGCCAGGCCCACGCCGCTGCCGGTCTTCTTGGTCGAATAGAACGGCAAGAGCGCTTTACTCATCACCTCGGGCGACATCCCCTTGCCCCGGTCCTGGACGCTGACCCCGACGCCGCCGCGCTCGTTATCGAACCCCACCGCGATCTCGGCCGGCGGGCTGCCGGACTCGGCGGCGTTCTTGAGCAGGTTGATCAGCACCTGTTGCATCTGGATGGCGTCGGCGAAGACCGGCGACTCGGGCAGCGCCCCCTCCAGCGTGTAGGGGTAAAGCCCCTCGACACCGGCCAGCAGCTCCCTCCAGGGCAGCAGGCGTCGGGTCGGCAACGGCAGCCGCGCGAAGCTCCCGTAGCCGTCGAGGAAGGTTTTGAGGTGGGTGGCGCGGTCCTCGATCGTGTCCAGCGCCGCGCCCAGGCGCCGTTCGTGCCCGGCCGGGTTGGCCAGCATCAGCCGCGCCGAGTGCAGGAGCGAGGTGATGGGGGCCAGGGAGTTGTTGACCTCGTGGCTGAGCGCGCGGATCGCCTTTTTCCAGGTCTCGACCTCCTTGCGGGCCAGCTCCTTGGTCAGGGGCTTGAGCAGCAGCAGCGTGTGGCGTCGGGTCGAGATCTCGAAGGAGTGCTTCGACAGGTGGAAGGTCTCGACGTCATCGACGCCGGGCCGTTCGCAGGTGAACAGGAGGTCGGTGGGGGCCCGCACCGCCTCCTGCAACTTCTCCGGCGCCGGCACCAGCAGGTCGGCCAGCAGCTGCCCCTCCACCTTGTGCCCCACGCCCAGCAGGAACTGCTCGGCCGCGGTGTTGGCGTAGATCACTCGGCCCGCCTCGTTGACGATCAGCGCAAGGGTGGTGCTGGCGGCCAGCACCGTCTCCAGCAGCATCTCCTTTTGATGGATGCCGCTGCGATCGCGGCGCAGCCCCTCGGCCAGCACGTTGAAGCGGCGAATCAAGCGCCCGACCTCGTCGTCGCGCATCACGGCCAGGCGCACGCCGTAGTCGCCCTCGGACAGGCGGAGCAGGCCGTCGCTGACCGCGAAGACCCCGTCCCGGACGAAACGCGACGCCGTCGCGCGGTTGATCGCCAATACCAGCAGAGTCGCCACCAGCGCGCCGGCGATCCAGGCGGTGATGCGCGCGCCCGGATCGAACGCGCGCCGGCACGCCTCTGCCGCGCCCAGCGTCACCAGCACGACCACCAGCGATACGCCGAGCGTGGTCGCCCAGCTGCCCGCGCGGCCCACCGGCCGGCTCATCTGGGCCGACGCTCCATGGTGATGCCGAGTCGCTCCATGCGCCGGTACAGCGCCTGGCGCGACAGGCCCATCTCGGCGGCCGCCTTGGCCACCACGCCGCCCGCGCGCACCAGCGACTCCTCGATGGCCGCGCGCTCCGGGTCGCCCTCCCCGGCCGGCGGGCGCGCCGGCGCGCCGGCGGCACCCAGCGGCGCCAGAGGGGTCGACGGCGTCGTCCGGCGCGGCCCCTCGGAGCGGGCAGCGGGGACGGTGCCTGCGGGCGCGCCGGCCCCGGCGATGCCGAGATCGCCGGCGGAGATGACGCCGCTGGCCTCCACCAGCACCGCGCGCTGGATCCGGTTCTGCAGCTCGCGCACGTTGCCGGGCCACTCGTGGTTGGCCAGCGCCGCCCTGGCCTCCTCGCCGAAACGCATGCCAGCCTTGCCTTCCTTCTCGGCGTACCGATCCAGGAAGTGCTCGGCCAGCGGCATGACGTCGTCGGGCCGGTCGGCCAGCGGCGGCACGAAGAGCTCGATGACGTTGAGGCGGAAAAACAGATCCTCGCGGAACTGGCCGGCCGCGATCGCGCGCGGCAGGTCGAGGTTGGTGGCGCTGACCAGCCGCACGTTCGCCTTGCGCGTCGTCGACGACCCCAGCCGTTCGTACTCGCCAGTCTGCAGCACGCGCAGCAGCTTGGCCTGCGCCACCAGCGGCAAGGTGCCGAGCTCGTCGAGGAACAGGGTGCCGCCGTCGGCGGACTCGAAGCGCCCCACCCGTAGCTTGCTGGCGCCGGTGTAAGCGCCGGGCTCGGCGCCGAACAGCTCGGCCTCGAACAGGTTCTCCGGCAGCGCGCCGACGTTGACGCGCACGAAGGGCTTGTCGCGGCGGCGCGAGTTTGCCTGGATGATCTCGGCCAGCTTCTCCTTGCCGGATCCGTTGGGACCGGTGATCAGCACCGGCACCTCGGAGGGCGCGATGCTGACCGCCAGGCGCACCACCTCGTGCATCTGCGGGCTGGCGTAGATGACGCCGCACAGGTCGTGCTTCTCGGCCAGCGCGCGCCGCGCCCGGTTGCCCTGCGCGCGCAGGCGGGTGTTCTCCTGGCGCAGGGCGCGCAAGTTGACCAGGTTCTTGACCGTGCGCACCAGCTTGTCGTCGTCCCAGGGCTTGGCGATGTAGTCGGTCGCGCCTTCCTTGATCAAGGTCACCGCCGCCTCGAGCGTGGTCCAGGCGGTCATCAGCAGCACCGGCATGTCCGGGTCGAGCGCGCGAATGCGCCGGAACAGCGCGGTGCCCTCTGCGCCGTCGGTGTTCTCCTGGGTGAAGTTCATGTCCTGTACAACGGCGCCGATGTCGTCGGTGGCCAGCAGATGCAGCGCCTCGTCGGGCCTCGATACCGACAGCGCTGGCAGATCGTGCACCTCGAACAGGGTCTCCAGCGCGGTGCGGACCGCCGGCTGATCGTCGATGATCAACACCTTCAGCATGACAACCCTTTCAATTTACAGCGCACGGCTGACCTCCGACCGTGGCCGTCGCGCCCGACAGCGCCTCGCTCTCGACCCGCCCCCTGCGATAGACCTTGAGTACGCAGCGGATGTACAGCATCGGTGGCGCACGGTGGCACGCGCGTCCTCACTCATGGACGGCAATCTACTGGACATCGAACCGGCAGGTACAGGTCACCCGGGCGCAGCAGCCCCCGGATCTGGGCTTTGAGCTTGCCCATGTTCCGGCTGGTGCTGATCAAGTAGATGACGCGCTGGAGAGCAACCGCGACGCCCCCCATCGACAGCCCGACGAGCACCCAGGCGATCCAGGTGGCGCTCAGCACCGCGAATCCGGTCAGTCTGTGTTGAAGGTCCATCGTTGTTCTCCACCCAGACTCCCACAGCAGCCGCCGTGCCAGGCGACAAGGCCGCGCCGATCCACGGTTTCCGCGGCGCACCGCGCGCTGCAGACCCGCGGACAGCCCAGGTGTCCGCGGACAGGTGTCCGGGGGCGCAGGCCCACGAATCTCGTTCGCGAGTCGGTCCGGCGCCGTCTTTCCCGTCGGCGTCGGCGTCGGATGAATCGCATTCGTGGGGATTCGTCAGGCTCGTGGGGGTGCTGTCCTCAGCCCCCCACGGCGCTAGTGCCGCGGCTTCTTGATCTTGGCCGCGCCGGTGTTGCCGGTGTGGCCGGGGGCCTCGCCGCTCTTGCCGGGCGAGATGCCGCTGGCGTTGCCGGCGCGGTCGCCACCTTCGAGGGCGCGCGCCAGCGCGGTGTCCAGCGAAGGCGCGCCGGTCCTGAAGTTTCGACCCAGCGCCTCCAGCGCGTCCGCGCGGCTCACGGTCTGCTCGGCGCGGATCGACTCGACTCCGGCGACCACGCGGCCCAGCGATCGCGCGTCGCGATCGGCGATATCCCTGACCACGACCCCGGACCGGCGGCTGGGATAGCCGCGCATGGTCAAGTCGGTCACCACCTCGATCGCGCGCGCCACCACGGCGTCGCTGTCCCTGGACGCCACCAGCGGCAGTAAACCCTCGGCCTCGACGCCCGCCAGGTTGGCCTCGGCGACGGCGCGGATCAACAGGGGCGATGGAGCGGCCGCACCCGGCGACGCGCCCTGGGAGCCGCGCTGGCTGCGCAGAAAGCGCGCGGCGCCATCCAGGCTGCCGGCCAGTCGCTCCGCCGCGCTCCGTATCGCCTCGGGAGCCACGCCCTTGGCCAGACCCTCGCGCACCTTGCTGGCGATCAGCTCGGCGGGCAAGCCGTCCTTGGCCGCGTGCGCCAGGATCTGCTCCAGGGGCGCGCGCACCGAGGCCAGTCGCGGATCGTCCGGCAGCGCCGGCGCGCCGGCCGCCTGCGCCGGTGCGAGGCGCAGTCCCGCGAGCAAGAGCCAGCTCGCACCGGCGACAATGCGTGCCCGGGTGTGGCGTCCGGCTTTCATCGTTCGAACAAACATGCTCCCTTCTCGAGTTACGAGGCAACCCAGCGCGCGATACATTGTCATGGCGCGGCGCCGGCCGTGGTGAGGTCGGGGATCTCCAGCACGCCGTCCTCGCCGCCGAAACCGTCGGGACGATAGCGCGGAGCGTCCACCGGGCGCACCGCGCGACCGTCGACCAGGAAATGATACCGATGCTCTCCCGGTCCCGGTGCCAGCGAGCCCTCCCACAACTGCGACCGGCCGATCTGGCTCAGGCGCTGCCGCGGATCGTCAGCGCTCCAGTCGTTCCAGGATCCGATGACCATGACCTGCCGGGCGCCGGGCGCGCGCAGCCGGAAGCGCACGCGCCCGCCCAGAATCTGCGGCCCCTGACCGCCGTCGGCCCCCACCGCCGGCGCCTGGGTGACCGCCTGGGCCGCGAGCTCGCGCGGCGCCGGCACGGAGTGGTGGCCCACCAGCGCTACCATCAACAAGTGGCGCGCGTAGTCGTTGCCGGCGCCACGGGCGCGATCAACGAGCAGCTCGTAGCGCGCGACCAGATCGAAGGACGCGCTGGCGCGCAGCGAGGCCGAGATCCCGCCGCCCGCCTGCCGATCGGTCTCGACTCCCTCGGCGCTCTGCGTGCCACCCCACAAGGACGCAGCGACGGTGATGCTGGCGCGCGACGTGAAGGTGCCGCCCACTCCGGCGCGCAGCCGACGCAGGTGACCCTGGCCCAGCATCGGATCGACCAGGTCGGAACGCAGGACCAGATACTCCGCGTCGGCGCCCAACCCCAGCGCCGCCGCCGGCCGTCCGTCGACGCGCAGCCGCACCGACTGACCCAGATCCGCGCGCAGCGCAATGGCCGCTGGGTCGCCGAAGGCGCGTCGGTCCAGCTCGTACTGCAGCGACGCGCGCAGGTTGTCGGACAGGCGCACCTCGGCCGCGCCCCGTGCGCCCCACAGCCAGTAGCGATCCGACGCGAAGGCGCTCGCGTCGAAGCGCCCGACGGACGCCGCCAGCCGCACACCCACCGGCCCCAGCTCGGGCAGCCACAGCGAGAGATCGCCGCCCTGGACGGTGAGCCGGCCCGAGCCAGAGGTCTGGGTGAGATCGGCGTCGTAGCGCAGCGCGACCCGAAAGCCGTCGCCCGCGACTGCAGCTTCGATGGCAGGGTCCAGACGCAGGAAGCCCCCCGAATAGGCGTGAAAGTTGGGACTGTCGGGGCTGGCGGCGACCTGCAGGAAGAGGTTGCTGTCGTACCCGCCGCCCGCGCCCAGCGCACCGGACGCCGACCAACGCGCCGCCGCCGCGGCGGGCCCGGAGGCGCCGACGATCGAAAGCGAAACTAGGACCGTGAGATCGAGGCCGGCGCGAGCCACCGCGCCCGCGAGCGTAGCCGATTTTTCACAAGCGCAGCAGGGCGTTCTGTCGGCCGAACCCGTCGTCACGCCGCTCTTCGGCCGCGGGGTCGGTTACCCAGCGTCCGTCGACCACGAACATGTACTCGTAGGTCCCGGGCGGCAGCTCGATCGTACCGGCGAAGGTCGTTCCGTCGCTGACCGGGTCGAGCACGATCCCGTCGGCGCCCCATTGATTGAAGGTGCCGACCAGCGAGACGCGGCGGGCGCCCTTGGCCTGCAGGTGAAAGCGCACGCGGACGGGCGCGGCGGCTCGCGGCGGCGTGGAGTCGGATACCGACGCCGACGCCGACGCCGACGCCGACGCCGACGCCGACGGGATTGGTGCTTTCGGCGCGCGGGGCAAGCGTACGGCCAGCCCGACCGCTAGCGCCATCCCCAGCGCCAGGCCGCTCGCCGACAGCGGCGACAGGCGCAGCTGGATCACCCAGGGGCGCCGCAGCCAGCGCCACAGACTGGGTGGGCGCGGCTCGGCCAGGCGTCGCATCACCCCGGCCACCAGCGACGGCGGCGGATCGACGTCGCGCAGCCGGGCCAGGCCGGCCACCGGCCGCGATGCACCCTCGTCGTCGTCTACTTCATGATCGCACTTCATCGACCGCCTCCATCCGTCAACAGCTTCTGCATCATCGCGCGCCCGCGCACGACGCGGATCTTGAGCGTGGTGATCGGCAGGTTCAAGACCACGCGGATCTCTTCGTAGGGCATCTCCTCGACGTCCTTGAGGATCAGCACCTCGCGATACTTGATGGGGACGCGCGCCAGCGCCGCCTCGAGGCGCCGCTGATCTTCACCCCGCAGCGTCTCGACTTCGGGATCGGACGGCGAGTGGGCGAACGACGCCTCGGCACCGCCCACGTCGCGGTCGAGTGGCTCTTCGGTCCAGCGCTTGGACTTGAGCACGTCCTTGGCGCGGTTGATCGCGATGCGCACCAGCCAGGTCGAGAACGCGTGGCTGCGTCCCTCGCCCCGAAAGCGATCGAGCGCGTCGTAGGCATCGACGAAGGCCTGCTGGGCGACGTCCTCGGCCTCGGCGCGGCCACCCAGCATGCGCAGCGCCACCGAGAAGACCAGACGCTGGTAGCGCTGCACCAGCGGGCGAAAGCTCTCGGCGTCGCCGGCCACGCAGCGCGCGATGAGCCTGCTCTCTTCATCATCCCGGGCCGCCGTCTTGGCGTCTCGGCCGCTCGCCCCGGCGGCGTCCGTGCCACCCACTGGGCTGCCGGCGTCCAGCGTCATCGCACCCGTCACGGTGGAGGTACGACCGCGGCGTCCGGGAGGATGCACCTTTTCAGCTTATTCCTCTGTCCGCGTCACCGGGGAATCTTTTCCGGTTTTCCCCGTATCTTCCCCGTATCGAAGTGCACTCCGGCTCGTTGTCCGGTGACGGCGGGTAGCCGCATCGGCCTGCCCCCACGGAGGAAGCTTCATGAAGGTCTCGATCCCGAATCCGTACTGGCTGGCCGCGATCCTCATCATTCCTGCGCTCGAGGTTGCCGGAACCGGGTGTAGCTTCAGCACCACCGCCGGGAAAGGCGGAGGCGCCGGCGGCGACAACGGAGCCCTGGATGGCGGCGGCGCGGCAGGCCAGACTGCCGGCACCGGCGGCACCGGCACCGGCACCGGCGGCGCCGGCAGCGGTAGCGGTGGATCCGGCGCCGGCGGCAACGTGCTGGGCGTCGACGCGGGCGGCAAGCTCCCGATCGGCCAGACCCAGTGCAGCGACGGCATCGACAACGATAACGATGGCCGCGTCGACTACGCCGATCCCGAGTGTGTGGGCCCCAACGACAACGACGAGAGCTCGTACGCCACGGGCATCCCCGGCGACAACATCGACGCCTGTAAGCAAGACTGCTTCTTCGACGGCAACTCCGGGATGGGCGACGACCACTGCCAGTGGCAGCTCAAGTGCGATCCGCTCTCGCAGGGCGCCAGCTGCCCCTACGACTCCGCGTACGCCTCGCAGCACACCAGCGAGTGCTCGGTCTCGGCGTCGCAGTCGCCGGCCTGCATTGCCGCCTGCCGCAAGCTGGTACCCAACGGCTGCGATTGCTTCGGCTGCTGCTGGATCCCGGGCGCGCCCCACGCGATCCGGCTGGCGGCCACCTGCACGGCGGACAAGTTCAACGATCCGGTCGCCTGTCCGCCCTGCACCCAGGTCACCCAGTGCGCCAACACCTGCGAGCACTGCGAGATCTGCATCGGCAAGCCGACGCTGCCCGCCGACTGCGCGCCGGTCGGGACCGACGCCGGCTCGACGCCGCCCCCTCCGACCTGCGCGGGCGGCGCGATAGCGTGCGGTCCGGGCGGCATC
>DASRQZ010000073.1:0-18240 GCA_035696125.1 Polyangia bacterium
AGCTGCCCCCGCGCGGGACGGCGCCGATCGCCGCGGACCGCACCGTCATCGCCTGGCTCAGCTGCCAGAACGATCCCGCCAGCGCCCTTTACACCGCGGCCGGGCTCGAGGCCCGCACCGCGATCGCCCCGATCGCGCCCGCGGCGGTGCGCAGCTCCAGCCGATCGGCGCTGGCGACCGCGAACGCGATCCTGCTGCGCGTCGGCTGCCCCGATTGGGCGGGCAACGAGCCCGCGCTGGGGCAGGCCGGTTTTCGCCAGCGATACCAGGCCGGCGACTACCAGATCTGGATTCGCAACGCGCGACCCTAACCGCCGTGCTGGATCAACTCGATCAGCTGGTCGGTGTCCAGCGCGGCGGCGGTGTCGCCGCCGGACAGGATTCCTTCGGCCAGCGCGCGCTTGGACGCGTGCAGGCTCAGCATCGCTTCCTCGATGGTGCCGCTGGCCACCAGGCGAACCGCGGTGATGGGGCGGCGCTGGCCGATGCGGTGCGCGCGTGAAGTGGCTTGATCTTCGACCGCCGGGTTCCACCAGGGATCGAGGTGAATCACGGTGTCGGCGGTGGTCAGGTTCACCCCGACACCGCCGGCCTTGAGCGAGATCAGGAACACGTCGGCATCGCCGGCCTGGAAGGCGGCGATGCGGCGCTGGCGGGTCTCGCTGGGCGTGGTGCCGTCCAGCACCAGCACACGAAAGCCCTGCTGGCGCAGCCGCGGCTCCAGCAACTCCAGGAAGCTGCGGAACTGGCTGAACACCAGCGCCGGGTGCTGGCCCTCGCGCAGGTCCGCCAGCATGTCCAGCAGGTGCGCCGCCTTGGCCGAGCCGGCGTGGGTCTCGGGATAGACCAGGCGCGGGTGGCAGCACAGCTGGCGCAGGCGGGTCAGCGCCGCCAGCAAGACGAAGCGCAGGTCGCGTCCATCTTTGTCGGGGTTCTTCTTCTTCTCGGTGATCTCGGCCAGGGTCGCGGCGCGCAGCTGCTCGTACAGCGCTTGCTCCTCGGGTGACAGGCGCACCACGCGCACGATCTCGGTGCGCGGCGGCAGCTCGCGCGCGACCTCGGCCTTGGTCCGCCGCAGCAGGAAGGGACGCAGCAGCGCCGCCAGTCCCCGGCGCCGGCCGTCGTCGCCGAACTTCTCGATCGGGATCGCGTAGCGGGCGCGGAACTGCTCCCAGCTGCCCAGCAGCCCTGGCGAGATCACCCGCATCAGGCTCCACAGCTCGCCGAGGTGGTTCTCGATCGGCGTGCCGGTCAGGCCCAGGCGCCAGTCGGCGCGGATCGAGCGCAGCGCCTTGGCGCGCTCGGTGGCGGCGTTCTTGACGGCGTGCGCCTCGTCGAGCACCAGCGACGCGAACGGAACCGCCGCGAGCTCCTCGGCGTCGAGCGCGGCGATCGCGTAGCTGGTCAGCACCACGTCGCCGGGGCCGAGGCCACGCAGCCCAGCCTCGCGCTGCGCCCCGCGGTAGTCGCGCAGCCGCAGCGCGGGCGCAAAGCGCGCTGCCTCGGTCATCCAGTTCGGCACAACCGACGTCGGCGCCACGACCAGCGCCGGTCCCTCGGCCGCGCGGTGGGCCAGGATGGCCAGCGTCTGCACCGTCTTGCCAAGCCCCATCTCGTCCGCCAGCACCGCGCCGGCCTGCCAGTGCGCGAGCCGCCCCAGCCAGGCCACGCCCGCCTTCTGGTAGGGGCGCAGGGCGCCCGCCAGCGCGGGGTCGATGCGCAGCGCCGGATCGCGGTCGCCCTCGGCCCTGGCCTCGCGCATGCGGCGGCGCAGCGCCGCGAAGCTCTCGCTGGCGTCGACCTGGGCCTCGGCCTCGCACACCCCGAGCAGCGGATCGGCGGCCACCGAGGCGAACTGGATCGTGCCGCGGGTCTCGAACGCCGCCGACTCGGCGCGCGCCAGCGCCTCGCGCAGGCTGTCCTCGATGCGGACGAATCCGTGCGCGCCGACCCTGACGTAGCGCTGTCCCTCGCGGATGGCGGCGAACAGGACCGACAGCGGCACGATCTCGATCGCGGACAGGTCCTCGCCGGGCGCCGCCGCCTGGTTCTTAGCGTCCTTGCCCTTGCCCTTGCTCTTACTCTTACCTTTTCCGCGCCCGACCTCGGCGCCGCCCTCGACGGTGAACCAGTCGTGGCGGTCGGCGACCTTCATGCGCATGTCGCGCCGGCCGACGCTGCCCAGTGACAGCAACCGGTTGTCGTCCGCCCACTCGACCACCACCCGGTCGTCGCCCAGCTCTTTGAGCGTGGCCACCAGGTGCAGCGCCGGATCGCCCGCCCCGACCCGCCAGGCCCAGGGTTGGATCTCGTGGCCGCTTTCCAGCCCCAGGCGTTCGGCCAGCGCGCGCCCGGTCAGCCGCTCCTGCTGGCGATCGCGGCGCGCGCCGTGGCGGTCGCGCCCCTGGCCCTCCAGCACCAGCGCCGGACCCTCGCCCGGCGCGAACACCGCGCCGCGCGCGACCGGCCGCACGCCCAGCCGCACCTCCAGCGCGCCCGAGCCCAGCAGCTCGAGCCGCACCACCTGGCGCCCATCCGCCGGCACGATGGTGCGCGTCCAAGGCGACGGGAAATCGATGTCGACCTCCTCTTGCAGCGATTCCAGCCGCGCCGCCAGCGCGTCGTGAGACTCGGGCGGAAAGCGCGCCGGCGCCAGCGCCAGCGCCTGGATCAGCGCGGCGGCCTGCGGGCCGACCTGCGCCAGCCACACCTGCGCGGGTGCGCCCTCGGGCCGATTCAGGTGCACGACATGCTGATCGTCGCGCAGCGACTGTGCCAGCTCGACGGGCAGCAGGGTGACCCCGCCGAGCTCGAAGTGCGGCGCCAGGCTGCCGTCGGCGGCCACGGTCGCGAAGCGCAGCCGCACGCCGCCCTGCCGGATGTCCAGCCGCGCGCCCTCGCGCTCGCCGTCGAGGAAGACCGCCGGGTGATCGGCCAGCGCGCGCAGGATGCCGAACACCTGCGCCGGGGTCAGCGGGGCAGCCAGACCGGAGCCGCGTGAGGCGCGAGCGAAGCGATCCTCGTAGGCCTGGTAGGCGCGTCGATCGGCGTCGGTCAGGTCACGGCGGTCGGGCAGGTTGTACCAGTGCAGGCGGGCACCGCGCGAGAACGTCCCGCCCGGCGCGCGCTTCTGTGCCATGGGCTCGACGTCCAGGGCCTCGCCGCCGTGAATCAGCCGCACCCGATAACCCACCCGCTCCTCGCGCTCGGTGCGCGCCCGCGCGTGCCCGGGATGGGCCGCCGTCTCCAGCCGGGACAGGTTCTCGTCCAGCGTGCCCAGCGCAAAGCGCCAGGTCTGCAAGCGCAATAGCTCCGCCAGCTCTTCGTGCGGCGTGTCCGGGTCCGCCGCCGCGCGCGGGTCGCGCAGGAAGTCGATCATGGCCTCCAGCGCGCTGTGCCGGCGATCGACGGGGATCTCCGCGCCGCCGAGCTGCCGGCGGTGCAGGTACCCGAAGCGCAGGGGACCTTCGTTCCAGCCCAGCAGCATGACCGCGACGGCCGGGTGGGCCGCCGTGTCCCCGGAAGCGGCCTCGGTGAGCGTACGCTCGAGGTAGGTGAGGGCGGGCACCGGCGCGCGCGTCACCTCGACGCGCAGCGGTTCGTAGGTGCCGGCCGGCCGCGCGCGCATGGTGCGCGTCGCCAGCAGCTCGCGCAGCGTCGCGCTCAGGCGGTCGAGGAAGGCGAGCAGCGCCTCGTCGCGCGGATCGCGGCCGTGCTCCTCGATCCAGGCCCGGGCCGCGCGCCGTCGCGCCGCCAGCACGGCGATGCGGTGCAGGTAGCGGCGCGCGGTATCGGTCGGATCGTCGTGGCGCCGCCGCCGCGGATCGATCGGCGCGCGTTCCAGCAGGATCTGGCGGTAAGTCAGTGACTGCTCGTCGCGGCCGGGTAAGAACGTCCCGTCGGGCACCCAGGTCAGGCCGCCGATGATCACGTCATCCAGGCGCGTGTCGACCTCGAAGGCCTCCGCCCATTCCACCAGATCGGCGGGACCCTCTGGCGGCGGCGGGATCGCGGCGTCGGCGTATCCGCTCATGCGAAGGGAAGCGATAGCCACGGGGGCACCTGGCCCCCGTGGCGTCGAAGACGCCGTGGAAGATCGGCGCTACCGCTGCGGCCGGCGCCCATCGCCGGATCCTGCCACGGGCCGGACGCGCCGGCCCGTGTTCGTGACGTCGGCTATTGACCCGCGGGCACGTCGGGAGCCCCGCCGTCGGGGACCCCCGCGACGCCGCAGGTGCCAGGCATCCCGCTGGCACCGCCGCCCACGCGCATGCGCCCGGCGCAGGCGAGGCCGGCGTTGCACACGCCGCCGTTCCCGGTTCCGCAGCAGGGCTGACCCGCGGCACCGCAGGTGCCGCAGCTGTTGCCCGGAGTCCCGAGCACGCAGGCCAGCGCGCCGGTGCAGGCCGTCACCCCACCGTCGGCCCCGCCGACCATCGGGCAGCAGGGCTGCCCGGCGCCCCCGCAGGCGCCGCAGGTGCCGGGGATTCCCGCTCCACCGCCGGTGTTGCGACCCGCGCAGGCCAACCCGGCGCCGGTGCAGGTGCCGGCGTTGCCGGCGCCGCAGCAGGACTGGCCGGCGGCGCCACAGGTGCCGCAGGTGTTCCCGGTCGGCGCAGGGGCCACCACGCAGCCCTGGGTCGCAGCCGTGCAGGCCATGGCGCCCGGACAACAAGCCTGCCCGGTGCCGCCGCAGGGAGTACACATGCCTGGGATTCCCGCTCCACCGCCGGTGTTGCGACCCGCGCAGGCCAGCCCGGCTCCCGTGCAGGTGCCGTTGCCGCCGGCACCGCAGCAGGGCTGGCCGGCGGCGCCGCAGGTGCCGCAGGTGTTCCCGGTCGGGGCAGGGGCCACCACACAGCCCTCCGTCGCCGCAGTGCAGGCCATATTGCCGGCACAACAAGCCTGCCCGGTGCCGCCGCAGGGGTTACACATGCCGGGCACGCCGTTGTTGTCGTTGCGTCCCGTGCAGACGAGGCCAGCGGTGCAGTCACCGTTGTTGCCGTTGCCGCAGCAGACCTGGCCCGCGCCCCCGCAAGGGGTCGCGCTGCAGGTGGCGCCGGTGGGGGTTACCAGGCAGCTCAGACCGGTGTTGCAGTCGGTCGCGCCGTTGCAGCAGGGTTGATTGGCGCCGCCGCAGGCCGAGCAGGTGCCGGAGGCGTCGGCGCCCTGACCGGTGCAGATGAAGCCGGTGCCCTGGCAGACATTGCCGGCGCAGCAGGCCTGCCCCGGCGCGCCACACATCTCGCAGGTGCTGGGAGCATTGCCCGGCGGGTTGTTGCAGCCGAGGCCGCCGCTGCAGGTGTTACCGGTGCAGCAGGCCACGCCGGCGCTGCCACACGCGGTGCAGACGTTGTTGGCGCAGCGCGCGCCGCTGGCGGTGCAAAACTGGCCGCCACCACCACCGCCGGCGGTGCCGCAACATGCCCCACCGATCGCGCCGCAGGGGGTGCCCGCGGGGTTGCTACAGGTGCCGTTGCTACAGGTCCCGCTGACGCCGGTCCCCGTGCAGGCCTGCCCGGAGCCGGTGCAGATCCGGACAGCGCCGCCGCCCGCGTCGTTGGGCTGCGGAATACAGCAGCCGCCGCCGTTGCAGACGTTGCCGCCGCAACAGGGCTGCCCGGGCCGGCCGCAATCGGCGGTGCCGGAGCTTCCGCCCGTCGAGGTGGCGTTGGTGGTACCGCCCGTCCCGCCGGTGGCCTTGCCGCCGCCACCGCATCCATTGATGAGGATCATCAGGGCGGACGCGATACCAACCGCCCAGATCTGGTTTGCGAGACCGCGGCGATCCCGCTCGGTCCTGGAAAGCGCTTCAACGATTTTGCTGGTCATGGTGAATGTCGCCCTTTGTGAGGTGGTGGGGGGTAAGAGCCTCATTCAGAACGTCTTCATCACACGAAGCTCACTTTTCAAGCGTGCCCTGCCTGATTCCTGCTCGAAGGCGGTACCGCTCCCGATGAGCATCTACGACTTCCGCCCTGAAACTGTTGGCTTGAACCCTCGGACGTGCGTCGTGAATCCGTCACCGGGCACGGGACTGACGCGCGCGCTCAAGAAGGAGTCCGGTCGCCGCTGCGGAGATTCTGGGTGAGACCGCCGACCGTCGCTTTCGCCGGGCTGCCCACCCCTCGCCGATGCCGATCCGCGCGGCACCCCGGTGGCTGGCGATGTGAGGCAGGGCCCAGGTCCGGACGTCCGGGTTCCGGTGCGTCAAGGGGGTGGCGGTCCGACAAAGCCTGGGGAAAAACCGCGACGAGCCCGATTTGGTATAAATGTAGATGCTGCTTAGCGCTGTACTCTGTCGGCCAACTCCGCGGATCATCAGGTTATGTGCTGGAGCGGGCGCCGATCGGCCCGGAGTTTTTTTGATGAAGGCGCCCGCGGTCAGTCACCCACGAGTATGAACAGTCGGTCGCCGGTCGAAGAGGCACCGATCGTCTCCACGACGACTCTTCGCTTATTCTTTTTTCCCCCTGTTTCAACCCGCGATTCCGCTGCGGGCACCACTGCGGGTCCCACTGTTGCCGTTGCGGCGGCTCCGGCGGGAGCGCCTGCGCGCGCCGCGCCGCTGGCAACGCCCGCGCACGCCGCCGCCGAGGATGCTCCCTTCTCGGAAGAGATCCTGGACTGGATGAGCCGCGGCGACAGCCTGACGGAGTCGCGCGTTCCCGAACCGGTGGATCTGGGCGGCCTGGATCTGGGCTTCGATGCCTCGATGCCGAAGCCACCACCCGGAATGCGGTCGCGGCGGGCCGCGATCCGCGAGCGGCGATTGCGCCGGGTTCTGACCGTGGGCGCGCTGGCCTTCGCCGCGTGGGCGGCGGTGCTGTGGACGACCCATCAATCCGTGACCGTCGGCGATCGTTCGGTGCTGGCCGCGACCAGCGCGACCGCCGGCACGCAGCCGCCGGCCCGCAAGCCGCGTCCCATCGATCCAAACGCACCGGGCGCGGCGTGGGCCGCGCCTGCGCCCCAGGCCCCGGCGCCGGCACCGGCGCCGGCGCCGGTCGCGGCGCAGGACGCGTCACCGCTCAAGGGCCCGGTATTGTCGTCCGCGCGCGGTCAGCCGCGCCAGCGTCTCGCCGCCACCCCGAGCAAGCATCAACGTCGCGGTCGTCGCTGACTCGCGATGCGGCCGCCGCGCTTGCGCGGGCCCGCCGCAGGCCGGGCCGCTGAGGTGGCCAACGCCGCGGGGTCCGCGGCCGCGCGTGCTCGCGGGCCTTCGTAACGGGGCGTGCGTGGATGGCGTTTGTAGATCAGGATCGCGCCGCCCACGATCTGCACGACGTTGACGCCCGGCTGCTCGGCCAGCCGCTCGGCGACCGCGAAGCGATCGCTGGGGCTGTCGGCGGCCACCTTGATCTTGATCAGCTCGTGGTCGGCCAGCGCCGTCTCGACCTGCTTGATCAGCGCGGGCCTGATTCCGCCCTTTCCGATCTGCACGACCGCTGACAGGCGGTGACCGGCGCCACGTAGCGTTCGCCGCAGCTGGCTCGAAGGCATCAGGGCACGTTTCTTGACGTTGGTGGCGGGGACCATCGCCCCCCCTTACCACGTAGGTTCAACGGAAGGCGAGCGCGACCGTCGCCGTCCGCACACGGGTGGGCCGCGCCGACACAGGGCCGCGTGGTCCGTGAAGAAGATCATGCGCGCGGCGCCAGCGGCAACGCTCGCTGTCGTGGGCTGCTCGCGCGGCCGACCGCTGGCGCGAATCCTGCGTATGGGTGATCGGAGGACGGCTGGAAGATCTTCACCGTCCCGTCGTAGTTCCAGAGCAGCCGATCGTCCACCAGGCCAAAGGAGATCCCATGTTCACGCCCATGCCCAGGCCCACGCCCACGTTCACCCTCACGCGATTTTCATCGATGTTCGGGCTCGCCGCCGTGCTATCGGTTCTGGCCGCCGCTTGCGGCGAATCCGAACCAGCCACGCCGGCCGCCGACGAAGCGATCCAGCAGGTCTACGAAGGCAGCCTGACCGTGTCGCAGGCGCAGGCCGCCTGTCACTGCAAGCTGGAAGTGGTCCGTCTCGGCGGCACGGTGTTCAATTTCGGACTGGACCTGTCGCAATCTCCCCCGGTTTCGTTTCCGTTCCAGTCCACGGTGCCCGACACGCTGGTCTGGATCGCCGAGCTGCCGATCACGCGCCGGCTGAACATCCGCTCCGGCGCGAGCGGCCAGTGGAGCGCGCAGGTGGTGAAGGTCAAGGGCCGGCCGCTGCCGATCTCGTTCGTCTACGAGCACGCGGGTTACACGACCACCAAGTCGCAGGTCTTCCAGGTCGGCGACGCGGGCATCACCGATCTGTCGGTCCAGTTCCCGACCGAGGCTTACTTCACGGTCGCCAAGGGTCAGATCGAGCAGCAGATCGGCGGCCTCATCGGCGCGCCGTATCTGCTGCGCAACGTGCTGGTGACCACCGTCGGGAAGTCCTGGGCCTCGATGTTCAATCCCGATCTTCCCCACGGCGATCCCGGTGCGCAGGTCGCCATCACGCCGGCCATCCAGTTCCCGATCTCGCTCGGCCCGGTCTATTTCAACGAGGCCGTCGCCCCCGACCCGACGCTGACCAGCACTTCGGTCGACGGCGGCGTGCTGTTCGGCAACCTGGCCAACGGCAGCTACTCGTTCACCGCCAGCAAGGCGCCGTTCTCCTATGCCACGGTGACCTTCGTGATCCAGGACGGTATCGGACTTTACGTCGCGTCGCCTCCGCACGGCATCCAGGGCAGCAACGATTCGCCCCCGGGCCAGCCGTAGTCCACAACCGCATCGGCGCCGGGCCGATAAGCCCGGTAGAGTGTCGATTCGATGCAGCTGGTGATCGCCGAGAAGCCCTCGGTCGCGCGCGACCTGGCACGCGTGCTGGGGGTGCGCGCCAAGGGCCGGAACAGCTGGCAGGGCGAGGGCAGGGTGATCACCTGGTGCATCGGCCATCTGGTCGAGCTGGAGGAGCCGGCCGCCTACGACGCGCGCTGGAAGGCCTGGCGGCTCGACACGCTGCCGATGGTGCCGCCGGCGTTCCGGCTGCGCGCGGTGACCGCGACGCGCGACCAGCTGCGCGCGGTGCGCGAGCTGCTGCGTGACCGGCGCTTTCAGGAGGTGGTGAACGGTTGCGACGCCGGGCGCGAGGGCGAGCTGATCTTCCGCTATGTCTACGAGCTGGCGGGCAGCCGGCTGTCGGTGCGGCGCCTGTGGATCTCGTCGCTGACCGACGAGGCCATCCGGCAGGGCTTCGCTGCGTTGCGGCCGGGCGCGCAGTATGACGGCCTGGCCGATGCGGCGCGCTGCCGTTCGGAGGCCGACTGGCTGGTGGGCATGAACGCCACCCGCGCGGTCACCATTCGCTTCCGGCAGGGGGACGCAGGCGCGCAGCGGGACGCGCGGCCGCCCGTGTACTCCATCGGCCGGGTCCAGACCCCCACGCTGGCCATCATCGTCCGGCGTGAGCAGGCGATTCGCGGTTTCCGTCCCACCGATTACTGGGAAGTGCGCGGCAGCTTTGTGACCGCCGCGCCGGCGTCCGAGTCCTTCACCGCGCTGTGGACCGCGCGGCCCGACCCCGACAAGCGGGCGTTCACCCGCCTCGGCCGCCGGGAGCTGGCGGACACGGTGCTGGCGCGCGCCGGCGATCATGCGTCGGCGACTGATCCGGCGGGGCCGATCGTCGAGCGGCTGGTGCAGAAGCGCACCCGCGAGCCGCCGCCGCAGCTGTTCGACCTGACGTCGCTGCAACGCACGGCCAACCGGCGCTTCGGCCTGCCCGCCTCGCGTACGCTGGAAGCCGCGCAGGCGCTGTACGAACGGCACAAGGTCCTGACCTACCCGCGCACCGATTCGCGCCATCTGCCCGACGATCTGGCCGGCGAGGTGCCCAAGCTGTTCGCCGGCCTGGCGAAGATCCCGGCCTACGCGCCGTTCGCGCAACCGCTGCTGGGCGGCGCGCCGCCGGTGCCCGCGCGCGCGCGCCGCATCTTCGATCCGTCCAAGGTTCAGGATCACCACGCGATCATCCCCACCGGTCGCGTCCCCGGTCCGGGCGCGCTGAGCCAGGACGAGGCGCGCATCTTCGATCTGGTGGCGCGCCGGTTCCTGGGCGCGTTTCATCCCGACGCGGAGTTCGCGTCCACCGAGGCGGTGATCCGCGTCGGCGCGGCAGCAGCGGCGGCCGCCGCCGCGGAGAAGTCGGCGGCGCCGGACCGGGCGGCGCCGCCGGCCCTCGACGCGGCGGCTCCGGATGAGGCGCCGCTGGCGGTGCTGCCGCCGCCGCCCGATCGTTTCGTGGCGCGCGGCCGCGTCTGCCTGGTCTCAGGCTGGCGCACGGTCGCCGGTCTCGACGACGCGGCCGGCGGCAAGGAACGGGACAAGGACAAGGACAAGGAGTCGGACCAGGAGGCGCGGTTGCCGGTGCTGGCGCAGGGTCAGCGCCTTGACGGGCGCTTCGAAAGCCTGGCCCGTCAGACCCGGCCGCCGCCGCGCCACAGCGAGGCCACGCTGCTGGCGGCGATGGAGTCGGCCGGTCGCGAGATCGAGGACGAGGCGCTGCGCGCCGCGATGAAGGACACCGGTCTCGGTACGCCGGCGACGCGCGCCGCGACCATCGAGACCTTGCTCAAGCGCCGGTTCATCGCCCGCGAGGGCAAGCTGCTGGTGCCCACCACCACCGGGATCGCCCTCATCGAACGGCTGCCGGTGCCGACGCTGGCGTCGCCCGAGCTCACCGGCGCCTGGGAAGAGCGCCTGGCGCGCATCGCGCGCGGCCAGGACACGCGCGCCGCCTTCATGGCCGACATCGTGCGCTACGTGCGCGACGTGACCGACGCGATCCGCGGAGCGACGCGGGGCGGGATCGCGCAGCCACCGCCCGCGCCGGCGCGCGCGGTCGCCGCGACGTCACCGGAGATTCCGGCGGCGGCGGCGGCGGCGGTGCCGGAGCTGCTGTGCCCGCGCTGTCGCCAGGGCAAGCTGCTGGCCGGCAAGCGGGGCTGGGGCTGTGCGCGCTGGCGGGAAGGTTGCGCCTTCGTGATCTGGTTCGAGGTCGCCGGCAAGCCGCTGAGCAGCGCCCAGCTGCGCGACCTGGTCGAGAAGGGCAAGACCCGCAAGGGCAAGTGGCCGCAGCCGGACGGCGCGCCGCTCGCCGGCCACCTGGTGCTGGACCTGGTCGCCGCCCGCGAGCACGGCGCCGCGCGCTTCGTCCCGGGATGACCAGGATGCCCACCGGGCTGATGTCAGGGGCGCGCGCGCGCGCGTCAGACAATGGTGCGAACTGTCGCGGCGACCTGGCTGCTGGTGTGAACCACGATGTTGCCGCTGGCGTCGATGGCGACCGCGTAATGCACCAGCGGCCGGCCGGCTGGTCCGCGGATGACGGCGCCGTTGCGATCGAACTGACTGCCGTGACACGGGCAGTTGATCTGGCGCGCGCCGGTGGCCCCGGCGGGGGCGGCGGTGCAGCCCTGGTGGGTGCAGACCAGCGTCAGCGCGTAGACCCCCATCGCGTCGCGGCCGATCGCCACCGCGCGATTGGGGATCGCGTTCAGCCCCCCGACCGCGAGACTGCTCACGTTGCCGGCGGTAATGTCGCCGGGCTGCAAGATGATCGGGCCCGCGTCGCGCGGGGCGGGTCCGCTGTCACGCGGCAGGTCGCCGGCCGCGTCGCGCGGCATCGGCGCGCTGCCATCGGCCAGCGCACCGCCCCTTCCGCCGGCGCCGGTGGCGCCGCCCGCGCTACCGCCTGACCCGTCGATGGCGGCCCCGCCGGTGCCGTTCGCGCCACCCACGCCCCCGGTCTGGGTCGGCCCCGCGCCACCGACGCCGTTCGCCCGGGGCAGCCCGCTGTCCTCGACGAATCCCACGCAAGCTGCATTCACCGTAGCCCCCGCCGCGCCGACGCCAAGTACCTCGAGAAACACGCGCCGACTGGTCGCCATCAGGGTTCGCTCCTTGGTGAAAGGCCCATTGTCCGGAGATCGGTAAACAGATCCGTTTCTTCATAAGGACCGCCAGGCTCGGAGTTGCAGGCAGGAATTTTCAACATTTCGACGACGGTGAGCGATTTTGGGGGCGCACGACCCGGCGCGTCGCGCTAGGCTCGATCCGTGGACTGGCTCGCAGACAGGGAGCACGCGTGACCGCTCCGCTCCGCATCGCGATGATCGGCGACTTCGACCGCAATAAGCCATCGCACTGGGCCACCGAGGCGGCATTGTTCCACGCCGCCACGGGCCTGGGCATGGGCGTCGAGCCGCGCTGGATCCCGACGGCGGCTCTGGCCACGACGGCCGCCGCGCGCGCTGCGCTGGCCCACCGCGACGGGATCTGGGGCGCGCCCGGCAGCCCGTTCGAGAGCGCTGCTGGCATGCTGAACGCCATCGAGCACGCGCGTCGCCAGCGCGTTCCCTACCTCGGCACCTGCGCCGGCTTCCAGTACGCCCTCATCGAGCTGTCTCGCAACCTGCTGGGGCTGGCCGACGCCGACACCGCCGAGAGCAACCCGGGTTCGGCCCACGTCGTGATCACCCCGGTCGCGTGCCCGCTGCCCGGCCGCCAACCCGGCAAGCCCTCGATGTCGGGCGCCGATCGGGTGCACGTCGTCGCGGGCACGCGGCTCGCCGACCTGTGCCAGGCCACCGATCTGTCGGAGCAGTACTTCTGCAACTTCGAGACGAACGCCACCTTCATCCCGCGCTGGGAGGCGGACGCCGGCCTGCGCGTCGCCGCGCGCGGTGACCGCGGCGAGCTGCGCGCCTTCGAGCTCGCCGATCACCCGTTCTTCGTGGCGACCCTGTTTCAACCTCAGCTGTCGTCCAGCAGCGAGCGCCCGCACCCGATCGTCAGGGGTTTCCTGCGCGCCTGCGCTGCCGTCTCTGAAGTTTCGTAGGGCAGCGGACCCGGGCAGCATTGACAGACGTTTGTCCGCCTTGATGCTGCATTTTCCCGCATCTTCTCGCGCGCTATCGCTGCCCGCGGGGCCGGCAACAATCGGCGCGCGCAAGAATTAACGGTCGACGGGCCGGCAGGAAACATTGGCGTCATCTCGCCTGGGTAGGCTGTCGGTCGAGATCGCTTCAGGGGGGAACCAATGACCAAGACAATTCGACGACGGCAGATCTTGAAGGGCTCAGCGTTGACGGCGGCGGGCCTGGGCTTGGCGCCGCTCATGCGTCCCCGCAAGGCGGCGGCCGCCGAGCCGATCAAGGTCGGCATCCTGCATTCGCTGACCGGGACGATCGCGATCGCCGAGGCCTCGGTCGTCGACGCCGAGAAGCTGGCCATCGAGGAGATCAACGGCCGGGGCGGCGTGATGGGCCGCAAGATCGAACCCATCACCGAGGACGGCGCCAGCGACTGGCCCACCTTCGCCGAGAAGGCGCGCAAGCTGCTCGACCGCGACGGCGTAGCCTGCATCTTCGGCTGCTACACCTCGGCCTCGCGCAAGGCGGTGCTGCCGGTGATGGAGAAGAGCAAGGGCTTGCTCTACTACCCGACTTACTACGAGGGGCTGGAGCAATCGCCCAACATCATGTACACGGCGCAAGAAGCGACACAGTCGGTGATCGCGGCGGTCGACTGGCTGGCCAAGAACCGGGGCAAGACCTTCTTCTTGATCGGCTCCGACTACATCTGGCCGCGGACCACCAACAAGATCGCCAAGCCGACCATAGCCAAGGTCGGCGGCAAGGTGGTCGGCGAGGACTACTTCCCGCTCGGGCACATCGAGTTCTCCTCGGTCATCAACAAGATCAAGGCCTCGAAGGCCGAGGTGATCCTCAGCACCGTGGTGGGCGGCAGCAACGTGGCGTTCTACAAGCAACTGGCCGCGGCCGGCATCACCGGCAAGAGCCAGGCGCTGCTGGCGCTCGCCGTCTCCGAGGAGGAGCTGAGCGGCATCGGGCCCGAGAACGCCGCCGGGTTCCTGTCGTGCATGGGCTACTTCCAGAGCGTGAAGGAGCCCGCCAACGAGAAGTTCGTCAAGGCCTTCAAGGCCAAGTACGGCGCCAAGCGGGTCACGGGCGACACCTTGGAGTGCGGGTACACCTCGGTCTACCTGTGGAAGCTGGCCGCCGAGAAGGCCGGCAGCTTCGACGTCCCCAAGGTGGTGGCCGCCTCGTCGGAGCTGGCCTGGGACGCGCCCGAGGGCAAGATCAAGTTCCACAAGAGCAACCACCACCTGTGGAAGCACGCGCGCATCGGCGAATTCGGCAAGGACGGCCAGGTCAAGATCCTCTACGAATCACCGCTCATCGAGCCCAATCCCTTCCCCAAGATCCTCTGATGTCGCGCTCGGAGGTTCGCCGTAGATGACCTTCGACACGATCGCCATGCAGGTCTTCAACGGCCTGAGCCTGTTCACCGTGCTGGTGCTGATGGCGCTCGGCCTGGCGATCGTGTTCGGTCTCATGGGCGTCATCAACATGGCGCACGGGGAGCTGATGGCCATGGGCGCCTACGCGACCTACGCGACCGCGGCGTTGTTCGAGCGCTTCTTTCCCAGCCTGATGGGGATCTACTTCCTGGTCGGGATCGTGGTCGCGTTCGTGGTGACGTTTGTCTTCGGGTACGCGCTGGAGCGGGGATTGATCCGCTTCCTTTACAAGCGTCCGCTCGACACCATGCTGGCCACCTGGGGGCTGGGGTTGATCCTGCAGCAGTTATTTCGCAGCGTCTTCGGCCCGCGCGAGGTCGGCGTGCCCACGGAGCGCTGGCTCGAGGGGGCCTGGCACATCACGGGCAGCATCTCGCTGCCGCTGGGCCGCATCTTCATCATCGGCCTCACCATCGTGGTGTCGGCGACGGTGTATCTGTTGCTGTTCCGCAGTCGCTGGGGGCTGCGCATCCGCGCCGTGACCCAGAACCGCGACATGAGCGGCGCCGCGGGCATCAACACCGCCCGCGTCGACGCGGTGACCTTTGCCTTTGGCTGCGGCCTGGCCGGGATCGCCGGCAGCTCGTTCACCATGCTGGCTTCGACCGGCCCGACCACCGGGCAGCAGTACGTGGTCGACACCTTCATCGTCGTGGTGTTCGGCGGGGTCGACAGCCTGCTGGGGACCTTCCTGTCGGCTTTCCTGATCTCGCAGCAGCAATCGGGGCTGGAGCTGTTCTTGACCGGCTCGATGGCCAAGGCGGCGATGCTGCTGATGGTGATCGTGGTGCTCTATTTTCGGCCCAACGGCCTGTTCGCCATGCGGGTGCGCCGTTGAAAGCACCCGACGCCGACGCGGGCGCGGGCACCACCGGCGCGCCGCCCTGGCCGGCCGCGGCGGCGGCGGTCGGCGAGATTGCCTCACCGGCGCAACCCGCGCGCTGGCTCGACGGCCTGCGCGACGGCCTGCTGGGGGCACGCGGCGTCCAGCATTGGGGCGGCGCGATCGCGCTGGTGGCGGTCGGTCTGCTGCTGCCCTTCCTGCTGGGCTCGTTTCGCCTGGAGCTGGTCGCCAAGTACCTGTGCCTGGCCTTCCCGGCCGTCGGCATCGTGCTGCTGTGGGGGCAGACCGGGATCTTGAGCCTGGGCCAGGGTCTGTTCTTCGGCATGGGTGGCTACTTCATGGCCATGTTCCTCAAGCTCGAGGCGACCACCCATTCGGACTCGTCGCAGGCGCTGTCGCAATTCTACGGCTCGACGCTGCCCGACTTCATGGTCTGGAACAGCGTCGAGACCTTGCCCTGGTTCTGGAAGCCCTTTCAGTCGCTGCCGCTCTCGCTGGCGGCGATCCTGATCGTGCCGCCGCTCACCGCCATGGCGACCTCGTATTTCCCCTTCCGGCGCCGGGTGGGCGGCGTCTATTTTTCGATCGTGACCCTGGCGCTGGCCTCGGTCGCGTCGATCGTGATCATCGGCCAGCAGGGCTACACCGGCGGCGTCAATGGCATCACCGACTTCAAGAGCTTCGCCGGCATGGATCTGGAGTCGCCGCGGGTCAGCTGGGGCCTCTACTATGTCACGGTGGCGCTGCTGGTCGGGGTGGTGCTGTTCGGCCGCGCCGTCATGAACAGCCGGCTCGGCAAGATCCTGCGCGCGGTGCGCGACCGCGAGGACCGCGTGCGCTTCTCCGGCTACGACCCGGCGATGTTCAAGGCGGCGATCTTCGCGGTCGCCGCGCTCTTCTCGGCCATCGGCGGCGCGCTGTTCTCGCTGCAGGTCGGCCTGGCCTCGCCATCGCTGGTCGGCATCGTGCCCTCTGTCGAGATGGTGATCTGCGCGGCCGTGGGTGGCCGCCTGTCGCTGGTGGGCGGCGTGGTGGGGACGGTGCTGGTCTACGCGGCCAAGACCTTTTTCTCGGAGCACTTCGCCCAGTACTGGCTGTACTTCATCGGCGCGCTGTTCATTCTGGTGGTGGTGTTCCTGCCCCGGGGCCTGGCGGGCGCGCTGGAACAGCTGCGCGGCGCGCGCGCGCGCAGGGCGGAGCGGGCGTGAACGGGGCCTTGCTGGAGGTCGAGGACGTCACGGTCTCGTTCGACGGGTTCCGCGCGGTCGACAACCTGTCGCTGTCGGTGGCGCGCAATGAGCTGCGCGTGGTGATCGGCCCCAACGGCGCCGGCAAGACCACGCTGCTGGACATGATCTGCGGCAAGACCCGGCCCAGCCACGGGCGCATCCGCTTCGGCGGCCACGACCTGACCAGCAAGGCCGAGCACGAGATCACCCGCCTGGGCGTGGGGCGCAAGTTCCAGACCCCGTCGACCTACGAGGACCTCACCGTGCTGGAGAATCTCGAGATCTCCTATCCGCAACACCGGGGCGTGATCGGATCGTTCTTCTTCCAGCGCACCGCCGAGGTCCAGCGGCGCATCGAGGAGGTCGCCGCCGAGGTGCACCTCGAGCACGAGCTCCACACCAACGCCGGCCGGCTCTCGCACGGCGAGAAGCAGTGGCTGGAGATCGGGATGCTGTTGATGCAGGACCCGCAGCTGCTGCTGCTCGACGAGCCGGTCGCCGGCATGAGCCCGCACGAGCGCCAGCAGACGGCGCTGCTGCTGAGCGCGATCGCCAGGGGGCGGGCCATGGTGGTGATCGAGCACGACATGCACTTCGTCGAGGCCATCGCGCACAAGGTGACCGTCCTGCATCAAGGCAAGCTGCTATGCGAGGGCTCGATGCAGGAGATCCAGGGCGACCAGCGGGTCATCGACGTCTACCTGGGGGACTGAGGGGGGCAGGCGGGCATGCTGGATGTCGACAAGCTCAGCGTCGGGTACGGGCAGGGGATGGTGATCCGCGATCTCGCCCTGGCGGTGAAGGACGGCGAGTCGGTCGTGGTCCTGGGCCGCAACGGCATGGGCAAGACCACGCTCCTCAAGGCGCTGATCGGCCTTTTACCTGCGCGCGGCGGATCGATCCGGCTCGGCGGCGCCGACCTGACCCGGCGGCCGAGCTACGCGCGCGTCGCGGCCGGCATGGCCTACGTGCCGCAGGGGCGCCTGATCTTTCCCTACCTCACCGTCGAGGAAAACATCCTGGCGGGCATGGACCAGCGGCCGGTCAAGGTCGTGCCGGACTTCGTCTACGAGTGTTTCCCGGTGCTGGCGGAGATGCGGCGCCGCCGCGGCGGCAACCTCTCGGGCGGCCAGCAGCAGCAGCTGGCCATCGCGCGCGCGCTGGTCGCCGAGCCCAAGCTCTTGCTGCTCGACGAACCGACCGAGGGCATCCAGCCGTCGATCAACAAGGAGATCGCGCGCACCCTCACCCGACTCAAGGTCGAGCGCGGCTTCGCGCTGCTGGTCTCGGAGCAGGCGCTGAGCTTCGCGCGCGCCATCGCCGATCGGATCGTCGTGCTCGAACAGGGCGAGATCGTCTACCAGTCCGCCGCCGCGGCGCTGGATCTCGAGCGGGTCCACGCCTACCTGACGCTGGCAACCCGGCGCCCGGCGGCGCCTACAACCAGAATGGCACCAAGAACGGAAGGAGCGACCCATGATCCACGGTGATATCTCATCCAGCAACGACTGCGTCGGGGTGGCCGTCGTCAACTACAAGATGCCGCGCCTTCACACCAGGAAGGAAGTGCTCGAGAACGCCAAGAAGATCGGCGAAATGATGAAGGGGATGAAGGTCGGTCTGCCCGGCATGGACCTGTGCATCTTCCCCGAGTACAGCACGCACGGGATCATGTACGACGCCAAGGAGATGTATGACACCGCGTCCAGCGTCCCCGGCGAGGAGACCGAGATCTTCGGCGAGGCTTGCCGGGCCACCAGGTCCTGGGGCGTCTTCTCGCTGACCGGCGAGCGCCACGAGGAG
>DASRQZ010000074.1:0-13623 GCA_035696125.1 Polyangia bacterium
CACCACCACCACCAGGCCGAAGTCGCGCAGGGACTTCTCGGCGATCTCCCGGCGCGGTAACGTGGCGACCTGCCGTTCGACCTCGGCGACGATGCGCTCGCCCACCGCGCGCCCGAGCGCGATCAGGATCGGGACCGCCACAGCGTCGTGCTCGGCCTGCGCCAGCAGATCGGCCGCGATCCAGGACGGGTCGGCGCTGTCGTCGGCGATGATCGCCACCTCGGTGGGGCCGGCGACGGAGTCGATGCCCACGTCGCCGAACACCAGCCGCTTGGCGGCGGCGACGTAGGCGTTGCCGGGGCCGACGATCTTGTCGACGCGCGGCACGCTCTCGGTGCCGTAGGCCAGCGCGGCGATCGCCTGCGCGCCGCCGATGACGAACACCCGATCGACACCGGCGATCTCGGCCACGCCGGCGACGCGCGCCGGGATGGCCGCCATCAACACCGTGGACGGGTAGCGCGCGGTGCCGCCCGGCGCGTAGACGCCGATGCTGCGCAGCGGGCTGACGCGTGAACCGACGCGGGCGCCCGCCGCTTGCAACTCGAAGGACGGGTATCGCTCTTGCTCGTGAAACGCCTCGATGCGCTCGGCCGCGCGCTCCAGCGCCCCGCGCACCGGCGCGGCGACGGTCGCCGCCTGCGCGGTCCAGCGCGCGCGATCCAGCTCCAGCGCGTCCAGCTTGCGGCCCTCGAACTTCTCGGTCAGCGCGCGCACGGCGGCGTCGCCGCTCGCGCGCACCGCCGCGATCACTTCGCGCGCGGCGCTCTCGATCGCGGGTGGTACCGCGGCGCTGCGCCGGCTCAGCGCCTGCAGGGTGGTCTCGTAGGCGGGGTCGGTTCGTTCCAGAAAGCGCATCGTTTCAGGCGCGGGAGCATAGGGGGCTTGACCGCGAAAGGCCACCGGCGGCGGAGGCGGCGCAATATTTTTCGTCCGAAACCGCGGCCTGCCACGTTCACAACGGTATGGGCAATCCCCTTGACCAAGATGGTCGAAACATGGCTGTATCTCCCCTCGAACGCGTCTTCCTCGGCGGGAAGCGCTGCCTTCTGGTCTCGCTGCGTCCCCGAAACCTCACCTTAAAGGTTAAATCGCATGGGTAAGCTCAGTGTCCGGTTCGCAGTCATTGGCTTGTCCGCGTCCCTGATTTCCAGTCTGGCCTTCGCGCAGGACGCGCCCGCGCCCGCCGCCGCGCCCGCGCCCGCGCCCGCGGCCGGGCCGGCCCCCGAGGCCGCGCCCGCGACGACGGGACCCGCCGCTGCCGAGCCCAAGAAGAAGCACGGCGGTGGCCTGGGCCTGTCGCTGGATCCCAACGCGCCCCAGCAGGGCGCGCCGGTGGTCCCCATCGAAGTGGTCGCTCCACCCGAGGAGAGCGGCTCGAGCGAGTGGAAGTTCGACATCACCGGATATTTCCGGGCGCCGCTGCGCATGTCGTGGGGTCCGCCGACGCGCCCCGAACCCAACGCCGCGCCCGGCTCCGATGCCGGCACGCAATTCCGCACGCCGCCGCGGGTGCCCGACTGGAACTACATCGACTGGCGCTACACCAACAGCATGGTCGGCCCCTGGACCGAGCTCAACTTCCATTACGGCAACTCGCGCGTGAAAGCCACCGTGCAGGTCGCCTCCTACAACCTGACCGACGCCGGTTACCGCCGCCTGGAATCCAACCTGGGCATCAACCAGTCGTACCTGTCGATCAACTGGCCCGAGCTGTGGGACGAGAACAGCCGCCTGACCCTGACGGTGGGCGGTTACACCAACCGCTACGGCGCCGCGGGCCGCTACGACGGCGGCAAGTACGAGACCTATCTGTTCGGCCGCACCCACGTCACCGGCGAGACCGCGACGCTGGAATACGACATAGCGGACTGGACCGCGTCCTTCGAGGAGGGGATTGGCGCCAAGCTGGAGCCCATTCCCTGGATCGGGCCGCCCGCCGATCCGAGCCAGAACCTGACCTGGAACCCGTTCCCGGGTCCGCAGCCGCAGGAGTCGACCTTCGTCGCCCACGCTCACTTCGGGGCGTCATACAAGAAGATGCTCCTCATCGGCGCACACTACATCAACACGTTTGCCAACGATAATGAGCGGGCGGGCGGCTACAAGGGCGGCATGGGCGCTACCTATCGGCCCTTCCAGGGGCGGCCCTCGTCCATCCAATCCCCGCACATCGTCATTTATGGTGCCGACGTCAAGCTGCTGGGTGGCGTTCTGGGCGATGGGTATCTCGGCTACGCTCACCTGGACGCCAGGAACGCGGAGTACCTGGGCGACGCCATCGAGACCATCCACTCCTTCGGCGGCTGGCAGCTACACGACAACTACTTCGGACAGCCGGGAAACTTCAGCGGCCAGCACGCCACCGGAAAGGTCGACACCATCCTGTTCCAGCACGTGTTCAGCTTCGGGCAACTCTTTCGCTACCCGCAGAACTTCTGGGGCGACGGCCCGGATCTGATCGCGTCGCTGTTCGCTATGTACAACAAGGTGTCGGGCGCCACGAACAACTACAATCACAGCCGTCTCAAGGCGGGCGCCGAGCTGACCTACTTGCCGCTCTCCTGGTTCGGCATCGGCGGGCGCTACGACATCGTCGATCCCAACCTGGACGACACCACCCAGAACTTCTCGGTGTTCTCTCCGCGCATCATCCTGAAGAGCGCATTCGTGACCCACGAACAGATCCTGATCCAGTACTCGCGTTACTTCTACGGCGCCAACGCGGCGGTGTCGCAGTTCCCGTACAACGGTGGCAGCCCCGACTACCCTCACAACCAATTTGCGCAGGCGCTGGGGGCCGACAAGAACGCCTTCACGATCGCGGCAATTATCTGGTTCTAGGCAACCCCCTCCCGACTCTTAAGACAGCAAGAGGCGAAGATGACATCACAGCGAAACTGGACAGGGTTCACGTTCTCGATCGGGTGTGGCGTGCTCATGGTGGCGTCCGCCGGCTGTATCGCGCCGGCACCGTCTGCGCCGGGCGCGGCGCCCGGCTCGCCGGCGTCGCTGGGCGGCGCGGCGGCGGCTTTCAAGGACTGCGGCGCCGAGGGCATGCTCGACGATGGCGAGGACGGCAACAACCAGACCCTGCCGGCCGGCAACCGCGGCGGCTACTGGTACACCTTCGTCGACAAGGCCGGCACGACGGTGACGCCGATGGCCGGCGAGCAGGGTGGCACCTTCGCGATGACCGAGGGGGGAGCCAACGGATCGAAGTTCGCCGCCAACTTCAAGGGCAAGATCGCCACCGGGGCGTCGGTGGTGTTCAGCGGCATGGGCCTGAACTTCGTCGACCCCAAGGACAAGTACGACGCGTCCAAGTATGCCGGCATCGCCTTCTTCGCCAAGCGCGGCGAGGACTCGACCGGCAAGGTGCGCCTCAAGGTGCCGGATCTGAACACCGATCCCGAGGGCGGCGTCTGCTCGGAGTGCTTCAACGACTTCGGCGCCGACATGTCGCTGGCTACCGAGTGGAAGAAGTACGTCTTCCCCTTCAAGAAGATGGCGCAGATGCCCGGCTGGGGCGCGCCCCGCAAGCCCCACATTGTTCCCTCGGCCATCTACGGCCTGCAGTGGCAGGTCAACGTCCCGGGCGCGAGCTACGACATCTGGGTCGACGACGTCCAGTTCATCTGCCAGTGACGACGCTCGCGGGAAGGGGCGGACCCCTCCCAGCGGACCCCTCCCAGCGCCTCTCGCAAGGTGAGCCGGCGCGGCGGAGCCGCGCTTCCCGTCGATAAACCCGCTCGCTGCGCTCGCTCTGGCGCTCGCGCCGGATCCCCTCCCATGGAGGTGCGCCAGGCTGGCGTCGAACTGGATCCCCTCTCCCGCGGTCCGCCGCGGGGGGAGGGTCAGGGAGGGGGCAGACCTTGCGGAGCGCACGGCTCGCGCGTGGCTGCCTCGACGGCACGGTGCTCCTTCCAGGGCATTCCCTGGCGTTACACCTGTTACCCATGTCCTGTCCACTCAGTGTCACCCTTGTTCTGAACCAGACAAAGGCCTGCCCCTCTTGGGGCGCAAGCTCATGGCCGGCTGACGGCCGGCTCGGAGCATCCCTGGACCCCGCCCGGTGTTGGCAATTCTATGATATGACGGCGCATTCTTTAAGAGGGACTACATGCGCTTTGGTCATTTCGACGATAAGAGCCGCGAATACGTCATCACCACGCCCCAGACCCCCTATCCCTGGATCAATTACCTCGGGTCGGAGAGCTTCTTCTCACTGATCTCGCACCAGGGCGGGGGCTACTGCTTCTACCGGGACGCGCGGCTGCGGCGCCTGCTGCGATATCGCTACAACAACGCACCTACCGACGTCGGCGGCCGATACTTCTACATTCAAGAAGGCGGCGAATACTGGACACCGACGTTCATGCCGGTGAAGGCGGCGCTCGATTCGTTCGAGTGCCGGCACGGGCTGGGCTACACGAAGATCGCCGGTGAGCGCAAGGGCATCCGCGCCGAGTTGCTGTTCTTCGTGCCGCTCGGCCACACCGCCGAGATCCACCAGGTGACGTTGAAAAACCTGGCGGGGAAAAATGTGGGGACCTCCGGATCACGGACGCTCAAGCTGTTCTCGTTCCTGGAGTTTTGCCTGTGGAACGCCTACGACGACATGACCAACTACCAGCGCAACTACAGCTGCGGCGAGGTCGAGATCGAAGGCAGCACCATCTATCACAAGACCGAGTACCGCGAGCGGCGCAACCACTTTGCCTTTTATCACGTGAACGCGCCCATCGCCGGCTTCGACACCGATCGCGAGTCGTTCTTCGGTCTTTACAACGGCATGGGCGAGCCGCAGGTGGTCGGCAAGGGCGCGTCTTCGAACTCGGTCGCCGCCGGGTGGGCGCCCGTCGCCTCGCACAGCCTGGACGTCACGCTCGCGCCCGGCGAGGAGAAGACCTTCATCTTCACCCTGGGCTACGTCGAGAATCCGGTGGCGGAGAAGTGGGAGAAGCCGGGGGTCATCAACAAGACGCGCGCCAAGGAGCTGATCGAGTCGTTCTCGACGCCCGAGCAGGTGCAATCGTCGCTGCGCGCACTCGCCGATCACTGGTCCAAGCTGCTGTCCAACTACTCGATCCAGTCGCCCGACGAGAAGCTCAACCGGATGGTCAACATCTGGAATCCCTACCAGTGCATGGTGACCTTCAACATGTCGCGCAGCGCCTCGTACTTCGAGACCGGCATCGGGCGCGGCATGGGGTTCCGCGACTCGAACCAGGACTTGCTCGGCTTCGTGCACCTGGTCCCGCACCGCGCGCGCGAGCGCATCATCGACATCGCGTCGACCCAGTTCGCCGATGGCAGCGCCTACCACCAGTACCAGCCGCTGACCAAGCGGGGCAACAACGACGTCGGCAGCGGCTTCAACGACGATCCGCTGTGGCTGATCTTCGGCGTCGCCGCGTACATCAAGGAGACCGGCGACTACGGCATCCTGGATGAGAAGGTCCCCTTCGACAACGACCCGAACAACCTCGCGACGCTGTTCGAGCACCTCAAGCGGTCGTTCCACCACGTGCTCAATAACCTGGGGCCGCACGGGTTGCCGCTGATCGGGCGCGCCGACTGGAACGACTGCCTGAACCTGAACTGCTTCTCGGAGACGCCCGACGAGTCGTACCAGACCACCGGCAACCGCAAGGGCCGCACCGCAGAATCGGTGTTCATCGCCGGCATGTTCGTGGGCGTGGCCCCCGACTACGCGGCGCTGGCCGAGAAGCTTGGCTTCGCCGACGAGGCCCAGCGCGCGCGCGCCGAGATGGCCAAGATGGAGGAGATCGTCCTGCAGCACGGCTACGACGGCTCCTGGTTCCTGCGCGCCTACGACTTTTTCGGCAACAAGGTGGGTAGCAAGGAGAACAAGGAGGGCCAGATCTACATCGAGCCGCAGGGCTTTTGCGTGATGGCCGGGATCGGCGTCAAGGATGGGCGCGCGCGGAAGGCGCTCGACTCGGTCAAGGAACGGCTGGACACCCAGTACGGCATCGTGCTGAACAACCCGGCCTACACCGAGTACCACGTCGAGCTGGGCGAGATCTCGTCGTACCCGCCCGGTTACAAGGAGAACGCCGGCATCTTCTGCCACAACAATCCCTGGATCATGATCGCCGAGACGGTGATCGGCCGCGGCGACCGCGCGTTCGAGTACTACAAGAAGATCGCGCCCGCTTACATCGAGGACATCAGCGAGATCCACCGCACCGAGCCGTACGTCTACTCGCAGATGATCGCCGGCAAGGACGCGGTTCGTCCGGGCGAGGCCAAGAACTCCTGGCTGACCGGCACCGCGGCCTGGAACTTTGTCGCCATCTCGCAGTACATGCTGGGCGTGCGGCCGGAGTTCGGCGGCTTGCTGGTGAACCCCTGCATCGGCAAGGAGATCCCCAGCTTCACCATCACCCGCAAGTGCCGGGGCGCCGAGTACCACATCGCGGTCAGCAACAGCGGTCGCGGTGGCGCGGCCAAGTTGTCGGTCGGCGGCAAGCCGATCGTCGGCAACCTGGTCCCCTACGCTCCCTCCGGCGCGGTGGTGACCATCGACTGCGAGGTGTGACCGGTGCGCGCGCGGCCTCCCTTCTCGATCGCGCGCGCCGTCTCCGTCGCCGTGGTCCTCTTGGCGGTGGGGACGGCGGGTCGGGGGGCGCGCGCCGCCGGTGAAGACCCAGTCGCCGACGCCGCGATCCGGCGCGGCGTGGATCTGCGCCGGCTGGGCAAGGACCAGGAGGCGCTGGAGGAGTTCCGCAAGGCCTACGCCACCGCCAGGACCCCGCGCGCGCGGGCGCAGATCGGACTCGCCGAGCAGGCGCTCGGGCGCTGGGTCGACGCCGAGTCCGACCTCGAGGCGGCGGTCGCCAGCAAAGGCGACCCCTGGATCCGCAAGAACGCCGCGACGCTCAACGGCGCGCTCGAGGTCATTCGCAAGCACCTGGGCAGCCTGGACGTGATCGGCCCCGAGGGCGCCGAGCTGCGGGTCGACGGCCGCGCATCCGGCACGCTGCCGCTGCCCAGACCCGCGCGTGTGCCGATCGGTAACCTCACCGTCGAGCTGCGCAAGCCGGGCTTCTTTCCGGTCACCCGTCCGATCTCGATCTCCCCGGGCGAGCTCACGCGCGAGAGCATCGACCTGCAGCCGATCGCGGTCGCGACGCCGGCCGCGGAGCCCGCGGTACGTCCGCGCCCGCCGTTGCCGCGGCCGATCCAGGGGTCCGGCGTTGCCGGCGAGGGCGCCGAGACCCTGCCGCCCGATTCGTCGCGCCCGCTGCCCGCCGTCGGGGCAAGCGCGGCGAGCGAGGGCGGAAGCGGCGCCGCCGGTGGGAGCTGGCACCGCACGCTGGCCTGGACCGCGGCGGTCGGGGCGCTGCTGGGCGGCGCGGCCGGCGTGGGCGCGCTGGTCTATCGCGGCGGCAAGGTCACCAACGCCAACGATCTGCAGTGCCACGTCAACGACGCGGACGGCACGGTCAACCCGACCGACCCCCACAACGCCATTCGCTGCAGCGATCTGGCTTCCGCCGCCTCGCGCGCCAAGCTGGGCGCCATCATCTCGTTCTCGGCCGCGGGCGCGCTGGCCATCACCGCCGCCGTGCTGTTTGCGACCGCGCCGTCGGGAGGCTCCCGGGCGTCGAGCCAGGCCGGGTCTGCCACCCACCTGGCCTGCGCACCGGCACTGGGCTCGACCGGCGTCGCCTGCCAGCTGCGCTTCTGAAGCCGGGACCTTGCAACCAAGTCTGCCCGGCCAAGCTCTGGGCTTGGCCGGGTCATTGCCGAGCTTGGCGCGTTACTGAACGAACGCTACGTTGTCGACCGTCACGGTCCCGGAGCAACCGCTGGCATCCCCGGCCGCTGGAACGTTGATCTGCCACTGAATCCCGATCGCCTTGCTGGGCGTCAGAATCGGCGTCGCCGGACCGCCGGCGGCAATTTCACTGAAGAGAACAGTCACGTCGGTCGCCGTTGCTGGCAGCGTGAAGATCTTGGCGCCTGGATAGCAGGTGCCGGTGCAGGTGCCGAAGGGAACCGATGAGGAATGCTCTTGATCCACCAGCGAGAACTGGATCCCGCAGCCCGCGCTCAAAGTTCCGGTGATGTTGAACTTCACGCCGGTGAACCCGGCGACGTTCGCGCAGGCGTTGAACGGCAGTCCAAATCCCGCATAGGTGTCGGTGGCGGCGGCCGGGACCCCCGTGTTGATCGTCGCTACCAGCTTCCCGTCGGTCAACGAGACCGTCGGGCTCGTCAGACCGGCAGCCGCGAAGAGGTAGGGCGCGCTTATCCCGACTGACAGACTGGTTCCGCCGTCCGCTTCGAAATCACTGATTGCCGGAGCTGTCACGATGGTGCAGGGCGGGCCCGCGTCGGCGACCGTGCCGCCCGCGCCGGTGGAGCCGCCGGTGGCGGCCTTTCCACCCGTGCCGCCGGTGGTTCCGCCGGCGCCGCCGTTTCCGTTGCTGCTGCTGCTGCACCCCTGGGCCGCTGCGAACAGTCCCGCGGCCGCCAGAGCGCAGATTCCCATCTTCAGCTGACGTGACGTCGTTCCGTTCATGACCTTCTCCTTTAAGAGCTGATTAACTGCTGTGAGCGCGCACATGCGCGCTTTCGACCGAGCGTAGGGCGGGAGACTGCCACCCACCGAAAATCGGGGCAAGGGATTTGCGGCACCGGCCCGACAACCAGGGGGCGGTGGAGGAGCGGAGGTCAGCGGAGGATGCTGGAGACCGGAATCTCGACGTCAGGAAAGGCCCGCAGTCGAAGCGTCTCGCCGGGCCGAAAGGGTGTGATCCGGGTATAGCGGTCACCGACCTGGTCAGTGTGAGCTTCGATGACCCCCGCCGCGATATTGGCGATCCAGTACTCGGGGACGCCAGCGCGCGCGTACAGCTCCGCCTTGATAAGACGGTCCTTGTTCAGCGACGAGTCCGCGACCTCGACGACCAGGAACGCCGTCGTCGGGTGGCCCGCGTCGTAGTCGCCGGGCGCGACCAGGGCCACATCCGGCTCGGGGAGCGAGTCGTCGGTCACCGCCAGCGGAAGCTGGACCCGCACCTCCGCGCGGCCGGCGAGCGCGATCACCAAGCGCGTGTTCAGGCGCTGGACCACGGCGGCGTGGGGAGGTCCCTGAGGGCTCATCTCTATGATCGCTCCTCTGAGCAGCTCGATCCGCTCATCATGGAAGAGACCCTGGTCCACCATCCGCTCGTATTCGACTCGACGCAGCGGTCGGACGCGCGCGGGCGCCACCAGGTCCTCGAGCTGCGCGAGGGACGACATGCCAGGAGGGTAGCACGCCAGGCGGCTCGGGAACCGGGCGCGCTATTTGCCGACGCGCTCGCGTGACGCGGTTCGCGCCTGGGGCGGGGCGCCGCCCTTCTCGTCGAGAAAGGCGGCGGTCCAGGCCAGCGGCGCGTTCCAGTTGATGGCGATCTCGTTGGTGGACCAGGCCTCGATGTGGTCGACGAAGCACTTGGCGGGCGCGCAGCCGGCCAGCCCGGCGGCCTGCACGTAGGGGTCTTGCAGGCCCGAGTTGGGGCCGCCCGAGATCGCGCCAGGCGGCGGCGGCGGGAAGGCGGCGTTGATCTGGTGGGCCCAGAAGCGGTGGTGCGGGTGCTCCAGCGGGCGCTCGCCGTGACCGGTGACGAACGACTGATCCAGCGGGTTGCGCCCGAGGAGGTAGTTCATCCCCTCGTTCACCCCCTCGAGGTACCTCGGCTCCCTGGTGAAGTCGAAGGCCAGCGCCATCACGATCATGTTGTTGAGCACGAACGAGTTCGAACCCCAGGGAAAGCCCTTCTTGCCAGGCTTGAAGGGCACCCGGTAGCCCTGTCCCTTGATCAGGTCGACGTAGGCGTCGGCGGCGGCCTGGATGTTCTTGCGCGCCTCGGCGATCTCCGGCTTCGGCAGGCCGTTCTTCACCATGGCCAGCGTGATGGTACCCAGCGCCTGGGTCTGACCCCAGGTCATCGGGCTCGGCAGCCCCTCGTCGCCGGGGGCGATCGGCACCGACTTGAAGTGCGGTGAGCTGGTGAGGAACGCCCTGTACGGCTCCTTCCTGGTCGTCGTGTACAGCTCGGCGGCCGCCCAGTACATCTCGTCGGTGACGTTCTTGTCGTCGTAGGGCCCGCCGCCGACCGCGGCCGTGCCGGCCAGGATGGCCGGGTGCGCTTGCGCCGCCACCCAGGCGTGCTCGGCGGCGTCCAGGCACCGGGCGGCGAAATTCTTGTCGATCCGCTCCCAGATGCGCGCGGCCTGCGCGGCGTTGGCCGCCAGGTTCAGCGTCGCCGCCGTGCTGGGCGGCCAGAGGTAGCGCTTGATCGGGTCCTGGTGCGGCGCTGTCCCCAGCGCGGTCCATTCCAGGTCGTGGACCTTGTGGTGCACCATGCCGGCCAGCGGCTGGCCGGCCGGCACCTGCATCCTGAGCTCGAATTCCAGCTCCCAGCGCGCTTCGTCGAGGATGTCGGGGACGCGGTTCTTCTTCTCGGGGATGGCCAGCTTGCCGTCGGCGAAGTCCCCGGCGGTGCCCAGGCGCCGCGCGCGCTCGTACTGGTTCAGCAGGGTCCACACGCTGATGCCGGCGTTGACCACGTACTTGCCGTGGTCACCGGCGTCATACCAGCCGCCGCTGACGTCCAGCGAATAGGTGCAGCCGGAGTTGGGCAGGCAAGGGACGCTCTTGTCGCCCTGGTTGGGCGGGGCGCCGACGTGGCCGGCGGGCCGCGTCCACTGCTTGTCGCCGGCGAAGGGCAGGGCGATCTCGATGCCGCTGCGGTTGTGATAAAAGTAGGCCAGCGCGTCGTACTTGAGCCGCCGGTAGATGTTGGGCTCGATGTCGAAGGGGTGGCTCACCTCCTGGCCGACCTTGAGCGTGAACCCCTTGCCGGTCCCGCCGAACGACGAGAAGTCGGCCAGGTGCACGCTGTCGCCCGAGGTGGCGTCCAGCCCGACCGGCAGCGTGGTCCCCGACGCGACCACCTTGCCGCCGCTGCTGAGCAGCTGGTAAATCTGTGGCGTCTTGGCCGCGTTCTTGACCGTCGCCAGCTTGGGCAGGTAGGGCAGGTATCCGATCTGGTTGACCAGCACCGCCGGGATGGGCTGCGCCCTGGGCACTTCCTTGCGCACGAACTGCGGGTCGTCGAGGCTGACGTCATCGATGCAGACGTTGAACGGCACCGGCCCGTCGCCCGCCATCTCCCCGCCCAGGTGCAGCGCGAACTCCGCGGTCGGGTCGTCGTTCTGCGCCATGGTGAAGGTGCCGACGAAGGTCTGCGGCCGCGTCAGCAGGTCCATGGTGTCGGTCCAGTACTCGGCGTAAGGGGGACCCGCCATCCCGACCTTGGCGCGCATGCGCGTCGGCCGGGTGGCGTGCGCCTTGATGCTGATCGAGTAGGTGTGCCCCTTCTGGATGACCATCTCCCGGTGGCGCAGCTGCACGTCCCAGTTGTTGGCGCCCTTGTTGGTGATCTCGGCGCACAGCTCGCCGTCCTTGGCCACGAAAGATCGCCCAGCCGCCGGCACGCTGAACGAGTTGGCCCAGGGCAGCATCTTGCCGTCATTGAAGGTGCCATTGGCGATCAGGTTGTTGCCCGACAGCTTGGGCACATTCGCCCCCGGCGATCCGTTGGTGGGGGGCGCGCCCCAGTCCGCCGGCAGCGCCCCGGGGCCGAGCGGCGGCGACGCGGTGGCCGGATTGTGGGCGGCGCCGCAACCGACTAGAGAGAAACCAAGCACCAGCCGCACGGCAGGCAGTGGACGGATCAAAGGGCAGCCTCCAGATTTGATCTGCGTATCGTCAGCACCGCGCGGATTTGCGGCCGCGCGGCGCCAGCTTGAACCTACCGCGGGTAATACGGATAGGACGACTAAGGGACGAAGGCGAGGTCGTCTACCCATACATTCATGGCGGCGACGACGGCAGGAGTGGTAGCGGTCGCCGCCTTCGCGCCCGCCTGCCAGTGCACACCGATGATCGTGGACGAGCTGAACGGAGCGCCTGCAGCCGTGGGATCCTTCGTCAGCTCCGAGAAAAGGATCGTCACTTTGGTCCAGGCACCAGTGATCGGAATGACCTTGCCCCAATGACCATCACAATAGGCGCCCGCGGCCGGGACGCAGGTTCCGCCGCTCCCCAGGGAGCTGGTGGACGGCGTCGGTATGGAAACGCGCAACATGTTGGCGCCATCGGTCGAGGTCGCGGTCCCCATGATGGAGAAGCTGATACCCGAATAGCCGGTGGCGTTGTAGGGCATCACGGCAGTCATGCTCGTGGTGTTGATGTTCACGCCAAATCCAAACCCGAAGTCCGCGAACGCTGATCCGTTCACATGAGCGGCGTACCCGGTACCTCCATTGCCCGGCATGCTGCTGGTGAACGGCGTGCCTGCTGGAGGCGTGACGGTCGCTCCCGCCGTTCCATCGCCGTACACGTACCAGGATCCCACGCCGCAGTTGACGTTGAAGTACCCGCCTGTCGGGGGGCCACCGCGATTGGGTTCGTCGAAATCGTCGATGAGCGGAACCGAGCGTGGACAGCCGCTCACGATGGACCCGGCGCCGCCGGTGATCGAGCCGCCCTGACCGCCACCGACGAATCCGCCCTGACCGCCACCGACGAATCCGCCCTGGCCGCCACCGACGAAACCGCCTTGACCGCCACCAATGAATCCGCCCTGACCCCCGCCGGTTTGACCTCCATTGCCGCTTCCGGTCCGGCCGCCCGATGCGCCGCCCACCATCTCTCCGGAGACACAGGCCGAGCCGAGGAGCGCTAGAGCCGCGAAGCCAACCGCCAGGAGACCATGCACAGATTTCATGAGCTAAGCCCCTTTCACTTCATTGCCGGAAACGTCACGGCAAAAAGATCTATCGATCCATTGACTTCTATCGCCTCCAGAGGCCTAGTTCAATTCAAAATCAGGGGGCGTGTTCTCCCCTTCACATGCAGATGAAATATGGGAGGTGGCCGGTATTGGTAGCCTGGCAGGTGCCAACCTTGCACTCTCCGACTTTATTCGGGTTGCAAAGTTGCCACTGACTTCCCATGTCGACCGTGGCGGGACAGTCAGGGTTGCAAGTCATGTGGGCACCTCCAATGCCCGTATAGAAGCAGCAGATAAATCCGGGTGCGCAATCGGCCGACTCGTCGCATCCGGAACGAAATCCGTTGATTCCAGCCACGCAATCTTCCTGCCGAGGTACGCAAGAGGTCGAGGTTATGGTCCAGCAACAAACGCCCGGGTTAACCGCGCACTCTCCGTCCGCGCCGCAGGTCACCGTGGGACTCCCGCAGTTCCCAGCTCCATCGCACACGAGCGCGTAAGAAGCCATTCCCTGATACAGCGCGCAGTACGTCTTCGCCGGGGCGTTGAGGTAGCCGCAATCCCCCGCCGCCTTGCACTGACCGAGCGCCTTGCAGCGGTTCGCCGTGATCGACGTGGCCCAATCGCGGCAGGGGGTGTCGGCAGGGCAGGGGATGGTGCCGCAAGCCGGGTCGTCGGCGGGCATCTGGCAGTGGCCGGTCGACGAGCACTGGGCGCAGGGTCCCGTGCAGGCCAGGTCGCAACAGACCGAGCCGGTGCAGTGGGTCGAGGCACAATCGCTGTCGCCCGCGCAGCTCTC
>DASRQZ010000075.1:0-52708 GCA_035696125.1 Polyangia bacterium
ATAGACCAGCTCGCCGCTCTCGGTGGCGGCGAGGTGGCTGCGATACTCTTTGAGCAGCGCGGTGAGCGCCTGCTCAGCCTCGGGCTGGGGCAGACCCGACACCGCGATGGCGTCGGCCCGGGTGAGCTTGCCGCCGCGTCCGCGCAGGGCGTCCAGCATCACCCGCTTGGCGCGGGGCTCGGCGTACCCCTTCTTCTCGATGGTCGGCTCTCCCACCTGCGGCCTGGCTTCCATGTTCGTATTGACTGCCTCATGATCGGGTCAGGTGCAACTGTCGGGCGCGAGGGCTCGCTCTCGCAAGGCCTGCCTTCTCCCCGGCTTCGATCCGGAAGGGCCTTGCGAGACACGAGGCTCGGCGTCGGGCTGCTAGGACCCTTCCACAGTAGAGTAGCGCTTTTCGCCGGCTTCGATCCGGAAGGGAAGGCGGTTCTGGGGCGGTGGCAGGGGGCAGCTCACGAACTCGCTGAAGGCGCAGGCTGGATTGAGGGCGCGGTTGAAGTCGACGGTCACCCGGCCCGACGTCGGATCGGGCAGCGGGGTGTAGAGGAACCGGCCAGCCGGGTAGGTCAGGTCGCGGTTTGTCGCGTCGGTGAACAGGATGAAGAGCCGGCGCCGCTCGTCATCCATCAGGCTGTCGAGGTGGAAGCTGCGGCCCTCGATCTCCAGCGCGACCTGTCCGGGGGACCGCGACAGCACCGGGCCGACGTCGTAGGGGATGCTGATGAGCCGCTCCTCGGCGAAGGGGTGGAAGGTGCCCTCGAGCCGCCAGTCGGGGCGCACCGGAAACCACTCGCTGCCGCGGAAGCTCAGGCGCTGCGGGCTGCTGGAGTCGCGAACCCGCATGGCGAAGAACTCGCCGCGACGGATGAGCTCGTAGGTCCTGCCCTGGTAGAGGATCGAATCGGGAGGGCCATCGGCGTCCGAGCGCAGGATCCGGGTGCCGACCGGTTGGTCCTGGAAGGTCACTTCCCGGCCCGCGGGCACGGCCAGGGTGACGACGCCGTCCCTGGCCAGTGTCACCGTACCGATCGGCAGCTGGTTGTCGCCCGGTTCCAGCTGGTAGCGCCCGACCTGGGTCAGCCAGCCGTTCTCGGCGGTGAGGCGGGCGTTGCGGGCCTGTCGAAAGGCCAGGATCTCTCGTGTGAGCTCGTCGGCGTCCATGGCGGGTGCAATCTTAGCGTCGGCGATGGAACCCTGCCCGAGTCTCGACTAGACTCCTTGTCAGCTCGTCGTCGCGTCTGGGCGCGACCTGGCTGCTTCAACGTTTTCGTTTTTTTCTCCAGGAGGTCGTGATGAAGAAGCTGATGATTCTGGCCGTGCTCTCGGTGTTCTCGTTCTCGGCTGCCGCCGCGTCGGCCTGTGACGGTATGAAGGGGCACGAGAAGAGCGGTGACGCCACCCAGGCCAAGAACGACAAGGCCGCCAAGAAGGAAAAGGCCGGCGGCAGCAAGACCGACAGCCCGAACAAGTCGTAACTACACCGCCGGACACCGGGCGTGTCGGACGAGGAGGTGGAGTTCCCCGAGGGGCTGGTCGCGGTCGGCGGATCGCTCGATCCCGACCTGCTCCTCGACGCCTACCGAACCGGCATCTTCCCCTGGTCGTCGGATCCGGCCCTGACCTGGTGGTCGCCGGATCCGCGCGCCATCTTCGACCTCGAGAGCTTCCGGCCTCACCGCAGCGTCATGCGCACGGCGCGCCGTTGCGGATGGCAGTTCGCGGTCGACCGCGACTTCGCCGGGGTGATGCGCCGGTGCGCCGAGCCCACGCCCGAACGGCCTGCGACCTGGATCACCACCGACTTCGTCACGTCGTATGGCGAGCTCTACCGCCGCGGCCACGCCCACAGCGTCGAGGTCTACGAGGGCGACGAGCTGGTGGGGGGGCTCTACGGGGTCGCCATCGGCGCGTTCTTCGGTGGCGAGTCGATGTTCCACCGCCGCACCGACGCGTCCAAGGCGGCGGTCGCTTACCTGGTCAGCCGCCTGCGCGCCGGCGGCTTCACCTTGCTGGACGCGCAGATGCCGACCCCGCACCTGGCGCGCCTGGGCGCGGTCAACATCCCGCGCGCCGACTACCTGGAGCGCCTGCGCGCGGCGCTGCAGTTGCCGGCCTCGCTTCGGGAGGCGTAGCGGCGCCCAGGTAGCTGGTGTTAAACGCAGGGGCGGGCTTCAGGGGGCAGGCTTCAGGCTTCAGGCTTCAGGCTTCAGGCTTCAGGAAAGACGTTCTTCCATTGGAGAAGACGCTCTTCCCTTGGAGAAGGCGCTCTTCCCTTGGAGAAGGCGCTCTTCCCTCGGAAAAGGCGCCCAGCCCTTGGAAAAGGCGCCATCATCCCATCCCTGAAGCCCGAAGCCCGAAGCCCGAAGCCCGTTTGACGCCCAAAGCCCGTTTGACCGGTTGCCTAGGCGGCCGACGGATCCTCGCGCGCGCACACCCGGTTGCGGCCCGAGCGTTTGGCCTCGTACATCATCTCGTCCGCGACCGCGATCAGGTCGGCGGCCGATCGCACGCCCGGGTGAGAGATAGCGGCGACCCCGACGCTGACGGTGACGCCAATCGGGCGGTTCTCGTACACGAAGGGGTGCTTCTCGATCAGGCGGCGCAAACCTTCGGCCATGACCTCGCCCTCCCGGACCTCCCCGCCGCGCGAGATGATCGCGAACTCCTCGCCGCCATAGCGAGCCAGGATGTCCTCGGGACGGAGCGTGTCGGACACGAGCTTCGACAGCTCGGCCAGCACGAAGTCGCCCGCCGGGTGGCCATGGGCGTCGTTGATCTTCTTGAAGTGGTCGATGTCCAGGAACAACAGCACCAACGACGTCGAGTGGCGGATGGCGTAGGTGAACTCGCTCTCCAGCCGTTCGCTCAGGTAGCGCTTGTTGAAGGTCTTGGTCAGACCGTCGCGCAGCGCCGACTCGGTCATCTGGCGCTGGAACATCTCGTCCAGCTTGTCGTGATAGCTGAACTTCAAGATCGTCGTCGAGCCGAGCAGGATCTTGTCGCCGTGGGCCAGCGCCTGCCGCTGCACGCGCGTACCGTTGCAGAAGGTGCCATTGGTCGATCCCAGATCCTCGAGGATGACCTTGTCGCCCTGCTGGATCAGCCGGGCGTGCTCGCGCGAGATGCCCTCGTCGAACAGGCGCACGTCGACCTTGTCGCCGCGGCCCATGACGGTCTTCTCGTTGGCGATCGGGTGCATCTCCCCCACGCTGGTGCCGGCCAGGACCAGCAGGTAGGGCCTCGGCTTGTCGTCCTCCTGCGGATGCGCGGCCTCGAGGGTGCGCGTGGTGTCCTCGAACGGGTTGTGGTGACGCGCCCCCATTGGGATATCTTAGCTGCCGGCGGCGATCCCATGCAAACACTGGTCGGAACCAGCGGCTACAGCTACGCACCCTGGAAAGGCAGCTTTTATCCCGAGAAGTTGCCTGCGGAGCGCATGCTCACCTACTACGCGGAGCGCCTGCCCACGGTGGAGATCAACAACACCTTCTACCGGATGCCGGCGCCCGAGATGGTGCGCAAATGGGCGGCCGAGACTCCCACAACGTTCCGGTTCGCGCTCAAGAGCCCACGCCGGATCACACACGAGCGGCGACTGGTCGACGTCGCCGATGCGTTGGCGTCCCTGTTCAAGGCCGCCGGCGAGCTGGCCGACAAGCTCGGGCCCGTGCTGTTCCAGTTGCCGCCTAACTTCAAGAAGGACGCGCCTCGGCTGGACGCGTTCCTGGCCGGGCTGCCCGCGGGGGCGCGCGCGGCGCTGGAGTTCCGCCACGAGTCCTGGTTCACGCCCGAAGTCTACGAGGTGCTGCGCGCGAGGCGCGCGGCGTTGTGCATCGCCGAGGACGAGGATCTGGCCACGCCCCTCGAGCCCACGGCCGATTGGGGTTACCTGCGCCTGCGCCGGCAGGACTACGGCGACGCCCAGGTCCACGAGTGGGCGCAGCGCATCCGCGCACAGGCCTGGAGCGACGCCTACGTCTTCTTCAAGCACGAGGACCAGGGCAAGGGACCCCAGCTCGCCGCCCAGCTGGTCGCGGCGCTGGCCGGATCGGGATAAACGCCAGGACGCCAAGGCGCCAAGGTCCGGATCCTTGAAGGTCCGAACTTGGCGTCATGGCCTCTTGGCGTTTAATCCTTTTTTGTGAGTGCGCTTACTCGCGGGTACAATTGCCTACATGGCGCGTGCAATTGCGACAGGAACCATCTCGTTTGGTCTGGTCTCGATTCCGGTGAAGCTCTACTCGGCGACCCAGGCTTCGGCGGCCATCTCGTTCAATCTGCTGCACAGCAAGTGCGGCTCGCGGCTCAAGCAGCAGTACATCTGCCCGCGCGACAACGAACAGGTCAGTCGCGATCAGATGGTGAAGGGCTACGAGTTCGCCAAGGACCAGTACGTCACCTTCACCACCGAGGAGCTGAAGGCGCTGGAGGAGAAGGCGACGCAGACCATCGAGATCGCCGAGTTCGTGCCGATCGACAAGATCGATCCGGTCTACTACGACAAGGCCTACTACCTTGGCGCCGAGAAAGGCGGCGAGAAGGCCTATCGCCTGCTCAGCGAGGCGATGCGCGAGACCGGGCGCGTGGGGCTCGCGCGCTACGCGGCGCGCGGCAAGCAGTATCTGGTGCTGCTGCGACCGAGCGCCGACGGCGGGCTGGTGATGCAGCAGCTGCTGTACGCCGACGAGGTGCGCCCATTCTCGGACGTGCCGATGAACGACGCCGAGGTGCGCGAGCCCGAGCTCAAGCTGGCCAAGCAGCTCATCGACCAGATCGCCGTCGAGACCTTCGAGCCGACCAAGTACGAGGACGACGTGCGCAAACGGATCGAGGCCGACATCAAGCGCAAGGTCGAGGGGCAGGATATCGCGGTCAGCGGTCCCGAGCCGGAGCCGGCGCCGATCATCGACCTCATGGAGGCGCTCAAGGCCAGCCTGGGCAAGAGCAAGGGCGCGGCGGCCCCGGCCGCTTCCGAGGCTTCGGAGCGCAAGCCGGCGCGCCGATCCGACGACAAGGCCGAGCCGAAAAAGAAAGCGGCCAAGCGCTGATCGCGTCGCTATGATGGCGCCGTGCCGGACGGCTACAGTGCGCAGGACGTGGCCAAGATGCTGGGGCTGCCCCCACGCCGGCTGCGGGCCTATCTGCGAGCCGGGCTGCTGTCCGCCGAGCGCCAGGAGAACGGCCGGCTGCGCTTTTCGTTCCAGGATCTGTTATTGCTGCGCACCGCCGAGGGGCTGGTAGCGGAGCGCATCCCGCCCCGGCGCGTGGTGCACGCGTTGAAGAAGCTGCGCCAGCGGCTACCCGAGGCCCGCCCGCTGACCGGCGTGCCGCTGTCGGCCGACGGAAATCGCGTGGTCGCCCACGACGGCCGCGCGCGCTGGCAGCCCGACACCGGCCAGGTGTTGCTGGCCTTCCCCGAGACTGACTCACCGTCGGCCAGGCAGACGCCGGTCTCACCGTGTGCACCCTTCGTCGCGCGGCCCGCGCCGACCGTCGCGGCGCCCCTGCCCGACCCCGGCGAATCCGCGGTGGACGATCCGGGATCGGGGGACCGCGCCGTGTCGGCCGACGATCTGTATCGCATCGCCGCCACCCTCGAGGAAAGTGACCCGGTTCACGCGGCGCACACCTACCGGCAGGTGCTGGCGCTCGACCCCCAGCACGCCGCCGCGCACGTGAACCTGGGCCGTCTATTGCACGAGGCGGGCGAGATCGCCGAGGCGGAATCGCACTACCGCGCCACGCTCGCGCTGCGCGGCGACGACGCCATCGCAGCCTTCAACCTCGCGGTCGCCATCGAGGACCAGGGCCGCACCGACGAGGCGCTCGAGCAGTATGAGCGCGCGTTGGCCATCGACAGCGGCAACCCCGACGCGCATTACAACGCCGCCCGGCTGTACGAGAAGAGCGGCCAGCTCGCCGCGGCGTTCCGCCATCTGCGCGCGTATCGAGAGCTGGTCCGGTAATCCCTGCGTTCGGATAGTATCGGCTGCGATGGGGAGAGCCGGACCGCTGGCCGTCGCCGCCACGCTGCTCGTGGGGCTGGCGCTGCTGCCTCGCTCGGCCGCGCCGGCGGCCGGCGACGCCAGCGAAGGCGAGGTCTGGCTCACCGAGACCAACGCGGGGGCTTCACCGGCCGAGGAGTCGCCGGGCAAGCTGCCCTTGGTGCACTGGCGGACCATGTTCACGCCCCACTTTCGCATCCACTTTTACGATGAGGAACGCGCGCTGGCCGACCGCGCCGCCTGGATCGCCGAGCACGCTCACCTGCGCCTGACCCAGTACCTGAACTGGCTGCCCAGCGGGCGGGTCGACATCACCCTCAACGACCATACCGACAGCGCCAACGGCTTCGCCAGCTCGGTGCCGCAGAACTACCTCTTCGGCTACGGCGCGCCGCCGGGATCGCTGGACGAGCTCAACGACTTCGATGATTTCCTCAACCTGCTCATCACCCACGAGCTGACCCACGTCGTCCACCTGGACACCATCCTCGGCCCGGCGCGGGTGATCAATCTCTTGCGAGGCAAGCTGTACGCCCCCAACCTGTCGCAGCCGACCTGGTTCGTCGAGGGCCTCGCGGTGCTGATGGAGTCGCGCCTGACCAGCGCGGGTCGGCTGCGCAGCGCGTTCTTCGACATGCAGCTGCGGGTGCCGATGCTCGAAGGGCGGCTGCTGGGCCTGGACGCCGTCTCGAACGGGCCGCTGGCTTACCCGCAGGGGACGGCCGTGTACCTCTACGGATCGAGCCTGCTCAAGTACGTCGAGGACCGCTTCGGGCCCGACAAGATCCGCGAGATCTCCCACCGCTACGCCAGCCGGCTGGTGCCGGGCGGGCTCAACCGGGTGTCGCGCGAGGCGACCGGGCACGGCTACGACCAGCTCTGGCAGGACTGGAAGGAAGCGATGGGCCGTCGCTTCGCGCTCGAGGTCGAGGAGGCCGAGCGCCGCGGGCTGACCCCGGTGACCCGCCTCACCTTCGACGCTCAGGGACCGCGCGAGGGCTTGAACCCGCGCTACTTCGAAGACGGTCGCGGTGTGGTCTACCAGCGTGCGACGACCACGGACCACCCGGCCTACGTGCTGCTGGATCCGGTCAGCGGACGATCGCGCGAGCTGATGGAGGTCTACGCCGCCGGCGCCGCGACGCCGACGCCGGACGGACAGGCGTTGATCTTCGAACGCACCAACTTCCAGCCGCTGCGCCACCGCGTGTCCGGCGCTTCGCACGTGAGCTGGGACGATCTGTTTCGGCTCGACCTGCGCACCGGCGAGGTGACCGAGCTGACGCGCGCGCACCGGGTGCACGAGCCCCACGTCTCACCCGATGGCACGCGCATCGCCTGCACCGTGGGCGCGATGGGCGGCCGCGAGCTGGCGATCGTCCCCATCACCGGCGGCGCGCCTCGCGTGCTCGCGGCTGGGCAGCCGGGCGTCGCCTACGGGCCGTCCTGGTCGCCCGACGGTCAGACCATCGCCTACTCGCGCTGGAAGCCGGGCGGTTATCGCGACATCCACCTTTACGACCTCGCGGCGGACCGCGACCGCGCGCTGTGGGTCGACCGCGCCCTGGACATGGATCCGGTCTACACCCACGATGGGCGCTTCCTGGTCTTCTCGTCGGACCGCACCGGAATCTACAACCTGTTCGCCTACGAGCTTTCGACGGCGCGGCTCTATCAAGTCACCAACGTCGTCAGCGGCGCGTTCCAGCCGACGGTGTCGCCCGACGGCACGCGTGTGGTCTTCACCGGGTTCACGCCCGACGGTTTCGACGTCTTTTCGGCGGCCTTCGATCCGTCGCGGTTCGAGCTGGCCCAGCCTTACGCCAACACCCGGCCCGAACCGGTCGTCGTGACCGCGCAGGGAGCGATCAGCGGCGACACCGCCACGGCCGGCGCGGACGACACCCTGCGCCGGGGTCAGTCGCCGGTCCAGGGCATCACCGAATACCATCCCTGGCGCTACCTCTATCCGCGCAACTGGATCCTGACCTTGCCTTCCGACCCGCTGGGCCTGGGCGTCAGCGCCGGATTGCAGACCGGCTTCGGCGATCCGGTCTTCAACCACGGCGTGGGCGTGAGCTTGCTGGTGCCTACCGACGGCGACGCGTCGGTGCGCGCTGACTATTCGTACAACGGACTGTGGCCGAGCCTTCAGCTGACGGCCACGCGCACGGCCCTGCGCAGCTATGATCTGACCGTCGACGGCGTCGGGCGGGGCTACCGCCAGCACCGCCAGAGCGCGGGCGGATCGATCGGGCTGCCGATCCTGGTCAAGTCCGACGCGTTCGCCAGTCTGTCGCTGTCCTATAGCTACGAGCAATACGGTTCGGCCGATCCGCTGCCGCTCGCCGATCCGACCAGCGGCATCACCATTCCGCCCGAGACCGGGCCCAGCGCCGGCGTCTCGCTGACGTTCAACTACTCGAACGTCAAGTCCTGGCCCTTTTCCATCAGCGGTCAGGCGGGTCGGAGGCTGCAGGTCAGCGTCGGGGTCTCGGATCCGGCGCTGGGCGGAAAGTTCCACACCGCCCAGGCAACGGCCTCCTGGGTCGAGTACTTCACCCCGCCATGGGCCAAGCTGCACGCGCTGGCCGTGCTTTACAGCGGCGGCGCCGGCATCGGCGACAAGCGCTCGTTCTTCGCGCTGGGCGGCTTCGTCGATCAGGACGTGGCGCGCTCGATCTTCCTCACGCGCCCGCAGTGCTGCTTCTTCCTGCGCGGCTACCCGCCGGGCAGCATCTTCGGCGATCAGTTCCACCTGCTGTCGACGGAGTACCGCCTGCCGCTGGCGATCATCGAGAAGGGCTACCAGACCTTTCCCCTGTACATGCGGCGCATCAGCGGCGCGGTCTTCACCGACATCGGTAACGCGTTCCAGGGCGACTTTCACGCCTCCGACCTCAAGGTCGGCGTCGGCGCCGAGGTGCGCGCCGATATCAACTTCGTCTACTACCTGCCCTCGCAGATCCAGCTGGGGGTCGCGAAAGGACTTTCCAGAGGTGGCGGAACACAGTACTACTTCGTGACTTCGATCCCGATCTTCTGAGCTGATCGCCGAATGGACAAAAAACAGCGCGTCTACGTATGGCTAGCGGCGATCTTCGTCGCTGCCCTGGTCACGGGCGACTTCGTGGGCGGGAAGTTCTTCGTGCTGTTCGGCCGAAACTTCTCGGCCGGCATCATCCCCTTCCCGCTGACCTTCGTGCTCACCGACCTGGTCAACGAGTTCTACGGGGTGCACGGCGCGCGCCGGCTCACCTTGGTGGGCCTGGGCGCGGCGGTCTTCGTGTGGGCGATCATCACCCTGTCGCTGCACCTACCGACCAGCCCCGACTCTCCCATCCCGGGCGCGGTGTTTCAGGCGGCGTTCGGCACCTCGGCCAGGCTCTACGTCGCGTCGCTGACGGCGTACCTGATCGGGCAGATGCTGGACATCGCGATCTTCCGCAACCTGCGCCGCCTGACCGGACACCGCTTGCTGTGGCTGCGCGCCACCGGGTCGACGGTGCTGTCGCAGATGATCGATAGCCTGGCGGTCAGCTTTGTCTTCCTGGCCGGTACCCGATCGACGGAGTTCATCGTTGGCAACGCCGCCAACAACTATGTCGGCAAGCTGGTGATGGCCGTCCTGCTGACGCCGCTCATCTACCTTGGCCACCACGTCTTCCGGCGCATGGTGCCGGAGGGCGACACCCCGGCGCTGGAAGCGCCGCCGGCACTCGCGCAAGGCTTGCCCCCTTCCTGAGCCCTCGGCCTCGCGTCTCGCAAGGCCTGCCCTCTCCCGCGGCGGACCGCGGGCGAGGGTGACTGGATCTTGAGCGTTGTCTAGGCGGCGGGGGCGGTGGTGGGCGGGCCGGCCGAGGTGGTCGGTGTGGACAGCAGACCGAGCTTGGGCATCTCGGTCAACACCAGCGGCAAGAGCTCGTCCATGCGCTTGACGAAGAGAATCTCGATCTCCTTGCGCGGCTGCTCGGGGATGTCGATCACGTCCTTGCGGTTGCGCTCCGGCATGATGACCCGCTTGATGCCGGCGCGGTGGGCTGCCAGGAACTTCTCCTTGATGCCGCCTACCGGCAGCACCAGGCCACGCAGGGTGATCTCGCCGGTCATCGCCACGTCGTTGCGGATCGGCTTGCCGGTCAGCAGCGACGCCATGGACACGAACATGGTGACACCCGCCGAGGGCCCGTCCTTGGGGATGGCGCCCGCCGGGATGTGCACGTGGATGTCGGTCTTCTCGAGGAAGTTCTCCTCCAGGCCCAGCCACTTGGCGCGCGCGCGGATGAACGACAGCGCCGCTTGCGCCGACTCCTTCATCACGTCGCCGAGCTGGCCAGTCAGCACCAGCTGGCCCTTGCCGTTCATCTTGGTGGCCTCGATGAACAGGATGTCGCCGCCCACCGGGGTCCAGGCCAGGCCGGTCGCCACGCCGGGCTCGGCGGTGCGCTCGGCGACCTCGGAGATGTGCTTTTGCGGCCCCAGGAACTCCGGGATGCGGTCGACGGTGACCACCTCTTTGGAAGCCGCCTTTCCTTCGGCGACCAGCACCGCGACCGCGCGGATGACGTTGGCCAGCTCGCGCTCCAGGTTACGCACCCCGGCCTCGCGCGTGTAGCTGTCGATGACCTCGGCCACCGCCGAGTCCTCGAAGACCACCCGCGCGCCCGTGTGACCGTCGCCCCCCTGACCGTCGGCCTCCGGCTTGTGATCCAGCCCGTGCTCGCCGAGTTGCTTGGGGATCAGGAACTGCTTCGAGATGTTGAGCTTCTCCTCGCGGGTGTAGCCGGGTAGCTCCAGCACCTCGAGGCGGTCGCGCAGCGCGGGCGGGATCGGGTCCATGATGTTCGCCGTGGCCACGAACATGACCTTGGACAGATCGAAAGGAACTTCGAGATAATGATCAGAAAACGTATGATTTTGTTCAGGATCTAGAACTTCGAGCAACGCCGCTGCCGGATCGCCGCGGAAGTCGTGACCGAGCTTGTCGATCTCGTCGAGCATGAACACCGGGTTGTTCGAGCCAGCCTTCTTCATGCCCTGGACCAGGCGCCCCGGCAGCGACCCGACGTAGGTTCGGCGGTGGCCGCGGATCTCGGCCTCGTCGCGCACCCCGCCCAGCGAGATGCGGATGAACTTGCGTCCGAGCGAGCGCGCGATCGACCGACCCAGCGAGGTCTTGCCGACGCCGGGCGGCCCCACCAGACACAGGATCGGACCGCGCTTATCGGCCTTGAGCTTGCGCACCGCCAGGTATTCCAGGATGCGCTTCTTCACCTTCTCGAGGTCGTAGTGGTCGGCGTTGAGGATGTCGCGCGCGCCCTGGATGTCGAGCTTGTCCTCGGTCGCGATGGACCAGGGCAGCTCGACCAGCCATTCGAGGTAGGTCCGGGTGACGGTGTACTCGGCCGACGAGGGTTGCATCACTTTGAGCCGCTCGAGCTGCTTCATCGCGACCTTCTCGGTCTCGGGCGGCATCTTGGCGTTGACGACCTTCTCGCGGAAATCATCCAGGTCGCCGCCGGAGTCGTCGATCTCGCCCAGCTCCTCCTTGATGGCCTTGAGCTGCTGGCGCAGCACGTACTCGCGCTGGTTGCGCCCCATCTCCTCCTGCACCTGGCTGTTGATCTTCTCGCGCACTTTCAGCACCTCGTGCTGGCGCGACAGGAACTGCAACACTTTGCGCAGCCGGTTCTTGAGGTCGAAGGTCTCCAGCACGTCCTGCTTCTCGTCGACCTGCACGTCCAGGTTCGAGGTGATGAGGTCGGCCAGCTGCCCAGGCTCGGTGACGCTATCTACCAGCGCGCTCGCCTCCTTGGGCAGCTCGGGCATCAGTTTGATCACCCGCTTGGCGACGTCCTTGAGGTTCATCACCAGCGCGTCGAGCTCGACGTCGGTGCTGGGCGCGTCGGGCAACGGCTGCACCCGCGCCGTCATGAACGGGTCCTGCCCGCCCACCTCCAGCAGACGGATGCGCGACACCCCCTGCAGGATCACCGAGAAGTTGTCCTTGGCCAGCTTGATGACCTTGAGGATCCGCGCCGCGCAGCCCACCGAGAACAGGTCGTTGGGCCCCGGCTCTTCGGTGCGGGCGTCCCGCTGGGTCACGATGCCGATCACTGGCCGCTCCTTGGAAATTGCCTCCTCGACCAGCTTCACCGACTTCTTGCGGCCAACGTCGATGGGGATGATCGATCCGGGAAAGAGGACAGAGTTCCGGAGCGGCAGGATGGAGATGATCTCTGGGACCTCGATCGGTCCTTCGGGGGCGGTCTTCTTGGAGGCCATTTGGCGTTGATCGTATACGGGGAAACGCTTCGAAACAAATACGAAAGCATCCACCTCCTCGCGCTCGCGCGCGCCTCCGTATCGTCGTACTGTCGAATCGTCGGATCGTCGTCCCCCCGAAAGGTCCCCCCGAAAGCGAACCGACCCGCCGAGGATCGCTCGTGCCAGGCCGGTGGCGCGCGCCCTACCCCGCCCGCCCTTTTCTTCCCCCTTTTCTTCCCCCTTACTTACCTGCCGCGTTTCTCGGAGGCCGGCTTGGGTTGGGGGGTGAAGGCGTGCACCGTGCCGCCGCCGTTGGTGCCGTTGGCGGCGACCGCGCCCTCCCCCGCCGCTGACGTGCCGGCCCCGTCGCGGTTGATGCCGTGGTGGGTGAGCACCTTGAGCTCGATCTTGCGAGCGACGTCGGGGTGGTCGCGCAGGTATTGCTTGGCGTTTTCCCGGCCCTGGCCGATGCGGTCGCCCTCGAAGCCGAACCAGGCGCCCGACTTCTCGATCACGCCGCACTCGGCGCCCAGATCGACCAGGTCACCCTCGTGGCTGATGCCCTCGCCGTAAAGGATGTCGAACTCCACCTCGCGGAAGGGCGGCGCCATCTTGTTCTTCACCACCTTGACCCGGGTGCGGTTGCCGACCACCTGCTCGCCGTCCTTGAGCGCGCCGACGCGCCGGATGTCCAGCCGGCAACTGGCGTAGAACTTCAGCGCGTTGCCGCCGGTCGTGGTCTCGGGGTTGCCGAACATCACGCCGATCTTCATACGGATCTGGTTGATGAAGATCACCAGCGTGTTCGATTTGGCGATGGTGCCGGTGAGCTTGCGCAGCGCCTGGCTCATGAGGCGGGCCTGCAAGCCGACGTGCGCGTCGCCCATCTCGCCCTCGAGCTCGGCGCGCGGGGTCAGCGCCGCGACCGAGTCGACGACCACCACGTCGACGGCGCCCGAGCGCACCAGCATCTCGGTGATCTCCAGCGCCTGCTCGCCACAGTCGGGCTGCGAGACCAGCAGGTCGTCAGTGCGTACGCCCAGCTTGCGGGCGTAGCCTACGTCCAGCGCGTGCTCGGCGTCGACGAAGGCGCAGATCCCGCCGCCACGCTGGGCCTGCGCCACCACGTGCAGAGCCAGCGTGGTCTTGCCCGATGACTCCGGTCCGTAGACCTCGACGACGCGGCCGCGCGGAAGCCCGCCGACGCCGAGCGCGATGTCCAGCCCCAGCGACCCGGTGGGGACCACCTGGACCTCGGGCGGCGCGATCCCTTCGCCGAGCCGCATGATGCTGCCCTTGCCGAACTGCTTTTCGATTGTCGACACGGTGAGCTCGATCGCCTTGTCGCGACCGGCGTCGCGCTCGCGCACGACCGGGGCCCGATCTGGCGCCGGCGTCGGTGCCACCACAGCGACAGCGACGGCGGCGACCGGCGCGGCCGCCTTGCCGGCGCTCGCCACCCGGCCGGCGTCTCCGCTCGCCTTCGGGGCGGGGCTAGTTGCGTCCTTGATCTCGGTCTTGTCCGTCGCCATGAGTCGCTCCTTCCAGCGTGGCCGTGCCACGCAAAACGTAGGTCGAGGCTTCACCGCCGGTGATGCTCTCGTAGACGTGTACCTCTCTGACCGTGACCTGGCCGAACGCTTGCTCCGCCACCGGCGCCAGCGCCGCAGCGGCGTCGACAGACCGCCGGGTCCGGCGCGGCAGGCGGCCCACGGTCACGTGGGCGCGAAAACCCCGCTTGCCCAGCCCAGGGTCAGGATCGCCAGCCACCGCCACGCGCGCCGCCACCTCTTCGGTGATGGCAGCGACCTGGCCCAGACGGTGCGCTGGATCGTCGACGCCGACCCAGATCACCTGCGCGTCACGCGGCGAGGGAAAGGCGCCGAACCCGCGCAGGCGGATATCGAAGCCGGGAATCGCCCGCAGCGCTGCGGCCAGCTCGTGGGTGAAGCGCGCCAGCTGGGCCGGATCGACCTGGCCCAGGAACTTCAACGTGACGTGGAGGTTCTCCGGGCGCCGTGACCAGCGAATGTCGGGCAGCTGCGCCGCCAGTCCGCTGGCGGCGTCGGGCAATCGATCGGATTTGCCATCGGATTTGCCATCGGATTTGCCATCGTTTTTTCCTTCGTGCACCGCCGCCAGGATCTCGGCGCGCACCGACGCCGGCAAGGGAACGGCGACAAAGCTGCGCAGAGTCGAGCTACCCCGAATGGGGCTGCCGGGGCCGCTTCCGGCACGATTCTTGGTCGTGCCCGCGCTCATCGTTTGCGGGTATCGAAGTAGCGGCGCACCAGGTCCAGCGCGAAGTAGGCCGCCGCCATGCGCACCCGGTCGCGGTCGCCCGCGAAGAGCTTGGTCGCCGTTCGGGTCGTGCCAGGCCCGCACACCGCGAAGCAGACCGTGCCGACCGGCTTGTCGGGGGCGCCCCCCTCCGGGCCGGCGACGCCGGTGATCGACACCGCCAGGATCGAGCCGCAGAGCTTCTTCACCCCCTCGGCCATCTCACGGGCGCACGGCTCGCTGACCGCCCCGAAATCGGCCAGGGTCTCCGGCTTGACGCCCAGGACTCCGGTCTTGATCTCGTCGGCGTAGCAGACCACGCTGCCGCGAAAGAAGCTGCTGGCCCCTGCCTCCGAGGTGACCAGCTGCCCCGCCAGCCCGCCGGTGCAAGACTCGGCGATGGCCAGCGTCGCGCTCTGCGCCTTGATCGCCTTGGCGACCGCCGACGGGAAGGTGTCACCATCGACGGCGTAGATGCCGGGCCCGATGCGCTTGCGCAGCTCGAGGTCGATCTTTTCCAGGGTGGCGCGCCCGCGCTCCAGGTTTCGATCGCGCACCACCACCTTGACGTGGTTCTCCGGATTGGAGGTCCGGAAGTGCAGCGTCGCCCCCTCGATCCCGGTCAGGAGACCCGCCAACCGGTGGTCGATGTGCGATTCGCCCATCCCGTAGACGTGCCAGGTGCGCACCGCAGGGGGCGGCGTGCCGAGCTCGGTCATGCGACCGGCCAGGCGCGGCGCCACGTGCTCCATGAACATCTTCTCCATCTCACGCGGCACGCCGGGCAGGAAGTAGCCCTCGGCACCGCCCAGTGAGATGCGAAAGCCGGGCGCGATGCCCGCGACGTTGGGCAACGCCTTTGCGCCGGTCGGGACGCGAACCTGGCGCAGGTTGTTGGGTGTCAGCTCGAAGCCATGGGTCGCGAACCGCTTCTTCATCGCCTCTAACGACGGCTCGTCGGCGGTCGTACCCACGCCCAGCAGATCGGCGACCGTGTCGACCGTCCGATCGTCCTCGGTCGGGCCGAGCCCACCCGTCACTATCACCACGTCGACCTCGGCCCGCAAGCGCACCAGCACGGCACGGATCGCGGTCGGGTCGTCGGAGACCACTATCTGCTCGCGCAGGTCGATCCCAGCCTCGAACAGATGACCTGACAGGAAGGCAGCGTTGCTGTTCACCACCTCGCCCCGCAGCACCTCGTCCCCGATGGCCAGCAGGGCCGCCGATTGTGTTCGCACCTCGGAACTAGACATTTGAGCAGTACCCTACTCGGCGCCGACCCCGCATGTCAACGATTCTCCCAAGGCGGCGCCGACCCCGCGCCCGACTCCGCCTGGACGTCGACGATCGATTGACGCGATCCGATCTCGCCGCTACGCTGGGCCCGTTCCCAGGTCGGCTCTTCTCATCTCCCCATCATGCGCATCCGCTACGCAGCCAAGACCGACGTCGGGATGAAGCGGACGCACAACGAGGACTACTTCTCGTTGATCGAAGACGAGCAGCTGTTCCTGGTGGCCGACGGCATGGGCGGCCACGCATCGGGCGAGGTTGCGTCCAAGATGGCGGCCGAGGTGATGCGCGAGTTCTACGCGCGCACCAAGGACGACGACGCGACCTGGCCTTACAAGATGGATCGCCACCTGTCCTACGTGGAGAACCGCCTGGTGGTCGGCATCAAGATGGCCAACCAGCGCATCTTCGAGGCGGCGGCGCGCGACCAGAAGTTCAAGGGCATGGGGACGACGATCGTCAGCTGTCAGGTCGTCGGCGACACATCCTATATCGCCCACGTCGGCGACTCGCGCTGCTATCGGGTGCGCGGGGGCGGCATCCAGCAGATGACCCGCGACCACTCGCTGCTCGAGGATTACAAGGACGCCAAGCCCGACATTTCCGACGAGGAACAACGCAAGTTCCCGCACAAGAACGTCATCACCCGCGCGCTCGGCATGCGCGAGACGGTGCAGGTCGACGTGCTGACCCACGAGATCTCCGACCAGGATCTGTTCCTGCTCTGTTCCGACGGTCTGTCCGGCATGATCGAGGATCCTCAGGTGCTGGACATCGTGGTGCGCGCGCCCAGCCTGGAGGTCGCGGTCTCGGGCCTGGTCGATGCCGCCAACCAGGCGGGAGGCACCGACAACGTGACCGTGCTGGCGCTGCAGTGCCTGGCCGCCACCGGCTAGGAGGCTGGTCAGGTCAAATCCGGCCCTGTCGATCCGTCGGCGTCAGCGTCGGCGTCAGCGTGGGCGATCCGGATCCGGATCGATCACGCCGACGCCGACGCCGACGCCGACGCCGACGGGAAGATCACGTCAACCCTGTTCGGGGCCCGCGACCGGGCCGCGCGCCGGAGGCTTGCGCCACATGACGACCATCGGGTAAATCGTCAACACGCCCATCGCCAGCGTCATCGCCGCGCCCGACAGCGCGTGCAGGAACGCCAGCCGCGTCGATGTGTAACGGACCAGCCAGGGCGTGCCTATGTGCAGGACCACCGTCGCCGATCCGGCGCCGATCCAGCCCAGCTTGGCGCGCGGCGAGAGCGCCGTCGCGAAGAACAGGTGGCCCACGATCAGCAGCACCACCGGCATGGTGAAGAGATGAAAGTGCGTCACCTCCAGCAGTTTCCGATAGGTGACCGCGACGACGATCGGCTGCGCGACCACCTCGGCCTCGGACGGCAGGTCGATCGCGGGGCCGACCCTGGCCGGTGTGCCTGCCACCGCGAGCGCCGCCTCGCCCTCGCCGCCGTAGTACCGGCGCACGCCGGCGAGCCCGCCGCCCACCAGATCGCCATAGTAGAGGGCCGACGAGACGATGCCGGCCAGGATCAGGAAGCAGAACGCCGTGTACAGCACCTTGGCCTCGACGGCCAGGTTCCAGAGGCGAAAGCCCCCCGACGCGAACTGCCGCATCAGCGGCTGACGGCCGCGGTCGTCGTCGTCCGTGCCGTCGCCAGCGTCGACAGACCGATGGCAAGCTCCTCGACCAGGATGGCCGCCCGCCGCACGCCCGACGCCATCGACGCCGACGAGACGGTGGCGCCGCTCACCGCGTCGATGTCGCGGTTGAGCCGCAACGGATCCTGCGCGGTCTTGCCCTCGAACTGCTTGCGGAAGCGGGCGTCGCGCACCTCGTCCCCGCGCGGCTCGCGGTAGACCATGATCTCGAGGCGCTCGACCGCTCCACGCGGCGATAGCCGGGTCGCGAAGGTGATGGGCTGGTGCAACCCGGGCTCGTCATCGATGATCGCGTAGCCGTCGATGTGTCCACGCGTGGTCGCGATGAAGACCGTGTAGCGGTCCTTGGCGGGCGCATAGCCGAGCCGCTGGCCCAGGCGCGACTTCAAGGACGGATCGAGGGCGAAGGTCCGAAAGGTCACCCGCTCGCTCCTGGGAAAGAACTCGGCCAGCAGCGCGCGTGGCGAGTAATAGGTGGTCTCGGCCCGCGCGGCGCGCCCGGCCCCCACCAGGAGGCCGGCGCATACGGCCAGGCGAAGGGCGAGGCGACCGAACGATGGCCATCGGCCACGCGAGCGTCCCCGCAGCCCGCCCCGGGGCGCTGCCCCGGCGTCTTCATCGACACGGTCCCGGGGGCCCATCTGGGTGATATTGAGAACCGTTATCAATTTCAACTCTCTTTAAGTAGCCCATCGGCTGATCGACTGTCAACTACAGTCTCCGCGGCCCTGTTCGACACAGCGCGGCTGGTTGCTCAGCGTCGCAGCGGGGCGCCCAGCTTGACCAGCGCCTCGCCCGGGCACTTCCCGCCCGGAACCCCCTGCGCGCGCTCGCAAAGTCCGAACAGCTCGTGCCGGTGGCGCAGGACGTTGAAGCCCAGCTTGTGCGCCGTGCTCTCCTGCAGCTGCTCGATCTCATCGCTCTCGAACTCCACGATGTAGCCGCAGCGCTCGCAGATCAGGTGGTCGTGATGGGCCCGACCGCTGGCCACCTCGTACAGGGTCTGCCCCGAACCGAACTGCCGCGAGGCGGCCAGCCCGGCCTCCTCCATCAGCTTGGCGGTGCGATAGACCGTGGCCAGTCCGACGCTGGGGTGTTTCTTGCGCGCGTCGGCCAGCAGTTCCTCCAGCGCAACGTGTCCAGAGCGACGCAGAAAGGCGTCGACGATGGCCTCGCGCTGGTGCGTGGTCTTGAGGCCCTTGCGGCGGAGATATGCCTGCCAAGGTGTCTTGGGGTCCTCCCCTTTTGCAGCCCGCTTCATTGTTTCCATTTGATCGAGCAACCCATCGACGGCCGCTGTTCGGCCGCCGGCCGCCGGCCGGCGAGCAAGGCGGCAATCGCCTCGCTGAGCTCGCGCCGGGTCACCTTGGATTCGTCTTTCCAGGAGTCGTCGATGCGCCCGCGGTAAGCCAGCCGGCGATCGGCGTCGAAGACGAAGATGTCGGGCGTACACACCGCGCCGAAGGCGCGCGCCATGTCCTGGTCCTGGTCGTGGAGATAGGGAAAACCGTAGCCCTTGCGGTGCCAGCGCTCGGCCAGCTTGTCGAAGGCATCGTCGGGATAGCTGACGGCGTCGTTCGAGCACACCCCCACGAAGGCGGCCCCGCGCGGGCCCAGGTCGTGCGCGAGGCGAACCAGTCGATCCTCGACCGCCTGCACGTAGGGGCAGTGGTTGCAGATGAACATCACCACCAGGACCGGCGACTGATCGAAGTCGCGCAGCCCATAGCTCTTGCCGTCGACCGCGGGCAGGCGGAACGGGGGGCAGGGCACGCCCAGGCTGGCGGGTGGTGTCTCTATCGCCATCGCAGATGAATCATATTGCAGAGATCGGCCGAGATTGAAATGGCCCTCGGACAGTCGTAGAAAGGCGCGATGGATCGTGCCCCGAAATCGGCCGACGAGGACGAGCGGTTCGACGATATCCTGACCCGCCTCCGGTCGCTCGTCGAACGGCTCGAAGGGGGCAACCTCTCGCTGGAGGACAGCCTGCATTCGTTCGAGCAGGGCATGGAGCTGTGCCGGCGCGGCGCCGCGATCCTCGACGCCGCCGAAAAGAAGGTGGAGGTGTTGCTGGCGGGCCCGCCGGGCGCGAACCGCACCGCGCCGCTAGCGTCAGGGGAGCCGTCCCGCGAGGGGGGCGCTGCCCGCGAGGGGCGCCTGCGCGACGGCAACTCCGACGAAAGACCAGGCGATTGACGGCCGGACGCGATCCCGCCGACCGCGACCTCAGCCACTGGATCGCGGCCCGGCGCGCCGAGATCGACGCCCTGCTCGAGGCGCGCCTGCCGAGCAGCGCCGGCGCCGTCGGTGCTGTCGGCGCGGTCGATCCTGGCCGGCTGGGCGAGGCGATCCGGTACTCGCTGCTGGCCTCGGGCAAGCGGCTGCGTCCCCTGCTGGCGCTGGCCGCGGCCGAGGCGACGGGGGCGAGGCTCGACGACGATGCGGTCCGCCTGGCCTGCGCGTCGGTCGAGCTGGTGCACTGCTATTCCCTGATTCACGACGATCTGCCGGCGATGGACGACGACGACTTTCGCCGCGGACAGCCCAGCAACCACAAGGTCTTTGGCGAGGCGACCGCGATCCTGGCCGGGGATGCCCTCTTGACCCTGGCCTTCGAGTGGCTCGCCGAGGCCGGCGCGCGCTCCGGTCGTCCCGCCGACTTCTTGCGCGCGGTTCGCGCGTTGGCCCGGGGTGGTGGCATGGAGGGCATGGTACGAGGCCAGGCGCGCGACCTGGGCGAGGCGCCGCCGGTGACGCTGGAGGGGCTCGAGCGGTTACACCGCGAGAAGACGGCCGCGCTGTTCCGGGCCGCGCTGGAGGTCGGCGCCGCCGCCGGCGCGGCCGACGACGCGACGACCGGTGCCCTGGCGCGATTTGGCGAATGCTACGGGGTCGCCTTCCAGCACGCCGACGACCTGGATGACGCGGACCACCCAGGTCACGCCGCCGCGGCGCGAAGGCGCCTGGGTGAGTTACTGGACGAGGCGGTCGATCGGGTGCGCGAGCACCTGGGCGACCGGGCCGCCCGCCTGGTCGCCCTTGCCGATGAGCTGCGACGGCGCAGCGCTGGCGCGACGGCCTGAGCGCTGTGTTACGATGGGTTCCATATGCCGCTCGACGAGAATACCCGTATGGGCATCCCTCCCGTCGTCGCGCACGAGGGGGGCAAGAGGGACCGCGCGTATCTGGTCGTGCTCGCCGGTGCCAGCGTCGGCGAGATGTATAAGATCGAGGTCGAAAAGACGGTCATCGGGCGCGGCCAGAACGCTCAGGTCCGCCTGCTGGACGACGGGATCTCGCGCGAGCACGCCCAGCTGGTCATCCAGGGCGACCGCGTGGTGCTCGAAGACCTGGGCTCGACCAACGGCACCTACTGCAACGGGCTCAAGGTCGACCGCAAGGAGCTGGTGGACGGCGATAAGATCCTGGTCGGCTCGACGACCATCTTGAAATTCACCTATCATGACAACTTGGACGAGATCTTTCAGAAGCAGATGTACGAGTCGGCCCTGCGCGACGGGCTGACCAAGGCTTTCAACAAGCGCTACTTCACCGACCGGCTGGAGAGCGAGTTCACCTTCTCGACGCGGCACATGACGCCGCTCACGCTGGTGCTCTTCGACATCGACCACTTCAAGAACGTCAACGACAACTTCGGGCACCCGGCCGGCGACCACGTCCTGACCGAGCTGTCCAACATGATGGTCGCCTCGCTGCGCGCCGAGGACATCTTCGCCCGCTACGGCGGCGAGGAGTTCGCCATCGTGTGCCGGGGCTCGGACGCCGTGCAGGGCCAGATCGTCGCCGAGCGCCTGCGCAAGGCGGTCGAGGTCAACACCTTCACCTACGAGGGCAAGCAGATCCCGGTCACCATCAGCCTGGGCCTGGCCAGCCTTCCCGATCCGGCGATCGCCGACGCCAGCGAGCTGATCCGGGTGACCGACGCCGCGCTCTACACCTCGAAGAAGTCGGGCCGCAACCGGGTCACGCTGCACCGGCCCAAGCCCTGAAGATAGCCAGGTGAAGCTGGGGGCTCGGACGAACTGTCGTCAGTCATCAGTTTGCAGCGGACCACCGCGGTCGTACTCTCAGGCAGTGCAGCGTCCAGTTTCGGTGATCGTGGCCGCGGGACTGATCTTGATCGGCGGCGCGCCGGAGGCGAAGCGGGCGCACGCGGCGGGCGAAGTGAAAGAGCCGGCTGCGCAGCCGGTGGCCTTCGACCCGGACTGGATCGAGCCCTTCTTCAAGAGCGGGGCCGCGCGGCAGGCCGCTGAGCGGTTTCGCGCCGAGGACTGGGACGCGGCGGCGACCGGTTTCGCCAGGGTGGCGAAAGGATTGCCCCGGGCGTCGCCGGAGCGGCGCGCGGCGCGCTACCTCCTGGCGCTGGCGCAGGCCAACCAGTCGAGGTGGACCGAGGCGGGCGCGCTGTTCGAGGACCTGTACACGAGCTACCCCAAGCTGGCCCCTTATCACGCCTACCACGCCGCCCGCTGCCGCCTGCGCCGGGGCGACGCCGCGGGCGCGCTCGAGTGGAGCGGCCGCGTCGCCAAGGGGTCGATCCCCGAGGCCGAGGCCAGCCTGGTGGCGATCGACGCCCTGCGCGCGCTCGCGCGCTGGGACGAGGTGCTGGCCAGCCTGCGCGCCTATCTGGAGCGCTACCCCAACGGGCCACGGCGGGCGGAGGCGCTGTTCAAGAAGGGCGAGGCACTGGAGAAGGCCGCGCCGCCCGCCGCGGGCGCGGGCGCTGACGCGGCCGCGTCCACCGGGACCGCGACGGCCGGTGGCGACGCGGGCGCGCCGGCGGAGGCGATCGCGGAGGCGATCGCCAGCTATCGCAGGGTCTGGGCCGACGCCCCGCTCGAGGCCTGGTCCGAGCGCGCCGCCGAACGCATCGGAGTGCTGGCGCGCGGGCTGCCCGCCGCGGCGGCGGCCCAGGCGCGCGCCCACACCGCGGGCGAGTGGGTGGCGCGCGGGATGGCGTTCTTCGACGCCAACCGCAACACCGAATCCGAGGCGGCCTTTGTGTCGGCGCTGACGGCGCCCGGGCTGGACGGAGAGCTCGAGTGCCGGGCGCGTTTTCACCGCGCGCAGTCGGTGTGGAAGCAGCGCCAGCGGTCGCGCGCGGCGCCGCTGTTCGACGAGGCCGAGCCAACCTGCGCCAAGGTCGGCATCAGCGACCTGCACGCCAAGTCGCTGTACCAGGCGGCCCGTTGCTACGCGTCGATGGGCGAGCGCGACAAGGCGGCGGGGCGCTACGCGCGGGTCGAGGCCGAGCACCCCGATCACAGCTACGCCGACGACGCACGCCTGCGCACGGCGGAGCTGGCCACCGACGCGGGCGACGAGGCGCAGGCCAGCAAGGTGCTGAGCGAGATCCCGACCCGCTATCCGCAGGGTGACATGGTCAACGAGGCCCTGTGGCGGGTGGCCTTCACCGCCTGGCGCGCCGGTCGCTACGACGAGGCCCTGGCTTCGCTCGACGAGAACCTGCGTCTGATCCCGCACGAGGAGATCTGGTACGCCGAGGGGCGCGCTCTGTACTGGAAGGGGCGGATCTTCGAGAAGCAGGACAAGCCGGACGAGGCGCGCGCTTCGTACGAGCGGGCCATCCGCGAGTACCCCCTGTCGGTGTATGCCCTGCTGTCGTTCGGGCGCCTGCGCGAGAGCGCGCCCAGGAAGGCAGCGGCGCTTGCGAAGGACCTGCGCGCCGGGCCCGACAAGCCCGCCAGGTGGTCGTTCGCGCCACGCGCCATCTTCGGCGAGCCCGGCTTCCTGCGCGCTGTCGAGCTGGCGCGCATGGGCCAGGGCAGCGACGCGCGCCGCGAGCTGGCGCGACTGGGGTTGTCGACCGTCGGCGAGAAGCACGCCTCGGCGCGCGCCAAGGGGGAGGACGAGGACCTGCTCTGGATAGCCGCGATCCTGCTCGACCGCGGCGGGGTCTGGAGCGCGTCCCACTCCATCCCCCGCTACCTGGCCATGAGCTATCGGCTCAACTACCCGCGCGCGCTCGGCGAGGCCAAGTGGAAGATCGCCTACCCGCGCGCCTTTCCAGCGCTGGTCGAGAAGAACGCGCGCGCCAACCAGATCCCCGAGGCCTTGCAGCTGGCCATCATGCGCGAGGAGAGCGCGTTCAACCCGCGCATCGAATCGTTCGCCAACGCGATCGGCCTGACCCAGATGCTGATCAAGACCGCCAAGCGATTCGCCAACAACGCCCCGGTCAACCGAGACGTGCTGATGGACCCGGCCAAGAATCTGGAGATCGGCTCGCGCTTCCTGGGCTTCCTCTGGAAACACTTCGGTGGCGCCCAGCCGCTGACCATCGCCGGGTACAACGCTGGCGAGGGCGCGGTCGATCGCTGGTTGGCCGACCCCGCCTTTGCCACCCTGGCGGTCGACGAGTTCATGGAGTCGATCCCCTATGACGAGACCCGCAACTACACCAAGCGGGTGCTGGCGTCCTATTTTGCCTACTGCTGGCTGTACGCCAGCAAGCCGGTGCCGGAGGTCTCCTTCAAGCTGGGAGCGAGCAGCGCGCGCCCGGCGACCGTGAAGACGGCGGACAAGCGGGGATAGCGGGGATGGCGGGGATGGCCGGGAAGCCAGGTCTCGCCCACGCTGACGCCGACGCTGACGCCGACGGCCGGATCTGGATTTGACCCGTCGGCGTCGGCGTCGGCGTCGCCGTGGGCGAGACCCTATTTCTTCTTCTTCCTCCGGAAGAACCCGCCCGCCCGCTGCGGGTTCACCTTCTGCCCTCCCGCCGCAGCGTAGGCGCGCAGGTGCTCTTCCTCCTCGGGGGACAGCGCGGTCGGAACCTGCAGCTTGACGTGGACGACAATGTCGCCATTGCCGTGGTCTTCCAGGCGCGGCATCCCTTTGCCGCGCAGGGTGAGGGTGTCCCCGGGCTGGGTGCCAGGGGGGAGCACCAGCTCGGTCTCGCCCTCGATGGTGGGCACCGTGATGTTGTCGCCGAGCGCCAGCTGGGGAAAGCTGACCAGCACCTCGGTGTGCAGGTCGGCGCCGTCGCGCTCGAAGCGGGGATCGGCCTCGACGCGCAGGATGACGTACAGGTTACCGGGTCGGCCGCCGCGCGCCGCCGCCTCGCCGCGCCCCATGAGGCGCAGCGTCGAACCGTCGTCGACGCCGGCCGGGATGGCGATCTGCAGCGTGTCCTCCTGGTGGTCGATGCCGGTCCCCTCGCACTCGGTGCAGGGGGTACGCACGATCCGGCCCTCGCCGCGGCAGATCGGGCAGGTGGTCGAGATCATCAGGAAGCCCTGCGAGTGCATGACCTGGCCGCGCCCGCCGCACTGCTGGCAGGTCTCGGGGGTCGAACCGGGCCGCGCGCCGCTGCCGCGGCAGGTGGCGCAGGCGGCGCGGCGCCGGATCTTCACCTCTTTGGTGACGCCGACCGCCGCCTCGGCAAACGTGATCCCCAGCCGGGTCTCGATGTCCGAGCCGCGGCCGGGATTGCGCGGGCCGCCGCCCCCACCCCGGAAGACGTCGCCGAAGATGTCGGAGAAGGCGGAGAAGATGTCGCCGATGTCGCTGAACCCGGCGCCGCCCAGGCCGCCGCCCGGGCCGGCGTGGCCGAAGCGGTCGTAGCTGGCGCGCCGTTCGGGATCGGACAGCACCTGGTAGGCCTCGGATGCCTCCTTGAACCTGCTCTCGGCCTCGGGGTTGTCGGGATTGCGATCGGGATGCAGCTCCATCGCCAGGCGCCGGTAAGCGCGCTTGAGCTCGCTGGCGTCCGCGTTGCGCGTCACGCCGAGCACTTCGTAGTAATCTTTCTTCTCAGCCACGGTGGTCATCCACCGTAAGAAGCTCGCGCCCGCCTGTCAAATGGGACCGGTCGGCGGTTTTGTCGCGCGGCGCGATTTCTACGCTACGCTAGCCGCATGAAGCACAGTCCCGGTTTCCTGGCTCTGGTCAACGAAGCCAAGAAGAACATCCGCGAGTGTTCCGTGCGCGAGGTCAAGGATCGTTTCGACCGCGGGGAGAAGTTTCAATTCATCGACGTGCGCGAAGACCACGAGTTCGCCCAGGACCACGCCGCTGGCGCCCGCCACATTGGCCGGGGCGTGCTCGAGCGCGACGTCGAGACCTTGGTCCCGGACAAGGAGACGCCTCTGGTGCTGTACTGTGGCGGCGGGTTCCGATCGGCGCTGGCCGCCGATAACCTGGTCAAGATGGGCTACCGCAACGTCTGCTCGATGGACGGAGGCATTCGCGCCTGGCGAGAAGCCGGTTACCCGATCAAGCGTGGCTGATCCGCGTCGCCCAGCCAAGACCGGTCGCCTCGAGCAGGTGCGTGCGGAGATCGTCGCGTGCACGCGCTGTCCGCGCCTGCGCACGTACTGCGCGCGCGTCGCGCACGACAGGAAGGCCGCCCACCGCGACGACGTTTACTGGGGCAAGCCGGTCCCCGGGTTCGGCGATCCCGGCGCGCGCCTGCTGATCGTCGGCCTGGCACCCGCCGCACACGGCGGCAACCGGACCGGCCGCACCTTCACCGGCGACGGATCGGGCGACTTTCTCATGAGTGCGCTCCACCGCACCGGTTTCGCCAGCCTGCCGACGTCGCGCCGGGCCGACGACGGCCTCGAGCTGCGCGACGCTTACATCCTGGCGGCGGTCCGCTGCGCGCCGCCCCAGAACAAGCCGCTGCCCGAGGAGATCGTGCGCTGCCGCCCGCACATGGCGGCGGAGATCGCCGCGCTGCCGCGGGTGCGCGTGGTGGTCGCGCTGGGAAAGATCGGGCACGATGCCTACCTCGGCTATCTGGCTGGACAGGGTTATGCCCGCAGGCCGCGTCCCGCGTTCGCGCACGGCAGCCGCGCCGCCATCGACCGCGGCGTCGGCGCGGCGCTGCTACTCGGCTCGTACCATCCCAGCCGGCAGAACACCAACACCGGCAAGCTGACCGCGGAGATGCTCGAGGCGGTCTTTCGCGAGGCGCGAAGAGTCATAGAATCGCCACCAGAGGAAAATGATGGCCCTGCCGCCGCCCGATGATCCCCTGCCCTGGAAGGTCCTGTCCTCCGAGTACGTATCGCGTAAATTCTGGTACACGGTGCGCCTGGACCGGGTCCAGCTGCCCAACGGGATGGTGATCCCAGAGTACTGGGTGACCGAGTACCTGCCCTGGGTCAACGTGGTCGCGACGACCGCCGACGACCGGGTCTTGCTGGTCCGCCAGTATCGCCATGGCCTGGGCGCGGTTCACTACGAGATCCCGGCCGGCACCACCGACGCCGACGACAAGGATCCACAGAGCGCGGCCCGCCGCGAGCTGCTGGAGGAGACCGGCCACGGCGGCGGCCGCTGGTCGCCGCTGATGACGCTGTCGGCGAATCCGGCGCTGCAAAACAACCTGACCTATACCTTCCTCGCCGAAGGCGTGGTCCCCATGAAGCCGGCCGACCCCGGCGCGAACGAGGATCTGCGACTGCACGCCATCCCGATCGCCGAGCTAGAGGGCATGATCGACCGGGGCGACCTGATCCAGTCGTTGCACGTCGCTCCCCTGCTCAAGTTCCTCTTGAAGCGCCGCGGTTGATTCGCGGCTAAGCTGCCCCGATGCCGATGCCGAACGAGATCGTGGGCCTCCTGCGCTCGAAGATCACCTTGAAGTGGGCGGACGGCCACGAGACGTCGTACCGCGCGCGAGATCTTCGCCTGGCCTGCCGCTGCGCCGCGTGCATCGAGGAGACCTCCGGACGACCCCTGCTGGACCCGGCGACCGTGGCGGAGACCGTGCGCGCCAAGGGGATCGAGCTGGTCGGACAGTACGCCATCGCCATCGAGTGGAGCGACGGGCACACCACCGGCATCTACAATTTCCGCGACCTGCGGGGAAACTGCCCGTGCGACGTATGCATCGCCGAGCGGGCCGCGGGAAGGGCGCCGGCCTCGCCGTAGAAGGTTGCTTCTCGCAAGGCCTGCCCTCTCCCCGGCCCTCTCCCGCGGACGGGCGAGGGTGACTGGTTCTTGAGCGCGGTGGTGATTCGGCGCTTCCTCTTTCCGGGCCTCCCTCCCTCGATTCCGGCGCCCCCACGGACGGTGAATCGAGGGAGGGAGGTCCGTAGAGTTGAGCCGCTGAACCACCGCCCGCGTCGAAAGACGCGTCACCCTCGCCCGTCCGCGGGAGAGGGCCGGGGAGAGGGCAGGCCTTGCGAGACCCAAGCCCCGCTACCCGCCGACCAGGCCGGCGATGGTGCCGGTCAGGAAGGTCGCCAGCGAGCCTGCGAGGATCGACTTCAGGCCCAGGCGGGCCAGGTCCTTGCGGCGCTCCGGCACCATCCCGCCCAGGCCGCCGAGCACCACCGCCAGGGAGCCGAAGTTGGCGAAGCCGCACAGCGCAAAGCTGGTGATGCGCAGGCTGCGCGGCGATAGCTCGGCGGCGTGGCTGGTCATCGCCTGGTAAGCGATGAATTCGTTGAGCACCGTCTTGGTGCCCAGCAGCGAGCCGACCAGCGGTGCCTCCTTCCAGGGCACACCCATCAGGTAGGCCAGCGGGGTCAGCGGCGCGCCCAGGATGCGACCCAGGCTCAGCTCGGAGTGACCCACCAAGCCGCCCAGCCAGCCGACGCCGCGGTCGAGCATGCTGACCAGCGCGACGAAGGCGATCAACATCCCGCCGACATTGAGCGCCAGCTGCAACCCCTCCCCTGCCCCGCGCGCGGCCGCGTCGATGACGTTGACGTCCAGGCGCGGCACGTCGACCCGCGCGGCCGTCGCGCCCGCGCCCGAGGTCTCGGGCACGCCGGCCTCCGGCACCATGATCTTGGCGAACATCACCGCGGCGGGCGCGCTCATGAACGACGCGGTCACCAGATATCCGGCGCTGACGCCCATGGCGACGTAGGCCAGGAACACGCTACCGGCGATGGTCGCCATGCCGGCGCACATCACGGCGAAGAGCTCGCTCTCGGTCATGCGCGCCACATACGGACGGATGAGCAGCGGCGCCTCGGTCATCCCCAGGAAGACGTCGCCGACCGTCGACAGCGCCTCCGCGCCCGAGATACGCATGCTGCGCGACAACCCACGCGCCAGCAAGGCCACCACCCGCTGCATGACGCCGAGGTAGTACAGCACCGCCATCAAGCTGGCCATGAAGATGATCACCGGCAGCACCTTGACCGCCAGCACGAAGCCGACCGCGACGGTCTTGACGCCGCCTGCGGGCGTCGGGGTCTGCACCAGCGCCACGGCGGGCCAGTCGCCGAACACGAAACGGATGCCGGCGTCTGCAAAGGACAAGAAATCGTTGGCCAGGTCGTTGGCGCCCAGGAACAGCCGCTCGCCCGTTGAAGTGCGCAGCGCGAAGATCGCGATCGCGATCTGCAGGCCGAACCCCCAGAGCAGGATGCGCGCGTTCAGCGCGCGGCGGCGATCGATCGAAACCGCGAAGGCGATGCCCAGCAGGACCGCGATGCCGAAGAGGCCGATCATGCGCTGCCAGGCACCCACACTAGTCCAGCTCCAGCGGCGGGCGCGAGAAGCGGGCGCGCCAGCTATTGATCGCCTTCAACACCGCCGGCCGGCTGATGAGCCGCCGTTCGAGGGTGGTCTTTCCGGGAAAATTCACCAGCGTCAGCCCGATGAGCGCGGTCAGCAAGCCCTGCCCCGGAACACCCGGCAGCGCCATGATGATCCCCAGCACCACCAGCATGCCGCCGGCCAGATTCTTCAGGATCAGGCCGCTGACGCGTATCGCCGGGTGGCGATGGGCCCACAACGGGCTCCGCCCCGATCGTCGAAAGTGGTCGATCGGCCAGCCGATCACGATGAACGTCACCAGCACCATGCTGCCGGCGAACAACGCCAGCGACATCACCACCCCCCACCACCAGTGGCCCCCGCTGAGGAAATGCGCCAACCGCTTGAGGCCGTCGATCATGCCGCCGGTCCGTGGCTCATCGGCTCACACTCTTCCACGGCTCGACGCCGGTTGCCAACTGCTAGACTGACGCCCGGGCGCGCGGCTCAGCGTGCCGAGCATCAGGCGGACGTCATCGAGCTCCAAATCCTCACCAGCATCTCTCGCGTCGCGGCCAGCGAGTGGGACGGCCTGGCCGGCGACGACGATCCCTTCCTGGAGCACGCGTTCTTGAACGCGCTCGAGCTGTCGGAGAGCGTCGGCCAGGCTGCCGGGTGCGTTCCCCGCCTGGTCCTGGCGCGCGACGGCGGCCGGCTGGTCGGCGCCGTCCCGCTCTACCTCAAGACCAACAGCTATGGCGAGTTCATCTTCGACTGGGCCTGGGCCGACGCGGCCCAACGGGCCGGGATCCGCTATTACCCCAAGCTGGTGGCGGCGATCCCCTTCACGCCGGTCACCGGCCAGCGACTGCTGGTCGCGCCCGGGGTCGATGGCGCCGCGGTCACCCGCCAGCTCCTGCACGGCGTCGAGCAGGTCGCCACTGACGAGCGCGCCTCATCAGTGCACTTCCTGTTCTGCACCGAGGCCGAGAAGCACGGCCTGGCCGCCGGGCGCTACGCCCCGCGTCTCAGCATGCAGTTTCACTGGGAGAACCGGCGCCCCGATCCCTTCGCAGACTTCGCTGACTACCTGTCGATCTTTCGTTCCCGCAACCGCAAGCAGGTGCGCAAGGAGCGGGCCGCCGCCGCCGCGCACGGGCTGACCTTTCGCACCGCGACCGGCGCCGAGCTCGACGACGACGACTGGGCGGCCCTGCAGCGCTTCTACTCCGCCAACGTCGCGCGCCATCACGGCATCGAGTATCTGCAACCGGCCTTCTTCGAGGTGGTGCGGCAGACCCTGCCTCACCGCTTGATCGCCACCCTCGCCTACCGCGGCGGCACGCCGGTGGCGGGCACGGTGAACTTCGAGAAGGGACGCCACCTGTACGGCCGTTACTGGGGCTGCCTGGAGGAGTACCAGATGCTGCACTTCGAGCTTTGCTACTACCGCCTGATCGAGCACGCCATCCGGCGCGGCTACACCCGGTTCGAGGCGGGCGCTCAGGGCGAGCACAAGCTGAAGCGGGGCCTCCTGCCGTCGTTCACCCACAGCGCGCACTGGATCCGCCACCCGCAGCTCGACGCCGCGATTCGCGACTACGTCGCCGCCGAGGAATCCAGCGTCCGCAAGCGCGCCGACCTGTACGCCGGGCATTCGCCGTTTCGCGAAGACGGCGGTGGCGATGCGGGCGGCGATCCCACCGATGGCGGCGCCGGCGACGCGCCGGTCGCGGGGGATGGGCCCGACGCTGACGGCGATCCGTGATCGAGGTCTTCTACTTCGTCTCGATGATGGTGGTGGGGGTGAGCGCGCCCTACTTCCCGCCCTACCTGCACGGGCTCGGCTTCTCCGGGCGACAGATCTCCACGGTGCTCTCGGTCCCGCCTTTGCTGGCGCTGGCCGTGCCGCTGGCCTGGGCCTGGGTCGCCGATCGGAGCCAGCAGCACGCGCGCGTCCTGCGCATCGCCTGCACGGGCGCCTGCCTCGCCTTCGTGCCGCTGCTCTTCGCGCGCCGGTTCGGGGCCATCCTGCCGGCGTACTTCGGCTACGCGCTCTTCTACACCGGCATCGGCGGCCTCACCGATTCGCTGGCCATCGCGCGCATGCAGGCCGGCGGAGACTACGGGCGCATGCGGGTCTGGGGCTCGGCTGGCTTCATGGCGGCCGCGCTGATCACCGGCCTGCTGTTGACCCGGCGGGCCGCCGCGCACGCCGCCGATCCGCTGGTGCCGGGCCTGATCTTCGCGGCGCTGGTGGCGGCGGCGGTCGCGGCGCGCCGACTGCACGGCGTGGGCGAGAGCGGCGCGCGTCCCCACCTGCGCGACCTCCGCCAGCTGTTCGCCAGTCACCGCTTCCGGCTGCTGATGCTGGCCGCGCCGCTGCACTGGGCCTGCTGCGCGCCCTACAACGCCTACTTCGGCATCCTGCTGCGCGATCGCCACCTGCCGCCCGCCGCGCTGGGCGTCGCGTTCTGTGTGGGCGTCGCCGGCGAGATGTTGATCTTCGTGCGCTTCTCGCGGCTGCGCGCCCGACTGGACCTCGATACCATGCTGGCGATTGCCTTCGGCGCCAGCGCGCTGCGCTGGTTGCTGGTCTCGCAGGTCGACTCGTTCGCGGCGGTCATGGGGCTACAGCTGGTGCACTGCCTGACCTATGGCCTGTTCTGGGCGGCGGGGGTCGCCGTGGTGGGCGAGTCGGCGCCACCCCAACTGCGCGCCACCGGTCAGGCCTTCTTCGTGATCTCGGTGGTCGGCGTCGGCAACATCATCGGAAACTTTGGCGCCGGTGCCCTCTACGATCTCGGTGGGACCGCCAGCTACGCCTTTCTGGCCGCCGGCTTCGCCGAGTTGCTCCCGCTGGCGCTGGCCCTGGCCGCGCGCCGGCGCCGCCTGTTGAGCGGGGCCACGGCCTAGGGCACCGAACGGTTGAAAGCTGGGCCACCGCGCCTCGAGGGGCCTCTGGCTTCGGGCCTCGGACCTCCAGTGAAGAGTCCTCCAGAGGTCTGAGGCCCGAGGCCCGAGGCCCCAACTGGGTGATGACGGCTCATTCAAACCGTTCGCTGTTCTAGGAGCTCAGCGGCGGCCGCACGCCGTCAGAGGCCGTCACGCATCAGTTGAGCGCCGGTTCCTTGGCTGCGGGGGCTGCCGGGGCGGCGGGGGCGGCGGGGGCGGCCGCGGCCGCCGTCAACGCGAAGGTGATCTTGTCGTCGGCGGCGCCCACCCGCACCGTCCCGCCCTGGGCCAGCTTGCCGAACAACAGCTCGTCGGTCAGCGGGCGCTTGACCTCGTCCTGGATCACCCGCCCCAGCGGGCGCGCGCCGTTCATCGGGTCGTAGCCCTTGCGCGCGAGGTACTCGCGCGCGCTGTCGTCCAGCTCCAGGGTGACCTTGCGGTCGGCCAGCTGGAGGCGCAGCTCGGCGATGAACTTGTCGACGATCTGCACCATGACCCGCTGGTCGAGGGGTGCGAAGTCGACCTTGGCGTCGAGACGGTTGCGGAACTCCGGCGCGAACGACCGTTTGAACGCCTCGTCGGTGTCGCCGAAGCGATCGCCCCCGCCAAAGCCCGGCATACGCTTGGACAGGTCGCGCGCGCCCACGTTGCTGGTCATTATCAGGATCACGTGCCGGAAGTCCGACTTGCGGCCGTTGTTGTCGGTCAGCGAGCCGTGGTCCATGACCTGCAGCAAGAGGTTGAACAGGTCGGGGTGCGCCTTCTCGATCTCGTCGAGCAGCAGCACGGCGTGCGGCGTCTGGTGGATGGCGTCGGTCAGCAGGCCCCCCTGGTCGAAGCCGACGTAACCGGGCGGCGCGCCGATCAGGCGCGACACGGTATGCCGCTCCATGTACTCCGACATGTCGAAGCGGAGGAAGCCCACGCCCAGGATCTCCGCCAGCTGCTTGGCCAGCTCGGTCTTGCCCACGCCGGTCGGGCCGGCGAACAGGAAGCTGCCGATCGGCTTTTCCGGCTGGCCCAGGCCGGCGCGGCTCATCTTGATGGCCTGCGCCACCCGCTCCACCGCGCGGTCCTGACCGAAGATCTTGGCCTTGAGCTCTTCCTCCAGCTTGCCGAGCCGTTCGCGGTCGTCGGCGGCCACCCGCTTGGGCGGGATGCGCGCCATCGTGGCGACCACGCTCTCGATCTCCTTGCTTGTCACCCGGCGTGGCTGCCGGTTCTTGCGCCGCCCCTTGAGCTTGAGGGCGGCCCCCGCCTCGTCGATGAGGTCGATGGCCTTGTCGGGCAGCTTGCGGTCATGCAGAAAGCGCGACGACAGCTCGGCCGCGGTCTGCAGCGACTTGCCGCTGTAGGTGACGCCGTGGAACTCTTCGTAGCGCGAGCGCAGCCCCAGCAGAACCTTGACCGTCTCCTCGATGCTGGGCTCCTCGACCTCGATGGGCTGGAAGCGGCGGGCCAGCGCCCGGTCCTTCTCGAGGTAGCTGCGGTACTCCTTGTGGGTGGTGGTGCCGATGCAGCGGAGCTTGCCGGCCGCCAGCGCCGGCTTGATCAGGTTGGACGCGTCCATCGCGCCGCCTGACGCCGCGCCGGCGCCCACGATGGTGTGCAGCTCGTCGATGAAGACGATGGCGTTCTCTTTCTCCTGCAGGGCGCGGATCACGGCCTTGAAGCGCTCTTCGAAGTCACCGCGGTAGCGGGTGCCCGCCACCATGGCGCCCATGTCGAGCGCGTAGATCTCCGAGCCGCGAATGGCCTCGGGAGCTTCGCCGAGCTCGATCCGGCGCGCGAGCCCCTCGACGATGGCGGTCTTGCCAACGCCGGCGTCGCCGACGAACAGCGGGTTGTTCTTGCGCCGCCGCGCCAGCACGTGCAGCGCGCGCTCGACCTCGCGCGCGCGGCCGATCAGGGGATCGATCTCGCCGGCGCGCGCCCGCTCGTTCAGATTGACCGCGTAAGCGGCCAGCGGGTCGGCGGGCGCCTCGTCGTTCTCGTCGTCGTCCTTCTGCGGCTGCCGGCGCGATCCCTGGCCGCCGGTGCTCGAGGTCTTGGCGGGCAGCAGCTTGGAGATGCCGTGCGAGATGTAGCTCACGACGTCGAGGCGCGAGATCCCTTCTTCCTTCAGAAAGGCGACCGCGTGCGAGTCGGGCTCGGAATAAAGGGCGACCAGCGCGTTTGGTCCGCTGGCCTCGCTCTTGCCGGCGCCGATCACGTGGTTCACCGCCCGCTGCACCACACGCGCGAAGCCCAGCGTCGGCTGCGCGCGATCGCGCTGGTCCTCGGGCAGGGGCGCGATCTCCTTGCTCAGGAACTCCTCCAGCTTGTCCTGCACGCGCTTGACCGAGCCACCGCAGTGCTTGATGACCTCGGCCGTCTTCTCGTCGCCGAGCAGCGCCAGCAGGAGGTGCTCGAGCCCCGAGAACTCATGGCCGCGCTCGGTGGCGTCATCGAGCGCGCGCCGGATCGCCTGCTCCAACTCCGCGCTCAGCATTCGGTCCTCCGCAATGAGCTCTGCAGCGGCATCTCGTTCTCGCGCGAGAACTCGGTGACTTGATGAACCTTGGTCTCGGCGATGTCGAACGGGAACACCCCCGCGACCCCGAGCCCCTTGGTGTGGACGTGCAACATGATCTTCCGGGCGGCCGTGGCGTCATGCTGAAAGAACTTCATCAGCACGTAGACCACGAACTCTTGCGTGGTGTAGTCATCGTTGTGTAGCAGCACCTCGTACAGCGGCGGCCGCTCGACCTTGGGCTTCTCGAGCGTGCTGAGCTCACCCTTGGGCTTGGTCCGGGTATCGAGGTCCCCGTTCTTGTCGTCCGGACGCTTGGGCATTTTCCGCTCCCAGAACTCTAGCGCACTCCGACGCGCTCACAAGGGCGTCTCGCCAGGCGCGGGTCCCGCGATGCGGGCCAGCGCCCAGACGGCCGCCTCGCGCACGATCGGGCTCGGATCGGCGGTGAGGCGCTCGAGCAACGGCCGCGCTTCCAGCGCCCGCCCCGCGCCCAGCGCGAGCAGGGCATTCCGGCGGAGCCCGTCGTACTGCGCGCGCGCCAGCGCCGTGCCTGCCGACAGCCGCTCGAACTCCTCGCGCGTGAGCGCCGCCAGCGCCGCCGGCGGGAGGAGCCCGATCGGGCGCGGCGCGTACCTGGGGTCGCCCTCGGGGATGTCCTGGTTCTGGTTGTAGGGACAGACCTCCTGGCAGACGTCGCAGCCGAAGACCCGGCCCCGGAAACCGCGCCGCAGGGCGATCGGGACCTGGCCGCGGTTCTCGATGCTCTGGTAGGAGACGCAGCGGCGCGCATCGACTACCCCCGGCTCGGGAAAGGCCTGGGTGGGACAGGCGCGCAGGCACAGCGCGCAATCACCGCAGCGGTTGGGGTGCGGGCGGTCGTAGGCGTCGACCGCGCGGTCGAGGAACATCACCGACAAGGTCAGCGACGATCCCAGCGCCGGGTTGATGAGGCAGCCGTTCTTGCCGATCCAGCCCAGTCCGGCGCGTTCGGCCCAGACCTTCTCCATGGCCAGGCCGGTGTCGACACAGGCGTAAGTCTCGAGCGATGGGTCCAGCGCCAGGAGCCGCCTGCGCAGGGTCTTCATGCCATCGCGGTGCGCGTAGTGGTAGTCGCGGCCGCGCGCGTAGCTGGCCACCACCGAGCGCGCCCTTTCTCCGGCCGGGCGCCGGTACGCGATGGCGAGCGCGATCACCGTCGCGGCGCCGGGCAGCACCCGGGTCGGGTCGAGCCGCTCGGGCAGCCGGCGGCCCATCCAGTCCATGTCGGCCGCATAGCCCGCCGACAGCCAGCGCTCGAGCGGCGCCGGGTCGAGCGCCTCGGCGCGCGCCAGGCCGGCCAGCGTGAACCGACAGTCGAGCGCCGCCGCGCGCACCGCCGCGCCCGACAGCACCGGCGCGGCCAAGCGATCTCCTATGGCCGCTGGTTCCAGGGGTTGCTCATCCACAACTCCAGCCTCTCAACTTCCGCAGGAAACGGAACTTGGAAGGCGGCCGACAAGCCGGCCCGATGGCGTAGCCGGCGCGAGCACCGGAGCGGAGCATAGTCCGCTATGTGAGCACCGGAGCGCAGCGACGGCATAGCCAGCGGGCCGGATCGTCGGCCGTCGGTGGAACGAAGAACGGCGCCCAATTACCCCTTGCCGAATTTGGCGTTGTGCGCCTGGTAGTAGTTGCCCATGGTCAGGTTCGAGCGCTGAACCTCGAGGAAGCGGTCGCAGATCTCTTCCCACCTGGCGGCCGGCACCGAGACATACATCTCCTCGTCGGGCAGCCCGGTGAAGGTCCGGTTGCCCTTGCACCCGAACGACAGGGCCAGCACGCCCTGCTGGGCGCTGTGCGGGAGGATCGCGCAGCTCGGGCGGCTGAAGGCGGCGTTCGACAACTGCGCGACGCCGGCCTTGAGCGCCGCCTCGTAGATCAACGTCGACTGCGCCGGCGTCAGCGCCAGCAGCACGACATCGCCCTTGAAAGCGGCGCTGCCCGCCGGGGCATAGGCGATGGCCGCCGGGCTGTGTTCCAGCGTGGGGATGGTGGGGATCTCGGCGCGGTCGAGGTAGCGCGTCTCGATCATGAACCCGAGCGTGCTGTCCAGCTCGCTGGCACGGTCAGGGGGCAAGGTGATCTTGTGGGTGTAACTGCCGATCGCGCAGTTGTAGTGATCGGCGGGCAAGGTGAAGAACGTCTTGCCCTCCATCGCCCGCGCCCAGAACACGCACCCGGCAGGCGCCGGTCCGTCGGTCCAGCGCGGGACGCCCGGGGGTGGCTCGTCGAAGAAGCCAATCTTGATCGGGGTGCGGCGCAGCCCGAGGATCTCTCGCAATCGGTCGGTCTTTTCCAAATGGCCTCCGGAAAAGGCCGGATCATGGGAGGCCCATCGCCCGATGTCAACGCCGGCGCCGCGGCCAACCGGCGTCACCGCAGCGCGCGGCGGTCCTCGCGCATCCAGCCTTCGCACAGCGCCAGCAGCGAGTCGCCCGCTGGCAAGACCGCTGCGATGGGCGCGCAACAACGCAGGCGGCCGGGGCTCAGGAAGATGACCTCCGTGGCCCACGCCGCCAGGCCCTCGAGGACATGGCTGGCATAGACGATGGTCGTGCCCGCGCTCTCGCTCTCCTCGCGCAGGAAGCGCAGGAGATCCGCGCGCGACAGCACGTCCAGCTCGGCCGTGACCTCGTCGAGCAGGATGACGCGCAGCCGCCGCTCCAGGTCGAGCAGCAGCTGGACCCGCCGGCGCTGGCCGTCGGACACCTGATGCATGCGCCATCCGGGGTCCACCTCCAGGATGCTCAGCATGCGCGCGCGCCGCACCGGGTCGACGCCGGCCCGCGCGGCCAGGATCTCGCCGACCCGGATGTCGGCCGAGAAGGGAAATGGACCGCCCAGGAACGCCACCTCGCCGGCCAGGTTGGTGTCGTGGAACGCCGGCCGCCCCAGCACCGACACCACCTCGGGCCGGATCAGGTGCCGTCCGGCAATCAGGCGCAGCAGCGTGCTCTTGCCGACCCCATTGGCGCCCAGCAGCAGGCAGCGGGCGGCGCGCGGTACGGCCAGCGACAGGTCGCGGAACACTGGCGCCTGCGCGCCCGGATAGCTGAAGGTCAACCCGCGGATCTCGATCGCGGGCCGTTCGTCGGTCATCATCGCGGGCCATCCTAGTATGCGCGCCCGATGAAGCCGCTACCCATTGATCCGGTGCTGCCGGAGGTCGTCGCGGCGCTGCGCGAGCGGGGCGCGGTGGTGGTCGAGGCGCCGCCCGGCGCGGGCAAGACCACGCGCGTGCCCGGGGCGCTGCTGGACGCCGGGTTGGCGGGCGCAGGCGAGATCCTGGTGGTCGAGCCACGGCGCTTGCCGGCGCGCCTGGCCGCCGAGCGGGTCGCCGGCGAGCGCGGCGAGGAGGTCGGACAGAGCGTGGGCTACTCGGTCCGCTTCGAGGAGCGCGCCGGGCCGGCGACCCGTATCCGCTTCGTCACCGAGGGCATCCTGCTGCGCCGGTTGCTGGCCGAGCCCGGCCTGCGTGGGGTGGGCGCCGTGGTGCTGGACGAGTTCCACGAACGCCACGTCACCAGCGATCTGGCGCTGGCGCTGCTCAAGTCGTTGCGCGCGGGCGCGCGTCCTGATCTCGGCCTGTGTGTCATGTCGGCCACCCTGGACGCCGAGCCGGTGCGGGCGTTTCTGGATGACTGCCCGCGCGTACGCAGCGAGGGGCGAGCCTTCGAAGTCGCGATCGATCACCTGGACGAGCCCGACGCCCGGCCGCTGCCGGCGCAGATCGCAGCGGCGGTCCGGAACGCCCTGCGCGGACAGGCCGACGGTGATGTGCTGGTCTTCCTGCCCGGCGCCGGCGAGATCCGGCGCGCCGGCGAGGCGCTGGCCGGTCTCGGCGACCGGTCGGCGGTGGTGCCGCTGCACGGCGAGATGTCGCTGGCCGACCAGAACCGCGCGGTGCGCCCGGACAGCGACGGGCGGCGCAAGATCATCCTGGCCACCAACGTCGCCGAGACGTCGGTCACCATCGACGGCGTGGTCGCGGTCATCGACGCCGGGCTGGCGCGCATCGCCACCAGCTCGCCCTGGTCAGGCCTGCCGACGCTGGCGCTGTCCAGGATCAGTCAGTCGTCGGCCATCCAGCGCGCCGGCCGCGCCGGCCGCACCCGCCCCGGGCACGCCTACCGCCTGTACACGCGCCACGACTTCGAGCAGCGCCGGCGCCACGACCTGCCCGAGGTGGCGCGCACCGATCTGTGCGAAGCGGTGCTGGCGCTGGCGGCCTTTGGCGTCGAGGACCGCGCGGCGTTCCCCTGGTTCGAGGCCCCGCCCGCGCCGGCGCTGGTGGCGGCCGAGGAGTTGCTGGCGCGCTTGGGGGCCATCCAACCGGCGCGCGCCGGGGCGCCGGGCGGGCGGCTCACCGAGCTCGGCCGCCGCATGCTGCGCTTCCCGGTGCACCCGCGCCTGGCCCGCCTGGTGTGCGAGGGCGAGCAGCGGGGCGTCGCCGAGGAGGCCTGCCTGGCGGCCGCGCTGATCGCCGAGCGCGACATCCGAGAGCGCTCGCGCGCCTGGTTCGGAGGAGCGGGCGCCGGTCCGGGCCACGACGCGGCCGCGGACCTGCTCGAGCTGTGCGACCTGTTCCAGCAGGCGGCGACCGCGCGGTTCGCTCGCGACCGCGTGCGCAGCCTGGGGTTGGACGCGCGCGCGGTCGAGATGGTCGACAAGGCGCGCCGCCAGCTGGTCGGCATCGCGCGGGCCGATCGGCGGCGTGCCGACCGCAGCCACGGGCAGGGACAATCCGCCCCGGACGTGGCCCGCGTCGAGCGCGCGCTGCAGATCGCGGCGCTGACCGGGTTCCCCGATCGGGTCGCGCGCCGGCGCCCCGACAAGCCCGAAGTCGCGATCCTGAGCGCGGGGGGCGCCGCTGAGATCGGTCCGCGGGCGGCCGGCAATGAGTTGAACCTTCTGGTCGCGATCGACGCCGAGGAGCGCCAGCAACCTGGCCCGGGCGGCGGCCCCGGGCGCCCCACCGGCAAGATCGCGATCCGGCTCGCGGCCGGTATCGAGGCGGAGTGGCTGCTCGACCTGTACGCGGACGCGCTGCAGGAAAGCCAGGAGCTGGCCTGGAACCCCTCCACCCTGCGCGTCGAGCGCGCGAGCCGTCTCAACTACGGCGCCGTGGTGCTCGACGAGAGCGTGGCCCCGGCGCCGCCGTCGCCGGAGGCGGCGCGTCTGCTGGTCGATGCCGCCTTCGCCTACGGGTTGGAGCGGCTGGACGAGCCCGGCGTGCTGGCCAACCAGCTGGCGCGCATCGCCTTCGTGCGCCGGCTGCGGCCCGACGCGCCGTTGCCGGCGCTGGAGGGCCCGACACTGCGCGACGCCGTCGCCGCCGCCTGCGCGGGAATGATCGGCTTCGCCGAGCTGCGCGGCGAGGGCCTGGCCGCGATCCTGACACGCGCGCTGCCGCCGGAGGCGGAGCAGCTGCTGCGCGCGCTGGCTCCGCCGTCACTCACCCTGCCGGGCGGACGCCGCCTGCCGATCCACTACGAGCCCGATCGACCGCCCTGGATCGAGTCGCGGCTGCAGGATTTTTTTGGCATGGCGAAAGGACCGGCGGTGGGCGGCGGGCGCGTGCTGCTGACCATCCACCTGCTGGCCCCCAACGGCCGCCCGGTTCAGGTCACCAGCGACCTCGAGAGCTTCTGGCAAAAGCACTACCCGGCCCTGCGCCGGGAGCTTGGTCGCCGCTACCCCAGGCACGCCTGGCCCGAGGACGGCAAGACCGCGCAGCCGCCGCCCCCGAAGCCGCCGAGGGCGCGGGAGCGATGAGTCCCACGAATCCCATCGATCCGTCGGCGTCAGCGTCAGGTGTCGGACGATGGATCTATACTCACGCGGTGAGCGCGAGCGCTTCCGGGAACGAGGGCGAATCACACACCCTGGGGGACGTGTTCATGCGGCGGCGGCGGGCGCTGGGGGCGCGGCTGGGGGCGCGGCCTGCGTTGATCGCCGCGGGCGGCGCGCGGCCGCGCAACTACCCCGCCAACACCTATCCCTTCCGCGCCAGCAGCCACTTTCTTTATCTGTTCGGGATCGCCGAGCGCGACGCGTTGGGGCTCTGGGACGGCACCAGCTGGACCCTGTACCTGGCGCCGCGCACCGCCGACGACGCGCTCTGGGAGGGGCCGCGGCCATCGTTTGACGACATCGCCGCCGCGACCGCGTGCGCGGTTCGCCCCTTGTCCGAGGTCGGCGCCGGCTTGCGCGATCACGCCGGCGCCGCGACCTTGCCCGCCGCCGACCTCGAGACCCGCGCCGTGCAGAGCCGCCTGCTGGGTCGCGAGGTGCAAAGCGGTGTGCTGGCCGGCGACGATCTGGTGCTGGCCGACGCGATGATCGAGCAGCGCCTGCGGCACGACACCGGCGCCCAGGCCGAGCTGCGGCTGGCCGCCGAGGCGACCGCCGCCGCCCACCAGGCCGGTATGCGCGCCACCCGCGCCGGCCTGCGAGAGTCGGCCGTGCGCGCCGCCATGGAGGGCGAGATCATCGCGCGCGATCTGACCGTCGCCTACGCATCTATCGTCACCAGTCACGGGGAGGTCCTGCACAATGAACAGCACCATCGGGTGCTGGGCTCGGGCGACATGATCCTGGCCGACGTCGGTGCCGAGAGCCCCGGTGGCTGGGCCGGCGACGTCACGCGCTGCTGGCCGGTCTCGGGGCGCTTTTCCCCGGCGCAACGTGAGCTTTACGAGGTGGTGCTGGCCGCGCAGCTGCGCGCCATCGCCGCGGTGAAACCGGGCGTTCGCTACCGCGACATCCACCTGCTGGCCGGCCAGTCGCTCGCCGACGGGCTGGTCGGCGTCGGTCTGCTGCGGGGTGATCCGGCGGAATTGTACGCCGACGGGGTGCTGGCGCTGTTCTTCCCTCACGGCGTCGGCCACCTGCTGGGCCTGGACGTGCACGACATGGAGGATCTCGGCGACCGCGCCGGTTACGCGCCCGGACGCACGCGCAGCGCGGCGCCCGGGATGCGCTACCTGCGCCTGGATCGCGATCTCGCGCCTGGCATGGCGTTGACCATCGAGCCCGGCATCTACTTCATCCCCGCGATTCTCGACGATCCGGGTCTGGACGCTCGCACGGGCGGGCGCATCGTGCGCGCCCGGATCGAGTCGTTCATCGACGCCGGCGCGCGCGGCATCCGCATCGAGGACGACGTGCTGGTCACGGCCACCGGGCGCGAGATCCTGAGCGCGGGCATTCCCAAGACCACCGCCGCGATCGAGCAGGCCATGGCCGACTGACCCGGCGCGATGGCGATCAACGCAGCTGTTCGACCGGGTCCAGCGGCGCCGTGTCGCGCGACGTCGGCGCGACCGACTCGGGGATGACGGCGCGCGGTGCGGGGGGCACGATGCCCGACGCTGTCGCCGGCGGCGTAGGCGTAGAAGATGGCGCAGACCGCCGCGCGGGCGGCGCCGCACCGGGCTCCGGCCTGAATCCGGCCGAGGGTTCCCCCGCGGGCACCGCCCGGCCCGCGTCTGGCGACGGCGGTCGGGTCTGACCTTCGTCTCCGGCCGGGGCCGCGGTGTGGGCCTCGGCAGCAGGTGGTGGGGCGACCTGCTCTACCGGTTTTACCGGCTCGGCCGGCTCACCCTCGTTGGGTCTGGGCGGCTGACCGCGATCGGGACTCTCGGTCGCGACCGGTCGGGCGGACGGCTGCGCGGGGGGCAGAGCCGACAGCTTCACGTCCGCCGGCGCGATCGCGGGCGGGGTCGCGGGGTCGAATGGAGGCGGCTCGGTGGGCGCTCTTACAGGTGGTGAATACGAAGACGATTGGTCTGGACTTGAGCCAACGGACGATGCTGAAATCTCGGACTTGGGATCTGGCGAGGGTGCTGCGAGGACGGAGCCAGGGTGGCCGAGCCATCCGCAGAGCAACAGTCCCGCGATCCGGCCAGACCAGACCACGACGGGGTTTGCCGTGGTTTCTCGCGTCTTCTCTCGCTCTTGCATCTTTTCTAGCCTGTTCGGCTTCATTGCTCCCAACCCTTTCGACTCTCTTCTTTTTGCTTTGCTTCGGGAGGCAGGATCGACCGCGCCTGATTGTTCTGGTTAGTCAAGGCCCCCGGTTTGAAGCTCGTCGGCGAACGGTCTCGACAGACCAGAAACTAATGGTCGCGTGGCGCCGGTGTAGCCCTTGCGACAATTTTTGAACGACTCAGATTGCAGGGAGGTACTGACAAATGGTTGGGGCAATCGACTTCCCAGCTCTCATCCAGGAGCTTCACAGTGAGCTCAACCAGAGCACGGTGGCGGCTGTCCCGGATCGTTGGCACACGCGCGCGCACGAGATGGTGCGCCGCAAGCTTCATTCACCGTTCGAGTTCCTCGAATGGGCGAAACGTGACCGACACTGGTCGTTTACATTGGCCGAGGTGATGGGAAAAATGTGCGCCAAACCATCGGAGCTCGCGGCGCGACTGTTGGTTGCGATACTCGAAGAGCTTCGCGAGGAACAGCAAACCATCACGCCCGCGGTCGAATCGTGACGAACGTGTGACAGGACGAGTGACGATCGACCGTCGATCGCCCTCGATCGACCGTCGGTGGGTCGTCGATCGACTGATGAAATTTTTTGGCGGTGCTCGGTTGACGAGCGTATAAAAATTGCCATGAACACCACCGGACGAAAGACAATCAGGGCGAAGGCGACGGCGGGGAAGTCGGTGAAGGCGGTCAGCAAGGCGACGGGCGTCGCCGCCCCTTCCTTCGAGGAGATCGCCAAGCGCTCGTATGAGATCTACCTCGCGCGCGGCGGGCAGCCGGGGCACGAGGTCGAGGACTGGCTCTCGGCCGAGGCCGAGCTCAGCGGCAAGCTGCTCTCGTAGCAGCCGCCGCCGCCAGCAACGACGACATACGACCTGGTTCGCGCGGCACCGGTTGCCACGCAGGCAATGGGATTGCGCTCAGCCGAACCGGCTCAGAACCAAGCAGGCGTTGGTACCGCCAAAGCCGAAGCTATTGGTGATGACGTGGTCGACCCTCACCTCGCGAGCGGTGTTGGGCACGTAGTCGAGATCGCACTCCGGGTCGGGCGTCGTGTAATTGATCGTCGGCGGGATCACGCCGCGCGAGAGCGCCAGCGCGCAGAACGCAGTCTCGACGCCGCCAGCGGCGCCCAGCATGTGACCGGTCATCGACTTGGTCGAGCTGACCATGAGCTTGCGCGCGGAATCGCCAAAGACCTTCTTGATGGCGATGGTCTCGTTGAGGTCGTTCATCTTGGTCGAGGTGCCGTGCGCGTTGATGTAGCCGATCTGTGCCGGCGCCAGGCCCGCGTCCTTGAGCGCCAGCTTCATGCAGCGCTGCGCCCCTTCGCCTTCCGGCGCCGGCGCGGTGATGTGATGGGCGTCGGCGTTGGCGCCGTAGCCGCGGATCTCGGCGTAGATCCTGGCGCCGCGCGCGCGCGCATGATCGAGCTCCTCGATGACCAGGATGCCGGCCCCCTCCGCGATGACGAATCCGTCGCGGTCGTTGTCGAACGGGCGCGACGCCTGTTCGGGCGCGTCATTGCGCGTCGACAGCGCGCGCATGCTGTTGAATCCGCCCACGCCCAGCGCGCTGACGGTCGCCTCGGTGCCGCCGCAGATCATGGCGTCGGCGTCGCCGCGCTGGATGACCCGGAAGGCATCACCGATCGCGTGCGCGCCCGTCGAGCAGGCCGACACCTGGCTCAGGTTGGGGCCCTTGGCGCCATGGCGGATCGAGATCTGCCCTGGCGCCAGGTTCACGATGATCATGGGGACGAAGAACGGCGAGATCCCGTAGCGCGGCCCTTTTTCGGCCAGCGTGCGGCAGGCGTTCTCGATGGTCGACACTCCGCCCAGCCCGGCCCCCACGAAGCAACCGACGCGCTCGGCGAACTCGCCCTTGATCTCGATGCCCGAGTCCGCGACCGCCAACGCCGCGCCCGCGAGCGCGTACTGGATGAACGCGTCGTTGGTCTTGGCGTCGCGCGCCGAGATCCAGCGCGTCGGATCGAAGTCCTTGACCTCGCCGGCGAAGTGCGTCGCGAAGGCCGAATGGTCGAAGTGGGTGATGGGCGCGATGCCCGAGCGTCCGGCGAGGAGCGCCTGCCAGGTCTCCTCGGTCCCGATGGCGAGGGGCGTGACGAGGCCGATGCCCGTGACCACGATTCTCCTACTCATCGGCGCTACCACTTCGTCTGCCTGGACGATGTTGCATTGGGTCAGGTGCTCCCTGTTCTGCGACTGCTTCTGTCATGCGACTCCGTGCGAACCGTTGCGTGTCAGGCGACCCGCAACGGCGCGCTACTTCGCGTGCGACTTGATGTAGTTGATCGCGTCGCCGACGGTCTTGATCTTCTCGGTGTCCTCGTCGGGGATCTCCAGCTTGAAGGCTTCCTCCAGCGCCAGCACCAATTCGACCACTGCCAGCGAGTCAGCCTTGAGATCGTCGGCGAACGACGCCTCCGGCTTCACCTTGTCAGGCGCGACCTCCAGTTGCTCGGTGATGATTTTACGAACCCGTTCTTCGACGTTATCGGCCATTGCTTTGGTCCTCTCTGAGGCAGCGGGTGCTGCAATTCAATCGGCTGGGACGCCGCTCGGCGGCGTACCTTACATGAAAAGTCCCCCGTTTACGCGCAAGACTTGTCCCGTCACGTAGGCGGCCGCCGGGCTCGCGAGAAACGCGACCGCCGCGGCGACGTCCTCGGGTTTTCCCACGCGCCCGAGCGGAATCGCCTTCAGCAATTCGCCGCGCCGCTCTTCGGGCAAGTCCCGGGCCGTCATGTCGGTGTCGATATAGCCGGGGGACACGGCGTTGACGGTGATGCCGCGCGACGCGTATTCGCGCGCCAGGGTCTTGGTCAGGCCAATCACCCCCGCCTTGGCGGCGACGTACGCGCCCTGCCCGGCCGAGCCGATCTCACCGGTGATCGAGGTGATGTTTATGATCCGTCCGGCGTCCTTGGCCTTCATCAACGCCCGCAACGCCGCCCGCACGCAATAGAAGGTGCCATTGAGGTTGACGTCGATCGAGCGCTTCCAGTCGGCGTCCTTGGCCCCCAGCATGAGCGTGTTGACGGCCACGCCGGCGTTGTTGACCAGGATGTGCAGCGCGCCCTCGGCGGCGATGATCTCCTTGAACGCCGCATCGACGGCGGCGGCGTCGGCGACGTCGAAGCGCTTGCCGGTGGCGACGCCGCCCGCGGCGCGCACCGCCTCGACCGCCTCGCCCGCGGCGACCTCGTTGGTCGCGTAGTTGACCACCACCTTGGCCCCGGCGCGTCCCAGCGCCACGGCGATGGCGCGCCCGATGCCGCGCGACGCGCCGGTGACGACGGCGATGCGTCCGTCGAGATCAGCCATGGCTCACCCCCGCGGCACGGGCCGCGCGCGCGGTCACCGCCGCCGCGCGCGCGAGCTCGCCGATCGACTCGGGATCCGACGCGGCATGCACCGCGATCGCCGGCGCGATGCGCTTGACCAGCCCGGCCAGCACGCGGCCGGCGCCGACCTCGACCGCCCCGCTGACGCCCATGGCGGCCAGGCGCTGGATCGACTCCTCCCAGCGCACCGGCGCGGTCACCTGCCGCGCCAGCAACTCGCGCACCCGCGCGGCGTCCTGGTTGGGCGCCGCCTCGACGTTGGTCACCACCGGCACCGATGGCGCGGCGACCGGAATCTGGGCCAGCGCGGCGGCCAGTCGCTCGGCGGCCGGCGCCATCAGCGCGCAATGGAACGGGGCGCTCACGCTCAGCGGCAGCGCGCGCTTGGCGCCGCGCGCCTTGGCCGCGGCACACGCGCGCTCGACCGCCGCCCGGTGACCGGCGATCACCACCTGACCGCCGCCGTTGTAGTTGGCGGCGCTCACCACCTGGCCGGCGGGGCCGCCGGCCAGCGCCTCGGCGCAGGCCGCCTCGACGTCGGCCGCCGACAAGCCCAGGATGGCCGCCATCGCGCCCACACCAGGGGCCACCGCTTCCTGCATGAGCTGGCCGCGCAGATGGACCACCCGGACGGCGTCGGGCAGCCGCAGGGCGCCCGCCGCCACCAGCGCCGAGTACTCGCCCAGCGAGTGGCCCGCGACGACGCTGGCGCGCAGATCGGTCTCGCCCTCCAGCACGCGCAGCGCTGCGATGCTGGTGGTCAGGATCGCCGGCTGGGCATTGGCGGTCAGGGTCAACTCGCCGTCCGGACCTTCGAAGCACAGCCGCGACAACGGGTAGCCGAGCGCGGCGTCGGCCTCGTCGAAGACCGCCCTCGCGGCCGGGAAGGCGTCGCACAGAGCCTTGCCCATCCCGACCTGCTGCGAGCCCTGACCAGGAAACAGAAACGCCAGCGGGCCCGCTCCCGCGCTCACCAACGCACCGCCGCCGACGCCCACGCCAGCCCCCCACCCAGCGCCGAGAACACCAGCAGGTCTCCGTCCTTGATCTTGCCCTTCTCGATGGCCTCGTCCAGCGCCGTGGGCACCGACGCCGACGACGTGTTCCCGTAACGATCGACGTTGATGTAGAACCGGTCCATCCCGATCCCGACGCGCTCGGACACCCCTTCGATGATGCGGATGTTGGCCTGGTGCGCGATCACCCAGGCCACGTCGGCGCTGTGCAGCCCGTTGGCCTCGAGCGCGGTCTTCGACGCGGACGCCATGTTGCGCACGGCCTGCTTGTAGACCTCGCGCCCGTTCATCTTCACGAAGTGTCGCTTGCCGGCCACCGTGGTCGCCGACGGAGGCTCGCGGCTGCCGCCCGCCGGCTGGTACAGCGCATCGGTGTAGCTGCCGTCGGCGTAGAGGTGGGTCGACAGGATGCCGCGCCCGGGCGCGTCGTCGGCCGCCAGCAACACCGCGCCGGCGCCATCGCCGAATAGCACGCAGGTGCCGCGGTCGGTCCAGTCGATGATTCGCGACAGCACCTCGACGCCGATGACCAGCACGCGCTTGAACTGCCCGCGCCGCACGAACGCGTCCCCGATCGACAGGCCGTAGATGAACCCGGCGCAGGCCGCCGACAGATCGAACGCGCAGCCGCCGGGCGCCGCGCCCAGCTTCTTTTGCACGTAGGTCGCCGTCGACGGAAATGGACAGTCGGGCGTGACCGTACCGATGATGATGCAGTCGACGGTCGCGGGATCGACGCCGGCGGCGCGGCACGCCTTGCGCGCCGCCACGGTCGCCAGGTCGCTGGCCGCCAGCGGGGGCTCCAGGATGTGGCGCTCGCGGATCCCGGTGCGCTCGACGATCCAGGCGTCGGAGGTGTCGACCGTCTTGCTGAGCTCTTCGTTGGTGACCACGCGCTCAGGTACACCCCGGCCCGTGCCGATGATGCGGGCCGAGATCATGACGCCCCTTCGACCGCGGTCGCCGCCCCTGCCGGAGCGCCCAGCACCGGCTCCCACAGGAACCCGTGGCGCCCGATGGCCGAGGTCAGCTCCTTGCCGAGCCCGCTCTGCGCGAAACGATCGGCGACGAAGATCGCGTTCTTGATCGCCTTGGCGTTGGAGCCGCCGTGGCAAATCAGCGCGACGCCGTCCACGCCCAGCAGGGGGGCGCCGCCGTGCTCGGCGTAGTCGGTGCGGCGTTTGAGCCGGCGCAGCGCCGTCGTCATCAGGGCGGCGCCCACCTTGGCGAGGATGCCGCCTCGACGAACCTCGTCGCGCACCATGTCCAGCATGGCCTCGGCGGCGCCCTCCACGCTCTTCAGCACGACGTTGCCGGTGAAGCCGTCCGTGACCACGACGTCCACCTGGCCGCGAAAGATGTCACGGCCCTCGACGTAGCCGACGTAGTCGAAGTCGGCGGCGCCGGCACCCTCTGCACGCGCCGACCGCGCCAGCAGCTGGTGCGCGTCGCGCGTCAGCGGCGTGCCCTTGTGTCCCTCCGATCCGTTCGACAGGAGCCCGACCTTGGGCCGCGCCTTGCCGTGCAGGAGGCGCGCGTAGACCGAACCCAGCACCGCGAACTGGGCCAGCACCGTCGGCTTGGGATCCACGTTGGCGCCCATGTCGAGCAGCGCGCACTCACCGAGCTTGGTCGGAAAGGTGGTGACGATGGCCGGGCGCTCGACGCCCGGCAGCCGGCCGAGGACGAACAACCCGCACGCCATCATCGCGCCCGAGTTCCCGGCCGAGACCACGGCGTCGGCTTCGCCGGCCTTGCACAGGTCAAAGCACATGCGCATCGACGACTTCTTCTTCTGCTTGACCGCCATCGACGGCGGGTCGTGCATGGTGATGACCTCGGGCGAGTGGCGCACGAAGATCTTCTCGCCGGTCGCGCCCAGGCGGGCGATCTCCGCGCGCACCCGTGGCTCATCACCGACGACGATGACGTCGATGCCTTTCTCGCGCACGGCGGACACGATGCCCTCGACCTCGACGCGAGGCGCGCCGTCCGCTCCCATCGCGTCAATGGCGATCGGGGCCAAAGCTACGGCTGCTCCTCTTCCTTCCGTTCGATCACCAGGCGGTCACGGTAGTAGCCGCAGCCGGCGCACATGCGGTGCGACAGCTTGGGGTCGCCGCAGCGCGGGCACGGCACGAAGTGCGGCACGGGTTGCTTCATCACCTGCGCGCGGCGGATGGCGGAGCGGGATTTGGACTGTTTTCTCTTCGGAACGGCCATTGGATGTCCCTTCGTTACTTTCGTCGTTTCGCGGCGTGGTGACGCGTGGTCAGTTGGGCGGGTCCTGGGTCTTACTGAAGCTTGATCCGGCCGAGCGCGCTCAGCTTGGAAGTCACCGCGCGCTGGCGCTCCTCGCAGTCGCACGGCGCGTGGTTTCGATTGCCACCGCAGACCGCGCACAGCCCGAGGCAACCCTCCCGGCAAAGCGGATTGAGCGGCATGGCGAGCAGGATCTCGTCGCGCACCTCGGCGCCGAGATCGATCTCGCCGCCCTCGAAGAAGACGATGTCGTCGTCGTCGTCGGCATCGACGTCGCGGTCGCCCGCGGCCCCCTTTTCGACGAAGGTCACCGTCACGGGGACGTCGACCTCGACGCGCGCCCCCTCGAGACATCGGCCGCACGACGTCTCCAGCGTGCCGCGCAGGTCACCGCGCAGCAGGACGTCATCGCCGCTCCGTTCGAGCACGCCGCGCAGCGCCAGCCCGTCAGCACCGACCCCGGCGCCGAGATCCGGGCACTGCTGCCCCAACCACGCGGCGGTCACGGGCAGATCGACGTCTAGCCCCTCGTCGCCGATGTCCTTGATTTTAAAAAGCATTTGGCTCAAAACCGCACGAATGGACGGGTAGGGAGGAGAAACTATAGGGGGGAGCCTTGCGGAGTCAAGAGGCGCGCACGTCGCGTGCCTGGCCGGCGTGAGCGGACGGCCCGGCGCGCCCGCTTCCAGCACTACTTGGCGGCGCCGCCCGCGGCGCTGCCGCCGAACAGCAGCAGCGACTTGAGGTCCTCGTCGTTGAAGATGAGCTGCCCGCCCAGGAACCAGTCAATGCCGCCGCCGGCGCCGGCCAGCGCGCGGTTCTGGTTGATGACGTCGTCGGCGCCGCCGACCACGAAGAGGTTGCGTTTCCAGACTGCCAGCGCCGCCCCCGGCTTGACGCGCGGATACTGGTTGGTGAGGGTGTCGAAGACGTCGACGGAGAGCATCAGGTGGTCCTGAAGCAAATAGAGATCCACACCGAAGCCGCCGGTCGACTCCTTGATGCCGAAGCGGCCGGCGATCGGCCCCACCCGCTTGCCCAGCATCAGCGAGAAGCGCAGCTTCTGCGAGGTCGTGACCGTCGTCGACGAGCTGGTCCCGGTGAGCGAGCTGTTGGTCACCGTGCTGGTCTGCTCGCGGAAGCCGCGCGGGTCCTGCACCAGCTCGATGAGATAGAACTTGTCGGGGCGCGGGACCAGCTGGACCGAGAGGTATTCCTTGGTGGTGTGCGACAGGAAGTTGTACTCGCTGCGCAGGCCCACGATGGTCTGCAGCTTGGTGATGCCGCGGACGAAGCCGCCGGCGTCCTCGGTGATCTCCTCGATATTGTTGGCGATGGTGTCGTCGGCCAGCAGGCGCCCCGCGGTGCCCTCGCCCTTCTCGAGACGGGAGGTGATGGTCTCCATGTTGTGCAGGGTCTTGTCGAGGTTGTCGACGGTCTTCTGCAGCTTCTCCAGCGAGCCGCGCACCGCCGAGCCGGTCTCCTTGACCTCGCCTTCGCTGGAGCCGACCAGCGTCTTGATCGATTCGGTGATCTCGCGGATGTTCTTGATCGCGACCTTGGCGTCGCCGGCCTCGGCCGAGGTCACCCCCTCGATGTTGGCGGCGATGCGATCGACCCGGTTGAGCAGGCGCTCGAGCACGATGGAGTTGGTCTCGATCAGGTTGTTCACGTTGGTCGCAATGTCGCTGATCGTGCCCGAGGTCAGCCGGTGCACGTCCTGCAGGATGTCCTTGAGGATCGGGAGGATGGTGCCGACATCGGCCATGATGTCCTGCATGCCGGTCGGCTCGCGCACGATCTTGATCTGGTCTCCTTCCTTGAGCGGCGTCATCTCTTGCCGGTGACCCGCGACCTGGGCGAACGCCGTGCCGGGGTCGATCTCCAGGTAGTACTCGCCCAGCAACGACGCCGATTTCTTGGAGACCACCGCGTTGGACCACAGCTTGATGTGGGGCAGGATGCGGATGGTCACCTTCGCCTGCGCGGTGTTGGGGTCGAGCTCCCGCTTCTCGATCTGCCCGATCGAGATGCCGGCGGTCTGCACGCGCGACTTCTCGAACAGACCCGAGGCGTCGCGGAACGAGGCCCACACCGTGTAGCCGGTGCTGCCCGAGCTCCGCTCACTCACCATGCGGATCAGGTAGTAGCTGAGCCCGCCGATGACCAGGACCAGCGCTCCCACCGTTACCGCCGCCCAGCTGCGCCTCACCGGGTGGGCCTCGGCAAGGTCAGCGTCGCCGGCGGCGGGACCTCCGGGTGGGGCTGTCTCATCGCCACCGCGCCCGAGGTCTCGACGAACTCGCGCAGCACGGGATGACGCGTGCGCAGGACTTCGTCGGGCGTTCCGGTCACCACGATCTTGCCGTCGTACAGCATGGAGATGCGGTCGCCGATCCGGAAGGTGGAGGCCATGTCGTGCGAGATCACCACCGACGTCACCTTGAACTGATCGGCAGTGAGCCGGATCATCTCGTCGACGTTCTTGGTGGCGATGGGATCGAGACCGGTGGTCGGCTCGTCATAGAGCAAGATCTCGGGCCGGTCGATCAGCGCGCGCGCCAGGCCCACGCGCTTGCGCTGGCCACCCGACAGCTCGGCGGGAAACTTCTGTTCGATGCCCCCCACGTGGGCCAGGTCCAGCCGTCGCAGCAGGTCGCGCACCCGTTCCATCACCTCTTCGCGCGGTAGACTGTACCGCTCCAGCAGCGGGAACGCGATGTTCTCGACGACGTTCATGGAATCGAAGAGGGCGGCGTACTGGAACACCATGCCGAACTTGCGGCGCAGGCGCCCCATCTCGACGTCGCCCAGGGGCACGAGGTCGAGGCCGTCGACCCAGATGTGGCCCTGGTCGGGCTTGAGCAACCCCATGAGGTGCTTCATCAGCACCGACTTGCCCTGCCCCGAGCCGCCGATGATGATGTTGGTCTTGCCGCGCTCGATGTCCAGGTCCACCCCCTGCAGAACATGTTGCGGGGCGAAGGTCTTGTGCAGGTCGCGGACGCGGATCTGCCAGCGCGGGTTGGGCTTCGACGGATCGGCGGGATCGTCGTCGGACCCGGGCCCGGCAGCGAGAGCGGGGGCGGTCATGACTTGTACGGCCACAGGATGTGGAAGATGTCGATGAGGAAGTAATCGAGCACCAGCACCGACACCGAGCCCGACACGACCGCGCGCGTGGTGGCCAGCCCGACCTCCTTGGCTCCGCCGCGCGCGTTGAACCCCTGAAAGCAAGAGGCCAGCGACAGCGCCACGCCGAAGACCGCGGCCTTGCTGGCGCCGATGATGTAGTCCTTGGGGTCGGTCCAGAAGGTGAAGTACTCCATGAACTGGCCGAGGTCGATCTGCTTGAGCACGATCGAGTAGAGGTAGGCGCCGATGAGGCCGACGATGTTGAACACCATCGTCATGACCGGCATCATGAGCACGGTCGCGACGATGCGCGGGGTGACCAGGTACTGGACCGGGTTGACCGCGAAGGTGTTGAGCGCGTCGATCTGCTCGGTGATGCGCATCGAGCCGAGCTCGGTCGCCATGCCCGA
>DASRQZ010000076.1:0-8279 GCA_035696125.1 Polyangia bacterium
GCGTGATATGCACGACGGATGGACTACATCGAGCAACGGGAGTTCACTCTGAGATTCGAGCTGCGCTGCGAATTTCCAGATAATTACGACGGCGACGCCGACGGGTTCCAGTGGGCCGAGGATTTCCCCGCGATGGCCAGCGAGATCGTGCACAGCGCGGTTGCCATCGTGCGCCGCCATCCAGGTTGGAGCGTACGACCGGCCAACCGGGGCCGTTCCAGCGACGAAGAGGTCACGCTGGTGCTGACACGGGGACTCTGATGCTGGAACGGCCGAGGAGTCGCCCCCCCGGCCGTTCCGCGTCTGCTCTCAGCTTTTCGTGTCAGGCAGACTTGCGGACGTTTGCGGCTTGCAGCCCTTTCGGCCCCTCCGTGATGTCGAACTCGACTGTTTGACCCTCACTCAACGAGCGGAATCCTTCGCTCTGGATTGCGGTGTGATGCACGAAGACATCAGGACCGTCGTCGCGAGCAATAAATCCGTAGCCCTTCGCATCGTTGAACCACTTCACCTTTCCGGTTGCCATACTACCCTCCTCGAACAGTTAGTTGCTTCTTCCCTTGGCTGCAGCCGCAGAAATTGTGCCCGAAAGTACAAGGACTACGAATCGTGTCAAGTCCTTCGGTTTCGCTGCGAGGCCATGGGGAATCCAGCCTCCAAGATCGCGCGGCACAGCAGGAACGCAATTTTCTCAGGTTCCGGTGCCGCCAAGACCGCTCGAATACAGGCGATTCCGGCGGCGCCCGCGGCCAGGCAGGCGGGCGCCGTGTCGACGGTGATCCCGCCCAATGCCAGGATCGGGAGGTCTTTCACGGCGCGTGAGGCGGCCGCCAGCACGTCGAGGCCCAGCGGCGCGCCAAAGCCATGTTTCGACGGCGTGTCGAAGATCGGTCCCAGTACGGCGAAGCGCAGATTCTGGGAATCAGCGGCGGACGCGCAATCTGTGGCGCCGTGTGCGGAGATCGCAGCGTCGAGAGTGGGCGCGATGATCGCGACCTCCGACGGGTTCAGGGAGGTTCCGCCCAGGTGGACGCCGTCGGCGCCGGCAGCCAGGGCGACGTCGACCCGATCATTGACGTAGAAGGAGGCGCCGAACTTGTCGGTGAGCGCGCGCAGCGGGCGGGCGAGCTCCAGCAACGCGCGCGCCTCGAGGTCCTTCTCGCGCAGCTGGACTGCCACCGTGCCGGGTGTCACGCCCGCGTCGGCGGCGCCGGCCAGCGCACGCTGGATCACGACCTCGAGGGGGCGACCCTCCGTCGCGTGGCGGTCGGTGATGAGGTAGAGCGCTGGGACGTGCCGGCCGGCGCGCGGGCGCCCGTCCTGGAGGTCACTCAATCAGGCCTGTCATTCGAGCAACCCTGTCATTCGATCAACCCTGTCATTCGATCAACCCTGTCATTCGGTCAACCCTGTCATTCGATTAACCCTTCGGCGGGGGACGACGCGTTCGCGTACAGTTTTCGCGGGATACGGCCGGCCCGAAACGCCTTGCGGCCGGCGATGACCGCGTCGCGCATGGCCTCGGCCATCATCACGGCGTCGCGCGCGCCCGCGATCGCCGTGTTCATCAGCACGCCGTCGCAGCCCAGCTCCATGGCGATCGCGGCGTCGGAGGCGGTGCCAACGCCGGCGTCGACGATGACCGGCACCTGGGCGCGCTCGATGATGATGCGGATGTTGTACGGGTTGCGGATGCCCAGGCCCGATCCGATGGGCGCCGCCAGCGGCATGATCGCCGCGCAGCCGGCGTCCTCCAACCTGCGCGCCAGGATGGGATCGTCCATGCAGTAGGGCAGCACCACGAATCCTTCCTTGACCAGGACGCGCGCCGCCTCCAGCGTGGCGGGACCGTCGGGGAACAGGGTCTGCGGGTCGCCGATGACCTCCAGCTTGACCATGTCGGCCATGCCCAGCTCGCGCGCCAGCCGGCAGGTGCGGATGGCTTCCTCGGCGGTGTAGCAGCCGGCGGTGTTGGGCAGCAGGGTGTGGCGGGTGCGGTCGACGCTGTCGAGGACGCTCGGCTTTCCCGGCGCCAGCTCGACCCGGCGCAGCGCCACCGTGACGATCTCGGCGCCCGAGCGGGAAATGGCTTCGCGCCCCTCTTCGATCGAACGATACTTCCCCGTCCCGACCAGCAGCCGTGAATGAAAGGTCTTGCCCGCGATGACCAGCGCGTCGCCCGCCGCCGTCCCGTTACCCGAGCCACCTCCCGAGCCACCTCCCGAGCCACCTCCAATGAAGGCTACAATCTCGATCCGGTCGCCGTCGGACAGCGGGGCCTCGCCCCAGGTCCGGCGCGGCACCACGTCCTGGTTTCTCTCGACCGCGACGCGCGCCGGATCGATGCCCATGGCGGTCAGCAGCGCCGCCACGGTGGTCCCGGCCGGGGTGCTGCGAATCTCTCCGTTGACGGTCACGCGCAGGTCGTTCATGAGTGTGGGCAAGCATAACCCAGCGCGCGACCCGCGGTGCGGTCGCGCGATTGACTGACCCATGCGTTGCCCCTTCTGCTCAGCCATCGAAGACAAGGTCGTTGATACCCGGCCGTCAGACAACGACCAGGTCATCCGCCGCCGGCGCGAATGCGTGAGCTGCGGGCGCCGGTTCACCACCTACGAACGCGTCGACGAGATCCTGCCGCTGGTGGTCAAGAAGGACGACCGGCGCGAGCCCTTCGATCGGGCCAAGATCCTGAGCGGGCTCAAGAAGGCTTGCTCGAAGCGGCCGGTGCCGCTGGAGGTGCTGGAGACCACGGTCGACAAGATCGAGCGTGCGCTCGAGGAGTCGGGCGACAAGGAGATCCCCTCGTCGCGCATCGGTGACGCGGTCATGGCGGCGCTGCGCGAGATCGACGAGGTGGCCTACGTGCGCTTCGCCTCGGTCTACCGGTCGTTTCGCGACGTCAACGAGCTCATCACCGAGCTTCGGAGTCTGGTGGCGGATCGCGGGGGTAAGCGTTGAAGGAGCACCGCTTCTCGGCGGGCGACGACCAGTTCATGCGTCGCGCCCTGGCGCTGGCGGAGCGCGGGCGGGGCCGCACGCGCCCGAATCCCGTGGTCGGCGCGGTGATCGTGCGCGGCGGGCGGGTGCTGGCCGAGGGCTTTCACCGGCGCGCCGGCGAGGCGCACGGCGAGGTCGACGCGCTGTCTCGGCTGGGCGGCCGCGCGCCTGGCGCGACCCTTTACGTGAACCTCGAGCCCTGCTGCCACACCGGCCGCACAGGACCGTGCACCAGCGCGCTCATCGCCGCCGGCCTCCGGCGCGTGGTCGTCGGCTGCCTGGATCCGAACCCGCGCGTCGACGGGCGCGGCGTGCGCCGCCTGCGTGCCGCCGGCATCCGCGTCGACGTCGGGTGTCTCCAGGACGTCTGCCGCGAGACCAACCGGGCGTTCTTCGTCTGGGTACGCGAGCGGCGCCCGCTGGTCACTCTCAAGGTCGCGGCGACGCTCGACGGGTTCATCGCCGGCGTGGGTGGCGCGCCAGCCTGGATCACCGGAAACCAGGCGCGCGCCGCCGCGCACGCGCTACGCGCCGCCCACGACGCGGTCCTGGTGGGCGCGGGCACGGTGCGCGCCGACGATCCGCGCTTGACGGTGCGCCTGCCGGCTCGGCGGGTCGCGCGGGCCCGGCGTGGCCAGCCGGCGCAGCTGGCGCCGGCGCGCGTGGTCCTGGACGGCAGGTTGTCGACGGCGCCGGGCGCGCGCGTGCTGCGCGCCGAGCCCGGCCTGCCCGCCACGCTGGTGCTGGGGGCGCGCGGCGCCGAGTCGCGGCGGGTGCGCGCGCTCCAGCGCGCGGGCGCCGAGGTGGCGCTCCTGCCCGCGCGACGCGACGGGCGGTTGTCCATCGCGCGCGTGCTGGCCGAACTGGGCCGTCGCGACATCCAGTCGGTGCTGGTCGAAGGTGGGGCGGGGGTGCACGGCGCGTTCATCGATGCGCGACTCATCGACCGGGTGGCGGTTTTCCTGGCCCCCAAGCTGATCGGAGCCGGCGTCGCCATCGCCGCCGGGGCGGGCTGGCCGGTCCCGCACGCGCTCGGGCTGGGGCCCCTGTCGGTCGAGGCCGTGGGCCCCGACCTGCTGGTCCGGGGCGAAGTCATCCGCGACGCGCCCGGGCGCCATTAGCAGGCCAGGGGCCACGGGCTTCCGGCCAATGCCGTGCGGTTAATGGCCCTCGGGCCTCGGGCCTCGGGCCTCGGGCCTCCGAGCCCGGAGCGTGAAGTCTTTCCCGAAGCCTGAAGCCCTGATGCCCGAAGCCAGTCGGATAAGAAAAAACGCCATGACGCCATGGACGCCATCGTCCGGATCTTCAAGAGATCCGTCTTGGCGTCTTGGCGTTTAACCAAACAGGATTGGCCTCAAGCCCGAGGAGCCTGAAGCCCACGCCACGGCCGATGAGTCTGGGCGTGAGCGGCACGTAGCCCGAAGCCCGCGCGCTGGCGGGGCGTTTCCGGCCGCCGTCGACGGATAACGTGGATGCTATACTGCGCCCCCATGTTCACGGGCATCGTCGAAGCGCGCGGCACCGTCGAGCGGCTCGAAGCCGACGGCGCGGTCTGCCGCGTGGTGATCGCGACCCCGGCCGACTTCCCGGTCGAGGCGCTGCCGCTGGGGGCGAGCATCGCGGTCGATGGCGTCTGCCTGACCGTCACCGGCCGGGCGCCCGGCTGGTTCTCCGCCGACCTTGGCCCGGAGACGCTGGCGCTGACCACGCTGGGTGCGCTGGCGCCGCAGGCGCAGGTCCACCTCGAACGCCCACTCAAGCTCGGCGACGCCCTGGGCGGGCACCTGGTCAGTGGTCACGTCGACGGCGTCGGTCGGGTCGTGGCGCGTCAGGAAAAAGGCGACGCTCTCGAGCTGCACATCGAAGCCCCCTTGACCGTCGCCCCCACCCTGGTGGTGAAAGGCTCGATCACGGTCGACGGCGTGAGCCTGACCATCAACGCCGTCGAGGGCAAGCGGTTCTCGGTCACCCTGATCCCGCACACCCTCGCCGTCACCCATCTGGGCGCTCGCCCGCCCGGCGCGGCCGTCAACCTGGAAGCTGACCTCATCGCCAAGCACATCGATCGCCTGGTCGCCGCCCGCTTTTCGGCGACGGCGACGTCCACGCCGACGCCGACGCCGGCGGATTCAGATCGGTTCCGGCCGTTGGCGTCAGCGTCGGCGTCCCCATCCGCTTCGTCCCCTGAGCCGAGACCTGACCTTGCCCCGCGTTCCACCTCGGCGGGGCTGACCCTGGAGACCTTGAGTAGACATGGCTTCATCAAGCATGGCCCCGCCCGCTGACCCCAATCCAGACCGCACGGCGGTCGTGCGGCGCGCGATCGAGGAGATTCGCGCTGGCCGCATGGTGATCCTGGTCGACGACGAGGACCGCGAGAACGAAGGCGACCTCATGATGGCCGCCGACCTGGTGACCCCCGAGGCGATCAATTTCATGGCGCGCTACGGACGCGGCCTCATCTGCTTGTCACTCAGCGAGGACCGGGTGCGTCAGCTGGGGCTGACCATGATGGGGACTGACAACCGCTCGCCACGCGCGACGGCGTTCACGGTCAGCATCGACGCGCGCCGGGGGATGACCACCGGCATCTCCGCGCGCGAGCGGGCCGAGACCATCCGCGCCGCGGTGGCGCGCGACGCCGTGCCCGACGACCTGGTCACCCCCGGCCACGTCTTCCCGCTGCGTGCCCGCCGCGGCGGCGTCCTGGTCCGCTCCGGGCACACCGAAGGCTCGGTCGATCTGGCGCGGCTGGCCGGGCGCGAGCTGGCCGGCGTGATCTGCGAGATCATGCGCGACGACGGCGAGATGGCGCGCATGCCCGACCTCGAGCGCTTCGCCGCCGAGCATGGCCTGCTGATCGTGACCATCGCCGACCTCATCGAGTACCGCATGTCGCAGGAGCTGCTGGTGCGGCGCGCGGGCGAGGCGCGCTTCGACCCCCACATCGCCGGCCTGTCGCGCGAGTTCCGCGCCTACGTGTACGTGACCGACGTCGAGGAGACCGAGTACCTGGCGCTGGTGCTGGGCGAGGTGTCCCCCGACGAGCCGGTCCTGGTGCGCGTGCAGACCGCCAGCGTGATGCGCGATGTGTTCGGGGTCTCGCCCGATCAGGATGTGCTGCCCGCTACCGTGCCGCTGCGGATGATCGAGCAGGAGGGTAAGGGCATCCTCCTTTACGTCTTGCCACGCGGCCGCGCCAGTCTGGTCGACGATTTTCATCAGGCTCTCGCGCGACCGGCGCCGGCCGCGGGCGCGTCGCCCGCGTCGGGCCAGCGCTTGCGCGACTTTGGCCTGGGGGCGCAGGTGCTGGCGCACCTCGGCGTGCACAAGATCCGCCTCCTGACCAACAACCCGCGGCGCATCGTCGGGGTGCAGGGGTACGGACTGCACATCGTCGAATGCGTCCCTATCCGTGCCCCGGTGAAAGTGGTACCTCTGCGAGAAAAGGGAGCCTGACCATGACCGTCCGCAATGAGTTTCGCGGGACCACCCACGAGGGGATGCTGCGCGCCGAGGAGCGTCGCTTCGCGATCGTCGCCGCGCGTTTCAATGATTTCATCGTCGACAAGCTGATCGAGGGCGCGCTCGACGCCCTGCGCCGCACCGGCGCCGATGATGAGCACGTCGAGATCTTTCGCTGCCCGGGCGCGATGGAGCTGCCGGGGCTGGCGCGCCGGGTCGTCGACCTCGGGCGCTTCGACGGCGTGATCTGCCTGGGCGCGGTGATCCGGGGCGCGACGCCGCACTTCGATCTGGTGGTCGGTCAGGCCGCGCGCGGCATCGCCGACCTGGCCGCCGGGGCACAGGCCGCGGTCGCCTTCGGTGTGCTGGCCTGCGACACCATCGAGCAGGCGGTCGAGCGCGCCGGCACCAAGGCTGGCAACCGCGGCTTCGACGCGGCCATGGTGGCCCTGGAGATGGCCGATCTGTACGCCGTGCTCGAGCGGTCCAAGCAGGGGCCGCGCGACATCACCCGACCGGCGGCGCGCCCAAGTCGCCTCGGGAAGTAGCGATGACCGGGGGACCGCGCAGAAGATCGCGCGCCGTCGCGCTGCAGATCCTGCACCAGATGGACGTCAGCCCCGAGCTCGAGCCCGACGCGGCGCTGGGTCTGTACTTCGGCCAGCTGGCCGCGGCGGGCGCCGAGATGGCCGTCGACGAGGACGAGCCGGCGGCGGCCGACGCAGGCCATGGTGGGGGCGCAGGGGCCATCGACCGAGCCCTGGTCGAGCAGCTGATCCGCGGTGTGTTTGAGCACCGCGCCGAGCTGGACCAGATGCTGGTCGCCTCGTCGAAGAACTGGCGGCTCGAGCGCATGGCGCTGGTCGATCGCAACGTGATCCGCCTGGCGCTGTACGAGATCAAGTTTTGCCTCGACGTTCCGGTTGCGGTCGCCATCAACGAGGCGATCGAGCTGTGCAAGCGTTTCGGCAGCGCCGAGGCGTCGGCGTTCGTCAACGGCCTGCTGGACCGCGCGGTCGACGAGCTGGGCCTGCGGCGGTGAACGATGAAGATCACCTTCTTGCCGCTCGAGCTCGCGCGCTGGGATCAGGCACCGCCTGGTGACCTGCTGGCGGTGGGGTTCTACCGCGACGTGCGGCCGCTGCGCGGCGCAGCCGGCCTGCTCGACTGGCGCTTCGACGGCCGGCTGTCGTCGCTGATCGTCGCCGGTGGTTTGACCGGCGCGCTCGACGAGCAGCTCCTGATGCCCAGCAACCGGCGCTTGCCCTGGCGGCTGACCCTGTCGGTCGGCCTTGGCCCGAGCGCCGAGCTGGACGAGGCGCGCGCCACCCGCGCCATCCAGCGGGTGCTCACCACCATGCGCGGGCTGGGCCTGGCCCGCCTGGCGATGGCGCTACCCGGGCGCGAGGGGGAGCGCCTGCCGGCCAAGCGCGCGCTACAGCTGTTCCTGGAAGAATCGGAGAGGACCCTGCCGGGTGTGCTGGCCGAGGTCACCCTGGTCGAGACCCCAGCGGCGCAAAAAGAGCTTGGTGACGCCGTACGCAAGCGCGGCGCCAGGGCCCGCGAGCCGAGAGCCCGCGGCACGGCGTGAGCTCTACGCAAGGCCTGCCCCCTCCCTGTCCCTCCCCCGCGGCGGACCGCGGGAGAGGGTACCGGATCCGGTCCCCTCTCCCCTCCGCGCTCGCCATTGATCTTAGCCTTTCTCAAGAAGGCCGGATTCATAGGGTATTTCGGGCTCACGTAAGAGGAGATTTTTTGAGTTATCCACAGGGACCGAGGAATTGACGGGCATTTAGGTGCATGAGGGAAGCAAG
>DASRQZ010000077.1:0-9222 GCA_035696125.1 Polyangia bacterium
GAGGTCGCCGATCGCGAGACCGGCCGCCCGCGCGCGCGCTTGACCATGAAGGCAGGCGACGTCGCCGCCATGCCCGCCGACATCCGCCACCAGGGCTTTTCCAAGAAACGCTCGATGCTGCTGGTCTGGGAGAACGCCACCGCCGACCTGCCGCAAAGGTACGAGCGCGGCGAGCTCAAGCCCTGGCCGGTCGACTTCTAGGCGGAAAGGGTTGAACGCCAGGACGCCGCCAAGGCACGATCCGGAATAAACCTCCGGGATATCAAAGGTCCGGCCTGAGCGTCCTTGCCGTCATGGCGTTATTCTTGTTCGACCGGCCAGGTGCTATCCTTCGTCGCAACGAGATCCTCGTGCCTGAGATCCAGACCAGGCTCTTTGTCGACGGAGAATTTGTCGACGCCGCTGGCGGTGGGCGTATCGCTGTGCTCAACCCGCACGACGGTTCGCTGGTCGCCGAGGTGGCGGAGGCCCGCCAGGCCGACGTCGATCGCGCCGTGGCGGCCGCGCGCGCCGCGTTCCCCGCCTGGGCGCGCCTCCACGCCGGGGATCGCGGGCGGCTGCTCCTGCGCCTGGCGGACGCGATCGAAGCGCACGCCGAGGAGCTGGCCCAGCTCGAGGCCCTGGACACCGGCCATCCGCTGCGCGACACCCGCGCGCTCGACGTCGCGCGCACGGCGGTCACCTTCCGCTACTTCGGCGGCATGGCGGACAAGCATCAAGGCAGCGTGGTGCCGGTCGAGCCCGGCTTCCTCAACTATGTGCTGCGCGAGCCGCTGGGGGTGGTCGGACAGATCGTGCCCTGGAATTTTCCCCTCATGTTCACCAGCTGGAAGATGGGCCCGGCGCTGGCGGCCGGGAACACCGTGGTCATGAAGCCGGCCGAGCTGACCCCGCTGTCGTCGCTGAAGGTCGCCGAGCTGATGCGCGACGTCGGCTTTCCGCGCGGAGTGGTCAACATTTTGCCCGGCTACGGACCCACGGCGGGCCAGCACCTGGCCGAGCATCCCGGCGTCGACAAGATCTCCTTCACCGGCTCGACCGCGATCGGCCGCAAGATCGTCGCCGCCTCGGCCGGCAACTTGAAGCGCGTGCAACTGGAGCTGGGCGGCAAGGGCGCAAACATCGTCTTCGACGACGCTGCGCTGCCGGCGGCCATCAACGGCGCTGCCTTCGCGATCTTCCACAACCAGGGTCAGGCATGCATCGCCGGCGCCCGCCTGATCCTGCACGAGAAGATCGCCGACGCGTTCCTCGAAGGCTTTCTGGCGCTGGCGCGATCGATCCGCATCGGCAACCCGTTGGACCCCGCCACCGAGATGGGGCCGCTCACCTCGGCGCAGCACCGCGACCGGGTGCTGGGCTATCTCCAGATCGCCCAGGACCAGGGCGGGGAGGTGCTGCTGGGCGGTCACGCGCCCGCGCGCGAGGATCTCGCCAGAGGTTATTACCTCGAGCCGACCGTGGTGCGCGCCCGTCCGACCGACCGGGTCAGCCAGGAGGAAGTGTTCGGGCCCTTCGTGACCGTGACGACTTTCCGCGACGATGACGAGGCGACCGCCCTGGCCAACGGCACGCCCTATGGACTGGGCGGCGGCCTGTGGACGCGCGACCTGCAGCGCGCGCACCGGGTCGCGGCGGCGATGCGCAGCGGAATGGTCTGGATCAACTGTTACAAGCGGGTCAATCCGGGCTCGCCGTTTGGCGGCGTCGGCAACTCGGGCTACGGGCGCGACATGGGCTTCGAGGCCATGCACGATTACACCCAGGCAAAGTCGGTCTGGGTGAACGTCGACGCCCAGATCCCTCCCTATTATCGACGCGGCCAGGAAAGGTAAAAGGCGGAACACAGGTGCGGGCTTTCGTTCACATCGGCCTCCCGTCACGGGTGGTGTTCGGCGCCGGATCCTTCGAGCGGGTCGCAGCCGAGGTCGACCACCTTGGCTTGCGGCGCGTGCTGGTGCTGAGCACGCCGGGCCAGCGCCGGTTGGCCGACCAGGTCGCGCTGCGGCTGGAGTCACGCGTGGCCGGCTTCTTCGATCAGGCGGTGATGCACGTGCCGATCGAGACCGTGGTCGCGGCGCGCGCCGCAGCGCGCGCGATCGACGCCGACGGCTGCGTCGCCATCGGCGGCGGATCGACCATCGGCTTCGGCAAGGTTCTGGCGCTCGACGCCGAGACGCTGGGCGCGGCGGCAGGTGGCGCGCGGCTGCCGGCGATGCCGTCGCTGCCGACGCTGGCCATCCCGACCACTTTCTCGGGATCAGAGATGACGCCGGTGTTCGGGGTGACCGCGGGCGGACACAAGGAAACCGCGCGCGACCCGCGGGTGCTGCCGCGCACGGTGATCTACGATCCCGATCTCCTGGGCACGTTGCCGGGCACGGTCGCCGGACCGAGCGGGGTCAACGCCATTGCCCACTGTGTCGAGGCGCTGTACGCCGAGGACGGCAACCCGATCATCTCGCTGATGGCCGAGGAGGGGATCCGCACGCTGGCCGGCAGCTTGCCGCGCGTGGTCTCCGACGCGAGCAACCGCGAGGCGCGCGCCGAGGCGCTGTACGGCGCCTGGCTGGCGGGCAGCTGCCTGGCCGCGGTCAGCACCGCCCTGCACCACAAGCTGTGCCACCTGCTGGGCGGGCGCTACAGCTTGCCCCACGCCGAGACCCACACCGTGATCTTGCCGCACGCCGTGCAATACAACCGCGGCGCGGCGCCCGAGGCGATGGCGCGCATGACCCGCGCACTGGACGGCGCCGACCCGGCGCAAGGGCTGTACGACCTGGCGCGCTTGATGCGCGCGCCGCTGTCGTTGAAGGAGATCGGCCTGCCGGCGGCGGCGCTCGACGAGGTGGCCGAACTGGCGGCGGCGGCGACGTATTACAATCCGCGCCCTCTGGAGCGGCCCGCGATCCGGCAGCTGTTACAGAACGCCTGGGACGGCAAACGACCGGCAGGTGAATGAGTGGCCACGCAACACCGACCCATCGGAGGAGTGATGGCATGAACGACCCACTGAACGACCATGGATCTCGCCGTCGGACGCTGATCAAGGTCGGGGGCGCGCTGGCTGGCGCGGCGGCGCTGGGCGCGCCGGCGCGGCGGATTTTCGCCGACACCAGGACCTTCAAGATTGGCCTGGTTTCCCCGCAGACCGGCCCGCTGGCGCCCTTTGGCGAGGCCGACAGCTTCACCGTCGCCCAGATGAACAAGCTGCTGGCCGGTGGCATCGATTCCAGAGGCAAGAAAGTGCCGGTCAAGATCATCCAGAAGGACAGCCAGTCCAGCCCCAACCGCGCTGGCGAGGTGGCCAACGATCTGATCCTCAAGGAGAAGGTCGACCTGATGCTGGTGTCCTCGACGCCCGAGACGGCCAACCCGGTGTCCGACGCCTGCGAGCTCAACGAGATCCCCTGCGTCTCGACCGTGGTGCCCTGGCAGCCCTGGTTCTTCGGACGCAAGGGCGATCCCGGCAAGGGGTTCACCTGGACCTATCACTTCTTCTGGGGGCTGGAGGATGTCATCGGCAACTTCCTCGCGGGATGGAAATCGGTGCCGACCAACAAGAAGGTCGGCGGGTTGTTCCCCAACGACGGCGACGGCAACGCCTGGGGCGACAAGAAGCTGGGCTTTCCCAGGCCGCTGGCAGACGCGGGCTTCACCTTGGTCGACCCGGGGCGCTTCCAGAACATGAGCAACGACTTCTCGGCACAGATCGCGGCGTTCAAGAAAGAGGGCGTCGAGATCGTCACCGGCGTGGTGATCCCGCCCGACGCCAAGACCTTCCTGACCCAGGCCAAGCAGCAGGGCTTCAACCCCAAGGTGGTGACGCTGGGCAAGGCGCTGCTGTTCCCGGCGACGATCGAGGCGCTGGGACGTGACGGCATGTCCAGCGAGGTCTGGTGGTCGCCCATGCACCCGTTCACCTCGTCGCTCACCAAGCAGAGCGCCCGCGAGCTCACCGCGTCGTACGAGGGGACGACCCACAAGCAGTGGACCCAGTGCATCGGCTTTTCCCACGCTCTGTTCGAGGTCGCGGTCGACGTGTGCAGGCGAGCCCAGGACCTGGGCAGCGCGGCGGCGATCCGTGACGCCATCGCGGCCACCAACCTCAAGAGCGTGGTCGGCGACATCAAGTGGGGCGGCGCCGGCCCTTTCAAGAACGTCAGCAAGACCCCGCTGGTGCTGGGCCAGTGGGTGACGGGCAAAAAACACAAGTACGAGCTGGTGATCGTCGACAACTCGCTGGCGCCGAATATCCCGACCGGTGGCAAGCTGAAGGCGCTCACCTGAGGCGTTGGCCGGCGACTTTGCACACTGGCGCGCCATGGCGGCACAACTGGCAATCGACGGCCTCTGCAAGAGCTTTGGCGCGTTGCGGGTGCTCGACGGAATCAGCTTCAGCCTGGCCGAGGGCGAGACACTGGGCATCCTGGGCCCGAACGGCGCCGGCAAGACCACCCTGTTCAACCTGATCAGCGGCGACCTGCGTGCCGACGCGGGCACCATCGTGCTGGGTGGACAGGACATTACCCGGCAGGCGCCGCATCGACGCTGCCGCCTGGGCATCGGCCGCTCGTACCAGATCCCGAAGCCGTGGGGCGCGATGACGGTGTTCGAGAATCTGGTCGCGGCGGCGTCGTTCGGCGCGCGCCAGGCGGAGGCGGCCACCTATGCGCGCGCCGTCGAGATCCTGCGCGACACCGGATTGTTGCCGCAGGCCAACCGCCCGGCGGCTGTCCTGCGCCTGCTCGACCGCAAGCGGCTGGAGCTGGCGCGCGCGCTGGCCACCCAGCCCCGCCTGCTGCTGCTCGACGAGATCGCCGCCGGGCTCAGCGAGGCGGAGGCGGCGCTGCTGATCGACGAGCTCCGGCGCATCAAGGCGCAGGGGGTGAGCATGATCTGGATCGAGCACGTGGTGCACGCCCTGCTCGCGGTCGCCGACCGCCTGCTGGTCATCAGCCAGGGCCGACCGCTGGCCGAGGGCGCCCCGCACGCGGTCATCAACGATCCCGAGGTCAAGCGGGTCTACCTGGGGATCGAGGCGTGAACCACACGGGCGCGGTGGTGGGATGAAGCTGGCGTGAGCCTGTTGGAGACGCGCCGGCTCGACGCGTTCTACGGTGACTTCCAGGTGCTGTTCGGCGTCGACCTGGCGATCGAGGCCGGCGAGATCGTCGGGCTCATCGGCGCCAACGGCGCCGGCAAGTCGACGCTGCTCCGGACGGTGTGCGGTCTGCTGGGTGCGCGGCGCGAGGCCATCCTGTTCGACGGCTTGCCCATCGGCGGGTTATCCGCGGGCGAGATCGTGCGGCGTGGGGTCGCGATGGTGCCCGAGGGGCGGCGTCTGTTCTCGAGCCTGACCGCCGAGGAGAACTTGCTGATGGGGGCCTTCGCGCGCCGCCCCGGACCCTGGAATCTGGGCGCGGTCTATCGATTGTTCCCCGCGCTGACCGAGCGGCGGCGTGCGCCGGCGGGCACGCTGTCGGGTGGGCAGCAGCAGATGGTGGCCATCGGGCGGGCGCTGATGACCAACCCCAGGCTCTTGCTGTGCGACGAGCTGTCGCTGGGATTGGCGCCGGTGGTGGTCAAGCAGATCTACGAGGCGCTGCCCGCCATCAGCGCCGGCGGCATGGCCGTCATCATCGTCGAGCAGGACGTGGCCGCGGCGCAGAGGGTGTCGGGCCACCTCACCTGCCTGCAGGAGGGCCGGGTCACGCTGTCGGGCGAGTCGCGGTCGCTGACCCGCGCGCAGATCTCGCAGGCCTACTTTGGCGTCTAGCAGGCGGCTAAAAGACCCAGCGTGCGGGCTTCGGGCTCCGGGCTTCGGGCTTCACGAAAGACGCTCTGCCGTCGGAGAAGGCGCGGGCTTTCCATTTTTGGAGCCTGAAGCCCGGAGCCTGAAGCCTTTTTTTCAGCAGCCTGCTGGACCGCGGGGCACATGCTGGCCTGGGTGAGCGCCATCGTCCAGGGCGCGCTGCTGGGCGGCCTGTACGCGCTGTTCGCCATGGGGCAGTCGCTGATCTTCGGGGTCATGCGGCTGACCAACACCGCGCAGGGTGATTTCATCATCCTGGCCAGCTTCGCGGTCGTCTCGCTGGCGGCGATCATCGGGTTGCCGGGGGCGGGCGCGTCCTGGCTGGCGCTGGCGGCGCTGGTGCCGATCGCCTTCGCCGCGGGCTATGGGCTGCAGCGCCTGGTGCTGAACCGGGTGCTGGGACGCGATCCGCTTCCGTCGCTGGTGGTGACCTTCGGGCTCAGCATCGTGATCCAGAACCTACTTCTGGAGATCTACACCGCCGACTGGCGCTCGATCGATTCGGGCGGGCTCAACGACGCCAGCCTGCGCCTGGCCGACGGGCTGGCCGTCGGCATCCTTCCGCTGCTGACCTTCCTGGCCGCCCTCGGGGTCGCCGTCGGCATGCACGCGCTGTTCAACCGCACCGCGATCGGGCGTGCCTTCCGCGCCGTCAGCGACGACCGCGAGGTCGCGGAGTTGATGGGCCTGGACCACCGCCACATCTACGCGCTGGCCACCGGCCTGGCGTTTGTGCTGGTGGCGATCGCCGGCACGCTGCACGGCATGAAGACCACGGTGTCCCCCAGCGATGGGCCGGCGCTGCTGCTGTACGGTTTCGAGGCGGTGATCATCGGCGGCATGGGCTCGTTCTTCGGAACCCTGCTGGGCGGCATGATCCTGGGCGTGACCCAGGTCATCGGCTTTCACTTCGACGCAGGGTGGGGCATCTGGCTCGGGCACGTGGTGTTCCTGGGCATGCTGATCGTGCGGCCGTCGGGACTGTTCCCCAGAACCAGATGACGCCGAGATGACGCCGAGATGACGCCGAGATGACGCCGCGATGACGCCGCAATGACTCCGCCAGCGATCGCGCCTGAATTTCAGGTCGTGCGCGCCACGCGCGCCAGTCGCGCCGGCGCGATCGTCGCGGCGCTGCTGGTGGCGCTGCTGGCGACGCTGCCGCTGTGGGCCGATGCGGGCACGCTGCACGATCTCGACGAGGTCGCTTGCTACCTTATCTTCGCGCTGATGTGGAATCTCCTGGCCGGCTACGGTGGCATGATGTCGATCGGACAGCAGGCGTTCCTGGGCTTCGGGGGCTACGCGCTGCTGGTGATGGCTAACTTGTTCGCGATCAACCCGTTCGTGGCCGTGCCGATCGCGGCGCTGCTCAGCGCGGCGCTGGCGGTGCCGATCGCGGGCCTGGCCTTTCGCCTGCAGGGGGGCACCTTCGCGATCGGCACCTGGGTCATCGCCGAGGTGCTGCGCCTGTCATTCGCCAATTGGTCGGGGGTGGGCGGCGGGGCGGGCACGAGCCTCACGGCGCTGCGCGGGATCGACCGGGTGACGCGGGTCAACCTCACCTTCTGGCTATCCCAGGCTTCGGCGGTGGGTGCCATCGCGTTCACCCACGGCCTGTTGCGCTCTCGCCAGGGGCTGGCGCTGCTGGCGATCCGCGACAGCGAGGTGGCCGCGGAGAGCCAGGGCATCCACGTGCGCGCCACCAAGCTGGGCGTCTACGTCGCCGCCGCCTTCGGCGCCGGGCTGGCGGGCGCGCTGTATTTTCTGGGCAACCTGCGCATCTCGCCCGACGCCGCCTTCAGCGTCAACTGGAGCGCCTTCGCGATCTTCATCGTGATGATCGGCGGCATCGGCACGATCGAGGGCCCCATCGTCGGCACGCTGATCTTCTACCTGCTCAACAAGGTCGCGTCGGGGTTCGGCGCCTGGTATCTGATCGGACTGGGCCTGCTCGCGATCGTCGTGACCATCAAGTTCCCGCACGGCCTGTGGGGCGGTCTGTCGCGCCGCCTGGATCTACAGTTCTTCCCGGTGCGGCGACGGCTGCTGTTGCCCGCAACCAAGGACAAGTGATCGTCTCTGGAGGATTCGACCCATGCGCAACCTCACCGAGGCCAACCTCACCGACACTGTGGTCGCCCGGATCGACGCGCGCGCCAACGGGCGTTTCCGGCAGGTGGCGGAGAGCCTGATCCGCCACCTGCACGCCTTCGTTCGCGAGACCGAGCTCACCGAGGCCGAGTGGCTCGCCGGCATCCAGTTCCTGACCGCGACCGGCCACAAGAGCGACGACCGTCGACAGGAGTTCATCTTGTTGTCGGACACGCTGGGGGTGTCGATGCTGGTCGACGCCATCAACCACCGCAAGCCGGGCGGCGCTTCGGAGACCACGGTGCTGGGCCCGTTCTACCGCCCCGGCGCGCCCGATCTTCCCATCTGGGCCAACATCGCCGCCGGGTTACCCGGGGTGCCGGCGTTTCTCTCGGGGCGCGTGCTGGACGTCGAGGGGCGCCCGATCGCGGGCGCCGTGCTCGACGTCTGGCAGACCGACAGCGAGGGCCTGTACGACGTGCAGCGACCCGGCGGCGCCGCGGCCTACGCGCGCGGGCGATTCATCGCCGGCGCCGACGGCCGCTACGGGGTGCGCACGGTCAAGCCGGTCAGCTATGCGATCCCGACCGACGGTCCGGTGGGCGTCATGCTGGCCGCCATGGGCCGACTCCCGTTTCGGCCGGCCCACGTCCACCTCATCGTGTCGGCGCCGGGCTTTGCGCCGGTGACCACCCACCTGTTCGTCGCCGGCGATCCCTACCTGGACGGCGACGCGGTCTTCGCGGTCAAGCAGTCACTGATCGTCGACTTCGTCTCACACCCCGCGGGCCCCACCCCCGACGGGGGCGCCAGCGCAGAGCCCTTTTGCACGGCGACCTACGACTTCCGGTTGGTTCGCCAGGCCGCCCCGCCCTCGAATCCGGCTCCTCTCTCTCCGTAGAGGGGCGGGCGGGGCGGGGGAGGTGGGGTATTCCTCTTGCGGGGACGCGGCCCTTACGCCGCCGGGCGGGTGGTGAACTCTCGATGACTACTTTTGGTGTCTCCGAGCTCCGCCCGCTCCTTGACCATGAACGCCGGCGGCACGGGGGGCCGCTCCGATCGTCGGCTGGCAACCGGCCTGCGGACAGGCCGGTGCGCCTCCTCAGGCCCCGCAAGAGGAACACCCCCCCACCCCCCCCCCCCCCCCACGCCCCCCGCCCCACAACGGAGAGAGCGAAGCCGCAATCGAGGTGCCGACGCTCAAGCGGCGGGTCGACCGACTTCCGATTCGACAGTGACCTTGAGGATTGGTCGTCTCCCGATTTCGATGGGTACCACCTGGCCCACGCCGTTTCCTCCGGCGTGGGGCTGCT
>DASRQZ010000078.1:0-9016 GCA_035696125.1 Polyangia bacterium
GGGGAAGCGCGCGGCCGCCTCTTCCCAGGGATCGGCGGCCAGCGCCTTCAGCGACAGCGCGACCTGCTCGGGGCGATCGGGGTCGTTCTTCTTGTCGATGCGCAGCACCTGCACGGTGACTGGCTGGCCGATCGACAGCACGTCGGCGGGGCGGGTCACCCGCGAAAAGCCGATCTCCGACACGTGCAACATGCCTTCGATGCCGCCCAGATCGACGAACGCGCCGTAGTCCTTGAGCCCGGTCACCACCCCCGGCAGCACCGCGCCGACCACCAGCTTGGCGCGGGTCTCGACGGCGCGCCCGCGCGCCTCTTCCTCCAGCAGCGCGCGCCGCGACAGCACCAGGTTGGGGCCGCGGCGGTCCTCCTCGTACTTGGTGATGCGGAACTGCAGCTTCTGGCCAACCAGGGCCGACGCGTCCTCGGTGCGACGGGTGTCGAGCTGCGAGATCGGGCAGAAGCCGCGTAGCCCCGCCACGGTGACGTCGACGCCGCCCTTGTTGACCGCCGCGATCACGCCCTCCACCGGTAGGCCGAGCTCGAAGGCACGCTGCAGATCGGCGCGCGCCTCCGGTCCCCTGGCCACCAGGCTTCGGCGCAGCACCATCGCCTCGCCGGGCCCTCCGCCCTCGACCACCGTGGCCTCGATCGGATCGCCGGCGGCGATGGCCAGCTGGCCGTCGGCATCGCGCAGCTCCCCCAGCTCCAGCATGCCCTCGCCCCGGCCGTCGTCCAGCTCGACGAAGACCGTGTCGCGCCCGACCGAGCTCACCCGCCCACGCACGCGATCCCCCGCCTGCACCGGCGGCAGCCGCCGCTTACCCTTGTTGGCCTTCTCGGACTCGGCGAACATGGCCGCGAAGTCTTCTTCTTTCTCCACCATCAGGCGGCAACTGTAGCAGCCTGGGCGCCACCCTCAACGCGAGACCGCGTCCGGAGCCCAGGTCGTTCCCGTCAGCGACCCAGGCTGTTGTCTGGAAGGGCGCTGTTGTCCCGCCGGGACAACGGGCGCCCGCACGCAAGGGCCGGGTCAGTGGCGGTGGCTCAGGTGGTTGGTGCCGCAGGACTGCACGATCGAGGTGCGGCCATGCCCGCGTACGGTGCCCAGCCCGCGCACGCCGGGCCCCGCCAGCGCCTCGGCGCCACTGCGCGGCGCGGGTGGCCGCGCGCGCACCCGCACCACGACCGTCGACCACAGGCGATCGGCCTCACCGTGGGTGCCGCACGCCGGACAGTCGATGGGCGCGGCGCGTTCGCTGGCCCTGCGCACACTCTCGAACGCCTGCCCGCACGCGGCGCAGCGATACTCGTAAAGCGGCATCAGGCGCGCGCCCAGTAGGGCTTGTTGTGCAGCATCCCCTTGGGCGTGATGTCCTGATCGAAGATCGCCGTGGGGATCGACACCGTGCAGGCGCAGTTGGGGATGTCGACGATGCCGCCGATCCGGCCCTCGACCGGCGCCGTGGTCAAGAGCATGTAAGCCTGGTTCTTGGTGTACCCGAAGTGGGTCAGGTAGTCGATCGCCTTCAGGCATGCCTGCCGGTAGGCCACCGTCGCGTCCATGTAGTAGTTGACGCCCTTCTCGACGCAGATGCCCTCGAAGGTCAGGTAGGACTCGTAGCGCGGGCGCACCGGGCTAGGCATGAAGATGGGAGCGGTCAGGCCGTACTTCTGCATGCCGCCCTTGATCAGGTCGAAGCCGACGTGGGTCGCGCCGTCCATCTCGATCGCGCCGCAGAAGGCGATCTCGCCGTCGCCCTGCGAGAAGTGCAGATCGCCCATCGAATAGCCGGCGCCCTTGACGTAGACCGGGAAGAAGATGCGCGTCCCGGTCGAGAGATCCTTGATGTCGGTGTTGCCGCCGTGCTCGCGCGGCGGCACCGTGCGGCAGGCCTCCTTGGCCAGGCGATCGAAGGCCGCGCCCTTGAGCCCGCGCAGCACCGCCGTGCTCGGGTCCGGCGGCTTGGCCAGCCCCTTCTCGGCCAGGGGGGCCTCGCGCCGGTTCCACTCGGCCAGCAATTCCCTGGACGGCAGGCAGCCCATCAAACCCGGGTGGGTCAGGCCCGCGAAACGCACCCCCGGCACGTGGCGCGAGGTGGTGTAGAGCCCCTTGATGTCCCAGATCGCCTTGTCGGCCTCGGGGAAGTAGTCGGCCAGGAAGCCACCGCCGTTGCTCTTGGCGAAGATGCCCGAGAACCCGACCGGCGTCACCGGCTTGATGTCCAGCAGGTCGACCACCAGCAGGTCTCCTGGCTCGGCGCCCGCGATCTCGAACGGCCCGGTCAGCGGGTGCGCGCGCGTGAGGTCGATGTCGCGCACGTCGGAGGGATCGTCGTCGTTGTGGATCTGCGCGTCGAGGAAGTCGAGCGTCTCGATGACGATCTCCTCGCCGGGCTGCACGGTGGCGAGAAACGGCAGCTCCGAGTGCCAGCGGTTGTGCCCCAGCTCGGGCTGCTCGATCAGCGGCTTGCCGGCCTTGATCTTGAAGTGTTGCATGGACCTCTTCCTTTCTTCTTCAGGGTTCGCATTTAGTTCCCATCTAGATCGACAGGTGCCGCGCCAGCGTCTCCGGACTCACCTCCTCACGTGGTGCCTCGTAGACCACCTCGCCGCGGTCCAGCACCACCACGGCCTCGGCGATCTCGAGAGCGAAGGTCATCATCTGCTCGGAGACCACGATCGCGATCTGGCTCTCGTCCTTGATCTGCTTCAGCGCGCGCGCGATCTCCTTGATGATCGACGGCTGGATGCCCTCGGTCGGCTCGTCGAGCAGCAGCACCTTGGGGTCGCTGGCCAGCGCGCGCGCGATCGCCAGCTGCTGCTGCTGGCCGCCCGACAGGTTGCCGCCGCGCCGCTTGCGCATGTCCCACAGCACGGGGAACAGGTCGAAGATCTTCCTGGGGATCTTGCGCGCGCCCTTCTGATTGAGCCCGGTCTCGATGTTCTCCAGCACGGTCAGCGTCGAGAAGATCATCCGCCCCTGCGGCACGTAGCCGACGCCCTGGGCGACGCGCTCGAAGCTGTCCTTGCCGCTGATCTCCTGCCCTTCGATCTTGATGCTGCCGGCGCGCGTCGGTAGCAGGCCGATCAGCGCGCGGAACAGCGTGGTCTTGCCGGTCCCGTTGCGACCCATCACCGCCAGGATCTTCCTGGGCTGGGCGCGCAGGCTGATGCCGTGGATCACCTCGCTCTGCCCGTAGCTGACCCGTAAATCCGTCACCTCCAGCATGGCACTAGTGGCCAAGGTAGACCTCGATGACCTTGGGATCGGCCTGCACGAAGTCCATGCTGCCCTCGGCCAGCCACTTTCCCTGGTGCAGCACCGTCACCCGGTGCGCGATGTTCTTCACGAACTCCATGTCGTGCTCGATGACGATCAGGGCGCGGTCCTCGCTCAGCCCGGTCAGCAGCTCCGCGGTGCGCCGCCGCTCGGCGCTGGTCATGCCGGCGACCGGCTCGTCGAGCATCAGCAGCTCGGGCTCTTGAATCAGCAGCATGCCGATCTCCAGCCACTGCTTTTGCCCGTGGCTCAGGCTCTCGGCGCCGCGGCGCAGGTGATCGGCCAGGTAGATCGCCGTGGCCGCCTCCTCCACCTTGGCGATGACCTCCGGCGTGCGGCGAAAGCCCAGCGAGCCGAACACGCTGCGCCCGCGCGGGTACGACATCTCGAGGTTCTCGAACACCGTCAGCGTCTCGTAGATCGACGGGGTCTGGAACTTGCGTCCGATGCCGGCGCGCACGATCTCGTGCTCGCGCAGGCGGGTGATGTCGCGGCCCTTGAACAGGATGGTGCCCGAGGTCGCGCGCGTTCGGCCCGAGATCAGGTCCAGCAAGGTGGTCTTGCCGGCGCCGTTGGGGCCGATCACGGCGCGCAGCTCGCGCGGCTCGACCGCCAGCGACAGGTCGTCGATGACCTTGAAGCCGTCGAACGACACCGTCAGCCCCTCGACCGTGAGCAAGTAGTCCTCGGCTGGCTTGCGCGCGGGGTGCGCGGTCTCCACCGCGGCCGCCAGGCCGGCGGCGCCAGTGATCGCCAGGGTGGTCACGGCTCCGGCCTCTCGACCGAGGCGGGGGCCGGCGGACCCGGCGTGATGCGCCGCCCTTCGCCGGAGAGCAGCCGCCCGAGCCGCTCGCGCACAGCCGCCAGCCAGGCGCGCCCGTGCGACTCGTACAGGCCGGCCAAGCCGCGCGGGAACACCTTGACGACGCCGATGAACAGCGCGCCCATCAAGACCAGCCACAGCTGCGGGAACTTCTCGGAGAAGTAGGTCTTGCTCCAGTTGACCAGCAGCGTTCCGTAGACCGCGCCGACCAGCGACTCGCGCCCACCCACCGCGGCGAACACCACCATCTCGATCGAGGGCACGATACCGACGAACGACGGCGACATGAACCCGACCTGCAGCGTGAACATCGCGCCTCCCACCGCCGACAGCGCCGCGGCCAGCACGAAGACGAAGACCTTGACGTTGGCGACGTCGTAACCTGAAAAGCGCACCCGCTCTTCCTTGTCGCGCATCGCAACCAGCAAGCGCCCGAGCTTGGTGCCCAGCACCCAGCGGCCGAGGGCGATGGCCCCGAACAGCAGTAGCGCGTTGACGAAGTAGAGGATCCGGCGCGCGTGGTCGGTGCGCAGGTCCCACCCGTGCAGCGTCTTGAGGTCGGTGATGCCGTTGACGCCGCCGGTCCAGCCCTGGCGCCCGATGATGAGGATGCTGAGGATCGCGGCTATCGCCTGGGTGATGATCGCGAAGTAGACGCCGCCGACGCGCCGTTTGAACATCGCGACGCCGATGATCAGCGCCAGCAGGCACGGGACCGCCGGCACCGCCAACAGGCTGAAAGCCAGGCTGCGGAATGGCCGCCAGAACAACGGCAGCTGGGTCAGCTGGTTCCAGTCCATGAAGTCCGGGATCCCGGGCGTCGACTGGATGGCGGTGCTGATCGGATCCGACGCCTCCAGCTTGAGGAACATCGCCATGCAATACCCGCCCAGACCGAAGAAGACCCCCTGGCCCAGACTGAGGATCCCGCCGTGACCCCAGCACAGCACCAGACCCAGCGCCACGAAGGCGTAGGTCAGGTACTTGCCGACCATGCCGAGGCGAAAAGGATCCAGCAGAGCGGGGAAGACCAGAAACACCAGAAAGGCCAGCACGCCGATCGCCATCAGCTGCCGCCGGGCATTGGCGGCGCCGTTCGTCGCGCCGTCGACGCCGCCGGCTCCGTTGATCGCCTGGCTCATCGGCGCACCTTCAGCGCCATCAGGCCCTGCGGCCGCAACATCAGGATGATGATCACCGCCGACAGGGTCAGCACCTTGGCCACCGACCCGGTGAGAAAGAACTCGGTGGTCGACTGCGCCTGCGCGATGGTGAACGCCGAGGCGATGGTGCCGATCAGGCTCTGCGCCCCTCCGAAAACCACCACCAGGAAGGTGTCGACGATGTACAGCGACCCGCTGGTGGGACCCGTCGATCCGATGGTGGTGAAGGCGGCGCCCGCGACGCCGGCAAAGCCGCACCCGAGCGCGAAGGTCAGCCGATCGACCTTGCGGGTGTCGATGCCGACCGCGCCCGCCATCTCGCGGTTCTGGGTCGTGGCGCGCACGCTGAGGCCCCAGCGCGAGCGATACAAGAGGAGAACGATGGACGCGGTGAGCACGATGGTCAGCCCCATCACGAACATGCCGTTGATCGGGATGTCGATGTTCTCGGTCGGCTTGACCGAGCCCATCAACCAGTCGGGCAGCGTCGCGCTGACCTCCTTGGCCCCGAAGGTCGAGCGGAAGGCCTGCTGCATGATCAGGCTCAAGCCCCAGGTGGCCAGCAAGGTGTCGAGCGGCCGCCTGTACAACGGCCGGATCAGGAAGATCTCGACGCCGTAGCCGATGGCGGCCGCGATCGCGAACGACGCCGCGACGGCAAAGAAGAAGTAGTAGGTGTGGAACCAGGGCGCGTACCTGGCGCTGGCCGTCGACAGCACATAGGTCGTGTACGCGCCGATGGTCAGGAACTCGCCGTGCGCCATGTTGATGACACCCATCTGGCCAAAGATGATCGCCAACCCCAGCGCCATCAGCAGCAACACGCAAAACAAGCTCAAGCCGTTGAACCCCTGCATGACCAGGATCGATTTCAGCTCGCCCAGCGAATATCCACCCATTGATTTGCTCCCCGTGCGCCAGTTACGGTGGCCTCGACGTCATGGACGGGCGATCACTGGTAGCCCTTGGGGAACGGGTTGGGTTCGATCAGGCTGGATTCGTAGAGCACGTCGTACTGGCCGTCGGCGCGCACCTTGCCGATGCGCAGCTTGCTCCACAGGTGGTGGTTCTTGTGCACCTTGACGTAGCCCTCGGGCGCGGTCTTGAGCTCGATGCCCGGCGAAGCCGCCGCCACCTTGTCGACGTCGAAGCTACCGGCCTTCTCGACCGCCGCCTTCCACAGCCAGGGACCGAGGTAGGCCGCCTGGGTGACGTCCCCGATCACGCTCTTGGCGCCGTACTTGTTCTTGAACTCGGTGACGAAGCCCTTGTTGTTACCGTTGTCCAGACTCTGAAAATACTTCATCGCCGCGTAGAATCCGACCATGTTCTCGCCGCCGATACCCAGCAGCTCGTCCTCGGTGACCGAGATGGTGAGCAGGGTCTGCTTGTCGGCGGTGACCCCGGCAGCTTTGAGCTGCTTGTAAAAGGAGACATTGCTGCCGCCGACGATGATCGCGTAAACCACGTCCGGCTTCTTGAGCTTGATCTTGTTGATCAAGGACCCGAACTGGGTGTGACCGAGCGGGTAGTACTCCTCGCCAACGACCGTACCGTGCAACACATTCTCGATGTGCTTGCGCGCGATCTTGTTGGAGGTACGCGGCCAGATGTAGTCGGAGCCGATCAAATAGAAGGTCTTGGCTTTCTTTTCCTTCGCCAACCAGTCCAATCCGGCGAGAATTTGCTGGGTCGCCTCCTGTCCGGTGTAAATCACGTTCTTTGATTGCTCCAATCCCTCATAGAATGTCGGGTAATAGAGCATGCCATTCTCGTGCTCGAATACGGGCAACACGGCTTTGCGCGAGGCCGAGGTCCAGCAACCGAAGACCGCGGCGACCTTGTCGTTGGCGAGCAACTTCTTGGCCTTCTCGGCAAAGGTGGGCCAATCGCTGGCTCCATCTTCCTGGATGATCTTGATCTTTCGACCGAGCACCCCGCCCTTGGCGTTGATCTGGTCGATGGCCAGGCGCTCGGCCTGGATCGATCCGGTCTCGCTGATGGCCATCGTTCCGGTCGCCGAGTGAAGCTGTCCGACGGTGACTTCGGTGTCGGTCACGGTCAGGCCGGTGGTGTTGACCTGCGGTGTGGGCGGCCCGGCCGAGGCGGCGGCGAGGGCGAAGAAGAAGAAGAAGAGGAGCGGCGAGCTGACGACCAGCGTCCAGAACAGGAATGCGCGCGTGCGCGACGTTCGGCGTTTCATGTCTACGTGTCCTCCGTGGTGAATGGCGAGACTGTAGCGAGCGCCGTTCGCCGCAAGGGTTAAATGATCGTCAAGGAGCGGTAAAAAGGAACGGCGCCGGATATTTCGGGCTCAATATGAAATCCTCGCACATGGCCATTGAGCGCGCACATTAACCGCCGCGAAATGCGCGAGTTCGCGCGCGTTTTGCCGGCGCGACGCGGGCGTCGAAAGGGCCGCGCGCGCGCGCGTCGCGACGCTGGAAAGAGGACAGCGGACCGTTCGCCTGGATGCCGGAGCTATCGCCGCGGGTGAGCGCCCTCGCCGGGCGGCTGCGATGAAGCCGAGGCTGCGGCCTGCACCAGATGCACGGTGCGGGTCGGATACGCCAGAGAGGTCCCAGCCGATTCGACGATCTCCATGAGCCTGAGCAGGATGACCTGGCGGATGCCCTGGAACTCGGTCCAGTCCTGGGTGCCGAACCAGGCCATCACCTCGATGTCCAGCGACGACGGCGACAGCTCCTTGAGCACGACGGTCAGGCCCTCGGGCCAGAGCTTGGGGTGGGCGCGCAGCATGGCCTCGACCTCGGTCAGCACCCGGCGAATCTGCTCGGCGCTGGTTCCATAGACCAGGCTCACCGTACAGGCCAGGCGCAGGCGATCGCGCGCCGCGAAGGTCTCGGTGCGCATCTCGGCCAGCTTGCCGTTGGGGATGGCGACCAGGGTGCGGTCCAGGGTGCGGATGCGCGTCGAGCGCAGGCCGATCGCCTCCACCGTGCCCATCACGCCGTCGACTTTGATGAAGTCGCCCTGGCGAAAGGGCTCATCGACCGCGATCGAGAATGCCCCGAACACGTTCTCGACGGTCTTCTGGGCGGCCAGCGCCAGCGCCAGGCCGCCGATGCCCAGCCCGGCGATGATGCTGCCCACCGGATAACCGGCCTGCGACAGCATGGTGACCACGGCGATGATCACCACCGCGATCTTCAGCACCTTGCCGCCCAGGGTGACGAACGACCGCGAAGTCAGACGGCGGCTGGCCCAGTCCGACCGGGCGATCAGGTGGTCGGCGACGTCGACGGCGCGCAGCAGCACCCAGAACACCGTCACGATGAACGCGCCCTTGAGCAGGCGGCGCGCCGCCAGCTCGGCGGCCGGCGCCAGCTCCAGCCAGCCAAGGCCCAGGTAGGCGGTCATCACCGCCCAGCCGATGGCCAGCGGCCCTTTGACGCGCGCGACGATCTGATCGTTCCACTGGGCGGCGGTGCGCGCGGTCACCCGCCCGAGCAATCGCCGCGTCACCCAGCCGAGCGCGGCCCCGACCAGCAACGACGCCACCGCCCAGATCGGCAGCGCGATCAGGCCCCAACCGAATGCCTCACGTAGATGGGAGAACAGGGTCGACGGATGCACGGAAGGACGTTAACAGATTGGAGGCGAGCGGGGGTGCGTGGGTAGATGCGCGTGATCCCGTCGGCGTCAGCGTCGGCGTCGACGTCGGCGATCCGAACTGGAACGGAGCCACAATCACCAACGCCGACGCCGACGCCGGCGCCGACGGCGACGG
>DASRQZ010000079.1:0-6086 GCA_035696125.1 Polyangia bacterium
GTTGGGCATGATCCCCGAGCTTCGAACCAAGCGTCTGGTGCTGCGGGCCTGGCGCGAAAGCGATCTCGAGCCGTTCGCCGCGCTCAACGCCGATGCGCGGGTCATGGAGTACCTGCCAGCGGTCCTGTCGCGCGCCGAGAGCGACGCGGAGGCGGCCCGCGCGCGCGCCCACTTCGACCAGCATGGGTTTGGCTTCTGGGCCGTGGAGGTCCTCGGCGGCGCCTCATTCATCGGCTTCGCGGGCCTGGCCCGTCCCCGATTCGAGTCGTCCTTTACACCGTGCGTGGAGATTGGCTGGCGCCTGGCCGCCGAGCACTGGGGCCGCGGGTACGCCACCGAGGCGGCTCGGCGCGCGCTGCGTTTCGCCTTCAATGACCTGGCGCTTGATGAGGTGGTGGCCTGGACCGTGCCCGCCAATCGCCGCTCGCTACGCGTGATGGATAAGCTCGGCATGCGGCACGATCCCGCCAGCGACTTCGACCACCCGCTCCTTCCCGACCATCATCCTTTGCGCCGACATGTGCTCTACCGAATCGGGCGCGAGGCGTTTGCGCCAAGCGAGCGCGCCCCGCTGATCGCGGAGGTGACCGACCCGGCGCGCATGGACGTCGTCCGTGACCTGTTTCGCGAGTATCAGCGCGCCATCGGCGTGGATCTCTGTTTTCAGGGATTCGCCGAAGAGCTGGCTACGCTGCCCGGCGCCTACGCGCCGCCGCGAGGGCGCTTGCTACTCGCCACGATCGATGGTCACCCCGTCGGGTGCGTCGCGCTGCGCCCACTCGACGGCGACGCCGCCGAGATGAAGCGCCTCTACGTCCGCCCCGCCGCGCAAGGACAAGGCCTCGGCCGCCGACTGGCGACGGCCATCATCGCTGCCGCCCGCGCCCTCGGCTATCGCAGCGTCCGCCTCGACACCCTCGCCTCGATGACCGACGCCATCGCACTTTACCGCGCGCTCGGCTTCGTCGAGATCTCCCCCTACCGACCGAACCCCCTCCCTGGCCCACGCTACTTCGAGCTCACCTTGGGGACGGGCTGAAGGGAGAGCCACGGCTCGCGCGGGCCTCGACGCTCGCAAGGCCTGCCCCCTCCCTGGCCCTCCCCCGAGTACGACGAGTACGGGGGAGGGGATCGGAGGGGAGGCGAGGGCGACGCTTTCGTGCGTAGGCTCACCGGCAGTCGAGCTCGGTCGCGCCGACGCTGTGACACTTCAGGCACGCCCGGCGGTTGCTCCGGGATAGCGCGCGGCACCTGGATGAATCGGCGAAGCCGGGGCCGTGCGGGGTGACGTTGGCGCCGCGGGTCGGGTCGGTGGAATGGCATTCCAGGCAGGTCTCTTCGCGATGGCAGGAGACGCAGGTGCGGATGTTGCGCTTGGCTTGCATCGAATGGCTGCTGGCGCGCGGGGCGGTCAGGACGGCCCCGGTGGCGTCGCGGGCCCAGGCCGGCGGGTGAAAGCTCTTCACGCCGGTGCCGGTGCCGAAGGGGTTCTGGGGCCGCCGGCCCGGCAGCCCGCCCGAGGGGTCGGCGGCGACGCCGGCACGCTGGTGGCAGCCGACGCAGAAGGTCTGGTTGCGGTGGCACGACGAGCAGTCGGGGGTGTTGCGACGCGCATCGGGCGCGTGCAGCGTGACGTAGTCCGAGGGGTGGATGTCGAGCGGCCGCACCACGCCGTTGTGGCAGTCGAGGCACTCGCTGCGGCGATGGCAGGTCAGGCAGTAGGCCTGGTCGCGGCCGGCGGTCTTGTGGTCGGTACGGAAGGTCGCGGTGTGCGCGTCGAAGCCGCGCAAGGACCCGGAAGGCGCGAGCTGCCCGGTGATCGCTGTGGCCAGCGGACCGCCGACCGCCAGGTTCACCCTGAGGCGCCCGTCGGGCAGCGTGAGGTGGCAGGCCCCGCAACGCGCGGTCGGCTGCTTCGGACCGCCGCCGTGGCAACCCAGGCACAGCGCCATGCGCGGCAGGTCGGCCTCGGTGGCCAGGGCCTGGCGCGCCACCTGCGTGTGGCAGACCTCGCACCCGACGCCGCGCGCGGCATGTAGCTGGTGGTTGAACTTGATGTTGGGACGCGGGACCACCACCCGCGGCAGGTCGCCGCCGCCACCCGCAGCGCCGATCGCGCCGCTGCCGCCCTCCCCTCCCTGCGCCAGCCCCTGCACCTGCACCTGCGCCGGCACCTGCACCTGCGCCTGCACGTGGCAGGCATCGCAACGCGCTGGCGGCTTGCCGGCAATGACCTTCAGCGGCTGGGTGCGGTCGATGGCGTGGCACGACCGGCAGGCGCCCTCGCCGGGCATGAGATCGTCGGCCGCCGCCGTCGAGGTGGTCGCCGCCGCGTGACACCCCTCGCAGGTGGTGCCGCCGCGCGCCAGGTGGGCCGCGTGATCGAACCGCAGCGGGATGCTCTGCCGGGGATAGATCAGCGGCGACGGACCGCGCGCCGCCTCACCGTGCGCGCGGGCCAGGCCGGCCCCGGCGGCCACCGCGCCCGCCACCACCACCGCCGCCAGCGCCACCCAGGCGCGCGCCCATCGACCGACCCGATTCATAGCGACGCGTCGACCTCGATCAACGCCAGGGCGCGCGCCTGGGCGCGGTAGAAGGTGCCGGCGTTGTCCTCGGCCAAAAAGTGCAGGCGCATCCCCTGCGCCAGCTGGTAGCGGCTGCCCACCTGCACGCCGAACACCACGCCACGGTTGGTCGCGGGTTGCTGGTCGGAACGCCAGAAGAAGCCGGTGAGCCGCCACTCCGCCTCCCAGGTGCCCGGGCGCAGCGCGTAGCGCGCCGACAGATCACTGCCCAGCTTGCGCCCCCCGTACCCGTCGTCGAAATAGCCGTCGGCGCGCACGAAGACCCGCGCCCGCCGGAGGTCGGCGCCCGCGCTGCCGCCACCGGCCAGCCGCCCGCCGGGCGCGGCGGCGCCCAGATCCTGACCGGCGACGGTCTCGCCCGGCGTCGCAGAGAACAGGCGCAAGAAGGCGCGCGCGTGGGCGCGCACACCCGGCGCCAGACCGGCCTCGTAACCGATGCGCAGATCGCGGTAGGCCCCCGACGAGAAGATGTTCCAGATCGAATCGCCGTCGAAGGTAGGCGCCAGGTAGGCCTGCTCGGCCGACAGCCATTGCCGCGCCGCCACCCGCACCCGCACCGCGATCTGCTGATCATCGAAGGCCGCGACCAGCAGGTTGTAGCGCACGCCAAAGGTCGCGAACACCCGGTCGCGCCAGGCGGCGCTGCCGGTCAGCGCCAGCTTCTCGTCGTTGACCCCGGTCGCCGGCTCGCCGGGCAGGGGCTGGGCGGTGGCCGACCAGACGCGCCGGTAAGCCAGCCGCGCCGCGAAGCGGCCCGCGCCGTCGCCGTCGCCGTCGCCGTCGAGGGCCAGCGCGCCGCCCACCAGCGGGCGCAGCTGCCGCGCCTGATCCGGCCGCGTGGCCGGGTCGCGCGATCCGGCGCTGGTGCCGTCCAGCTCGAAGACCGGCGACGCCAGCGGCAGCTCGCCGCGCACCTCGGTGCCCGCGAACGCCTCGGCGTACAGCGGGCCGTGCACGCGCAGGATGGCGTCGCCGCCGTCGAAGGAATAGAAGTCGACCTGGTCGAAATGGATCTGGCGGCCCAGCTGGAAGTCGAGCCGCCCCGCGACGCCGCGCCCACCGACGAAGGCGTAGAGCACGTCGACCTGGTCCTGTTTCAGCTCGCGGATCTCGTCGTCGCCGCGCGGGCGACCCAGCAAGTATCCGCCGAAATCGCTGTCGAAGCGCAGCGAGACGTCGACGAACAGATTGTTGCGCCCGCCCGTCGGATCCTTCCAGCGCGCCGGTTCGATGTCGTAGACGTTCAGGTTCAGGTACTGGGTCAGCCGACGGCGCGAGAGCAGCTGATTGCGGCCGTCGGGCGCGTAGCCGCGCACCTGATACCCCTGACCGACGGTCCGCACGTCGATGGCGAAGTCATAGCTCCACCCGACGGACGGAATCGCCAGCGAGCAGGCGATCGCGCCGGCGAGCAGGCGGCAGTGCACGGGATCAACCGGGCTCGACTTCGATGTCCAGGCGATCGTCCATCGTCCCGGCGGCGGCGGCGGCCGCGGCGGCGGCGGCGGCGCGCCGGCGGCGGCTCATGCTGCGCGGCAACACCTTGGGCGCCGCCTCCTCCTGCGAATCGGCGGCCTCGCCCACGATGCTGAGACGCTCCGGGGGCAGCCCGGCGCTTTCCAGCGCCGACATGACGCGCGCCGCGCGCACGACCGCGACCTCGCCGGTGGTTCCGAACAAGCTGCGCAGCTGCTTGGGCGCCGGTCCCGATCCGAACCTGGCCTTGATGCGCGCCGTGCCGCCGTTGCGTTTGATCGCGCCCGCCAGAATTTTCAGCACCGCGATGCCTTCGCTCGACACGTCGATTCCATTCTTGTCGACCGCCTTCGCGGGCGCCAGGCTGACCAGCAGGTGCCCGTGGTCGTCGGTGGCGATCGACGCGCCCAGCGCCTGCAGGGGCGGCTTGAGCTGCTCGGCCATGGCCGCCAGGTCCTTTTGTCCCTTGGCCGCCTTCTCCGCGCGTTCCTTCTCGGTCGCCTCGATCTTGTCGACGGCGGTCTTCAGCTCGTCGCGCTCGCTGCTCAGCTTCTGCCCCTCCTGGCGCTCCTGGGTCAGCTCGCGCGCGCGGCTCTCCAGCGTGTCGTTCATTTGCCGGTAGGGCATCAGGTACAGGTAGCCCGCGAAGCCGATGCCGACGGCGGCGACCGAGAGCCAGAACAGGTTCCGCCAGCTCAACCCGGACGGCGCCGCCGAGAACGACCCGTGCGGCGGGGGCAGCGCGGTGATCGGCCCGCTGGTTCCCGAAGAGGCTGACGCGTGAGAGCCAGTCAACGGATCGTCGAAAGCCTGCCGCGCCATCGGAAGGCAAACACTATCTCAGAAAGGATCCGGCGAACAGAAAGGCTAAAAATTGTTGTCGGGCGCGCGTATCGGGGCGCGTCGCTTGGTGTGTCCAGATACAGTGAAAGTGATTGACAGACCATGTCCGACAGAGATAGCGTTGTGGGAGAACGTAAGTGCCAGCCGCGGTTCGCAGTGTTTTCCGCAGGTTGTGTAGTGGGGGGAGCGGGGGTGGGCGTCACTGGCCTGCGCGAGGTGCGATTCCAGAAATACAGGACGCCAAGGAGGTCACACCGTGTCAGCCGTGTCATCCGAATTTGTCATTGGTGATAAGGCCGTCTACCCATCGCAGGGCGTTGCCGAGATCATCGGCATAGAGAAAAAGGAGATCTTCGGCAAGATCCAGCGCTTCTACGTCCTGCGCGCGCTGGACAGCGGGCTGCGCATCCTGGTCCCCATCGACAAGGCCGAACAGGTAGGCCTGCGTCGCGTCGCCGACAAGGCCGAGATCCAGGAGGTGCTGGAGATCCTCCGCGACAAGGAGATCCACATCGACCGGCAGACCTGGAACCGCCGGTACCGCGGTTTCATGGAGAAGATCAAGTCGGGCTCCCTCTTCGAGGTGGCCGAGGTCTTCCGCGATCTCTATCGCCTCAAGGGTTTAAAGCCGCTCTCCTTCGGCGAGCGCCGCATGCTCGACACCGCCAAGGGCCTGATCGTGCAGGAGCTGTCGGTTGCCCGCTCCTCCGACGAGCGCAACGTCGAACAGGAAATCGAGAAGCTGATAGCGTAGCTCGTCGCACAAACCCCGTGGCCGCGATCGCAGACGTGATCGTGGCCGCCCCCCTGATCGTAGACGTGCACGTGCACGGGAACGCCACCGTGGTCGTGGCCGGCGCGCGGGCCGGATGAGCAGGCCCGACAAGGCCCGGCACTACACCATCGCAAGAGGCTCGGCGATGGAATCCGCGGCGCATCTCGACGCGATGAAGGTTGGTGGTCTGCTCGACGAGCCCAAATATACCCATGGAATCGAGCTGTTGGAGCGAGTCGTCGCCATGCTGACCAAGATGATCGATCCTTGATTTGATGTGCACCCTGACCCCTGTCGATCAGGGCCACGGTAGCGTTCCCGTGCACGTGCACGGCCACGATCAGGGGGGCGGCCACGATCACGATCACGATCAGGACGCTGATAGCGCAGCTCGCGTCGCACAA
>DASRQZ010000080.1:0-23487 GCA_035696125.1 Polyangia bacterium
TGTTGTGCCCGAGGGGGCTAAGCGGGCGCTCCTGCCTGTCCGCAGGCCGGTTGCCAGCCGACGATCGGAGCGGCCCCCGTGCCGCCGGCGTTCAGGGTGAAGGAGGAGGCGGCGCTCGGAGACACCAAAAGCAGTCATCGAGAGTTCACCGCCCGCCCGGCGGCGTAAGGGCCGCGTCCCCGCAAGAGGAGCACCCCACCTCCCCCGCCCCGCCCGCCCCTCAACGGAGAGAGCGAAGCCGGAAATCGAGGCGGCCTGGCCCCCTCCGCCCTGAGCCTAAACCAGGCCCGTGAGGGGACCGCTGTTGGGGTTGATGTCGCCGACGCTGGTGATCGACATGCCCATCAGCTGCGCGATGCTCACCAGGAGCTTCGCGTGCGGCGTGAAGCTGGTGAAGTTGAGGTAGCGGCCGGTGCGCAGCGCGCCGCCGGCCTTGCCGGCCAGCAGGAACGGTACGTTCTCCTGGTTGTGCGAGGTGTTGCCGTTCTCGTGTCCCCAGACGACCAAGGTGTTGTCGAGCAAGGTGCCCGTGCCTTCGCTGATGCTGTCGAGCTTGCCCAGCAAGTAGGCGACCTGCTCCGTGTACCAGGTGTCGATCGCCGACAACTCGACGCGCCGGTCGAGGCCGTCATGGCACATGGTGTGGTGGCCCTTGGTGTGGCCCAGCCAGGTGTGCACCACGTTGCTGAAGGCGTAGCTGATCTGCAGCGACAGGACGCGCGTCAGATCGCAGGCCAGCACCGAGGTGGCGATGTCCATCATCTGGGTGATCTGCGTCGGAAAGTTGGCCCCGTTCGACGTCGTGGCCACGCCCGCCGAGGCGGGCGGCAGCACGCAGCCCGCGACCGGCGGCGGCGGGGTCTGGGTCGCGTTGTTGCGCCGTTCGATGGCCAGCAGACCTTCCAGGTGCGCGTCGATTTTTTGATAGTCCGCCGTCCCCACGGTTGCCCTGATCTTGGTCATCTCGCCCTTGAGGAGATCGACGACCGCCTTCTGCTCGGCCCGGATGCGGGCCAGCGTCGGGTCGACGGGGGGCGCGGTGCCGTCGCCCGCGGTCACGCCCGCGAAGTAGCGATCGAACGCCGCCTTGGGGTTGACCTCGGGATTGATGGGCGCGTTGGCCGCCGTGTACGTCATCCGGTTCAGCGTGTTCGGGCCCTGGCACTGCACCCCGAGGGCCAGCGAGCGGTAGGGCGTTTCGGGGCTGGGATCATTGGGCGCCTTGGCGTAGGGCGCGTTGGGGCCCGCGAACTGCGCGACGATCTGGTCGATCGAGGCCGCGGCGCCCCACCCGGTGAGGTGCCCGTTGCCGCCGTCGAAGCTCACCCCCGCGCTGGGCCCGGGCAGCGTCGTGCCGGTCCAGACCCCTGCCATGCCGAAGGCGTGCTGTTCGCCCGCGCCCTTGGCCGAAAGCACCAGACCGCCGGGGATGACGATCTTGGCCTTGTAAGGTTCCAGCGCCGCGCTCATCGCCTGCAGCGTGAACGCCGTCTGCGTGCCGGTCGGCCGCCACTCGACCTGGGTGCTGTAGTTCAGCGCCGGGGCCCCGTCGGGGGTCCAGAGCAGCAGCAAGCGCTTGGGGCGTGGGGCCGTCTGCGCGCTGGCGTTCAGCAGGGGAAACAGCGGGCTAGCGGCGACGCCCAGGCCCAGGCTCTGCAGCAATCGCCGGCGGGACAGGGCAAATCGTGATCGACTCAGCATGGTCAGGATCTCCTGTTGCTTTGCGGACCGCTAGCCGCCGTTGACGCGGACGTTGCGAAAAGATGGGCTGAGGACGATGCGAGCCAGCAGCTCGCGAATGTTGCCGCCCGAGCTCTTGAAGGCTTCGTGCAGGGTCTGCATCGAACAGGCGTCGTTCACGCTCTCGATGCGACCCAGCGAGAAACGAAACCACTGGTTGGCGACGCAGTTGTTGACCTCGGTCGAGTCGGCCAGCCGGTTGACCAGCTCGACGGCGCCGTCGAACGAGCCGTCGAGATCGGGGCCAGCGCTGACCAGTTTTCCGGTCGCGTCGACCGTGCCCAGCCCGTCGATGTCGCGATAGGCCCCCACGGGATCGAAGTGCTCGAAGCCCAGGCCGATCGGATCCATCAACACGTGGCAGCTGGCGCACACCGGGTCCGATTCATGTTGCGCGAAACGCTCCCGGGTCGAGGTGGCGGCGGTCGGCGCCGGCGGCGAGGTGTTGACGTTGGGCGGCGGGGATCCGATGAAGCCACAGAGCAGGTTCAGCCGCACCAGCTTGCCGCGGTGGACCGGCGAGGTCTGATCGCCGTGCGACCACTTGGTCAGGAACGCGGCCTGGGTGAGAATCCCGGCGCGCTGGCGGGCGTCGAGCATCACCGGCGTGCCGGCCTTGAAACCGGCCGGCTGGCTCACGCCGTAGACGTCGAACAGCCCGCCCTGCGGGAACGCCATGTTGGAGGTCAGCAGGGTCTTGAGCAATCCGTCGCCCTGCCGCACCACGTAGTCCGAGAAGGAGATCAGCTCCTGGGTCATGGCGTCGGCCAGCGCGGGCGTGTAGCTGGGAAACAGCGTGCTGTCCTTGGCCTGCTCGGCCAGATCCTCGACGTCCAGCCACTGGCGATGGAAAGAGCCGATGGTGGCCGCCGCCTTGGGATCGTCGATCATGCGCGCCACGGTGCTCTTGAGGGCGGTCTCGTCGTTCAGCATCCCGCCGTCCGCCTCCGCGAACAGCGTGTCGTCGGGCATGGTGTTCCACAGGAAATAGGAGATGCGCGACGCCAGCTCGTACGGGTTGACCGGCACCACCCCTGGTTTTGGAGCGCCGCTCGCCCCCACGTCGTGGTGGTAGAGGAAGATTGGCGACTGCAGCATCGCCTCGACGACCAGGCGAAAGCCGTTCTGCGCGTCGACGCCCTGCCTGCCGAGGTTGTACAGCGTCAGGTACTGCTGGACCTCGGCCGAGGTCAGCGGCCGGCGGTAAGCGCGCCGCCCGAACTGGGTCACGAACTGGGTCGCGCAGGTGGTGCCGGTGTCCGCCACCAGATCGCAGGGCGCGATCTGGCGCATCCTGGCGACCGCGGCGGCCGCCAGCGTGCCGGCGACCTCCTTGTGTTGCTGCACCTCGAGGGTGGTGATGGGGGCGATCGCGTTGCTGTGAAACGGGCCGATCTTCTCGTCGTCGGAGAGCATGTCGGCGGGGCTACCGGTGGCGCCAATCAGGTCGCGCACGGTGTTGTTGAACTGATCGCGGGTCAGCCGGCGCAGCGGCGTGACGCCGACGTTCAGCACGCGCCCGCTCTGCGCGCAGGCCAGGGCCGCCGGATCCTGCCCACCGGTCGCACCCGCGAACCCGGTCGGTCCCCCGGTCGACGGACCTCCATTGCTCTGGCTGGGACCGCCGACCGTGCCAGTGCATGCCACGCCAGCGTTCGCGAGCGACGCGAAAAACATCAACCATAGCCAGCGGTTCAAGCGCGGGGACATTCGCATGTCGTCCTCCCAATGAGAGCGCGGGGGCCACGACGACGCCCAAGGTGATTCCGGGCGCCCCAAGAGTGACCAGAGTAAGGCTGTTTCCGAATCTTCAGTAAAAGAACCGTCCTCCGTTGCGTCATTTTATGACGCGCGGCGCCCCTTCCCGCCCCCATTCCGGGATCGTCGATCCCGACCTCGGACCACGGATCCCGACCTCTCACTACTGCAGCAGCGTCGGCACTTCCGGAGACGGCGGAACCACCCCGAGGCGCGCAAGATGGGGCAACACCCATCTCGGGATCGAGGCGATGACCGCTCCGCAGGACGCTTCGGGCGACAACAGGCCCAGCGCCGCCGCGGCAGTGTTGCGTCGGATGGTGACCTTGGGCGCGTCGACCACCGGACCGCCGACCCGCCGCTCGAAGGATTGCATCTCGCGCAGGCAGTCGGCCCACAGGCGCTGCCGCTGCTCGGCCGACCAGTGGCGGATCACCCACTCGCCGGCGCGCGCGCCGAAGGCGCCATGGCGGGCCTCGTCGCGCAGGAGCTCGGTGTATGCCCAGGCGATCAACGGCTCGCGCGCGGTCGCGCGCGCGGTGGCAAAGCAGGCCGCCGACAGCGACTGTCCGACGGCGAAGCGAGCGATCAGCGTACGCGCGAGGCGCGCCTCGATGTCCTCGTCGTCGTCGTCGTCGCCGAGCGCGACCCGCGTGCCCCCGGCGGGCGTACTCGAAGTGTCGGAACCCAGCGCCTCCAGCACCCGCGTGCAGACCTCGACGTGGCGCGCCTGGTCCTCGATCACCCGCGCCGCCATGCCGAGGATCGCCGGCGGCGCACCCAGGCGCGCCAGATCGGTGGTCACCAGGGTCGCGACGATCACCGAATCCCGTTCGTCGGCGGAGAACTGCCGCCAGGCCCCGACCGCGCGCGCCAGCAACGCCGGCGCGTAACGATTGGGATCGAAGGCGGGCGCTTGCTCGCGCGGCAACCAGTTTTCGACGGGCGTCTTGTAGCGCATCGGCGCGGAGGGGCAGCAATCAACGTGCCCCGAATCGACTGTGTATTTTCAAGCGGTTACCCTGAGCGGGCGCTCCGCAAATCCGGGGGGCCGCGACACCAATGTCAGTGCAGGTGGGACCGCAACCCAGATGAAAAACCAGGGTTCTGAAAAATAGTTCGCCGCCAATCCGGCTTCGGGCCTCGGGCGTCAGGCCAGGCCAGGGGCTCACGGTCAATGCGGTTCGGATAGGCGAACCGCCAAGACGCCATGACGCCAAGATCCGGATTATCAGGGGTCCGGGCTTGGCGTCTGCGGCGCCTTGGCGGTTAACTGACCCGCATTGGGCTCACGGTCGCTTTTTGAAGCGACGATCCTGAAGCCCGCAGACCGAGGCCCGAGGCCCGAGGCCTGCTAGATCCCGTCGCGCAAACGACGCAGCTGATCGGCGGCATCGCCGGCCTCCGGATCGATGGCCAGGATTCTCTCCAGTTCGTCGATGGCCATGTCGGCCTGCCCGGTCTCGGCATAGTAGTTGGCCAGATAGTGCAGCGCGCGCAGGTTGCGGCTGTCGATCTGGATGGCGCGCCGGAGCTCGGCCAGCGCGGCCCGCCCCGCGCGCGCGTCGGCCGGCGCCTCGCGAAACAGCGACCAACCCAGCGCCGCGCGGAAGTCAGCTTCGCCAGGCACCAGGCGCGCCGCCTGGCGGAACACCTCGACCGCCTCGTGGTGGCGCCGCGCCTTGAGGTGCTCGAGGCCGCTCTCGTACAGCGCCGTGGCGGCGGCGTTTCCGGCGGACGTGGTGTTGGCCGGTCCGGCCGGCGGCGTCGCGCTCGCGCCCCCACCCGCGCGCGGCGGCGGCGATCCCGCGTCGGGCGCATCGATGCGCGCGGTGTAGAGCTGGCGCTGCTCCGGGTCGCGCAACACCGCGTGAGCCTCGGAAAGGCGGTCGAAGATCTCCTGCGCCAGCTTGCGGTCCTCTTGCGGGCTGTGGCGGTACCCGTCGGCGTGAAAGGTGCGCGCCAGCGCCTCGTAGGCGCGGTCGATCTCCGTCGCCGAGGCCGAGCGCTCGACGCCCAGCGCCCAGTAGTAGTCCTGGGTCCGCACCGTCTGCGCCACCATCGACAGCGGTCCCGAGGCCAGCGGGGCCGAGCTGCTTCCCATCGGATGGGGGCCGAGGTCAGAGGCGGCCCCCAGCGACGACGCCTCGTGGACGTCATCGTGGACGTCGAGGAGCTGATCGTCGTCGCCCTCGCCGATCACGTCGTCGGAGCTGACCTCGATCTCGCCGCTGTCGGCGCTCGGCGCCTCGTGGCGCCGGACCGGCGGGCGCGCCGCGCCCGATCCCGCGGCGCCGCGCGGGCTGGGCGCCGCGACGTCGGCCGGCGTGATCACCCCCGCCTCCGAGAGCGCCACCAGCAACAAGGTGGCCTTGTCGCGCGGGATCTCGGCGCCGTTGAGCAGGTCCTCGAGCCGCTCGCTGCCGGCGATGCGGCGGATGAACGACAGCTCGGTGGGGTCCGAGCTCATCTCCTGCATGCGCAGCATCGGGTTGCTGCTGAGGCCGACGAACCGCCCCGCGAACGCGTCCAGCACCGCCACCTGGCGCGCCGAATCGTAGTGCCGTCGGATGCCTTCCAGGATCAGCGCGGCCGGCGAGCGCGCGAGGCGCAGCGCGCCCTGGGGTGCCGGGTCCCCCTCCTTGAACATGAACTGACCGTCGCGCCAGGAGAAGAGGTCGAACAGCTTGGTCTCGACCTGCTCGACCAGCGCACGCGACAGGTTATAGGGCGACAGCGCGCCCATCTCGACCAGGATCTCGCCCTGGCGCCGCTTCTCTTTCTGCATCCGCCTCAGCGATTCGGCCAGCGCTTCGCCGGAGATGGTCTTCTGCCCGACCAGAATCTGTCCCAGGCATTCGCTCAGCATGTTCGAGCGCGCCGCGACCGGATAGCCGTCGACGAACGACACGATCTTCTTGGCGCCGCCGCGCAGGAGCAGCAACGAGCCGGTCAAGCGCCGCGCGTACAGGCGCTGCAGCAGGCGCGCGAAGGGAATGACGCGCAGGCTGCCGGTCAGCTCCGACTTCTCGGTGACCAGGCTCTTGGCGGTACTCTCGACGTCGCGCCGCTCGCGCTGATCGATCGGGTCGCGCATCGCCTCGTCCAGCCCGCGTCCGGGGGGCGGTGTCGCGGCCGCCCCCTGCGCGTCGACGATCGGCTGCGTGGGGGCGGTGTGCACCGCGGCGGGCGCGCCATCGCGCGCGGGCGGCACCGCTTGCAGGATCATCGCCAGCAGGCTGTTGACGTCCAGCGGGAGGCTCAGGTACTCGGCGGGAGCAAAACGCCGGAGGGCTTCGGCGCGATGGCTGGCCCCGCGGAACCGGCTGGCGACGAAGAAGATGGGGGTCGAGCGCGTATCGGGATCACGACGCAGCTCCTCGGCCAGGCGAAAGCCGTCGCCATCGGACAGCATGGTGTCGACCACGATCGCGTCGGGCGCGCGCACCGCGATGCTGCGGCGGGCCCACACCCCCTCGGCCTCGGAGGCCAGCTCGTAGTGCGCCTCCTTGAGCGTGTCGCCGATACGCCGCTGCAGGGCCGGGTCGCTCTCGACGATGAGGACGTAGCCACCCATGAGATCGCAGGCGCAGTCTAGCGCGCCCCGGCCGCTTCCGGAAAGAGCCGAGGGCGGTCCAGCAGGCTGCCGAAGAAAGGGCCGCCGGAACGCACCCGGTGGACTTCGGGGCGCGTCGGGATTATCTAGCCACTCACGCGATGAGCGCACGAACTCGACGGACGGTAAGTGGTGGGCTGGCCTGCATCGTGCTGGCGGCCGGCAAGGGCACGCGCATGCGGTCCGCGCAGGTCAAGGTCCTCCACTCGCTGCTCGGGCGACCCCTGGTCAGCTACCCGTTGCAGCTGGCCCGCGACCTGGACGCCGAGCCGATCGTCGCCGTGCTCGGCCACCAGCGCGACGCGGTCGAGGCGGCGCTGGTCGAACGCTTCGGCGCCGACACCATCCGGGTCGTCGAGCAGACCGAGCAGCGCGGGACCGGCCACGCCGTCCGCCTGGCCATGCCGGCGCTGCGCCGGTTTGCGGGCATCGTGCTGATCCTGTACGGCGACGTACCGCTGCTCCGGCCCGAGACCCTGCGCGCGCTGGTCGGCACGGCGCGGCGGTATGGCTGCCTGGCGCTGGTCACCACCACACCGCCCGATCCGACCGGCTACGGGCGCATCGTGCGCGACCAGCGCGGGCACATCATCGGCGTGGTCGAGCAGAAGGACGCCACGCCGGAGGAGCTGGCCATCGGCGAGATCAACGCCGGCATCTACGCCGCCCCCGCCGACTTCCTGCGCACGGCCACCGCCGGCCTCAGCGCCCGCAACGCCCAGCGCGAGTACTATCTGACCGACATCATCGCGCGCGCGTCGCGCGGTATCGGCGTCAGCGAGGTGGAAGCCGACTTCCGCGACGTCGGCGGCGTCAACGATCGGCGCCAGCTGAGCGACGCCGAGGTGGTCATGCGCGCGCGCATCAACGGCGCCTGGATGCGCCACGTGACCTTCCGCGACGCCGCGTCGACAACGGTCGAGCCAGGCGTCGACCTGGGCGTCGACGTCGAGCTCGGCCGCGGGGTGTCGCTGCGCGGGACGACGCGGGTGGGGCGCGGCGCCCACATCGACGACGGCTCGGTGCTGATCGACACCGTGGTCGGCGCGGGCGCGCGCGTGGCCCCGTACTGCTTCGCGATCCACGCCGAGATCGGCGCCGGCGCCCACGTGGGGCCCTTCGCGCACCTGCGCTCGGAGAGCCGCGCGCTGCTGGGTGCCGGGGCCGATCGCGTCGCGGCCACTGTTGACAGGGGCGCCGCGGCGAACCGATCATGAGCGACGGAGGTCGCGCATGGCTACGTCGGTGAAAACGTTCTTCGATCAGAAGGTGCCCGAGGTCCTGAGGATCAGTCCCGAAAAGGCGAAGGACGTCGCCGCCATCTATCTGTTCAGAATCGGCGGCGCCGACGGCGGCACCTGGACAGTCGATCTGCTGTCGAATCCGCCCACCTGCCAGCCGGGCGAGCATGGCACTCCCCAGTGCACGATCGAAGCGACCGACGCCGATTTCCGATCGATGATCGACGGCGGCATGCAGGCGGCCATGCAGCTCTTCTTCACCGGCAAGCTCAAGGTCACAGGCGACCCGAACCTGGCCACCAAGCTGTCCAAGCTGCTACAGATGGCCAGCTAGCTGCTGGCTCGGCCGCCGTGGTCCCGGGTTTTGTTGTCGCCCGAGACCTCGTCGGTGCGCTTCACCCGCGCCGGATGCCGAGCAGCAGGTCCATGGTCGCCTGGTCGGCAGCCGGGAAGCGGTAGTTCTCGAACTCGTTCGAGGCGACCCAGCGGCAATCGGCCACGCGCTCCGCGACCGGCTCGCGGTCGCCGATGATGTGCGCCTGGTAGAGCGCGAGATCGACCGAGTAGCCGTCATAGTCGTGGGTGCGGCGGCCGATGCAGATGAGCACCTCGATGTCGACGCCGACCCGCTCCCGAACCTCGCGCTTGAGCGCTTGCTCGTCGGTCTCGCCTTCCTCGACGCGACCGCCCGGGAACTCCCACAGACCCGGCAACACCGCTGACGGGCGGCGCTGGGTGATGAGGTACCGATCGTTGCGCGATATGACCGCTGCCACGACCCTCAGGTGGGGCGAAGCCATGCGGTCATGATACCGCAACCACGCTGGGGCGGGAGAACCTTGTGTGCTAAGAACGGCCCCCATGGTAAAGCGTGTGTTGCCGGCCGAAGCGGCCAATCTCCTCAAAGAGGGGTGGACCTATCTCGACGTGCGTTCCATCCCCGAGTACGACCAGGGCCATCCGGCAGGCGCGACCAACATCCCGCTGCTGCACTTCCAGGGCGGCCGGATGATGCCGAACTCTTCGTTCCAACGTGTAGTCGAGGCGACGTTTCCGAAGGAGACCAAGCTGGTGATCGGCTGCAAGAGCGGCGGGCGTTCGCTGCAGGCGGCGGGCCTGCTCGCGGCCGCGGGCTACACCGAGGTCGTCGACATGCGCGGCGGCTTCGGCGGCGAGCGCGATGCCCTGGGCCGGGTGAGCTGCGCCGGCTGGGCCGACGAGGGACTGCCGGTCGCGGCCGGCGCCGATCCCGGCAAGAGCTACGCCGAGCTGGCCGCAAAAGCCGGCGTGGCGTAGGCCCAGGCCCTTGGGTTAAAAACGCCAAGACGCCAAGTCCGGATCCAGATCTTTGGCGTCTTGGCGTCTTGGCGTTTCGTCCTCCGATCGCCACCCGTCGCTCAGAAGTAGCTGGTGTGCAGGACATCCGCGAACAGGTTGCACAGCGCGTGAAACAGCGCGCCCGGCATGATCGATCCGGTGCGCGCGCGCATCCAGCCGAAGACCAGCGCGGGAAAAACCACCGCCAGCCGCTGCGGATTGGGCACGACCAGCACGTGACCGATCGCAAACAGCACGCTCGACACCAGTAACCCCGGACCGATCGACGCTCCCAGCAGCCGGCGCGTGGGCGGCCAGCGCTGGTCGAGCCGCTGCATGAGATAACCGCGGAAGAAGAGCTCCTCGGGGATCGCCACCACGATCAGCTGGTTGAGCGCCGACGTGAGAAACTCTGGCGGCAGGCGAAGCACGCCGTGCGCCAGACCGCGCCAGCGCGGGCAGAGCGCGGCGAACATCGGCTGGATGAACCCGCCGTGCGGACCGCACACCACGCCGTAAAAGACGAAGAACGCCACCGCGAACAACGGGAAAGTCACGGCGAGGGCGACGGCGAGCACCCGCAGGTTGAGCCCTGGCGGGTCCAGGCGTAGCCCGGCCTCGCGATAGTCGAACCCACGCCCCGACCATCGGCCCGCCAGGCCGGGCGCGTACAGAAAAATCGCCGCGATCAGCACACCCAGGTAGCGCCCGAGGAAAGGGATGAACAGCCCCGCCATCGACAGCGCCGCCGCCAGCAGCGTCGCGCCCAGGAACGTCAGCAACGGCTCGCGCAGGCCGGCAGGGGACGCTGGTTGATCCACGACGGCGATTCTATGGGACGCGCCTGCGCCGAGCGAACCCCGCGCGCCCCCACGCACGCTCAATCGACAGAGGGAGGTCCGTGGAGTTTGACCCGCTGAACCACCGCCGCGTTCAAGAACGCGGCGCCCTCGCCCGTCCGCGTCGTCCGCGTCGTCCGCCGGAGAGGGGCCGGGGGCTGACGAATCCCCACGAATACGATTCATCCGTCGGCGTCAGCGTCGGCGTCGGCGTCGGCGATTCTGGCTCTGTCCCCCGTTCGGGTCGCCCACGCTGACGCCGACGCCGACGCCGACGGGAAAGACGGTGCCGGACCGACTCGCGAACGAGATTCGCGGGGATTCGTCAGGGGCCGGGGCTGAGGGGCGGGCCTTGCAAGAGGCGAGGTCAGTCAGCGCGCCAGCGCGATCAGCGACGCCAGCGCGGTGCCCGCCTCGCGTGCGGCGCCGCGCAGGCGGTCGGGGGCGGTGGCGTCGGGGGCGGCGGTCGGGTCGCGCAGCACCGCCAGCAAGGCATCGAGCTGTCCCTCGATATCCAGCAGCGCCTCGCGGCTGGAGCGCAGCGCGGCCGCGAGATCCAGGGGGCGCGGGAGGCTGGTCACCGCGCGACGGCGCGTGACGCGCGAGCTGGCCGGCAGCGCGCGGGTGCGCTTGGAACCGGAGCTTCGTCGACGGGTGCGCACGGTAGAAGGATTTCGTCGCGCGCGCCTCTTGTCAACTTATTGACAAGAGATAGCGCCGCGATGGATCGACGACGATGCCCGGTCCGAGAGCGGTGCGACCGATCAACATCGGGAACAACATGTCGCCCCGGTTGGTGAGCGTCACCAGGATCCGCTTCTTGAAAGGACCGATCTGCACCGCGGTCTCGATCACCGGACGCCGCTCTGTGCGCCCCGAGGTATCGCGCACCACGACGTACTCGCGCACCGCCGCACGCACCTTGATCATCTTGAGGGCGCGCGTGCCGCGCGCGTGGCCGGAGACCCAGATCTCCAGGATCGGACGCCGGCCGGGCCCGCCCGCGGTGTCGACGGTCTTCATGCGCGCCACGTGCAGCGCCGAGGTGCGCGCGCCGGTGTCGATCTTGGCCTTGAGCCGGGCGATGCCGAGGTTGGGAAGCGCGACGTGCTCGACCCATCCGGCACGCACCTTGCTGTCGGAGTGGCTGTCGGCGCGCGCGCGCGCCGCGCGCCGCGCGCTGGGACGCGCGCCGATCACCCGCTCCAGGTCGGCGCGCGCCAGGTCGCCCAGGGCATAGAGCCGTGTGCGCGGGCGCGCGGTCAGGCGCGCCGGGCCGTCCAGGATGAGGCCGTCTCGGCGCGCGGCGACGGTCACCGGCTTGCCCCCCAGCGGCGGCGCGATGCGGGCCAGGACCTCCCCCCGGCGCACAGGCTGGCCGGGGACGACCAGCGCCTCGACCAGCCCCCCGACGGGCGCGCGCACCAGCGACGATCGGGTGACGAAGAGAGGACCGGGCGGCGCCAGGCGCGCTAACCGCGCCTCGGCGCCGCGCCCGTCGCGCCGCGGTTCGACCTTGGCTGCACCGTCTGGCGCCAGCGTGCCGACCGACTTGAGGACCGCGCGCACGGCCGCCACCAGCTGCACGACGTCCGCGGCCTCGCTTCCCGGCGCGCCGCTTGCTCGCAGCTCCAGCGCGCTGATGCCCGCCTCCGCGGCTGCCGCCGGCAGCGATCCGGCGGGGGAGCGCGCCGCCAGCGCCACCGCGACTCCGGTCTCCGCCGCCAACCGGCGCGTGCGGGGATTGTCGAGGTCGCCGCGCACCGACGCCACCGCGTGACGCCCCGGCGGCGGCGCCGCCAGGATCAACAGCGCCGTCGATCCCACCGCCACCTCCGAGAACAGCGCAAAGGCGTCGCGCTCGGCGCGCGTGCCGCCGGCGTCCCCGGGAAAAGTCCAGGTCGGCGCCGGGCGCCCTCCGGGCGCAAAACGCCCACCGGCTCGCATCACCGGCACGATCACCAGGCTACCGGCCAGCGCCGCGGGATCGATGCTGCGGATCAACTCGGCGGTGGCGCGCGCCGCGACCGCCTCGAAGCCGCGCACCGCCGCCACCACGCTGACGCGCGGGCCGGGCCGTGGACCGACGGCAGCCCAGGCGGGAATCGCGGCCGCCGCCGTCTTGTCGGGGCTGGCGCGCGGGGCCAGCGCGATGATCAGCGGGCGCGCCTCGCCGGGGGCGATGTTGATGCCGCCGACCCGGATCGCGCGCGCGGGAGCTTCCGCCAGCATGGCCGACAACCGAGCTCTCCGCCTCGCTCACTTGGACGAGGAGAGCTTGCTCACCAGAGCCTGCAGCCGAGCGAGGGCGTCCTTGTCGACGTCACTCAAGCGAATGCCGACGCGCAGCTCCTGGCGCGCGACCACCTTGCCCTTGCCGCTGATGAGCGGCTGGTTCTGGGCATCGACGATCTCGACCTTGTAGGTGGTCCCCAGCGGCACCTCCTCTTCGACCGGAATGAAGAACCCGCCCATGCGGATGTTGAGCAAGGGGTTGTAAGAAAAGAAGTGGGCGGTGGCTGGCGAGAGGACCACGCGCAGCTTGCCGTCGGCGAGCTGGATGGGCTTGGCGGGCACCACCGGCGCGGGCGCCGCCGCCACTGGCGCGGACGGCGCCGGCGCCGCCTTGACCGGTGCCGACCCCGTGGCACGCGGCAGGCCAGGCGCGGCGATCGGCCCGGACGGCGAGACCGGCAGGGATAGAGCCGGCGCAGCGCCGCCGCCCGGCAGCGGGGGTGGGATTGGTCGCGAGAAATCCATCGGTAGGGTCGGGCGCTTGCCCTCGTCCAGGTTGACCTGGACGATGCGGTCGATCAGCTTGCGGCTCTTTTCATCCAGCTCCAGGAACCGCAACCCCATGCCCCGGTCTCCGATGGTCACCACCCGCACCACCTGACCGGTGCCGCGCAAGATCACGTAGCCGTCGTCGAGGCTGACCTCGAACTCGATCTTGGTGCCCACGGCCGGCGGCGTGTCGCAGCGCAGGTACATACCCTCGCGGCTGACGTTCACCGACTGGGTCTCGACGAACTCGAGGAAGCTGGGAAACCGGCAGCGCACCGGCACCGTCATCGGTGAGCGCGGCGGCCGGCCGAAGGCATTCGGCGCAGGCAGGCCGGTGACGGACTTTGCGGATCGGTCGTCAGCCATGATGCGATTTCAGTATACCCCGCGGCCCGCGCCCCGGTGAGACTCTGTGGTATGTCCCGACGCGTGTCCCCGATGGGTGAGTCCACCACCGCGACCAGCGGGTCCTCGACATCGCCGTCATCGTCGAACGTGTCCTCGAGCCTATCCTCGACCTTGTCCTCGGCGGGTTCGGCCCCGGCCGGTCGCGTCGTTCTGGTCACGCACACCACCGCGTACGGCGTCGAAGCCTTCCTCGAGGCGGCTCGCCGCGTCGGCGTGGGCGTGGTGATCGCGTCCGATCGCTGCCCCATCCTCGATGGGGCCTGGCAATGGCCGCGGGATTCGTGGGTCATCGACTTCTTCGACGTGGCGGGCGCGGCCGAGATCATCGCGGACCACGCCGGCGGTGAACAGGCGATCGGCGCGGACGGCCCGGTGCGCGCGGTGCTGCCGGTGGGCGGCGAAGTGCCGGCGCGCGTCGCAGCGCTGGCCGCGCGGCGCCTCGGGTTACCGGGCAACGACCCCGACGCAGTGGCGGTCGCGGCCAACAAGCTGCGCCTGCGCGCCAGGTGCGCGGCGGCGCGTGACCAGGGCCAACCGCTGGTGGTACCCCGCTTCCTGGCGCTGGCGTTCGACGAGGCGCCAGCACGCGTCGTGGATCGCGTCGCCGCCGACATCGGCTGGCCCTGCGTGCTGAAGCCGCTGCTGCTGTCCGCCAGCCGTGGCGTGATGCGGGCCGACGATCCGGCCAGCTTCTGCGAACGCTTCGCGCGGCTGGCGCGGATGCTGGGCCGGCCCGAGTTGCTGGAGATGGACGCGCACGCGTCCCGGTTGATCCTGGTGGAGTCGTTCGTGCCGGGCCCGGAGGTCGCGCTCGAGGGGCTGCTGTTCGGCCACGCGCTGCACCCTCTGGCGCTGTTCGACAAGCCCGATCCGCTGGACGGGCCTTTCTTCGAGGAGACCATCTACGTCACCCCGTCGCGCCTGCCGGCGGCGCGGCAGGCAGAGATCCACGCGGCGGTCCTGACTGCTGCGCGCGCCATCGGCCTCCACAGCGGCCCGGTGCATGCCGAGCTGCGACTCGGCGGCGCCGGCGGGCCGGTGGTCATCGACCTGGCGGCACGGCCGATCGGCGGGCTGTGCTCGCGCGCGCTGCGCTTCGTGCGCGACGCGCCACTCGAGGAGCTGGTGATCCGCCAGGCGCTGGGCCAGGACGTGCGCGCGCTGGCGCGTGAGCGCGCGGCCAGCGGCGTGATGATGCTGCCCATCCCGCGCGCGGGAATCCTGCGCGCGGTGGCCGGTGTCGACGGCGCGCGCGCCGTGCCCGGCATCGAGGACCTGGTGATCTCGGTCAGGCCGGGTGAGCGGGTCCTGCCCCTGCCCGAAGGAGCGAGCTATCTCGGCTTCATCTTCGCGCGCGGCGAATCGCCCGCGGCTGTCGAGGCCGCGCTGCGCGAGGCGAACGACCGCCTCACCGTGGACATCGCCCCGCGCCTGCCGACCGGTATCGGATGACCTGTCCTTTCCGCGCTCCGGCGAGATGGGTGTCGTCAGTCGTCAGCGGCCGGTCGTCTTGCCGAGTTGCAACGCGGTCGGTTCTGCGCAGCAGAACCACGGTTCCGACAGGCGCGGGGGCGCGGGGCGGCGGCGTTTCAAGCTGATCGGCGGCGCCGCCTCGCCGGCCAGACCGGCGGCCAGCGCGTGGATGCGGGCGAAGGTGGCATGCGGCGACTCGCGGTCCTGGGTCGATTGCTCGACCAGCGCCATGACCTGCGACGCGAGCTGGTCCATGCGCGCATCGGGGTGGCGCCAGCGGTGGGCCAGCGCTTCCTCGTCGAGCCCGATCAGGAACGGCGCAAGCTCGGGGCGCGCCAGCAGCAGCGAACCGGGCGGAATCAGCAAGCGGATCGCCAGCTGGATCGGATCGACCTCCTGCTCGAGATCGTGGTCGCGGATGAAGCGGCACAGCGCCAGGTAGTCGGTCAGCGTGGTGAACGGCGTGAAGGCGACGAAGGTCGGCCGCAGGGAGATGCCGGCGCCGCGCACGATGGCCAGCGCCCGGATCACGTCGGCGCCGGTGTGGCCCTTGTCGAGCAGCGCCAGGACGCGGTCGGAAAGCGACTCGACCGCCGACACGACGAAGACGCAGCCCAGCGCGGCCAGCTCGGCGAAGAACGCCGACGGTTCAGGCCGCGCGGTGACGATGTGCTCGATCTTGGCGGTGAAGCTGAAGGTCACCTCCGGGTGGGCCGCGTGCAGGCCGCGCGCGACCGCGAGCGCGTGCTTGGCGCTGTTGAGGAAATCGGGATCGCCGAAGGTGATGTGGCGCGCGCCCGCCGCCACCTGGCGGCGCGCGTCCTCGAGCACCACCTCGACGGGGACAGCGAAGAAGCGACCGCCGTAGACCGGCGGGATCGGGCAATGCCGGCAGTGGTACTTGCAGCCGCGCGTGGCCTCGACGTGACCCGCGACCCGGCGCTCGTCGCCGACCAGCAAGCGCGCGTAGCGATCCAGCGGTGGCAGGTCGCCGCGCTCGGGGACCATGAAGGGCAACCGGCGCAGGCGCGCCGGCTCCGGGCTTCCCGGCGACACGGGCGCGCCCACGGGCCCATCGTGGCCCCCGCGCTCGAGCGCCGCGGCCAGCGCCACCAGGTCCTCCTCGCACTCGACGCCGAGCACGCTGTCGGCCAGCGGCCGCCCGTCGGCGCCCGGCTCGGCGCGCGCGAGCCGCGCGCGGTTGAGCGCGGCGTACATGCCGAAGAAGCAGAGGTGCGCGCCGCCATTGAGCGCGCGTACCTGACTCGCCAATCGCAAGCCGATGGTCATCGCGGTGTGCATGGGCGCCGAGATCGCGACCAGCCGCGCGCGCGCCAGCCGATCCAGCCCGCGCTCGGCCAGCTCCTCGACGGCCAGGTCGATGGTCAGCGGCGCGTAGCCGGCGGCGCGCAGGAAGGCGGCGGTCGAGGCCACGGCGATCGGCTGGTAGCCCGGCTCGTAGCAGGAGACCAGCACGATGTCACCCGCCGCGCGCACCTGGTGGCTCTCTTACTGCTTGGCTTGCGCCGGCACGAAGTCGGGCGGTAGCTGCGAGCCTTCGCCGAAGAAGTACTTCTCGGCCTGTTCGAGCATCAGCTTTTGCCCCTGTGCCGAAGCCAGATCGATCCGGTACTCATTGACGATCATCTTCGAGTGCTCGATCCACATGCGCCAGGCGTCCATCGACACATTGTCGTAGATGCGCTGGCCGAGCTCGTTGTCGAAAGGCTTGTAGGGGATCGCGGGCAGGTCCTTGCCCAGCTTCACGCACTTGATGATTCTCGCCATCTCTTCTCCTCTGACTTCTCCCTATACTTACATCATGCCTCCCCGGAAGCCTTCGAAAAGGAAGCCGAGCGGCACGCCGCGACGGCGGCGTGGCGTCAAGCTGACCCCGGCCCAGCTCAGCCCCGCCAACCTGGCGCTGGATCCGCTGCCCGCCGAGCTGGCTGCCCTCGGCGAGGCGGTGGCCGGCGACGGCGGACGCGTGCTGGCCGCCTACCGCGAGCCGCTGGGCGGCCACCCGCTGATGCTGGTCGCGCTCCCGCTCGACACCATCGTGCCCACGCCGTTCCAGCGCGACATCTCCGACACGCACGTGCGACGGCTGACCCAGGCCATGGACAAGACCAAGCGCTACCTGGATCCGATCATCGTCGTGCGCGAGCCGACCGAGCTCGGGCGCTACTGGACGCCCAACGGCTACCACCGCCTGACCGCGCTCAAGGAGCTGGACGCCAGGACCGTGGTGGCGCTGCTGGTACCCGAGCGCGCCGTCGCCTATCAGATCCTGGCGCTGAACATCGAGAAGGCCCACAACCTGCGCGAGAAGGCGATCGGCGTACGCCGCATGTACCGCGATCTGGCCGGCAGCCTCGGCGGCAGCGAGGAGGACTACGCGCTCGAGTTCGAGGAGCCGGCGCTGGCGACGCTGGGCTTCGCCTACGAGAAGCGCGGGCGGCTGTCGGGCGGCGTGTACCACCCGATCCTGCGCAAGGTCGACGGCTGGGTGAAGGGCAAGCTGGCCGACACCGTCGCCGAGCGCGAGCGGCGCGCCGAGCTGCTGCTGGCCTTCGACGAGGCGGTTACCGCGGCCGTCGACGGGCTCAAGGCGCGCGGGCTGACCAGCCCGTACCTGCGCAGCTTCGTCGTCGCGCGCGTCAACCCGCTGCGCTTCATGAAGGGCGACCCGCCGCCCCTCGACGAGCTGTTACCCAGCATGACCAAGCGCGCGCGCGGGATGAACCTGGACAAGATCCGCGGCACCGACGTCGCGCGCAGCGGTGGGCCGCCCGAGGCCAGCGAGTGAGCGAGGCCGCGCCGCCGCGCGCGGTGATCTTCGACCTGGACGGCACGCTCACCGAACCGCTGCTCGACTTCGACGCCATGCGCGCCGAGATCGGCCTGCGCCCCGGACTGCCGATCCTGGAACAGCTCGCGGCCGGCGACGATGCGCTGCGCGCGCGCGGCGAGCAGGTGCTGCGCCGGCATGAGCTAGACGCCATCGAGCGCGCCACTCTGGCTGACGGCTGCATCGAGCTGCTGGCGACGCTGCGCGCGCTCTCTCTTCCGGCGGCGATCCTGACCCGCAACACCCGCGAGGTGGTCGAGCGCTTCGTGCGCAAGTTCGACCTCGCGCCCTCATTCGTCGCCCACTACACCCGCGAGGACGGACCGCCCAAGCCTTCGCCGGAGGGGGTCTTCCGGTTGTGCCGCCAGCTCGGCGTGGCGCCCGCCGAGACGCTGGTGGTGGGCGACTACAAGTTCGACGTGATCGCCGGCCGCCGCGCCGGCTGCCGGACCGCGCTGGTCACCGTCGAGGAGGTGGATGACCTCGCGGACTGGGGCTCGCCGGACTTCTTCGTGCGCACGCTGCGCGCGCTGCTGCCGATCTTCAGATAAGAAAAACGCCAAGACGCCAAGAACGCGTCCTTGGCGTCTTGGCGTTTCGTATCTGTCGAAACTAAAGGGGGCTCGCGGTGGCCAGGCCGGCCAGCAGCCTGGGCAGCGCGTTGGCGAACTGGCCCTTGGCCATGACCTGGCCGCAGCCCTGCGCGCGCGCCGCGTCCATGACCTCGACCTTTTCGTGATCGATGAAGCCGACCGACGGGATGGCGCGCGCCACCGGGTCGGCGGCCAGTCGCGCCAGCGCGTCCCCAGCGGACGGCAAGCGCAGATCCAGGATCACCAGCTTGGCGCCGGCCAGCGCGCCCACCAGCGCCGCCGGGTCACGCACGCCCTGGACGCTGACCCCCGTTTGCTTGGCCACCTCGCGGATCTTCGAGGTGAACAGCATGTCCTGGACCAGATAAACGACGTCGGGCATGGCGATCGCGAAAGGATAAGGTCCCGAGCACCCGTTCGACTGGCTACCGTTGCTCCCTTCCGGGCCTGGCGGGGTTGGCCGGTGTTCCGTCGCCCGGGACCACGGCTTATCTGTCACAGAACGCGCCCCAGGTCCAGGGCGCAGTCGCTTGAAGGAGCTCGATCGCGTCGCCGTAGACGAGGTCGATCGCGTCGGGCGTGGACGGGTGAATAGACCTGCTCTTGCTCTGGTGCTAAAGATATCGCCCTCCACCTGGAGAGATGACCGAGTGGCCGAAGGTGCCTGATTCGAAATCAGGTTTGGGCGCAAGCCCAACGTGGGTTCGACTCCCACTCTCTCCTCCGCGCTTTTTCATTTCGAACCGGAGAGATGTCCGAGTGGCCGAAGGAGCACGATTGGAAATCGTGTGTACGGAAACGTACCGAGGGTTCGAATCCCTCTCTCTCCTCCAATGACGCACCAGACGGCGCCCATGGCGCGCCCATGCGCCCTCATGGCGCGCCCATGCGCCCCCATGGCGCGCCCATGCGCCCCCATGGATCGGTGAATGCGAGCCTCTTGACGGCTGTCCGTCGCGGCTGCTGAGCTCGATTTGCGGAGGAGTGCTACTGTTCCTGCGTCCCCCCCGCCGCGATGGTGTTGGTATGAAGCGCTGGACCGCGTTCGGAATTCTCGCTGGATCGGTGTTCGTGCTGTCTGGCTCTTGCCAGGGGCCCGACGCGTTCTATCGCCCGCTCGGCTCGGGACAGGGCGGGCGCGGCCTCGGCGGCATCGGGGTCGGCGGCTTCATCGGTGTCGGCGTCGGCGGCCGGGGGACCGGCGGCACCATCGTGGCCGGCACGGGCGGCCGTCAGGGAACCGGAGGCACGGCCGGCGCCGGTGGCCGCGGGACCGGAGGCACGACCGGCACCGCCGGGACCACCGGTGTCGACGGCGGCAACGGCGTCGGTGGCTCGCTCGGCGCCGGCGGCCGTATCGTCGACGCCGGCAGCGGCTGCGTGGCCACGCTGATCAACAACGGGTACGCGGCCGGAGCGGTCATGCCGTGCAGCCAGTGTCGAGAGAATCAGCTTTCCCGGGCCGAGCTGTGCATGAAGATCATCGACTGCATCGCCCCGCTCTATCCCTGCCCCGGCAACGGCTGTTTCACCGAGTGCTCGAACAGGGAGGGCGGCAGTGGCCCGGTCAACAGGTGCGTGAGCGATCTGGTCGCCGCGGCCTGCGGTCCCTGATCGATTCCGCGACCACGCCGGAACCGGATCGCACACGCCGACGCCGACGCGTCGCCGACCCCTGGCCCGATCAGTTCGCCTCGGACTCGACCGCCGGCGCCGGCTCTTGGTCCGGCGCCTCCGCCGGCACCGGCCCGTGCCGGCGCGTCGTCCGCTGGGCGGCATTCTTGCGCGCCGGCCGTCGATCGCGTCCCGGCCTGCCGGACGGCGCGGGCGTGTCCAGGGTGGTATCGCGCGACAGAACGGGTCCCGGCGGCGGCTCCGGGGCGCGCGGCAACTCGGCAGCGGGCGCTGGTGCCGGGGGACCGATGGCCGCCGCCGCCGCATCCGGGCTGGCCGCCAATCGCGCCTGGTCGCGCGACAGCGGGACCACCGCCGCCGGAACGGTCGGCGCGGGCGCCGGCGGATCTTTCATGATGACCGTCGTGCCCATCGGTTCCGGCCGCCCCGCCGACGTGGCCAGCGGGGCCGGCGGGAATTGCGGCAGCGCGAAGGACCCACCCAGGTTGGCGCGGTGGGACATGGCCAGGAGACCGGCGAAGATCGTGGCGCCCACACCGCCGATCACCAGCGCGCGCCGGTCGCGCCACAGCGGTATCGTGGGCTTGGCCATGATCTGCAGCGACATCAGATCGGGCCCGCTCGGCGGGTCCCGGACCAGGTCGGGGGCGGCGGCGACCGGGCCATCGAGCTCCCCCGAGAGGATCGCCGGCGCGCTCGCCGCCGAGACCTCGATCTGCTTGAGCAGCTCGGCCTCCTCGGCCAGCGCCTCGGCGGCCGTACGGATCACCCATTCGCCGACCACGCCCTGCGTGGCGGGCGGAATCGCGCGCTCCAGCGCCGCCGCCATGTCCAGCGCAGTCCGGTAGCGCTCGGTCGGGTTTGGACGCAGCCCGTGCATCACCACCTCGTCCAGGCCACGCGGAAGGCGCGGCGCGATGGTGCTGGGTGGCGTGACCTCGGCGCCCTGCAACAGCCGGTAGCGGCGCTCGGGCTCGGCCACGCCACCAAACAGCCAGCGCCAGGTCAGGAGCTCCCACAGCACCACCGCTGCCGAAAAGATGTCGCTGGCGCGGGTCACCGGCTCGCCGCGTAGCTGCTCGGGGGCCAGGTAGGTGGGGTCGCCAGGCACGTTCAGGTTGATCTCGCTGCGTGCGCGGACGGTGCGGGCGTCACCGAAGCCCACCATCCGGGCCACGCCGTCGATACCAACCAGGATCTGAGCCGGCGAGACCGCGGCATGAACCAACGGCGACGGCTGCCCGGCCTGGCCGCGGGCTTCGTGAGCGGCGTGCAGTCCCTGCAGCGCGCCGACCACGATGGCGCTGCACAGATCGAGAGGGATCTCTTGCTGCTGGCGCTGGGCCGCGCTGCGCAAGGTGCCCAGCGTCGCGCCCTGGATGTGCTCCATGACCTGCAGGACCTCGGTGTCGTTGACCACCACGTCCAGGGTCGGGACCACGTTGCGGTGGCGCACGGCCGACATGCGCCGCGCTTCTTCCAGGAAGATGGCCCGCACCCCGGCGTCCTCGGCCAGCCGAGGATGGAGCCGCTTGACCGCCACCACCCGGGAAAACCCGGCCGGACCCGAGAATCGCGCCAGGTGGACCATGACCGCGCTGCCCGCGGCGATCTGGTTGAAGATCGTATAGCGCCCGACCTGGCTGACCCGGTGGCGGCTGTCGCGGGGTGGGGTGCTCACGTGAACCCATCATCGGTCGATGGCCCCCGCGGGCTTAAACCTTCCGACGGACGACCCTGCGAAAGGCCGGGCTTGACGTCCGCGCGGGATAGAGGGTAGAGATGGCTCCCGCAAATGAGAATGACTATCAACTTCAGAATTGGGCTCCCCACCCGATCCCGATTGGCCATCCTGCTGTCAGCCCTGAGTGCGGTCGCCGCCAGGCCGGCCGGAGCGCAACCGACGGTCGAGCTTCCGCCCGCCACCGCCGAGCCCGCGCCGCCGCCCGAGGCGCCCCCGACGCGCCTGCGCCGCGAGAGCGCCATCGAGAACGCGCTCGGAGAGACGCCGCCCGTGGAAGGCAGCGCGTTCGGCGGCTACGGCGAGCTGACCCTGAACATCCCCGCGAGGTATCTGCCCGATCCCGCCGATCACGCCGTGGTCGACCTGCGCCGCTTCGTGCTGTTCTTCGGTCACAACTTTTCGGACCGCCTGCGCTTCTACTCGGAGCTCGAGATCGAGCACGCCATCTCATCCGCGGGCGATCAGGGTGAAGCCGAGATAGAGCAGGCCTACCTCGACGGCCTGTTGAGCCGGTGGCTCAACCTGCGCGGTGGCCTGATCAACATTCCGGTCGGGATCGTCAACGTCTATCACGAGCCCCCGACCCTCAACGGCGTCGATCGCCCCGCCGTCGACATCTACGTCGTGCCCACCACCTGGCGAGAGCCAGGCATCGGTTTCTTCGGTGAGATCCGACAGGGATTACGCTATCAGGCCTACCTGGTGAATGGGTTCAACGCCAACGGATTCACCGCCGCGGCGGCCATCCGCGAGGGTCACCAGGAAGCGCAGCTCGCGCGCGCGTCGGACTTCGGTGGCGTCGTCCGCCTCGACTGGGAGCCCCTGCTGGGGACGGTGATCGGATTTTCAGGGTATCGGGCGACCTCCGGCAACTCGCTGACCGACACCGTTGGCAAGGTCCCCGTCACCCTGCTGGAGGCCGACGCGCGCACCCGCCTGGGCGGGTTCAGCGCGCGCGCCCAGATCGCGGCCCTGTTCATCGGCGATGCGGCGGCGCTGAACACCGCCCTGCGCGGCGCGATCCCGGCCGGCGATCCGGCGCCCGATCCGGTGTCGGCGCAATCGCGCGGCGGCTACCTGGAGGCCGGCTACGACCTGCTGCGCCTGGTGCGGCCCGGTAGCCCGCAGTCGGTCACGCTCTTCGGTCGCTTCGACTACGTCGACACCCAGGCCGACGTGCCCGCGGGCTTCGCCGCCAGTCCCGCCCTGCGCCGCACGATCTACACCGCCGGCCTGGTCTACCGGCCCGTGCTGGAGGTCGGGCTCAAGCTGGACTACCGCCGCCACACCTTCGGCGACGGCAGCGGCGCCAACGAGCTCGCCACCGCGATCACCTGGATGTTCTGAGCTGGCCGGCAAGCAAATCCGATCGGTACCGTTGACGTTGACGTTGACGTTGACGTTGACGTGGCCGGAACCCTGATCGTAGCCGTGCACGTGAACGGGAACGCCACCGTGAGCGTGATCGCCGATCACGTCGACGGTAGC
>DASRQZ010000081.1:0-8679 GCA_035696125.1 Polyangia bacterium
TCCGGCGAACCTCGTGGAGGGCTGCGCTCGGCGCTCGGAACGGGACTATCTGCATTTCGTCGGCATCGCGACCGGCTCGGCTTCCGAGGTGCGCTACTTGATCGGCCTTGCGGTGCGCCTCGGATTCGCCACCGAAACCGATGGCGGGCGACTGCAAGCCGGCTACAGCCGTGTGATCAGGGCTCTGCAGGCACTCGTAGCTTCTCTCAACTTACCCGAGGCCCGAAGCCCGAGGCCCGAGGCCCGAGGGCCCTTAACCGAACGGCATTGGCCTCGGGGCCTCGGGGACTCGGGCCTCAGGACGACTCCTCACTAGAAGGTCCGAGGTCACGCGCGCCGGTTTCAGCGCGCGCTGGCGTAGCTGGCTGGCTCTCCGCCGCCGCCGTCGCCGAGGTAGGTGATGCGCAGCAGAACCTCGCGATCCAGGCCGGGCAGGGGCGCGTGGTCGCCCGAATAGGATGTCGCCGTCGAAGCGTGCACGTAGCGGAAGTCAGCGCCGAAGATGTTGTAGATGCCGAGGCCCACGGTGAGTCCTTTCACGCCGACGTTGTCGCGATAGATGAACAGGTTGGCCAGTAGCCTCGCGGGCAGCTCGACGGCGGTCTCGTTGCTCGCCCCGTCGTCGGGGCCCCGGCTGAAGGTAGGACCGAGGAAGATCGCGGTCGGGCTGATGCCGAAGCCCTCGATGGGACGGAAGGTGGCGCGCACCGAGGCGTGGTGGGCCGGCGCGCCCAGGAACTGCTGCGGGTGACCGGGCACGTCGTAGGTTGGCGTGTTGTCCGCCACCGTGGGGCGATAGAACGAGTAGTTGGCCTCGAGGCGCGCCACGGTCGCGCGCAGACGGTAGGAGACCTCGAACCCACGCGTACCCTGCCGTCCCAGGTTCTGGTATCTCTCGATGTTGAGGACCGGGTCGAAGGAGTAGGCGATGGGCGCGTCGATCGCGCAGTCGAAGACGTTGGCCGACAGGCGCTGCTGCGACGTGAGATCGACCGTGGCATCGAACTCGAAGATGCGGGTCCGCTCTGGCTGCAGGTCGCGCCCAGGGTTGGTGGGGTCGCGCCCGGCGTTGATGTTCTCGACTCCAGGCGCGCGGAACGACTGCGAGTAGAGCCCCTTGAGCGTCAGCGCGCCGAAGCTGCGCTGCAGGACGAAGCGCGGCACCAGCGCGCTGGCGGCGAAGCTCGGCATCGCGTTGCCGCCGCTGCCGAGGTGGTCGTAGCGCACGCCGGCCGCGACGTTGACGATCGGGTTCTCCGAGAACAGCTCGGCGTAGGCGCCGTAGGTTTGATAGGAGATGCTGGTCGAATTTCCGAACAGGGTCTCGACGCCGACCGTGTCGGGGCCCAGCACCTTGGCGCTGTCGAAGATCGAGTCCCCGCCCACCGTCAGCTGTAATTCGTCGATGGGGGCCCAGCGGCCGAGCAGGCGGGCGCGCGCCCGCTGCACGGACTTGTCGTAGAAGTAGCCGTCCTGGTTGGGGGCGTGCCAGGGACGCTGGTAGGTGTAGTTGAAGCGCGGCACGATCTCGAACCGGTTGGTGGGCCGAAAAGCCGCGACCAGCTCGCTGGCGAAGGAGTCGAAGTAGACCGGCAGCGGCGGTCCGATCACCGTTCCGCCGTTGCCGTCGTCGCTGGTCACGGTTGCGCCCGCCCCCGAGATGCTGGTCATCGCCAGGTGATGGTAGAGAAAGCTGGCCTGGATGTTGCGGAAGCCGATCCCGGCCTGCACCACGGCAGGATTCAGCGCTGATTGCCCCTCCATGGGCCCCACCGTGCCCGCGTTGTCGACGAAGTTACGCACGCTGCGCTGGCCCTGGCCCAGTGACAGCGACGCGAAGCCGCTGAGGCCCGGCACCGAATCGAGGACCAGGCGTCCGGACGCGGTCATCTTGCGCCGGCCGTAGCCGTCGCCGAATCGCGCGGCGCCGGTCATCTGACCGTAGGTCAGGGCCACCATCCCGTCGGTCGCCCCCTGCACGCCGCGCGTGACGACGTTGATCACCGACAGCTCGGCGCTGCCGCCGTAGATCACCGAGCCCGGGCCGCGCACCACCTCGACGCGCTCGATGAGCTCGACGGGGAACTCGTTGCCGAGTTGCATGTTGGAGAACAGCAGCTCGTTCATCTCTTTGCCGTCGATCATCAGCAGGATCTTGCCCTCGTGGCCCCACATGCCACGAAAGCCCGGTCCCACCACGCCCTCGGTGTCGACGCCCATGAAGTAGCCCGGCACCAGGTACAGGATGTCGATCAGATCGCGCGCGCCGGTCGACCGGATGTCGTCGCCGCTGATGACCGTCACGACCGCGGGGCTGTCCTTGAGCCGCGTGGCCGCGAACGACGCCACCGAGCTGGTGGCGTGTGATTCATCGCTGGCTTCCAGCGAGGTCTCGCTCGGTGACGCGGCAGACGCCTCCGCTTTGGGCGTGTCCCCCGACGCCGGCTCGCCGGCCGCGGCCTGGGCGTCCGACGCTTCATCGTCGCCGGTCTGGGCGCGCACGCCGGTCGGCGACGACCACACCGCCAGACCCAACGTCAAGGTCACCGCAAGGATCACCGGACGGATCGCGGGAAAGACCACGGGCCTGATCGTGCGGGACGGTTGACGCATCTGGATGTTCTTTCTGTTCTCCGCGGTCGACGGGGACTGTGCCGCAAGACGGCTATCCATATCAACCCCATGTCGCCCCAGAATCCAATTTCGATCGCCGCCAGTCCCGGCGATCGCGCGCCGATCAGCGTTGTGTGGTCGTTGGCGGAGCGTTGAGGACGACGATCTTGGTCTTGGGGATCGAATTGAACTCGCTGGCGCTGGCCGCGGTGTACGCGCCCATGGTTCCACCAATGACCAGGTCCCCGATCTCCAGCTCCGGAAGGGCGAGATTCTCGGCGATGACGTCGATGCTGTCGCAGGTCGGCCCAGCCAGCACGCTGGGATGCGGCGATCCGCCGTGTTCCGAGAGCAGGCGCAGCGGGTAGCGCGCGCCATCGTAGACCTGACCGCTGAACGAGCCGTAGACGCCGTCGTCGAGGTAGTACCAGAACACCCCGCCGCGCCGGGCCTTGCCGACGACGGTCGCGATGACCTCCATCGCGGTGGCCGCGAGGTAGCGTCCCGGTTCGGCGATGATGCGTACACTTCTGGGCGCCGCATTCAAGGCGCCGCGGATCGGCGCGCAGAAATTCTCGATGGCGGGCGTGTCCAGCCGGTAGGGGGCGGGGAAGCCGCCGCCGATGTCCAGCAGCCGGATCTCGGGCAGACCGGCGTCCGCCGCGCGTTCAATCAAGGCCAGGCAGGCCTGGATCGCCGCCACGTGACCGGCGGCGGATCGGCTCTGCGACCCGACGTGGAACGTCAGCCCGCACAGCGACAGCCCCAGCCGTCGGCCGCGCTGCAGCAAGGCGAAGGCGTCTTCGGGCGCGCAGCCAAACTTCTTCGCCAGGTCGACGAGGGCGTCGTGGCCGCGGAAACCGATTCGCAACAGAAGCGACACCCGCTCGCCGTACGGAACGAACTTGTCCATCTCGTCGGGGTTGTCGACGACGAAGATGCGGCACCCCGCCTCGACGGCGTGCCGGATGTCCGTGCCGCGCTTGATGGGGTGGGTGTGCACCAGCCGGCTGGCGTCGATGTCCAGGGCGCGCAGGAGATCGATCTCGCCGGGCGCCGACACGTCGAAGAAACTGCCCTCCTGGTCGAGGGTCGCGATCACCGCCGGGTGGGCGAGCGCCTTCATCGCGTAGTGGAGATCCACGTCGGGCAGCGCCGCAGACAGTCGGCGGTAACTGGCGCGAACCTGGTCGCAGTCGAGCACCAGCAAAGGCGATCCGTGCGCCTTTACCCAGGCGTGCGCTGCCGGTGCTCGGGCGATTTGAGACGGGGCGGCGTCAGCCCGTTCCAATGCCTCCAAGGTGTCCCCCTGTTTCGCGACGACGATCCGTCACAGCGGCGACAGTATCACGATCTTCCGACGGACCGCATCGCCTCACCGACGGAAAAGTGCACAGTGGCGCGCATCCCGAGCGCCGAAGAACGACCACGGAAGAGCGGATCCGCCGGGAAGAAAAATGCCAACCGATCGTTTCAGCATTTCAGCATTTTCAGCGTCAGCGTGTCAGCTTGGCTGGCGCTCGACGGGGAGCGGGCGACTGCGCTAAGGTGGCGCTGGTCCTGCTCACCTCGGGACCGAGAGGCTTCACCGATGGCGAAGGATGCTTTCGACGAGTGGCTGCCGCGCGACTACCTGCGCGACTACTACAGCTCGTTGCAGGAGGACGAGCGCCATACCATCCGCTACTTCGTCGAGCAGATGCGCGCCGCGCCCGAGGGGCCGGTGGTCTGCTTCGGATGCGGGCCCACGCTGCATCACGTGTTCCTCACCGCGGAGCGCGCGACGGAGCTCTACCTGGCCGACTACCTGCCACGAAACCTGGACGAGATCGAGCGCTGGCGTGTGCGCGCCGCTGACGCGCATGACTGGGTCCCCTTCGTGCGCTACACCCTGGCGTGCGAGACCGGCGCCGAGCCGAGCGATGGCGAGATCGCGGCGCGCATGGAGCAGATCCGCGGGCGTATCTCCGGCCTGGTGCAGGCCGACGCCGGGCGCGAGGATCCGATGGGGCCAAGCTTTCGCGGCCGCTTTGCCACCGTGCTGAGCCCGTTCTGCGCCGATTCCGCCACCGACGACAAGGCCGTGTGGGCGCGCTACTCGCGCCACATCGCCTCGCTGGTGGCTCCGGGTGGCCTGATGCTGACGTCATCGCTGCGCCACTGCCGGCGCTACCGGGTCGGCAATCGCCAGTTCACCGCCGCCAACATCGACGAGGCCGACCTGCAGGCCATCCTCGAACAGGATTTTGTGCAGGGTAGCGTCGCCGTCGAGGTGCGGGAGACGCCGGAGCACCTGGCCCAGGGCTATTCCGGCATCATCCTGGCGCGCGCGCGCCGCTCCGAAATGCCGGGGCGGTGACTCCTGTCACATCGCGGGCGTCGGGGCTGATCCCGATCCGGCGTGCGGGGTGCGACGCTCCGGAGCGAAAGTTTCGTCTTGGTTAATTCGACCTGGACCCGCTGGCATCTGCGGTCTGCCGGCATAGATTCTGGGATGTAACATGCAGACGACTTCGGGGGGGCATGTCTGTCCGTCCTGCGGCAGCACCGAGATTCACCGTTCTTCGCGCGTGTCGTGGGCGGTGGGCTTGATCTCGTGGGTGTTCCGCCGCATGCGCCTTTACCGCTGCGAGGAGTGCTGGACGCGATTCTGGGACCGTCCGGCCTCGGCCAACGGCTAGAGCACCGAACGGTTTGAATGCCCTCATCACCCGGTTGAGGGCTTCGGGCCTCGGGCCTCAGACCTCTGCAGGATCTTCACTGGAGGTCCGAGGCCCGAAGCCAGAGGCCCATCGAGGCGTGGTGGACCAGCTTTCAAACCGTTTGGGCCTCCTGGGAGGCTAGCGATCGAGTGCCGCTTCGGCGGTGAGGCGCGCCAGGTCGAGCACCTGCACCAGCAGCAGGAGATTCGGTCTCGAATGTTCGCGCGCACTCTGACAAAGTAGCGGCGATGCAGGCCGGACCCCACGCGCGCGCCGCCGTCCCACCGTCGGAAGGGGGCGGCGAAGCGGGCCGCACCGCGAGCGCCCTGACCGAACCCATGACCGGGCGGTTCACGCGTGAAGCGCTGGCCAAGGAGCTCAACCCGCCGCAGCTGGAGGCGGTGACATATCCGGGGCGGCCGCTGCTGGTGGTGGCGGGCGCCGGCTCGGGCAAGACCCGGGTGATCACCTACCGGCTGGCGCGGCTGGTCGCGGCCGGCGCCGAGCCCCGGCGCATCCTGGCCGTGACCTTCACCAACAAGGCGGCCGGTGAGCTGCGCGAGCGGGTCGGGCAGCTCGTGCGCCACGACAGCGGCGGCCTGTGGGTGGGGACGTTCCACTCGGTGTCGGCGCGCCTGCTGCGCCAGTGGGGGCAGGCGGTCGGGCTGCGCAAGGACTTCGTCATCTATGACGACGACGATCAGAAGCGGCTGCTCGGGCGGGTGCTGACCGACCTCAAGGTGCCCGAGCGGATGTTTCCGGTGCGCCAGGTGCTGTCGGCGATCGACCGTGCCAAGAACCAGGGCATCACCGCGGCGTCCTTCCAGTCGAACGACTACTTCGAAGACGTGGTCGCCAAAGCCTACAAGCTGTACGAAGAGCGCATGGCGAGCGCCAACGCCACCGACTTCGGTGGGTTGCTGCTGGCGGCGCTGCAGCTGTGCCTGGGCGACACGCCCACCGCGCACGAGATCGCCGAGCGTTTCGACCACGTGCTGGTCGACGAGTTCCAGGACACCAACAGTGTGCAGTACCGGCTGGTGCGCTGCCTGTCGCGGCGCACGGGCAGCATCACCGTGGTCGGCGACGAGGACCAGTCGATCTACAAGTGGCGCGGCGCGGACATCCGCAACATCCTCGACTTCGAACGCGACCACGCCGGCGCGCGCGTCGTGAAGCTGGAACAGAACTACCGCTCGACCAGCCACATCCTGCGCGCCGCCAACGCGATCATCGCTTGCAACACCGAGCGCCGGCCCAAGCGACTCTTCACCGAGGCGGGCGACGGCGAGCGCATCGTGATGTTCGAGGGCGAGACCGAGCGCGACGAGGCCGAGTTCGTCGCCGGGCGGGTGGCGGCGGGGCTGCAGGAGGGGATGAGCCCGCGCGACTTCGCGGTCTTTTACCGCACCAACGCGCAGTCTCGCGTGCTGGAAGACGCCTTCCGCGCCCACAACCTGCCCTACGTGGTGGTCGGGGGCACGCGCTTTTTCGATCGGACCGAGATCAAGGACCTGATCTGCTACCTGCGCGCGATCGCCAACCCCGACGACGGGCTGGCGCTGCAGCGGATCATCAACGTCCCCGCGCGCGGCATCGGTACCGCCACCATCGACAAGATCAGCGAGATCATCTACACCGGGGCGCCCGAGAGCGGCGACCAGGCTGGCGGCGGCGCAAGCGCGCCCGGCACCCAGGCCGAGCTGCCGCTGGCGCAGCGGGGCGCGCGCAAGATGACCGCCTGGGCGGCGATCGAGCTCAGCGCCAGCGACGACAGCATCCTGGGCGCTGGCCCGCGCAAGAAGGTAGCGGCCTTCGTGACGCTGATGAAGCAGCTGCGCGCGGGCGGCGCCGGCCTGGGGCCGGCCGATCTGGCGGAGAAGGTCCTGGAAGAGACCGGCTACCGCGACGCCCTGGCGGCGGAGTCGACGCTGGAGGCCGAGGGGCGCATCGAGAACCTGCTCGAGATGATCGGCCAGATGCGCGAGTACGAGCGCGAGGCCGAGGAGCCGACGCTGTCCGGGTTCCTCGAGCGCATCGCGCTGGCCTCCGACGTCGACGGCTACGACCCCGAGAAGGGCGCGGTGTCATTGATGACGGTGCACACCGCCAAGGGGCTGGAGTTCCCGGTTGTGTTCATCACCGGCCTCGAGGAGCGCATCTTTCCGCACGCGCGCAGCGTCGACGACGACTCGGCGGTCGAGGAGGAGCGGCGCCTGTGCTACGTCGCCGTCACCCGGGCGCGCACCCGCTTGCACCTGTCGCGGGTGCGCCGGCGCCGGCTGTCGGGCCAGGAGCTGCCCGGCGTGCCCAGCCGGTTCCTGCGCGAGCTGCCCGCCGACATCATCGACGCCATCGTCATGGAACGCCCGCACGAGTACCGCGGCGGCTACGGCGACAGCGAGGGTCAGGGTCCGTGGGGCGGACGCTGGAGCCGCGACGAGGACCCCGGTGTCGAGCGGGGGCGGGCGGCCACCGGAACGCGCAGCGGCCTACGCCCACGCCCGCCGGCCGGGCCGCGCGCCGCTCCCGGCGAGATCGTCGTCCACTACGACGCCGACGGGGCGCCCGCGGGTGAGGCCAGCGGCCTGCAGGTCGGCGACAAGCTGCGCCACCCGCAGTTCGGTGTCGGTGAGGTGCGCGCCTGGCAGTCGTCGGGCGCGAACATGAAGGTCACCATGCGTTTTCCCAGAGAAGGTATCAAGACCATCCTGGCTCGTTTCCTGACCCGACCTTGACGAGAAAACTCGATTCCCCCGCCATGCTCACGCTCTACGCGCACGTGAACCGCCGCTCCCCCAATACATTCAAGCTGCGCGCCGCGCTGGCCGAGGCGGGCGCCGAGTACGAGTACCGCGCGGTCGACCTGAACGCGGGCGAGCAGAAGCGGCCCGAGCTGCTGGCGCTGAACCCGCACGGCAAGATCCCGGTGCTGGTCGACGGCGACTTCGTGCTCGCCGAGTCCGACGCCATCCTCTGGTACCTGGGTGAAAAGTTCCCCGAGGCGCGCCTGCTGCCGCCGGCCGGCGACGGCGGCATCACCGCGCGCCAGACGCGGGCGCGTGTGCTGCAGTGGTGCGATTTCTCGTCGACTGGCCTCTACCAGGCCTACCTGGACATCTACATCCACAAGGTGGTCGGCGCGCCCGACAAGCGGGTGAGCTGGATCGGCGACGCCGCCACCAGGAAGATGGAGCGCCTCATGGGAGTGCTCGACGGCGTCCTCGCGCGGCGCGACTACCTGGCCGGCGACTTCTCGCTGGCCGACCTGGCAGCCGCCGGCGTGCTGCAGACGGTGAAGGAGCGCAGCCCCGCCGATCCGACGGCGGGGCGCGCGGCGATCACCGCCTGGTACGCGCGGGTC